>JBGSZR010000065.1:0-64905 GCA_041750275.1 Gemmataceae bacterium
CCGCCATGCCCCGGCGGACGATGGACATGCCGCCGTGCATCCCGAATCTGGCACCGGCGCCACTACTGCCTGCAAAGGTGATCGCTCCCGCGGGCGTGCGTGTGGCCGCCTTTCCCGGCACCACCATCGCCCGGATGTACGATACGCCCAGCGTGATCGGCTTCCGCCCTGGCTACATCTACCGCCTCGAACTCACCAACCTCCCTTATCATCCGGGCCAGTCGCTCTATCCGGAGATCGAGGTTCGCAGCACGCTTGTGCCCAAGCAGGGGATGAAGTACTGGGATTACCCCATTCCACTTGTGTTCTCCGCTGCGGACATCGAGCGCGCCTTCAATGGCACCGTGATCACAAAAGTCTTCTATCTGGAGAATCCCGAGAAGGCACTCGCCGCGGATGTGAAGCCGGATGCTCCGGTGGAGTTCCCGAATGACACCGAAGACCAGGCTATCAAGGCTGCGCTGGAGAACGGCCGACTCGTGGCGATCGTGCGACTTGGTGCGAAGAAGCCGGAACCGCAGTTGCTTGCGGCCACCGCGATTGATGGTACTGTGCTCCTGCCCGGCGAGAAGTATTTGAAGTCGCCCCTCGCACCGCCAGTGTTCCCGTTCTTCGCCTGCCCGCTCTTCGATCCGATCCTGGGCCCGAAACTGCCGGTTGGCGAGTGCTTTATCGACGGTGGCGACAAGGGGGCCGATCTCGGCATCGGCCGCAACAACCAACTCGGCGGCCTCGATCCCACCGATGTCGGTGTTGAATTCTCCATCGGCGGCAAACGCAGCGTCACCACCTCGAACATCGTCTGCCTCTGTTCGCCGCGCTTCATGGTGCAGCGCTCGGAACTCGCCCCGATTGGTGTGTTCGTTCCCATTGGAGTCATCGCCAACAGCGGGGCAACGGGCCCGGCCAGTTATCACGAACTTCGTGCCCCCATGGCCGAGGTCGCCCGCACCAGGCCCACCGAACTCGATGGCCGCACCCGACCCATGGCGTATGTCGGCAAGGTTGGCACGTCCTTTTTCATCGGCACCAATCGCCCGGTCGTGCATGCTCAGGTCACAGGCATCAAGATCGTCGGTGTGGTTGTGGAACCGGAAGAAATCACCGCCTATCCGGGTGTGCCCCTCACGGTCACCAAGTCGGTCGATCCGGCCGGCCCCGTGCCCGCAGGCGAGACGGTGACCTTCACCATCAAGTACATGAACACCGGTGCGAAGCCAATCACGGACCTCGTCGTGAGTGACAGCCTCAGTGGCCGGTTGGCTTATCTCACAGGCACTCAACAAACCGATCGCGCAGCCAACTTCTCCGCCATCGAGAACGAGGCGGGTTCCGTGGTGCTTCGCTGGGAGATCCCTGGGACCCTGCTTCCCGGCCAGAGCGGCATGGTGAAGTTCAAGGCTCGCGTTCGATAACATGCAACCGGTGGAGCGGTGCCCGCGAGGGCACGATCCGGTCCCAGAAATCAGGCGAACGGTGCTCGTGCGGGCACTGTTCAACTTCAGAATCGAGTTTTCTCGTGGATTCAGCCACGTATCGCCATATTGTGATGCGGTTCACGCACTCGCACGAGAACCAACACTATGGTGTACGTCCTTGCAGCCGCGTTTCTGATGCTCGCCTCACTGGTTGGCGTGCTGATCTGGCTTCGTTTCAATCGAAACCGAGCACAGCAGTTGAATGAGCGTTTGCTGCAGGGCACAGGCTCACTTTCTGCCAGCGAGCGTTGGCAAAGCTTCGAGGTGATGGTTGGAGGGGCGTTCCTGGCCGTGCTGGCACTCTTCGAGCGTGTTGATGATGCCAGTGGTCAACTCAGCGGCTTCAAACCAGCCGAGCAACCCGGGTTCGTGATGCTGTTGCTGGCCGCGTATTTGCTGTTATGCGGCCTGATCTTCCTGATTCGACCACACCACATTGCCAAACTCTACTTCGGAATTGGCCTGATCGGACAGGGATTGCTGGGTCTGGCCTCTGTTGGGCTTGTGGCCGGACTTGGAGCATCCGTGCGAACATTGCACGGGAGTGGGATCGACCGCTACCTCACGTCGCACTGGTGGATAGTGGCTCTCTTCTCATTCTTCCTCATAGCGATGGGCCTGCAGGCGATCCGTTCTTACCATCGTGAACGAGCTGCAGAACAACAAATCTTTGCCACTTCGCGGAGATGACTCCATGCGATGAGAAGCACCGTACATCTACATGATTTCGTGAATCGGTTCGTCACCTCTGAGCCGCCGTAGCACTGGCCGCATGAGAAAAGGCCCTGTGTGTGCTTCCCCAATGCTCCAGGTGCCGGCGATGCAACCTTCGCCATCCGGCTTGCCGTGATAGATCACGCGGTGGCGATCTCGATACTGCTTCGTGAGGATAATCGCCCCGGTTTGCACATCACACACACCGCTGAAGGCGAAGGGGCCGATAATGTCGCGCCCTTCACCTGTCACTTCACCCTCTCGAAAGGCAAGTCGAAAGGCGGTCATTGATTGCCGACCCCATCCTTCCTGTTGCCAGAACCCATCCCACATTCCCGATGGATACACGAATAAACTCCTCAAAGGGTTGTTTGAGCCCGTTTCGCCGCACTCATGCTCACGACACAGCGATCAGAGGAAGCAAAAATGGAAAAGGTGTCCTCAAGCCGCGCACAAACTGATGATCCGCACTGATCAATTCACAACCCGTCATTTAGGCGAGTGCCAACTAGATGCAATATTAATGCGACACTGTTTTCGCAGGACGTATCTCATAAGGACATTCGAGTTTCACGGATCAGGTTGAGGGCGATTTCCTGCTCGCCTCATATATCCCGATTCGTCTTGCGAAGTTGGTCCATTCGATCGCAAATGGAAAGTTAGACTGGTTCGTGTTCATGCACATTCTCCCCTACTCTTCAGTTTAACCATCAAGTCCCGCGACGGGAAATATTATCACGAGATGCGACTAACGCTAGCGACCGCGCACCAGGATCCAGATAATAAATGCGACCCAGGTGGCGGCGAACAGGGCAGGCACAGCAAAGGCGAGCGGTCGTGTGATGGAGAGCCCATCAGTCCGGCCAGGACCTGCGAATGATGCCACCGTTTGCCGATAATCCGGCACCAACTGCTTCACTCGCTCATTCACATGCACGCAATAACGCCAGTGTCGCCGCTGGATGCCAAACCATAACAAGGTGAATGCGAGCGAAACGGACGTGACAGGTAGAAACACGCCAACGGCCGGTTCCTTGTGATACAGGATTGCAAAGACACCTAACAATCCTATTTGCATCGCGCTGAAGTAGTTCAAGCGATCGTGAAAGAGCCGTTCCTCATGCATGCCATGCTGCCAGAGCCGATTGATTTCATCGGAACTGGAGGAGCTGGAAGGCTTCTCATCATCGGGCAGTGTCATGGTAAATTCTATCTAATCCATTGGTATTCTGTGCAGCATTGTATCAGGTAATTGTATTGGGGAACGCCGCAACCCAGAAACCGGCCCATGCCCGCCTCTGGCTTCTGGCATCACCCTCTTTCCTAGAATGCCGGCATGACTCACCCTGATGCCCGCCCTTATCTGTTCATGCTGTCTGGCAGCTTCTCGTTCACACTGATGGCGGAGCTTGCATTCGTGCTGACCCGCCAGTGCGACTGGCAGACCGTGGCAGTATTCCGCGGGGCGCTCGTGGCCATCTTCGCGGCCGTACTCACCTGGGCATCCGGGGCTCGCTTCGCCTTCTGGCCGTGGCGGTTGTGGGTGCGAAGCCTCGCGGGGAGTTGCAGCATGATCTGCACCTTTTTCGCCTTTAGCCGGCTGCCCACGGCCGATGTGCTAACGCTCACCAATACCTTCCCGCTCTGGGTCGCGGTGCTCTCGTGGCCACTTTATCGCCGGGCGCCCGGGCTCAAAATGTGGCTGGCAATACTCGTCGGCATCGTGGGTGTGCTCCTCGTCGAACAACCCCACCTGGAAGCAGGCAACCTTGGCGTATTCAGTGCACTCGCCGCGGCACTCTTCACGGCGATTGCCATGCTGGGATTGCATTCGCTCTCGAAGATCGATCCGTGGGCCATTGTCGTGCACTTCTCCACCGTGGCCACTTTCGTCTGCCTCGGTGCATACGCACTGGGCCCCAAGCATGTGCCACTGTCACACACGTTCGACCGCTGGATTCCGCTGGCACTCCTCGGCATGGGCCTGACGGCACTCGTGGGGCAACTCTTTCTCACGCTCGCCTTCGGATCGGGTTCACCCGCGAAGGTGTCCGTGGTCGGGCTCACCCAGATCGTCTTCGCCCTGATTCTCGATGCGTGGCTCTGGCATCGCGAAGTGAATGCGATCACCCTCGTGGGCACGCTCCTCGTCGTGGCCCCGACCGCCTGGCTGCTCCTGCATGCGAAAGCCACAAAAAAGGCCATCGCCTCACCAGAGCGTGAAGCGATGGCCGCAGCAATAACGATCGCACACGTACCCGCTACGACCGCGTGCCAAAGTAAGCACTGACGAAGGCGATGATTGTGCTTTCCCACACCTTCATCGTTTCATCGTCTGGCGGTGTGCTGAGGCTCGGGCGGATGGCGAACTGGAATACGGTTTCTGAGATGAGCAGCAGCATGGCGATCACGCCGACCCAGCCGCGAAGAGTTTGAAACATTTCGTTATCGCGACCGAGCAAACTTCGCGAAAAAAGACCCAGGGCGAAGCCAATAATCATCACGCCGCAGAGCACAGGCCAGCTCTTGATATCCTCGGGTGAAGGTGTGAGCCGCTCGTAGATGCGGTCGGGATGGTAGATGAGGGTGTAGACCATGACAGCGATGCTGCCACCGACGAAGATCACACGCATCAACCAGGGCAAGAAGGGCGACTTGATGTCCTGCACGGGATGTGAGACAAACGACGAAAACACCAGGAAAAACAGCACAAAATGGCCGAGTGGGGCGGTGAAGCCGTGCTCCTCGGGCAAGAGAAGTGTGATCCAGAAGAACGAACAGATTAACACCGACATGAAGCCACGAACGGTGCCCGCGGGCAAACCGTACGGATGGCGAACATTGCCATAGACGCTGGGGACACTCATCGGTTTCTCTCCTGTGGTGGGAATACTGTATAGGGCAATTCGACCGGCGAAGCAAAAGCTTTCGCCGCGTCGGGCTTGACGGGTCTGGACACCAACGTAGGATGACTGTCTTCCGGATTCTCCGGACCCTGTACACATGACTGAGCGAGCGGATTGACCCATGTCCACGACGATGACAAATCGGGAGACGGCGAAGCAACAGTGGTACGTCATCGACGCCACGGACCTCGTGGTCGGCCGGCTGGCGGTCATGATTGCCAATGTGCTTCGCGGCAAGCACAAGCCTGACTTCACGTTCCACTGCGACACCGGCGATTTCATCGTCGTGATCAATGCCGAGAAGGTTCACTTCACCGGCACCAAGTGGGACAAGAAGGAATACCAGGACTACACGCACTATGCGGGTGGTCAGCGAATCACTTCTGCCCGCGAGATGCTGGCGAAGAAGCCGGAAGAGATCCTTCGACGGGCCGTGAAGCGGATGTTGCCGAAGGGACCGCTTGGTTATCAGCAGGCCACGAAACTGAAGATCTATGCTGGCAACCAGCACCCGCATCAGGCCCAGCAGCCGCAAGAACTCAAGTTAAAGTAATCACTCCACTTCGGGTGCGTGCGACGTGCCCGAAATCACCTGACTCACCGAACCAGTAGCGCACACTGTGCCGGGGATAGAGGCAATGGCCGAGAAGAAAGCCGCGAAAGCGCCGAAGCAGCCCACGACCTACTACATCGGAACCGGCCGGCGTAAAAGCGCCGTCGCTCGTGTCCGCATTACCGAGGGCAAGGGCTCGATCACCATCAATGATCGCTCTCTCGATGAGTATTTCACCGAGGAGAAGGATCGCGGTGCCGTATTGGGGCCACTCCGCGTCACGGATCAGATGAACCGCCTCGACGTCATCATTCAGACATCTGGCGGCGGCATCACGGGCCAGGCCGGAGCCTGCTGCCAGGGTGTGGCCCGTGCCATCAAGACGATGTTCAGCCCGGCTGATGAGCAAAAGCGGCACGTCTTCAACCAGACGACCGTGGTGAAGGCCTACATGGACGAGAAGCGGGCTCGCGAACGTGCAAAGGCTCCCTCGATTCCACAACCCAAGGCCGCCCCGAAGGCACCAGGCCTGATTCCTGCTAGTCCGGGTGCAGCCAAGCCGGCCGAGGAAGCGGCTCCGCTCGATCCGGTCGAGGCCGCCACGGGGATGATCAAGAAGCTGCGTGACTCCGGGTACCTGACTCGTGACGCTCGCATGAAGGAACGCAAGAAGTACGGCTTGCGGGGTGCCCGCCGCGGGACGCAGTTCTCGAAGCGCTAAGCTCTCACTAGATTCGCATTCAAACGGAGCCCGCCGCATCGGCGGGCTCTTTCGTTATTCCACCACACGAGCACCACCCCAGTTCACATCCGCCCGCACATCGCCGCCGGGTCCATAGTCGACAACCAACGTGAGTTCCCTGGTCTTCGTCACATCCAAAAGCACAGGCACGGACTGCATTCCGAGTGCTGCCTGCAAGTCTGGCGGAGTGACATCCTTGCCATCGAACTCGATACGAACCTTTGCACTACCCCCCCGACCGCTGGCGGCATCCAGCCCGACCCTGGCTTCAAAACAGCGGTACTTGCCGTCCAGGGAGAAGGTGATCGCCGTTTTCGGATGCGTGCCGAGCCCCTTATCGAACGTCTCGACTCCTGCTGGCGTCTTCAACCGCAGCTCGGCACCGTGTACTGTGCGGTCCGCGGTCCACGGCCAGTCCACACTCAGAAAGCTCGCCTTCACCACGCGGCTGGGCTTGAGGTCCGACAGGTAAACTACCCTGCCCTGATAAACATCGAGTGACACGAGTTCCTCGACTGGCACGGCGACGGCCAGGCCGAACAGTGTCTTGCCGGTGAAGGTCGTGCCATCGCAGCTGGTCGAGGTAAGTTCGAGACGTGTACCGTCACCAAGCACGAGGTGCGAATAGGGGCTGGTGGGCTTGCGTTTGCGTGCCAGTGAGGGATCGAGCGCGATAGCCAGTGGCTCACTCAAATCGAACACGCGTTCGGCGCCCCGATCGGGCTTCAAATGCACGTCCGCGTCGATGCTCGTCAGGGTGCCGTTTGCTAGGTCGCCATTGCGGAAATAGAGCACATCGCCACGCTTCGCCTCGGGGTACCAGGAATAGCGAGCAGGATCGACTGGTGTGTCGACAGGCGGTCGACTCAGCCACACGACGGAGACCGCCGAGAGCGGCACCGGCCAGTTCAGGTTTAGCAGGGTGGGGCGAAACGAGAGCGTTCGCCCGTCCGCGTTTCGCACCGATCCCGGAATGCGGTCGCCCGTGGTTGTGAGGAGCTGGGCTCCGCGTGGCAACGCCGGTCGTGGCACACCCACACGTTGAAGGCTCAAAAGCTCGCGAACCGGGATATCACCGCCCTGCGTGGCCAGCACTGCGGAACCGTCCGGATCGAGCCGCACCAGTTTACCGACGACTCGTTTACCTTCACTTCCCACAGCAGTGAATCCAGCTGGCTCGGCAGCCGCAAACAAGCTCAGGGCCAGAAGCGAGTACATGCGTTCGCCTCATTCTTTCTCGAACAGTGCCTGAACGAAGCTATCGGGATCGAAGGCTTCCATGTCGTCGATTTGTTCGCCGACGCCGACGTACTTCACAGGAAGATTCAGCTTTTGCTTGATGGCGAAGATCGCACCACCTTTGGCGCTGCCATCCAGCTTGGAAAGGATGATGCCCGTGCACTTCACGGCCCTGCTGAATTGCTCGGCCTGCACCAGCGCGTTTTGCCCAGTGGTGGCATCTAAAACCATGAGCACTTCGTGTGGTGCGCCGGGGATCTGTCGCATCACCACCTTGTTGATCTTCTCCAGTTCACGCATGAGGTGTGTCTGCGTGTGCAAGCGGCCGGCGGTGTCCACGATGAGCACGTCGTACTTGCGGGCCTTGGCCGCCTCGCAAGCGTCATGAGCCACGGCGGCCGGGTCCGAGTCCTGCTTCTGCTTGATAATGTCGCAACCGATGCGGCCGGCCCAGACGGTGAGCTGTTCCACCGCCGCGGCGCGAAAGGTGTCGCACGCAGCCACAGCGACCTTCTTGCCATCAGTCTGGAGGCGGTTTGCGAGCTTGGCAATCGATGTGGTCTTCCCCGAACCATTCACGCCCGCAATCATCACCACGGTGGGCCCGCTGGTGGCATAGGTCAGCCCGTCGGTGGGCCCGGCCAGAAGTTCACGCAGTTCGTTCTTCACGAACTCGAGCACCTCGCCGCTGATTTCCTTGTCGCGGAATCCTTGTCGAACTCGGTCGACGATCACGGCCGTGGCCTGGGTGCCAACATCGGCGAGATAGAGCCGCTTTTCGAGCTCACTGAGAAAGGCTTCATCAACCTTTCCCTTGCCGCGGAGCAGATCGAATACACCGCCGAAGACGCCGGCCGTCTTGGCCAATCCCTTCTTGATTCTGCCGAAAAACCGTCCGAGTACCATGCTGGCTCCTGTGGCGAAGGCGATGCAGTCACGCCGTTCATCTATTGTAGTGGGCCGTCCGGTGTCTCGAAGGCCGTGTGAATGATTCCCGTGCCGTTGACCGCTTCCCGTGCGATTTCTATCATCTTGACTATCGGCCGGTTGTAACGGATGTGCCGGTTGAGATTGTCGTGCCGCGCTGCCAGTTAGGCGTTCGGCCGCCCCGGAGCCGCGAATGAGCACTGAACAGCAGCCACCCACGCCCCCCGCTCCCGCGGCACCCGTGGTTCCGGCACCCACTCCTAAGGTGGAGCCGAATCCGCTCGCCACGCAGATGAGCAGCGTGTGGCATGACTTCATCGGCGGCAAGCTCATCGGCTATAAGTTCATGGCCATCGGCCTGGTCTTGTCCGCTGCCCTGGGATTGTACCTTTATCTCTCCAGCACGGGCCGCACCGCGGACTCCGCCAAGTGGTTCGCCCTGGAGAAGGCTGGCAGCGTCAAGCAACTCGAAGAAATCACCACAAACTATCCGAACTCGTCCGTGGCTCGCATTGCTCGCCTGCACCTGGCACGTCTGAAGTTGGGGCCAGACGGAATCGAATCTCTGGGACGGCCAGCCCTCGGCGGTAACAACGCCGCGGTCAAGAACATCGAGGAAGCCAAGAGCGAACTCGAAAAGCTCGCAGAGGAATTCAAGAACGACCCCGCCTTCCGCGCGGAATGCCTGCTGGCACTGGCGAAAGCCGAAGCCGCCCTGCTCGGGGCCGAGAAGGACGGGGCCAAGGGAAGTGTCGATAAACTCCTGGAGTACCTCGACAAACTCGGCGAGATCGACGAGAAGGCACCCTGGTGCGTCGATGCCCGCAAGTTCGCGGTGGCGCTCCGGGATGGCGGCAAGCCGACACGCGAGGAGTTGATCCGCGTTCAGACGGAACTTTACGATCTGCCTCCACCACCGAGCCCCGGACAGTTCGGACCTGGAGGATTCGGCAGCCCCGGTGGCATGGGGCCTGTCGGTGGCGGCATCCCGGGATTCTGAACAACCTGATCGCCCGCTTCGAGCGGCGGGCGCGTTTCCGCACTGCGCATCACACGTCGTCGTCAGGGTGCAACCATTCTCTCTGGGGGTGGTACGAGGTCAATTGCGGCGGTTTACTGGTCTATTTAACCCGCACTCCGAATTCCGCACTGCAGGACCAAGCCCCTGCGGAGGAATTCAATAGCCCAAGTCAATTCGGTTACACCCCGTCGTCATCATCCTTCAACAAGTCCGGTTTACCAAACTGGCTCAGGTCGATGTTACCACGCAATTCGCTCTCGGCGAGCCGCAGGCGGTTCTCGAGTTCGCGTAGTTTCGTCTGAATCACCTCGAGTTTCACACTCTGATCGTCGCGTGGACGGTACTTCGGCACCTCGGGGTAACCGAGTTGTCGCTGCAGTGCCGCGAAGAGGTATAGCGGATCGCGGCCTCGACTGGCGCGAGCGATCTTGCCTTCCTTCTCGCCAAACATCGTGGGAACGGGCGGCTCGTACTGTGGCTTCTTGAGTCGTTGCTCCTTCACGTACAGTTCCGAGCGAAGGTAGACGATGTCGCCGAAGTCAATGACGCCGACTTGCCGGCGCACACCTTCGATGTACGCACTCCAGTCTGCGTCATAGTGCGGGTCCTGTGCCATCGCACCAATGCCTTCGATGTAGCCGAGGCGGTTGCGGGCAATCGCTTCGAACTGGTACACGAACAACCCCGGCCGCGTGGGTGTGCCGGCCTTGTAGGCTGCTTCGCGTTCGAGCACGACCAGAGCCGTCTGCATCGGGAAGCGTGATTGTTCCTGCTCGGCCTGGCGAACCACAAACGTCTGATACGGCGTGAAGTAGTGCGGTAAACGGGCGAAGCCATCGGCAAGCAAGCCTGTGTGCTTCATCTCGGTGGCCAGGAACTGCACAGCATAGGGCAAGCGCGTGCTGCTGAGCACCTCGTCGTGAGCCCGCGCAAGCACGTCCTGCGCAGGCATGTTCTCGACCATGCGCTCGCGGAACATGCGAAAGAGATACGCCTGCTCGACATACTCTTCGCGATCGAGAATCGGTGCCGTGGCCATGCCTTCAGCATATCAGACACCTCGTGCGAAGTCCGGATGTATGGAACGCATCGTGTGTGCGAATTCCACCCGGCACACGGAGAACGGCGGTCCCATGACTCGTTCGGGCTGAAGCAGCCGCCGACCGAGTTTCCTCATCATGAAGCGTCGAAGCTGCCTGTTGTCAGCCCGGGTAATCAGGCAAAGTTCATGTGGCCGTCCGCGCACCGGGCGGAGGCACCGTTCTTGACGTCGCACCCGAGATGGACCCCACGGGGGAAACAGCATGAGGACGCATATTGGGGTATGGCTGCTCGCACTGGGCGGGCTGGCAGGTTTTGCGGAGCGGGCCAGTGCCGGGCACTGCGGCCTCTGTCGCTACCCGGCACCCTGCGTGACGCCTGAGCAATGTGCCCCGGCCGTGGTCACCAGCACCGTCCGCTACGAACCCGTCATCGAACGGCATGAGCAGGTGTGCTACAAGCCCGTCTACAAGACGTGTTACAAGCCCGAATCGTACACAACATACCGCACGGTTCAGGAAACCAACTACTGTGCCCAGAAGTACACCGTTTCCAAGCCGGTGGTCGAATACTTCGACACGGTTCGCAACTACACCGTTTCGAAGCCGGTGTACGAAACACACATGCAGGAACAACGCTACACCGTGATGCGGCCCGTGAACCGCACCTTCCAGGTGGCCATTCCCTATGTGGTCAGCAAACCTGTCTACGAATCACACGTGCGAAACGTGCCATATGTTGTGCGGAAGCCAGTGGTGCAGCAGTATACCGTCGCGATCCCGTACTGCACTTATCACCCGACCTATGAAACGCACTACCGCACCCATTCGTATACTGTGAATCGGCCCATGGTTGAACAGTATCAGGTGCCGATCACGTACACCGTGAATCGCCCGGTGTATGATCAGCACGTGCGTGCCATCCCTTACACGACCTATCGCCAGGTAACCCAGCCTTACACCGTTTCGATCCCGTACACGACCTGTCGCCCAGTGTACGAGCAGCATGTTCGCCAGCAGCAATACACCACGTATCGCACGCAGGTGGAGAACTATCAGGTCTGCATCCCGTACACGACCTATCGCACGGTGCAGGAGCAGCAATGCTACCAGGTGCCGGTGACAACCTATCGCACAGAAGTGTCGTACCGCACCGAGCAGCGTGTCAACTATGTGCCCGAGCAGGTGGTGACCGAGCGCATCGAGAAGGTGCAGACGGGTTGCTACCAGACGGTGAGCGAGTATGTGCCGGGCCCCGTGGTGACTCGCTGCGTTCGCACGCCGGGGACATGCACCTTTGATCCTTGCACTTGCACCACGCAGTACTGCCCGGGAACGGTGGTTCAGGAGCAGGTGCAGTGCCCGGGCCACACGGTGTGCAAGAAGGTGTGGGTGCCGCGAGAAGAGTGCCGCGTGGTGAAGGATTGCCAGACAGTGTGCAAGCCGGTTTGCACGACGGTGCAGATTCCGGTGTGTCGCCAGGTGCCCCAGACCGAGTACCGCACGTGCGTTCGCACGGTTTGCAAGACGGTGCCGGTCCAGCAGGTGCGCTATGAGACCCGCCAGCGTTGCTACTCGGTGCCGGAAGTGAAGGTCTGTTCGATCCCGTACACGACCTGTCGCATGGTGACCGATCACCACGTGCGCCAGGAAACGCGTTACCGTTGCTACACTGTGCCCGAGCAGCACGTGCGTTACCAGACGTACACCACCTGCCGCATGGTGCCCGAGCAGCACGTCCGCTACGAGACACGCCAGCGCTGTTACTCGATCCCGGAAGTCAAAACCTGCCAGGTGCCCTACCAGGTTTGCAAGACGATTCGCAAGGACCACGTGCGCTATGAGACCCGCCAGCACTGCTACACGGTCTGCGAGCAGCACGTCCGACAGGTGCCGTACACCACGTGCCGCATGGTGCCCGAGCAGCACGTTCGCTACGAGACACGCTGCGTCACCGAGCAAATCCCACAGGAGTGCTTGCGGCAGGTGCCCGTCACCACGTGCCGTGTGGTCTGCGAGGAACGGCAACAGGTGGTGCGTCAGTGCCGTGTGAAGAACGTCTGCGAAGAACGCGTGCAATATGTGCCTGTCACTACCTGCAAGGTGATCACCGAAACGCAGTGCCGAATGGTCCCGTACACAACCTGCAGCATGGAACCCTATACCGTCAGCTACTGCGTGAAGCGGTATGTGCCGGTGTGCGTGCCGGTTTGTCCGTGACCAATTCGTGATGCGGATTGCCTCTCGGGGTGCCGCTCACTCGCAACACCCCTGGCCGATGCCGGGGGTGTTGTGTTTCCTGCTCCGCTTCCGGTTCTTATAACGACGGCTGCTTGAACCGTCGGGAAGGATCGGGAGCGATGTGCAAGACCATCCGTGTCGGCGCGGTGAACTACCTGAACTCGAAACCGCTGATCGAGCGGCTCACCACGTTCCATCCACACCTTGAACTCTCGCTTGATCTACCCAGCCGACTCGCCGATCAACTTGCCGCCGGTTCCATTGATGTGGGGCTTATTCCTGTCGTCGAGTTCTTCCGCGGCGATCGCTATTCCTTCGTGCCAAATATCGCCATCGCGTCACGTGGACCGGTGCTGAGCGTCACGCTCTTCAGCCGCGTGCCCTGGCCGGAGATTCGCAGCGTGGCGCTCGATGAAGGGTCCCGCACGAGCGCCGCCCTCACGCAAATCTTGCTCCGCAAGCGTTATGGCGTCCGCCCGCAACTTGAACCACTGCCGATCGATGCCCCTGCCGAGGAAGCGAAGACCGATGCCGTCTTGCTCATCGGCGATCGCGCGATGCGAGCTTGCCTTCCCGACCACCGCCACGCGTACGACCTCGGCCAGGAATGGACGGACTGGACCGGCCTGCCCTTCGTCTTTGCACTCTGGGCCATCCGCGAAGGTGTCGAACTGGGTGACGCTGAGAGCGCCTTCCATCGTGCCAAGGAATTTGGCCGCTCCCACAGCGGAACTATTGCCCAGCGCGAAGCACCCGGCCTGCAACTCGATCCTGGCTTTTGCCGGCGCTATCTCGAAACCGTAATTCGTTATGATCTGGGCCCGCGAGAACTGGCCGGGCTAAACCGTTACCGCGAGCTCGCTGCCGAGTTGGACCTGATTCCGAAGGAGGCTTGCGATGTCCGCGAACATCGATCGCATCTTGTCGAAAGCCGTTGAAGGCACACGGCTCACGGCCGAGGAAGGCGTGGCCTTGTTCGAGTGCCACGATCTGCAGAAGCTCGGCCGCGCCGCCCATGCCGTGAGCATGCGACTGCACCCGGAGCCATACCGCACGTTCAACATCGATCGGAACGTGAATTACACGAACGTGTGTGCCGCGGTGTGCGACTTCTGCGCCTTCTACCGCAAGTCCGGCGACACCGATGCCTATGTTTTGTCGCGCGAAGAACTGTACCAGAAAATCGAAGAAACCATCGCCCTGGGCGGCGATCAGATTCTGATGCAAGGCGGCATGCACCCCTCGCTCAAGCTGGAATGGTACGAGGAACTCCTTCGCGATCTGCGAAGCCGCTATCCCACGGTGAACCTGCACGCTTTCAGCCCGCCGGAACTCTGGCATTTCCACAAGCTCAACAAACTGCCGCTGCGTGAAGTGCTTTCACGTTTGAAGGAAGCGGGGCTTGGCAGCCTGCCCGGAGGCGGTGGCGAGATTCTCGTGGACCGCGTTCGAAATGCCATCACCAAGAACAAGGCGCTCACCGAAGAATGGCTCGAGGTTTCGCGCGTCTGGCATCAACTCGGCGGCCGCTCCACCTGCACGATGATGTTCGGCCATATCGAGACGCTCGCCGAACGCATTGAACACCTCACCCGCCTCCGCGATCTTCAGGATGAGACCGGCGGCTTCACCGCCTTCATCTGCTGGACCATGCAGCCCGGCCACAGGATGAGCGAGCACGCGGAGGCGAGTGCCTTCGAGTACTTGCGGACGCAAGCCATCGCCCGACTCTACCTCGATAACATTCCGAACATTCAATCCTCGTGGGTCACGCAGGGCTCGAAGATCGGCCAGGTCGCGCTCTTCTTCGGGGCCAACGATATGGGCTCGCTCATGATTGAGGAAAACGTTGTCGCCTCCGCAGGCACAGTGCATCATCTCTCGCTCGAAGAGATCAAACGCTGCATTCGCGAGGCCGGCTGGGAACCACGCCAGCGCAACGTCTTCTATCAACTCATCGACGAGAAACCGCTCTCGCCGCATCGCTCGTCCGCATCGATCTCCAGCCAGTCGTTGCCGGTTTTGAGCTAAGTCGGCACAATGACACCCCGGCGGTGACTCTCGATTGGGGTGGGCATGATCGACGATCCCATGATGCGACTGCGGCTGCAACAGGTGGCCGCATATCGCGATTTGTGCAAGAATGTGCGCCGCAGCGGACGCGGCAACGTCTTCTTTGCGATGCTCATGCTCTTCCTGGCGTACATCACCTTCCAGCCCGGTGCTGGCATCCCGTTCCTGTACTTGCTCTACATCGGGCTCGCGCTCGGCGAACTCGCTGTGGGCCTGTTCAAGTTCCTGCACCCGTCCGCCGAAGGCATCCTTCTCGACGGACTCGTGCTGCTGATTTTCGCCGCCTTCAACTTCGGCAACGTCGCTGTCCGCATGCAGGCTGGCTTAGGTGTCACACCAGTATCACTGATCTTTGGCATCTTCATGCTGATGCAGGCCGTGGGCCGTTTTAAACTCTATGGCCAGTTGCGAAAGCTATTCGCCGAACGCCCCTCGCCAGAACTCATCGCCTGGGTGGACGACCTCATCCGCGACATCGGCAGCGCTGACCCCGCGACCGATGAAACCGCCGTGGACCTTCGCACCACCCCGGCACTGCGTGCAAAACTGCTCGGCCCCACGGCATTCTTCGTCGATGTGCGTGGCGGCACACTCTGGACCGCGGCACCGACAGACTTCGAGATTCGCCGCCACCGTGAGGACCGTGGCACGGGGCTTCGCAAGGCCCGCCTGATCATGTTCGACACGGACTATCCCGAATTCACAATCACGGACGCCAGCTGGGAGAACTATGTGAAGTGGCGCGACGCCAACGTGCAGCAGGCGGGCAACGCATGATTGAAGTGCGCAATCTCTCGAAGTGGTTCCGCGGGCCCGATGGTGCGAAAGTGGCCGCCGTGGAGAACCTGCACTTCACGGTGCGGCCCGGAGAGGTGTTCGGCCTGCTCGGCCCCAACGGGGCCGGCAAAACCACGACGCTGCGCATCCTCTGCACCGTGCTGAAGCCTTCGGCCGGGACCGCCAACGTGGCGGGTTTCGACGTGGTGAAACAGCCCACCGAGGTGCGCCAGCATGTCGGCTTCCTCTCGGCGAACACGGGTGTCTACGATCGCATGACTGCCTGGGAAATGGTGCAATACTACGGCCGACTGAGCCAGCTTCCACCCGAGGTCTTGCAGTCACGTATGGAGGAATTGTTTGCCAGCCTGCAGATGGATTCGTTTCGCAATGTACCGGGCGGCAAGATGAGCACCGGCATGAAGCAAAAGGTCTCCATTGCCCGGGCACTCGTGAACGATCCGCCCGTGCTCATATTTGATGAACCGACCAACGGCCTGGATGTGCTGGTGCAGCGTTCCGTGCTCGAAAACGTGAAGCAACTCCGCGGCCGCGGCAAGACCATCGTCTTCTCCACGCACATCATGCGCGAGGTGGAGAAACTGTGCGACCGCGTGGCCATTATGGCTCGCGGCAAGATCGTCGTCTGCGGCACCCTGGACGAACTCCGCGAGATGTTCAAACAGGACGACCTCGAAGAGTTGTTCTTCACGTTGGTGTCTTGAGGAACCAGGTGCCGCCCAGTGCCGGAACGAGCAATCGCTCTCGCATCACGTCAGACCCACACCTGCAGTTTCTCCTTCAACTTGGCGGGGAGCCTGGCGTCCAGGAGCCGGCGGACTTCGTTGGTGTGGTAACGCGTGCTGTAGTGTCCGGCAACGATCACCTCGTTCTGGAAGCGTTCCTGGCGTTCCAGAAAATCATCCAGGTGCATGTGCCCGAACTTGTGAATCTTGTCGCGACGGTGCTTCTCGCGGATGAAACTCATCTCCGTGATCAAGATTTTCGCCTCGAAGCACGCCGGGTTGTTGTCCAGCCCGGGCGGTGCCGTGTCCCCGGTGTAAGCGACAAGCGGAATGCGCTTCTCAGCCGTGACCGGCACACCACTCAGGCGAAGTTCCTTGATCTTCTCACCAGGCAAGCCAACGTATTCTTCCTTCAACTTGAGTCGGCGATCCCAGACGATGAAGCCCCGGCTCGGGATGGTGTGAACCGTGTCGAAGACCGTGACGACGTTCTCGCGGCTCAGTTCGATTTCATCGCCGGCCAGGACGCCGTGAAGGTGGGCGAACTGTCGGCCGCGGTCCAGGCGTTGCATGATGAGGAGCAACTTCTTCACATCTTCGAGACACTCGGCCGGCACGTACACGTTGGGCGGTTCCATCTTCATCATGCGGCGGCGTGCCACGTAGATCGGCAGGGCCGCGATGTGGTCGAGGTGGGCATGGGAGATGAACCAGTTTGGCGTGCCCATGAAGTCCCACGGATGGGCACCGAGATCGAAGCCGACCTTGAGTTCGGGAATTCGCCAGTAGCTCTGCACAGCCGCACGCGACCACCCTTCGATGGTGTAGCCAGCGTGCACGTGCGTGTAGTAGGGGGCGTTATCCACCGGTCGATCGGCACTCATCTCGGCTCTCGGGTGAAACGGACAATCCTGTCGAAGCCTTTTCTATGAATCAGCCCGCACGGTGTGCGGTGGGCTTCGCTCGATGCGAATGGGACGAGCCGCACCTCCTCACTATGAATAGACCTGACGGCATCTCCACGGAGTTCTGGTGTTCCGTTCTCCGCGAACAAACTGATGTCTTCTCTCCAGGAGTGACACCGCAATGACGATGCGGTTCACCGTGCTGGCCAGCGGCAGTGCGGGCAATGCGGCACTGGTTGAGGTCAATGGTTTCGGCCTGCTGATCGATTGCGGGATTGGTCCGCGTTCGATGAGTGCGCGGTTGCGATCGATCGGTGCCACCTGGGCGAATGTCCATGCTGTGATGCTCACCCACACCCACGGCGACCACTGGAAAGATCTCTGCTTCAACACATTGCAGAGTAACCGTATTCCGCTCTACGCCCACAGAGCCCAACTCAATCATCTCAGTGTTGTGGCCCCCTCGTTCGATTCACTTCACAAGGCTTCACTCACGCGCTCCTATGCCGGGCAGCAACAGGTCGAACTCACCCGCGGCCTATCCTGCATCCCCATCGAGGTGTCGCACGACTCCAATCCCACCTTCGCTTTCCGCATCGATTATCGTGAAGCTGGTGGCTCGGAACTCACCTGGTCCATCGGCTACGCCTCGGACCTTGGCTGTGCATCGAAGGAACTCGTTGAAGGGTTCGCAGGTGTCGATGTGTTGGCCATCGAGTTCAACCATGATGAGAAGATGGAACGCGCCAGCCCTCGCCCTGTGCATCTCGTGCAGCGTGTGCTGGGCGATGAAGGCCATCTCTCGAACGGCCAGGCCGCGGAACTCACGCGAGCGATTGCGGCTGGCAGTGGCCCCTCCTTTCCGCATCACCTGGTGCAACTCCACCTCAGCAAGGATTGCAACCACCCACACCTCGCCGAGGCGGCCGGTCGCAATGCACTGGCGGATTTGAACCCGGCTGCATCCGTGATCGTGGCCCGGCAGGACATCCCTTCGCGAAGCATCCCCCTCGTTCGCCATTCGGAAGCGGCCCATCGTCTCGCAACACGACCGTCGCTTGCTGCTGTGCCGCAATTCAAACCGATGCATCCGCAACCCGTGTTGCCCGGGTTCGAATCAGCCTGAGCCGGTCCGCTTGCGCCAGTCGTGCGGGTGGCGCTGGCTTCAAGGTGTGTAATCGAGCAGCATGTTCGGTTGTGCCGTGCGGATGAGGACAACGTGGCGTCGAAACCAGTGCAGGATGTTCCCAATTCGCGTTCTGGTCCGTTCGCACGGAGGCGACGACATGAAACGATTAGCTGCACTCCTTCTCACAGCCGCGCTATCGACCGGTTCGGCGGTCTGGGCAGCGGACCCCGTGATGGCCCCGATTGGTCCTTCCGTCCCTGCTCCTGTGCTCAAAGGCCAGATACTTGTGCCGGCGGATGGCACGTCCACCATTCCGCCGGCACGGGTGCCCTTGCGGGCCGCGGCGGAGAAGTATCTGCACATGCCCCGATTGCTGCAGACAGCCACACCCGCATCGGCGGAGACACCTGCAGTGATGGCGCGCCCCGCCCCAATGGCGATGCCTACTTATCCGGTTGCAGCGGACACGGTGAGCATGCCGGGCGGTTGTGCGACACCAGGTGGCTGTGAAACGGCTGCAGGTTGCAAGACGCAGACGTGTCTGGAAAAGTTCCAGGCGTGGGTGTGTTATAAACCGTCCCAGATTCGGCTGGGATGCACCCCCACGCCTTACCACGCGCCACTGGTGAGCCAGTTCAATTGCCCATCCGCCTGTGCCAGCAGTGGTCCGTGTGCCAAAGCGCCGACCTGCTCAACGGGGACATGCAAGTCGCCGTGTCGCGGCACAGCAGGTGGCTGCCTGGATGCACCGGTGGTGACGAATCCGGGTTTCCCCGGCTATCGCTTCGCGGGAGCGGAAAACCCCGCCGTGGTGCCGACCGGGATGGTTCGCTGAGTGGGGGTCGTTATTTGTCGTTCTTGACTGGCGTGGCCGCACGCGGCATGGGGAGCGATGCATTGGGCCCCGTGTCGCCCGGTGCGGTGGTCGGCGGAGCGAATGGCACACCTGCGGGCGGAATGTTGCCGCTCGGCTGCGGGTAAGGCAGTTCGTTCGGAGCCACGCCACCCGGAGCAGGCAACATCGGCACGCCATTACCCGGGATCAGCGTTCCCGGATACTCACCCATCGAGCCCGACACAGGCATGCCGATGGGATAACCCGTGCCCGCGTCGTAGCAGATGTCGTTGGCCTTGCTATTGCTGGCGAGTTTGGCGCTGGAAGCAGAACTGCCGCAACTGTGGCGGCAGCTGCAGATGAAAGTCAGAATTCCAGCCGCGAGGGCCAGCGTGGTGATGCGTCGAAACATTGCTGATTCCCCCAGGGTGCGTACCGGTCGGACGCGGACGCGATGGACTTGAATGAATTCTGCACGGAATTGGAAATTGAGCAACGCGACGTGCGGAACAAAAAGAACCCGCCGGAAGAATCCCGGCGGGTTCCTGTGTCTATTCGGCATCGCCGGTGTTCCCGGCGAGTGCGGTTCGACCGGTCTACTTTGACGCGCCCTTGGTGGGTTCGCCCTTGAGATACTTCACAGCGCGTTCGAGTTGCTTGTCCACGAACGGCTTGGTTTCCTTGGGCTTGCCCCCGGTCGGCTGGATGATTTCCAGGTCGCGGAGGTGTTCGGCCAGGTCTGCCTGTTCCTCGCGGCTCAGCTTCACCTCGAAGCCCTCATTCGGCGACACGCCCCAGTCCTTGATCTTGGGATCGTTGGTCGCAGCCACCTTGTCGATGTTGCGGTCGCTGGGCGGGTAGTAGCGAGCGATGGTGAGTTTCACTTCGCCGCCGGTGGCGTTGATCGGCAGGATATCCTGCACGCTTCCCTTGCCGTACGACTTCTCGCCCACAACGATGGCTCGTTCGTGGTCTTGAAGGCAGGCTCCCACGATTTCGCTGGCGCTGGCGCTGTTGCCATTCACGAGCACGACGAGGGGGAATCCGGTTTCACCGCGAGCCGAGCCGTTGTACACGCGGACATCGCCGGCTCCGCTGCCCACGCGGGGCTTGACGCTCACGACCTTCTCGCGGCCCACGAACAGTTCGCAGATGCGAACGGCCGAGATGAGGAAGCCGCCGGGGTTGCCGCGAAGGTCCAGCACGAGCCCCTTCATGCCAGCGGCCTTGAGTTCCTGCACGGCCTTCTTGAGATCGGCATACGTGCCGCGGCCATCCGGCGTGTGGATGAACTGCGTCAGGTGGATGTAGCCGATCTTGGCATCTTCATCAAGCCAGTACGACCATTCGCCGCTCTCCTTGCGCTTGGTGCCGAGCACGCTTTCCACGAGCACGAGCCGCCGCTTCAGCTTGATGTCGCGTGTCTGCGGTTCGTCGCCACGCTGGATCACGAGTGTGACCTCGGAGCCGGGCACACCGGTGATGACCTTGATGGCGTCCTCGGTCTTCATCCCCTTGGTGGTGTACTCACGGGGGGCATCCGCAGTGAGCGGCTTGCCTTCGCTATCGACATCGCGCTTGATGCCGACGATCAGGTCGCCCGCCTGGATGCCGCCTTCATATGCGGGGCTGCCCATGATCGGCGTCACCACGAGCAACGCATCATGCACCGCATCGCGGCGAATCTGGATGCCCACGCCCGGGAAGCGGCCACGCAGTGCACTGGCCATACGGCGAACGGCGTCCGAGTCGTAGTAAGCGGTGTACGGATCGTTCAGGCTCGCCAGCATCATCTGCAGCGAGAGATCGACGTCCTTGTTGCCGTCGAGATCTTCGCGGTTGCCCAGGTTCAGGCGGGCCTTTTCCAACAAGGCCGTGCGCTGGTCAGCCGTGAGGGACTTCGCGTCCTTCAAAGCTTCGACGAGTTCCGTGGGCAGAGTCTCCTCGACACGACGATACATGCCCTTGATCGCAGCCGCGGTGAGTTCGCCGGCATTCAGTTCGCGAATGTAGTAATCGAGAATGCGTTCCTGCACATCGTTAACGCGCTTCGCATAAAGCTCGGCATCTTTCGGGTCGAGCGTCATCCCCTTTTTGATGGCAGCGCGGTCCGCTGTGAGGTTCGCAACGGTGTACGCCTTTGGATCCGTGGCGAGCTTCTCATAATCCTTGCGAAGTTGCTGGTACGCCTTCAACTTCGGCATTCGCCCCAGGAGCGTTTCACCTTCCTTGGTCAGTTCCGGGCTCAGCGCACCGCTCTTGCCGAGGGCCGTAATGGCATCGACCAGCTTCTTGAACTTGGCTGTCTCGGCGGGGTTCTTGGTGAGAACGAAGTGGCTGGTGCTGGCTCCGATGGGGATCGCCATCGTCTCCTTTTCCTTGTCCGTCTTGCCGAGCACGCGGGCCTGATTCGAGTATTCCTTCTCCAGGTACTTCACCAGTTCATCGGTCGTCACAAGGCCATCAGGCTCGTAGCCATCTTCGTACGGTGCAGCGTCGGCTCCACCCTTGAGGGCATCAAGCACCGTGGTGGCGAAGAGGCCATTCTTGTCCTTGGTCAGCGGATCGGATGAAACGAAGCCGCTGAGGATCATCATGCGGTCCGGCGGCCGGGCCGAGTCTTCCTTGTCTTCGGGCCCGAAGAGCAAGGCATCCACATCGGTGAGGTTCGGTTCGGCGATCTTGTCGCCTTCCGCTGGCTTGAAACCTTTGTAGTGCACGTCCATCAGCAAGAGAACGTTCTGGCCCTTAAGCTTCTTGAAGGCGGCTTCCAGATCGGTGCCGAAGACCAGGCCGGTCTTGGCACGTTCCTTGAGCACCGTTTCCGGCGTGAAGAAGCAGGTCTTGTCGTTGGCAGACGCACCGCGGCCGAAGAAGGCGAGCACGATGGTGTCGTCCTTCTCGGTCTTGCTGGCGGCATCGTCGATGGCCGCGACGATGGCATCATGGGTGGCCTTCTCGGCCTTGCCGTCGGCCTTCGAGAGGAGCAACTTGGCTCGCTCGGCGGGAACGCCAAGGTATTTCGGGTCGGTGAGCACACCGTACAGGGCCTGAGCATCGGCGTCCGCGTCGGGGCGAGGTTCAATCGACTTGTCGTCAAAAGCACCAACACCAACCACCACAATATAGGGGGAGGATGGCTTGGCCGGTTCATCGGCCCGGGCCGGAGTCGGACCGAATGAAAACGTGAACATCAGGGTGAGCAGACTCACCAGCCAGACGCGCGGTATCATGTTGCAACCTTTCTGCAAACCGTTCCAGGGTCCGGACCGTTATGGAAACAGAGCGGCAGCCCGGAGCGGATACGTGAAGCGTTCCATCGGAGAATCGGTGAACCGCGTCCCGGGGAGATCGTTGACGGGGCGTGGCGCCGGCAGTTTCGTCCGCCGATTGCCGACATCATTGTACGATCAGGCCGAGCCCGTCAATCGGGAAACGCAAGGCCATGACGCGGAGCACTCTCGTTGTGAGAGGCTGCCCCGTTTGATATCTTGCGCCGCAAGACGATTCGCGGAGAAAGTGTGTGAAAGCTCTCTTCCTCGTGCTACTCGCGTTTACGATGTTCACAGCTCCCGCATCGGCCGCGGACCCGGAGCCGGCTGCGATCGATGAACTGGTGAATGACACACTCCAGGCATGGGGCGCACCCGGCATGGTTGTGGTCGTCGTTCGCGGTGAGGAGATCTTGCTGCTGAAGGGTTATGGTCGCAAGCAATTCGATCGGCCCGAAGCGATGACGCCCGACACGGTGTTCCCGCTCGCTTCATGCACGAAGATGTTCACGTCCACGGTGATGGCCACGCAGGTCGATGAGAGTGAACTCCGCTGGGATGATCCCGTCTCAAAGCATCTGCCCGCGTTTCATTTGTCCGAACCGCATGCCGATGCGCTCGTGAGCTTGCGGGACGTGCTCTCACACCGGACCGGCCTCGCCACGCACGACCTGCTCTGGTACCGCTCGGCCTGGGACACGGATGAACTCTTGAAACGCATTGCCAAACTGCCGCTCGATTACCCCTTCCGCGGCGGCTATGCCTACTCCAGCTTGATGTACATCGTGGCCGGCCAGGCCTCGGCGAATCGCGCCGGCGAACCGTGGGAGAAGCTCGTGAAGAGCCGCCTCACCGATCCGCTTGGCATGAAGACCACGTACTTCACTACGCGGAGTGTACCCACTGGCGACCTCGCAACGGGCCATCAGCGCGACCGCAATGGGAAGTTATCATTGGCAGAACCGTACGACTTTGCAGAGCCGAACTCGGCCGGCTCCATGTATGCTTCTGGCCGCGACGTCGCGAAATGGCTGCGCTTCCAGCTTGCTGGCGGCAAGACCCCTGACGGCACCCGGCTCGTGTCCGAGAAGAACCTGCTCGAAACACGCCGCCCGCAGTCGATCATTCCGCTCACCGGAGCCAACCGCGAACAGAACCCGGACACCAGCCTGATGTGCTACGGCATGGGCTGGGTGCTCTACGATTATCGCGGGCAATCACTCGCGGCCCACGGCGGCATCGTCGATGGCTTCCGCATTCAACTCACGCTCGTGCCCGAACAGAGACTTGCCTTCGCCGTGCTCACCAACCTCTACGATTCCCGGATCACGCAAGCTGTTTCGAACACGCTGATCGATCGCTATTGCCACTTGCCCGCACGCGACTGGAACGCCTTCTTCCTGAAGTTTCGCACAGAAGCCGATGCCAGTGCAAAGGCACGCCTTGCCGCCCGGGATAAGGCCCGCAACCCCGATCGCAAGCCCTCACTGCCACTGGCAAGTTATTCAGGAACTTATGCGCATCCCAGCTATGGCACAGCAAAGGTGATGCTCACAGACAGCAACTTGACGCTCGCCTGGAGCAGTTTCACCTGCAAGCTGGAACAGTTCGACGGCAACTACTTCCGCATCCCTTCGGGCTTCTTCGAAGAGCAACTCGTGGAGTTCACCGTGAACGCGGGCAACGTGACCACTCTACACTTCACGGATGTCCAATTCGAGAAGCAGTGAAAGTCGGCCGATCTCTAATCAGGAAAAGGATCGTCCTTGCCGATGGGCTTGCCTTCCCAGACGGGGATACCGTTGTCGAAGGTGAGGATGCGGTGGGCGCTACCGGGGAGTGGGGGAGCACTTTTCGCGGGAAGCCACTTTGCGAGACTCTTCTTGATCGCCTCGTGCTTCGGGCTGGCCGCCAGGTTCGTCCACTCGTGGGGGTCCGTGACTTCGTCGTACAACTCTTCCGATCCATCGGCATAGCGGATGTAACGCCAGGTCTCGCTGCGGGCCGTGTGGTTGCCGGCGTTGTGCGTGGTGATGGCCGGTCGCTCACGCGGGGCCATCGCATCCTTCAACTGCGGCAGCAGGCTGATTCCTTCGAGGCCATCCTTCTTCGGCAAGGCACAGGCCTCCACGAGTGTGGGGTAAATGTCTAACAACTCCGCGGGGCGATTGCACTTTGCCCCGCTGGCGATGCCGGGCCCGGCAAAGATCAGGGGCACGCGCGTCGAGCGTTCCCACAGCGTGTTCTTGCCGGTGATGCCCTTCTCGCCGAGATGCCAGCCGTGATCGCTCCAGAGCACCACGATGGTGTTTTTTTCGAGGCCGCTGGCTTCGAGTGCCGCGAGCACACGCCCCACCTGATCATCCACGAAGCTGATGCTCGCGAGGTACGCCCGAACCAGCGGTTGCCACTGGTTGCTTTCGCGCAGCCATTTCAGGCGCGGTTCGGGCAGCTTCCAGTGCAAGTACGAGGCGAATCGCGGCAGGTCGTCGCGGTCATCGTCCTTCACGGGCGGTAGTTTCAGCGTGGCTTCTGGATAAAGATCGAACCACTTCTGCGGGGCATAACAGGGCACGTGTGGATGCTGGAAGCCCACCGCCATGAAGAACGGGGCTTTCGGCGGGCTCGTCAATTGCTCCACGGCCCACGTGGCATTCTCGTAGTCAAAACACTTCTCATCTGTCTCGGGGTAGACGCCCCAGTCCATGAGTGCGATGGCATCGGGTGTTTTCACGAACTTGACCTTGGGCCGCGGCTGAATGACGCCCGCGGGCCCCCACACGTCCACTTCCGAGGGTCGCGCCTCCTTCGGGGGATAGCCGCCATGAAAGATCTTGCCCGTGCTGAGCGTGGTGTAGCCGTGCTTGTGGAAGTACTGGAAGAGCGTCTCCTGGTCCTTGAACTGCTCCGATGTGCGGAACCACGGGGCGAGTCCATAGACTCCCGTGGTGCTGGGCCGCAGGCCGGTGAGCAGGCTGGTGCGGCTCGGGTTGCACAACGGCGCCTGGCAGTGGGCATTCGTGAAGTTGGTTCCGCGTGCCGCGAGCCGATCCATGTTCGGCGTCTTCGCCTGCGGATGCCCGCCGAGGCAGCCGATCCAGTCGTTCAGATCATCGATGGAGATGAAGAGCACGTTGGGGGGCGTTGCCGCGCTCGCCGGTGAGAATGCACTCAGCAGCGCGACACCGAGCAGGCTCAGGAAGAATCGCATGAGGAGAGTTCCCTGTGGAGATGAAGCTTCGTGCGGGTCATTGTGCGCGAATCGAGTTGGATGTGCAATCTGCCCGTGCCGCACGGTGGTCGTACACTGATGGTTCACTCACCTGGAGGTTCTTCGCATGCGTCTCCTCTCTTGCTTCATCACTGTGGCATTCGCCGGCACTGCCATGGCCGACGAACCGTTTAAGCTGGACGACAAACTCAAGATCCAGAAGCCCGAGGACCTCGTCGACGTGAAGAGCACGCCAGCCCCCAAGGGCGCGATTGTGCTGTTCGACGGCAAGAACGCCGATGCCTGGGTCAAAAAGGATGGCAAGAGCCCCGTGGCCTGGAAGATCGTGGATGGAGCCTGGGAAGGCGTGAAGGGGCACGGCGACATTATCACCAAGGAAAAGTTCGACGGCAGCTTCAAGCTGCACCTCGAATTCCGCGTGCCGTACGAACCCGCTGGCCAGGGGCAGGGCCGCGGCAACTCCGGTGTGTACATTCAGGGTCGCTACGAAGTGCAGGTGCTCGATAGCTACGGACTCAAGAGCGGCAAGAACGATTGCGGAGCCATTTACGATCACTTCCCGCCCAGCGAGAACGTTTGCAAGGCACCGACGGTGTGGCAGTCGTACGACATCACCTTCTCCGCACCGAAATTCGAAAATGGCAAAAAGACCGAACCTGCCCGCATCACCGTGTATCAGAACGGCGTGAAGATTCACGATAACGTGGCCATCCCTGTTGATAACACGCGAGCCGGCATGGGCGGCGATCCCAGCAAGCCAGGCCCGATCATGTTGCAAGACCATGGCCACCCGGTGCAGTACCGGAATATCTGGCTTGTAAAAGAGTAAACGAGTCGCGCTCGCAACGCGGCATCGCACCCGCCGAGCCAGGCGGGTCGCGCAGATTCCACCCGGGCAGAGGACCGCATGCTTGAGCAAACGATTGGCGATGAGCCCGATGCTGCGACAAACGAGATTCTGCCCGCCCGCCAGTCGCCACCCCCGCCCGTTCCCGGAGGCAGCCGCGAGCTACTCAAGCTCGCACTGCCGCTCGTGCTCAGCCAGAGCTTCATGACGGTGCAGGTCTTCCTGGACACCGTTCTGCTCTCGTGGCATAGCCCGAACGAGATGGCGGCATCGTTCCCCGGCGTCATCTGGTTCTGGCTCTTCTTCGGCCTCCTGCAAGTCACTGCCGGCTACACCTCGACATTCGTCGCACAATACACAGGAGCCAGTCGACCGCACCGCGTCGGCCCGGCCGTGTGGCAAGGCATTCACTTCGCCGTGGTCGCGGGCATTCTCTTCCTGGCCGTCTGGCCGCTTGCACCCTATCTGATGGAACTGGGCGGGCACACCGCGGACCTGCAGCGCCTCGAAGCGATCTACCTGCGTTGCCTCAGCTTCGCCGCGCTGCCCATGTTGGTGATGGCCGCGGTGAATGGTTTCTTCTCGGGCCGAGGTCAGACCTGGACCGTGCTCGTGATCGAAGCCTTCGGCACCGCGGTGAACGTGGCACTCGCGCTCGTGTTGATCTTCGGCCGTCTCGGCTTCCCCGAACTGGGCATCGAAGGAGCCGGCTGGGCCACAGTCGCCGGCTCGTGGGCCGCGGCGCTGCTCGCACTGGTGCTCTTCTTCAACAAGCGGTTCCGCGAACAGTTCGGCACCCTCGCTGGCTGGCGGCCCGATCGTGCGCTCTTCCTGAGGCTGATGAAGTATGGTGGACCAGCCGGGTTGCAGGTGTTCCTCGATGTGCTTGTGTTCACTGCGTTCACGCTGCTCGTGGGCCGACTCGGAGAAGCCGCGATGGGTGCGACCACGCTGGCCGTGCGGCTGAACATGGTCGCGTTCATGCCGATGTTCGGCCTTGGCCAGGCCATCTGCATCCTCGTCGGCCAGCGGCTAGGTGAAGACCGACCCGAGATTGCCGAGAAGACCACGTACACTGGCTTCAAGTGGATGTTCGGGTACATCGTGATCGTGGCCGCGATTTATGTGCTCGTACCCGGCATGCTGGTGAGCATCTTCGAGAGCGACCGCGACCCGGAGGCATTCGCCGCGATAGCTGCGGTGGTACCGACGCTGCTCATCTGCGTGGCGGTCTATTCGCTGGCCGATAGTGCTAACCTCACCTTCTCGTTCGCCCTGCGCGGAGCCGGCGACACGCGCTTCGTCACACTCGTGACCTTCGCGCTCGCCTGGCCGATCATGGTGATCCCGACGTACCTCGTGGTCTCCAACGGCGGCAGCGTGTACTGGGCCTGGATCTTTGCCTCGGCTCACATCGTGGCCATGTCCATCTGCTTCTGGCTTCGCTTCCGCAGCGGCAAGTGGAAGAGCATGCGTGTGATCGAGCCCGGCCTGCCTGAAACTGAGGCACTACCTGAGTGAACCGGTGGCGGGTGCGGGCCGTGTTCACTAGCCTGTCGGAATGCCTGCATTATCCGAAGCCCCATTCGCAACTGAAGCCGCGGCGTGCCGCAAGGCGCAGCGTGCCTGGTCCGTCCTTCCGATTCGCAAGCGGCTACAGCCCGTGCGCGAACTGCGGCATCGACTCGTGGAATGTGCGGATGAACTGTTCGCTGCCGTGCAAGCGGACGTGGGGCGGCCCACCCTCGAAGTGCTGGCCACGGAGTTGCTCCCCACCGCTTCGGCCTTGAAATTCCAGGAGAAGGAGGCGGCTCGCGTCCTCACAGCGCGGCGCGTTCCTCGTCGCCTGCGACCCACGTGGCTCTTCGGTTGTCGCGATGTGGTGCACCGCAGACCCTGGGGCATCGTGGGAGTGATTGGCACCTGGAACTATCCCCTCTTTCTGAATGTGGGGCCGATCGCGGCGGCACTCACCGCGGGTAATGGCGTGCTCTGGAAACCCTCCGAACGGGCACCGCACACGGCGGCAGTAACGCACCGGCTCTTTCTGGAAGCGGGCTTTCCTCCGCATCTCCTCACAATGCTCCCGGCCACACGCGAAGGCGGCCCTCTCGTTGCCGACGCAGCTGTGGATTACGTGCTGTTCACCGGCTCGGATGGCGTGGGCCGGAAGCTCGCTGCCCGACTCGGCGAGCGATTGATCCCGTCCACGCTGGAACTCTCCGGCTGCGATCCCATGTTCGTGCTCGCCGACGCGGATGTGAAGCGTGCCGCGAAGGCCGCCTTCTTCGGCTTCACCCTGAACCGCGGCCAGACGTGCATCGCCGTCCGCCGCATCTTCGTCCACCGCAGCCGTTATGCCGAGTTCGTGGAGGTAATGTCGCCACTCGTGGCAAGTGCTGGTGGCGAGATGCGTACCCATGACGCGGAGTCCGCGGTGCGGAGCACGAAAGCGCAGGGCGAGTACCACGATAGCGAGATGAAACCCACCGTTCTGCTCGATTGCCCCGTGGACGCGGCCATTTGCAGAGAGGCGTCGTTCTCGCCCATCTGTGCGGTGATCCCATTCGATTCGAATGACAGTGCGTTGTCACTGGCCGCGAAATGTGCGTTCGGGCTCTCCGCGTCCGTCTTCACCGCGGATGCGAAGACGGCTCAGGAGTTCGCCTCACACATTGGCTCGGGTAGTGTGATCATCAACGACACGATTGCACCGACCGCACACCCGGCCACGCCCTTCGGTGGCCGCGGTGCCAGCGGTTGGGGCGTCACGCAAGGGCCTGAAGGCCTGCTCGCGATGACGGTGTCGCAGGTAATCACCACGCGGCACGGCAAGTTCGTGCCGCACATCGAAGAGGCGGTGAACCCCGATCCGGAGGCGACTTCGGATATACTGCACGGGCTGTTGCGGACAAGCCACGCTCGCGGCGTGCGAACCTGGCTCGGCGGCGTCCGCCAACTCGTTCGCGGTGTGCGCCGCCGCAAATAGCGAGTCGTCCGCTGACCGCTGGTCGCTGTCGCTACGATCCTTCCTCGCACTCCTCAGCGATCTTGCGATAAATCTCGATCGCCTTCTTGAACGTCTTGTCCGCCTCTTCGCGCTCGGCGGGTGCGATATTCATGGCTCGCACTTTCCAGAGTTGCTCGATCACCCCGATGCACCACTTCGCGCTGTCGCGACTGGCCCGGATCGGCTTGCCCGCCACGATCACGTTCACCGGGTTCGTGTGCATCTGCGGGAATTGCCGCAGTGCCACCCAGGAACTCTTCGCCACCGGCACCGTGAAACTCACCTCGTGAATCTTGCTGTCCGCGGGCACCTCCCTGGTCGCCACCACCTTGCCATTCACGACTAACTCCACCGCGCGCATCTTGCTCGCGGGAACCTGGCCGCCCTTGGCGGTGCCAAGCGGTGTCTCCTTCGCGAAGGTCACCTTCGCCTTCACTTCCACCATTCCCGCGGCCGCCAGCTTCACATCGCCAAAGCCCGGTGACAGCCCGTTGACACTGAACTCCAGCGCGTGCGCATATCCATCGGAAACGTACGACTTGCCCGAAGCGATGCCGTTGCACCAGGCGGTGTAATCGACGCGTTCCACCTTTCCGAGTTGCACGTACACGCGGCCCTCGCCGACGCGGCTGCCCGAGATGCACGGGAAATCCGTCTCGCCGCTGACCTTCAAGGGGAAGCCGCAATTCATGATGTGGTACCAGCAGTTCCATTCCGGCACGCGGTCGGTATCCATCGCGCTGATGAAATCGCACACCTGCATCGCGGAGGTGACACAGATTTCCTGGGCACCAATGCCGTTCATCTGTGGAATCACGAGGTTCGGCAACTTGCCGGCCTGGCGCAGTGTGCTGGCCGAGAGTTCCGCCTCGGTGATTTTGCCATCGGCATTGGCATCAACCCCGGCGAATGATTCCGGCAAGGGCCAGCGGCCTGCCCGCGCATCGTCGGGTGTGATGAAGCCTTTCCCACCCGCATCGAGCGCCGTGAAAAGGCGGTTCGTGGCCTCCTTTGGATTCAGTCCGAGCCCATTGCCGGAGTGCGCATAGCCGGTGACCGCACCCTGTTCCTTGGCCCAGCGCATGAGCGGTGTTGTCCAGGTGGGCCAGCCTTTTTGCTTGGTGCCGCCGGAGCCCGGGTAGGTCTGATCACGGAGGTTCAAGAGGCAGACGTGGCCGAGCGCTTGCGAGCCGAAGCCGCTGACCTCGACATCGTATTTCAGCAGCGTGAAGGGGTCGCTGAGCTTGTTGGGTTTGGGATCGAAGAACTGGCGCTGGTAGTCGTAGCAGGGCCCCCAGGTGAGGCAACAGCCAACGTTGAGGCCTTCGCCCTTGACGTACAGCATCATGTCTTCCGGAAGAACGCCTTCGGTCGGGTTGGTGTAATGCGCACAACCCGCGGCATGGATGTGGTGGTCGCCGCTGTACCAACCGAAGTCCGCGGGGTTCACCCAGCGTTGCATCTTGAACTGGATCGTGGGCGGCCTCGCGGCGTCCACAGGCTTCACCTGGATCTTGCGAACGATGAGCGTGTACTCTGGTCCGCGGCCATAGATCACGGTGAACTCGCCCGGTGGCAGCAGCACGGTGCCGCCATCGGCACGATAGATTTGCTGCTGGAAGAAGAGGTCCGGCGCGAGTCGCTTCGCTTGCGGCGGGAAGACGTGGCCAGCATTGTCCGTGCAGGTGAAACGGCCCACCGTGGGCTTCCCATCGAAGTCGAGCACTTCCAGTTTCACGGGGATGGCAGGCTTCACCTCGAAGAGCACGGGCACTTCGCCACGGAAGCCGAGATCCTGGTTGCCGCTGCCAATCTCAAACCCGATGGTGGCCTCGCGCTTGCCGGCTTCGTTGCTGTAAATCAGGGCAATCGCGTACTCGACTTTCAGGCCGCTGAGTTCGGCCGTGAGTGGAGCACCGGTGTACATTTCCAGTTGCAGGAATCGCTGGGCAATTCTGGGATCGTCCTTGGGGTTCTTCTCGCCGCGGCCGCTGTAGCGCTCGCCGGCTTGCGGGCTCACGATGCGCAGGGCTTTCTTCACCGTGCTCTCGTTCACGACTTTCACGAGCACCGGCACATATCCCGACTGTTGAAGCGTCGCAGCAGCCGGTCCGCGTGCCACCTTCACACGGGCTTCGGGGTTGATGTTGATCACGAAAAGCGCGTGCTCATCGAGAATCATCTGCACCGTCCTGGCATCGCGGGCATCGATCGCGGCCTGCAAATTCTTGCTGGCATTTGAAGGCAGCGGTGCACCGAGAAAGTCCATCGCCTTCACGATGCGGCCCGCGTTGGCCGCCAGCGGCTGGCCCTCCACATCGGCCACGACCGGCGGCGGATCAATGGCCAGGAGCGGGGTGGGAATCAGTGCGAGCAGAAAGGTGTAGCAAAGTCGGCCGAGCATGGCAGGCCTCCGTGAAGCGTGGGAATGATCCCACTTGTACGGCGGCGCAGCGGGCCGTGCCATGCTTTTCTGGAACGGGAAGTGTGTGCGATCAGCGGCACCGCACGCCTCAGGCTGCGGGTACGATGCCGAAGTCGCGGATCGTGAAGAGAGGGCGGAAGTCGTACTTCGCCAGGGCTTCGCGGGCTCCCTGCAAGCGGTCGCAGATGCACACAACGCGGGAGACCTCTGCCCCGAGCGCTTCAACTGCGGCAATGGCCTGCACCACGCTGCCACCGGTGGTGAGCACATCGTCGATCACCACGACTTTGTTCCCGGCGTTCACCTGGCCTTCGAGCCGTTCCTTGCTGCCGTGCTCCTTCGCTTGCTTTCGGACGAAGAAGCCTTCGAGGTGTCGCCCGGCATGGTGGAAGGCCGTGAGTGCCGCGGCCGCCATGGGGATCGCACCCACTTCGAGCCCGCCGATCGCCTGGAAATCCAGGTCCTTCGTGGCCTCGTAGAGCGCAGCGCCCAGCAGCGTGATGGCCTCGGAGTGGAACAGCACCTTTTTGGAGTTCACGTAGTATTTGCTCTTCTGGCCCGAGGCGAGCGTGAAGTCGCCGAATTGCAAAGCCCGCTCGCGGAAGAGTTCTTTCAATCGGTTTAGTCCTTCAGTCATGGCCAGAGTCCTTGCATTGGCAGCGAAAGGGTTCACCATGGATGTAGCGGGTCGTTCCTGGTGAGGCCAGCTAAACTATTGATGTCGATCACATCAGGTGGAGGCTGCATCATGTCCAAGAAGCCAACTTACACGGATGACGAAGTGAAGGCGAAGCTCGCCGAGTGCGGGCTCGCAGAGTGGTATCTGGAAGACGGCTGGATTCGCCGCAAATACAACACTGACGGCTGGCCGCAGACGCTCATGGCGGTGAACGCCGTGGGCTTCCTCTGCGAAGCAGCGTACCATCACGCGGACCTGGCTGTAACCTGGGGCAAGTTCTGGGTGAAACTGCAAACACACGACGCTGGCGGTATCACGGATAAGGATCTCGAACTCGCGCAGAGGATCGAAGAGGCCATTTTGTGGCACCCGACGAGTGGCGCACTCGCACCCGGCAACCCCAAGAAGTTCGTATTCAGTAAATAAACTTCGGAACCCTCCGGTGAATGCCAACACCGGTTCGCCATTAACCCCGAGAATTCTCCATGATTCGCACGCTCTCCACGCTCGCGCTGCTCCTTGTGGCCGCAGCACCTGCACTCGCGCAGAAACTCACCATCACGGGCGGCAAGAACGACGAGACCCATGTCGTCGTTGCCGCGCAAATGCCCAAGGGCAGCGCCAAGGCCTTCAACAGCGTGACACTGCCAGATGGCAAGCACATTCCCGCTCAGATCTCGGCAGGCAGCTTGCCGGGAGAAAAGGACACTAACGAATTCCTGGTGTTCATCCTGCCGAAGCTGAAGGCGGGCGAGACCCTGGACGTGACGCCAACCATGCTGAACTACGTGAAGGCACCGCCACAGTTCAAGTTCGTGGATGAGAAGGGGCAACACACGGACCTGCTCTACGATGGCCGGCCAGTGTTGAGCTACTTCAACCCGAAGCACGATCCCAACGATCACTACTACACCTTCAAGCCGTTTCACAATGTCTTCGACCCGGCCACGGGCAAGATCATGCTCACCAACACCTCGGCCAAGACCGCGAAAGATGGCCAGTTCCCGCACCACCGCGGCCTCTTCTACGGCTGGAACAAGGTCAGCTACGACGGCAAGACCGCGGACATCTGGCACGGCACACAAAACGTCTTCAGCCAGCATGAAAAGGTGCTCTCCGAAGAGGCGGGCGAGGTCTTCGGTCGGCAACGATCAGCGATCACCTGGCACGGCCAGGACGGCATGACCTTTGCCAACGAAGAACGTGAGTTGACGGCCTACGCCACGCAAGGTGGAACGCTCATCGACTTCGCCAGCATCCTGCGGACAGACAAGAAGAGCGTGAAACTCGATGGCGATCCGCAGCACGCGGGCTTCCACTTCCGCGCCAACATGGCTGTGGCCAAGACGACCGCAAAGCAGACGTACTACGTGCGGCCGGACGGCAAGGGCAAGCCGGGCGAAACCCGAAACTGGGACGCAAAGGGCAAGAATCCCGTCGCCATCAACCTGCCCTGGGACGCCGTCTGCTTCGTGCTTGAAGGGAAGCGCTACACGGTGCTTCGCATCAATAACCCGGCGAACCCCGGTGAGGCCCGTGGCAGCGAGCGCGACTACGGCCGCTTCGGCGACTACTTCGAGTATGAACTCACACCGGAAAAGCCGCTCAAGGTCAAGTACCGGGTGTGGGTGCAAGAGGGCGAAATGACGGTCGAGGAGTGCAACGCCATCGCCGCCGCGTTCGTGAGCCCGCCGAGTGTGAAGTAAATGAACATTGATGCCCGGCTCGCGATTGGTTCCACTGGAATCGATCCGACCGGGCATCAGTCCATGAAACGATTGCAACCGTGAAACAGGTCCGTGTCGATGTGAGTCGGAGTGCTGAAAGGCCGAACTTCTCGCAAATCCAATGCGGAGCGCGTGCCCAGCGGCCGCTGCCGTGGCAACAGCACTCTCACTTATTGGGTTTGAAGAGACAGACAGAATCACGCCTTCATTTGATGCGTTCGCCGCCTGTTCTCACGTCGCACGTTTCAGGATGCGATTCATGTAGCTGCGCACATCCGCGACGATCACATCGGTGAGGACACGGGCGTTCGGTGGGCCGGCTGGCTGCGTTCGTGTGTCGATCACCGTCATGCCGCGAGTCAGATCACCTCTGGTCTCCACATCCACATGATGCGGTTGCGACGCGACACTTGCAGGCAGGGTCGCGGAGACGACACCGAGCACATCCTTCAAGTGAAATCCCTCGATTCCATACAGATTGGAACTGGCGCGAATTCCAAATGGCACGATTTGACGCAAAAACTGACAGGTGCGCGAATCCGGGTTGGGCAACTCCAGCAAGTCCGTGGGGCTGAAAATCAGCCGCCGCGTCATGTCCAGCGGAATCAGCATGGGATTGAGTTCGGCATGAAACACACGCTTTGCAGCGTCCGGATCGAGGAACATGTGAAATTCGGCTACTGGCCCCGAGTTCCCGGCCACGTGCCACGCCCCGCCGACGATTATGGTCTCGTCGAGCACGGCCGGGAGTGTCGGATCGCGATCGAGAGCGGTAGCCAGGGTGGTGAGCGGTCCCAGGCAAATGAGCGTCACCTGGCGGGGGTGTTCTTGAGCAAGTTCGACAAGCACTTTGTCTGCGGAGTGCAGCGTGTGGCGTGTGGCAGAGGGGAAGGTGACGCCACCCAGTCCGCCGGGCCCATGCAAGGCGAGGCCATCGTGCTCGTACCGTGCTGGCAACGCAGCAGCGAGTCGCGGCCACTTCGGTGGATCGATCACATCGATCAGCGTGTGCACATTCGCCGTTGCCTGCTCCGCCGAGACGTTCCCCGCAGTCGGTAGCAGACCGATCACCTCAAGAGTGGGATCGTTCAGGGCGAGCGCAACGGCGAACGCTGTGTCGATACCCGGATCGGCGACGATAATGATTTTGCGTGCCATGGTGTTCTTCCGTGGAGTGATTCCGTGAGTCGACAGGCAATGCTTAATCGTGGGTCGCCAGAATTCCCTCCAGGATCGCGCGAGGGCGTCCAGCCTTCAGGGTCGATTCCGCTTTCTCGACGCCTTCACGCAGGGTCTTGACCGCCTCCGCGGCCCAGAGTGCCGCGGCGGCGTTGGCCAGCACGATGCGCCGGGCTGGGCCTTCTTCGTCCTTCAACACCATGCGAATCATGGCGGCACTCTCGGCTGGCCCATCGGCTTTGAGTGAAGCGAGCGAGATGGTCTCCAGACCGAACTCCACGGGATGCCAGAGGGTCGATTCGTATTCGCCCCCGCGGACAATCCGCACCATCGTGGGAGCGGACAGGCTCACTTCGTCCAGCCCATCCTGGCTGCAAACGAGCACGGCTTGACGGGTGCCCAGTTGGGCGATGGCACCGGCAAGTGGGTCGAGTAACTCCGGCTTTCCGACGCCGAGTAGCTGATAAGGTGCACTCGCGGGATTGGCGAGTGGGCCGAGCAAGTTGAAGATCGTCCGTACACCGAGTTTCCGCCTCAGCGGTGCGACATGGGCCATGCCGCGATGAAAGTGCGGGGCGTAACAGAACGCAAAGCCCGCACGATCGAGGCACTTCTGGGCCCACTCCACTCCGTTTTCGATGGGTACTCCCAGTTCGCGAAGCACATCGGCGCTGCCCGATTTACTGGAAACGGCCCGGCCACCATGTTTGACGACCGAAACCCCTGCCCCGGCGGCCACAAGAGCCGCAGCGGTGCTGATGTTGAAGGTTCCACTGTCATCTCCACCAGTGCCGCATGTGTCGAGCACAGGGCCACTCACAGGCACCAGTTCCACCATCTGTTCACGCAAAACCAGTGCCGCAGCCGCAATCTCCTCGGCGACTTCACCTTTTATCCGAAGTGCCGTAACGAACGCCGCTGCACGTGTCTCGTCCACTCGGCCGGCAACCAGATCGCGAATGGCTTCTGTGACTCGCGACGCGGGCAGATCCTTCCCGGCGAGCAAGGATGCGAACAAGTCGGAGAACCAGGCGGGTGGCGGCGGGAGTTCCACGAGTCAGCGCTCCGTGCGACGAAAGAAGGAAGGCGAGTGCTCGGCCTTCCGCTCACCTTACACCACGCACAATGATTCTGGCAATTTCTCTCTTTATTCTGTACGGATGTCGATTATACTTCCTTACACAGTGGACAGATGTTGCCATCCCCCATGTGCAGGAGCCCATCGTGAGCGAAACCACACCACTCACCGAGAAACAACAGGCGATTTATAACTACATTCGCAAACATATCGAGCAGAAGGGGTTTCCGCCCTCCATCCGCGACATCTGCGATGAGTTCGACATCTCTTCGCCCAACGGTGTGATGTGTCACTTGAAAGCCTTGCAGAAGAAGGGGCACATCAACCGCGTCGAGAAGCGCGACAACCAGCAACGCGCCCAGGCTCGCGGCATCACCATTCCCGGTGTCTCGGCCGGCGGCTTCAGCTTACCTCTGCGCGGCGTCGTTGCCGCAGGGCGCGCCATTGAAGCCGAGGAGACCGATGAACGACTGGAACTGCGCGACCTCTTTAGCAGCGATGATCTCTTCGTGGTGAAGGTCCGCGGCCAGTCCATGATCGACGGACAAATCGCAGATGGCGACTTCGTCGTCATTCGCAAGGCGGAGACCTGCGAGAACGGCGAGAAGGTGATTGCCATGGTCGATCGCGCGATGACACTCAAGAAGTATCAGCGGAGAAAGGACCAGATCGTGCTCCACCCCATGAATGCCACAATGGAACCGATCGTGGTGGACCCTGAAAGGCAAGACGTTCGAATTCTTGGCATCCTCGCCGGCGTGATCCGCAAGTGCTGAGCGAATCACACAGGAGATCACAATCCTCTCGTGAGGAAACGACCAGCACGCACAGTCCACGCCACTGTCATCGCTCGAGAATCTCCATTCCACGACAGTGCATCTGCCTGGGGTTTCGGCACGCACACCAGCCCGGAATCAGACTCGCCTTGCGGAATCTCACACGAGCGATCGGGCACAAGGCGAACAGTGCCCGTCAGGGCACCGTTCAGGATCCGACTGGACACGGCAGTGGTGCTCGCACTATCCGTTCACTTCCCCATCAATTCCTCCACGAGCGGTCCGGCGGGATAGAGTTTGCGAAGTGCTTCGAGCACGTACTTGCTGTGGACGGCGATGTGGCGGGCTTGCACATCTGTGTAGACGAAATTGCGTACGAGTCCGTGGCGGTTGCGGTCGAAGTTGATGCCGATGAGTTCGCCGTTGCGATTGAGCACAGGACTGCCGCTGTTGCCGCCGATGGTGTCCGCGGTCGAGGCGAAATTGGCAGGTGTGGCCAGGTCAAGCTTGTCCTTGCCTTCCAGCCAGCGTTTCGGCAAGTCGAACGGCTCGCGTCCTTTTAACGCTGTGTATTTTTCGAAGGCGTCAGCAATGGTCGTGTGGAACGGGAGTTTTTCACCACCCACCTCGTACCCCTTTACCTGACCATAAGCCAGTCGCAGCGTGAAGGTGGCATCGGGTGCGATGTCCTTGCCGTGCGTGAGGAATTGCACGCGTGCCAGCTGGGCATATGCCTGGCGTTGCGGTTCTTCGACCTCGGATTCATAGCGTGTGCGCAGCCGGCGGGCTTCCACATCGACCGATCTCGCCAGCACGATCATCGGATCTGTGCTCGCATCGATGGCGGCCTTTCCTCCGTCGACCAATTTCTTTCGTTCGGCCGGGTCGAAGAGTTTCGTGCCCTCGATGAGTTCGTCCGCACGGGCGGCGGGGTTTTTGCCCGCAAGCACGAGTTTCACGGTGGGGTGATCGCCTCCGAGCGTCTCGGCGAGGAATGTGAGCGACGCCGTGAGCTTGGCACGTTCCAGTTCCGGATAGATTGGTGCCGGGCTGTAGAGTGCGAACGTCAAGGACTCCAGGTTCGAATCCCGGTACTCACGCAACCGTTCCGACGAGGGTTTCGGCAACTCATCCCCGAGTCGGACGCAGTCGCGCGCGATCGGATAGAGATCCGTGAAGAACGCATGCGGTGAGCCGAACTCGAGCAAGTAGTATTCCTTCTCGAAGCCGCGGAACTTTTCTTGCACCATCTCGATGGCGTCGAGCGCGTTCAGGAGATCATCGAAAGCCTCGATCGAGCCCGGTGGCGGAACGCCCGGGATGCTCTGGGCGCGGGCCTTGAGATTTGCGGCGAGTTCAATCTGCCCGCGTTCGCTGGCCTGTTTTTGAGCGATAATCGTCGGATCGAGCAGCCCCTGAAGTTGGCCGCTGAAGGCCTTGCGGGAGTTGGCCACACTGTGCAAATCCGTGGCCGCTTGCCGGCGTTGCTCGGGGCCGTGCTCACTGTACTGGGAGAGCGCCGCTTCGAGTGTTCGCAGTCGTGCCAGTGCATACGGCAGCGTGACATCGCGGCGATGCTTCAGCTTGGCAAGCGTCTCCAGGCGCTGCGTCGACCCCGGGTGGCCGGTGACAAAGACGAGATCATCTTCTTTCGGCCCGACGTCGCTCCATTTGAAGAAGTGGGGAGTCTTTGCGGGTTCGCCATTTTCGTAGGCTCGAAAGAAGGCTACATCGAGGCTATATCGCGGGAACTCGAAGTTGGTGACGTCGCCGCCGAACGAGGCAATCTGCTCTTCGGGTGCGAACACTAACCGCACATCGGTGAACTTTTTGTAGCGGTAAAGATGATAGAGCCCGCCGTTGTAGAGTGTCACCACATCCGAACGCAGCCCCGTTTTATCAAGCGACTCTTTCTCGATCTTACCCATCACAGCCCGCCGGGCGGCAAAAGCTTCCGCAGGTTTCATCCCCGGCTTCACCGCCCCATTCACCGCCGCGGTCACGTCGGTGATGTCCTGCAGCACGTTGATCTCAAGGTCCGGGCACTTCAGTTCCTTGTCACGTGTCGGCGCGTAGAACCCTGCAGCCAGCAAGTCCTCACCCGGCTTGCTCAGCTTTTGCAGAGCATCAGCCGCCACGTGGTGATTGGTGACCAGCAAGCCCTCGGGCGACACGAAGCCACCGGATCCGCCGCTGTTCAGGCGAACAGAACCGTGCATGGCTCGCTTGAGCCAGGCATCGGTGAGTTCGAAAGAGTACTTGTCCTGGAGGCGTTGCCGCGGCGGATCGTTGAGCAGCCACATGCCCTCATCCGAGGTCGCCGTCATTGCCGTGCCCCCGAGGACCAGAACCGCAGCCGCGAGGTGAAGCATTCGCATGGGGTCGTGTCCGGTGGATGGAAAAGAAAGCCCACGGCGTCTGTCCGTGGGCTTCGCGAAACCGCCGCTATTATAGACAAATGGAACTTAGCCGCGGTTCTTGATCACCATCACCTTCACGATGTCCATGGCCTCGTCGCCGGGGATTTCCAGGCGATTCTGCAGTTTCTCGATCATGGCCTTTTCCTCGGCTTCCACCACGCCATCGGCCAGAACCAGATCGCAGGCATTGGCGAAGACGGTCTCACGTAAGGCTTCGGGAATGGCAGGATAGCACTTGTCCACGAGCAGATCGGGCCCGCCCTTCTTGAGAATCTTCAAGAGGTTATCCATCATCTTGTTGAACTTGTCTGGTGTGAACTTCTCGAAGAGCTTCATGCGTTCGATGGTGGTCCAGAGGCTGCGGGCCTCTTCCTCCGCGATGTGCCCATCGGCCGCGGCCGCGGCGAGCAAAATGCCTGCGAATGCTTCCTGCTTGGTGATGGTCTTGCCGCCGCCTTCACTTCCGCCGAATAAATTGTCGAAAAGCCCCATGGGAATCTCCTGCGTCTGTTGTCATTGCTAGGGGGAAGAGTGCCAACGGGCACACTCTAACCCGCTTGCGCAGACAGTCAAGCGCCAAGGGGCCCCGCATCAATTTCGGCTCACCTCGACCAGGTTCACCAACCGGCGATAGGGGAGCACCGGTCTCAGAGCTTCCTGTGCCAGCTGCTTCAGGTAGTAACTCTCAACACAGCCCCGAATGACAATGGCATCTTCCCGCACCGCCACGGCGAGCTGACGCAGTTGGGGTCGCGGATTCCGTGCCAGCATCTCACGCGGATCATGTGGCAGAAACTCGGGCACACAATTCATGGCAGCCTCCTGCAAGGAGTCAAGGAACAGTTCGCTTAATGTTGGCCGTGCGGCCGGCGAATCAACATCGCACTCAAGCCATACACCCCGGTGAAGAGCACCGTGGCCAGGCCAATCGCAACGATCGTTTCCATGAGGCACCTCCCTTTTTGTCTATTAGTGCATATTCGGATCGAGATGTCTACATTAAAATCGACCTGCTCATCCACTTTGTCCCGGTTCGTGTTCAGCTGGAGGCGGTGAGTCCGGAAATGGACTGATCGATCAACTGCATCCCTCGTGAAAGAACTTGTTTTCGCCAGGTCCGCGACTGGGGGCAAAACATCTCGAGAAGCTCGGCCTTGGCACGTTTGCTTCGTGGATCGCCTGGCGGGCACCAGTGGTGGGCCATGTTCTCGGCCCGCACGGAACCGAGCACACGGAAGAGCGGATGCGTTCCCACCTCGGCACAGAAGGAAATGAAGTCGCGACCGCTCGCCATGTGAGTGCACCAGGTATCGAAGCCGCCGCGGACTTCGTATGCGGTTCCATTCGGGTCCGTGGCCTCGATGATGCCGGGTGGGAACCATGGTGAAATTCGTTCAATCTGATGCTTACTGTGCGGAGGCGTGTCCACGAGCAGGCGGAACTCGCCCGACTTGCCAAGGCCGGAATGGAAGTCCAGCAACACGCCGCGTGGAGCATCGGCCAGCCAGCGGGGGAAATGCTCGGTGAGGATCGCGTTCGTGCGTGAGGGGCCATGGCCGCCAAAGAACATGCCCTTGGGAAAGTCGTACTGCCCACCGGCGATGGCTTGCTTCAGGGCGGTGAAACCGAAGCGGGCGATGCCAACGAGTGCCCGCAGGGTGAAGAATTCGGTGTGGCTCGGCGGCCGGCGGGGATTGAGTTCGCGATCCAGATTCGCATAGCGTTTGGGCGACCCGGAATACTCTTCTCCTGGACGTAGGAAGTTTCGGTTCAGGTCGATATTCTCCTCATTGAAACGACGAATATGAGCGAACCCACTCGGGCAGAGCGCATACAGGAAGACACAGCGCACTTCGCGTGGCGATTCCACCCTGCCCCAGGCTTCGAGAGCGGCAATTTGCACGGCCGAGCCGAAGAAGCCTTCAACGCCATGCACCCCGCTGGAGACGATCAGGAGCGGTGCGTGCGGCGACCCCGGTGAGATGCCGACGTCGATGGTGAGATCATCGAGTACGGGGAACGACTGCAGGTTCCAGCCAAGCCCGGCTACAGCGGTACGAAACCGCTGACGAGCTTCAAAATAATCCCGGGCGAATGGCATCGGCTACTCCGATAGGAAAGCATGCAGAGTTCATTGTTAGAGACCGGGCTTACTCGCGTATGCTGTGGAGTATCCATTTCACGAACAGGAGCGATTCGCATGGCCTCGAAAACGTTTCCTACCCGCAATGATTTGCCAGCCGATAACCGCAAAGATCTGGTCGCTCTGCTGAACCAGCACCTGGCGGATACGCTGGATTTGCGTTCGCAAACCAAGTACGCCCACTGGAATGTGAAGGGGCCGAACTTCATCGCCCTTCACAAGCTCTTCGATGAACTCGTGGATGTGCTGGATGAGGCCACCGACGATATTGCCGAGCGTGCCACGGCCCTGGGTGGTCTGGCGCGTGGCACCTTGCGACAGGGTGCCGCCGCCAGCCGCTTGCCGGAGTTCCCGGCCCAGACATTCAAGGGTGAGGCCGTTCTGGAAGTGATGGCCGTGCGGTTCGCCGATCTTGCCAAGACCACGCGCGAAGCCATCGACAAGGCGGATGAACTCGCCGACAAGGACACCGCCGATCTCTTCACGCAGGTTTCGCGCGAACTCGATAAAGGGTTGTGGTTCATCGAAGCCCATCTGCAGCCGTGAACCTGATGCATCACCAGTGACTGATCGGCCCGGCGGGCACCGCGATCTCGGCCCGCTGGGCATCGTACTCGCCCCAGCCTTCGGGCGGGCCCTCAGCGGCGAACGGTGCAATCAAGTCCTCGAATTCCTGCAGATTGCCGAGCATCACCAGCGATTGCTGCACATGCTTCGGCAACCGCAGCGCCCGTGTGTACCACGTAGCAACCTTGCGGAACTGCACACAACCGTACTTCTCGTTCCGCTTCCACTGCACCAGCCGGCGCAGATGCAAACGCATGAATTCAATTCGCTCGGCGTACGTGCCGCGCGGCCCGGGATCGCCCGTTTCCACCCAGTTCGCGAGTTGGCGGAAGATCCAGGGATCGGCAAGTGCTCCACGGCCGATGGCAATTCCGTGGCAGCCGGTCTCGGTGATCATGCGTGATGCGTCCGCGATCGAACGCACATCACCATTGCCGAACACGGGCATTCGGTCCACGGCTTCCACGACGCGGCGAATGCCCTCGTGGTTCACCCCGCCGCCGAAGCCCTGCTCACGTGTACGGCCATGCACCGTGATCGCGACGACGCCGACCTTCTCGAACTCGCGTGCGAAGTAAGGAGCACTCAGGTTATCGTCGTCCCAGCCGAGCCGCATCTTTACGGTGACCGGCACCGCCACGGCCTCGACCACCCTTCGCACAAGCTCGACGGTGGAACCGCTGGTGTCGCACATCAGCGAAGAGCCGCCGCCCGTCTTCACGACCTTCCGCACAGGGCAGCCCATGTTAATATCGATGCCATCGGCGAGGCCTTGCTCGATGAGCCACTTCGCAGCCCCGGCCAGTTCCTCGGCCTTGCCGCCAAAGATTTGGACGAATAGCGGCCGTTCGCGCGGATCGGTGGCGAGCAGTTCCTGCGTCTTCTTGATCCGTTCGAGAATGGCACGCGCATTCACGAGATCACTGGTGCACAGGCCGACGCCGCCAATCTCGCGAATGCTGAGACGGAATGGTAGATTGGTGTAGCCCGCGAGTGGCGCGAGGTGAAAGCGCGACGCCAGCGCGATCTTCCCCAGATGAAGGGGTTCGCGATACGCCTTCGGTGGTGGCGGCACTTCGACATGAGCGTGGTGCATGCTATTACTTTACAGATGGCGTCGCGCTCGGCGTAGCGGAACAGTGGATCAGGCAATGTATAACGAATGTGCCGATTCTTCGGATGCCGAGTCGTTGGCCTTCCAAAGAGTCTGTTGCCGTCCACGCCATTCCAACCGAAAGATATGTTGTCGGTCCATTCTCATTGCGGGAGTGCAGACGTGATTCGCTCGTCCGCTTTCTCTGCCCTGGTCTTCGCCGCGTGTGTGAGTGCACCAGCAGCGTCGGCTCAAATTCTCTTGAAGGCACCGCCCCCTGCCCCTTCGCCGCCACTGGTGCGAGCGCAGCCACCCGAATCGGTCGCCGCAGCCGAGGTGCGCGAACTCGAGAAGACGCTGCGTGATCTGCTCTTGAAAAACTTGCCGGAACCCATCGTGAAATCCGCATCCGGTTGGGGAAAACAGCAGGATGTGGTCGTGGGTGGCCGCTTGAAAGGGATGCCCATCAAGGAACTGCGAAATGATGGCACCTGGCGGCGGATGTCCGTGTCGGCCTCCAATCCGGCCCAGACGCTCGCGATTGGCATCACAGACGCGATCTATCCCGATCCCGGTCGCCTGACCTTCACGGCCATGATCGGCCTCGATTGCAGGCTGAAGTTCGAGCAACAGCTCTGGCAGAATGGTCTGCGACTCTACAGTGGCGAAACCCGCGGTCGCTGCCGGGCGGCATTACTCTTGAAGTGTGAAGTCGTGTCGCGCACCGAGAAGAAGCCCGGCAGTCTGTTGCCCGATGTAGTCTTTCGCGTGCGTGCCACCGAAGCTCAACTTTTCTACCAGGACGTGGTTATCGAGCACACGGCGGGCATTGGTGGCGACGGAGCGAAATTGCTTGGCGAAGCCACGCTCTACACGCTCAAGCACGCCAAACCTGATGTGGAGCGCGACCTCCTCACGAAGGCCAACGCCGCCATCGTGAAAGCCGCGGATTCCAAGGAACTCCGCGTCTCGTTCGATGCGCTCGTCAAGGGGCAAATTCCAGGAATCGCGAAGCCCAGGTAAGATGGCACGCAGCGACACGTGCACTCGTAGCGCGTCAATCGGCCTTGTTCCATTGCCGCAGCCTGCGTATATCCTGCTGGTCCCGCAGCTGATGCCAGGATGGCGTCGGCTCTCCGGCCAGGATGCCGCCATGTCGCAATTCGCCAAAGTTCTTGCCGTTTTACTTGCACTCCCACTCCTGGCCGCTGGTAATGATCCGCCGTTTGATCCCGTCGAAGCAGGCCTCAAGCTGCAAAAATCGATTGTCGCTGCCGAGGGATTTCTCACGGCGAACATGCCTTCGGAAGCGGTCGCTGTCCTGGAAGCAGAACTTGCAAACGCGGACGGCAATCGTGGCTTCCTTGCACTTCTCCAACGAGCGTATCTGGCTGAGATTCAACGACTCGAAGGCAAACCCAACACGGATGCTAACCACCTCGCCCAGACGAAACGGAAGTTAAGCTTGCTAGGCGAGCTTCCCGCGAACACGATTACGGCCCTTCCTGCGAACACCGCTTCACCTGCCTTGCCCGGCGAGCCGCTTCTTGCCGCACGAAGCTGCTTCAACCAGGGTAAATATGCGGAGGCGGCCGAAGGCTTTGCCTTGGCCTCACGGCAGAAAGCGGCTCTGACAGAATCGGATGCGACTGGCTGGGCGTATTGTCGCATCAAGCTGGCGGCGGATCGCGTGAACGCACCTCAATGCGACGCGGCAGTCGCCAGTGCGGCCGAGCAAGAAGTGACCGCAGCCATGCAAATGGCCCCGAACCACGCAAACCTCCAGAAAGTGGGCCGGTCCGTGATCGCTGTTGCCCGGCAGAAGGGTGCTGCGATGAACACCAACCGACCGAATCCGCCGACCGCGACGCCCAACAATGAGTGGCAGACGATCGAGACCGCGAGCTTCCGGGTTCGTTTCCAGGGTTCCCGCGAGCAGGCCGAGGCGGTCGCAAAAGCCGCAGAAGAGAAACGGCAAACGATTTTCGAACGCTGGTCCGGCAGTCCGGGCGGTGCCTGGGAGCCTCGCTGCGAGATTGTGCTTCACCCCACAGCGACCTGCTATGCGAAGATGACGGGCCAACCCGCCCACGCCACAGGCCACGCCCTTGTGAAACTGATTGCCGGTCGTGCCACGGAACGGCGCATCGAGTTGCGAGCGGACGACGCGGGCCTGGTGTGCAACAGCTTGCCGCGTGAAATGACTCACATCGTTCTGGCGGATCTCTTTCCGAACACGCCGCCGCCGAAGTGGGCTGAGGAAGGTATGGCAGTGCTCGCGGGCGATCCAGACGAAGTCAAACGCTTCACTCGAAAGCTCACGGACTGCCACCGCGAGGGGCAACTCTATCAATTGACGGCGCTGATGGAACTCGCCACATTCCCTGATGCCAACCGCATCACCGGGTTCTATTGCGAGAGTGTCAGTGTAGTCGAGTATTTGGTGAGTGTGGGAGGTGAGCGGAACTTCACAATCTTCATCCGCGATTGCCAGCGTTACGGAACCGCATCGGCGCTGAAGCGAAACTACAACATCGAAAGCCCGCAGGCTCTCGAGCAGGCCTGGAAGCAATCGGCGCTGACCACATCGCGCGGCCAGCAGCCGTAAGCGGGATCCAGCAGAAACCGCAACTTTCCGTTGCGGTTTGCTCCGCACTACTTGATCAATTCGACGCGGAAGACAAGCGTCGCACCGGGCGGAATGTCTCGGCCCGCACCGCGGTCGCCGTAGGCAAGGTTCGCAGGGATCTTCAGAACGCGAACGCCGCCCGGCTTCATACCCGGAATGCCTTCGCCCCAGCCCTTGATGACCTGGTTCAGGCCGAACGAGATCGGTTCGCCGCGCTTCACGCTGCTATCGAAGATGGTGGCCTTGTCGTCGGTGAGCCAGCCGGTGTAGTGCACCTTCACGGTGGCACCAGCCTTGACCTCGTCACCTTCGCCGACCTTCTCGTCCCACACTTCGAGACCCGAATCACGCCGCTTCCATTCCTTTGAAGTCAGGTCCGGTCGCTTAAGTTTCTCTTCCATGGCTTTCGTATCCTTATCATCAGGTGCGGCCGAGGTTCCGGCCTTGTTTGTGGCCGACTGGTCATCGGCCGCGGTCAGACATCCGGAAGCCAGGACCATCCCGGCCACCAGAGCCACAGCAGACAGTGCACGCATCGTATCGCCCTCCTTGTGAGTCGAATTAGTTTATGGTTTCTCTCGCGGTTGCGGTGCCACGAACCCGGATGGCCGCGGTGCCGAACCCGGTCGCCGTCGCTTGAACTTCACCTTCGGCACCGGCACATCGTGTTCGTCCTCGATATCCCCCACGATTTCTTCGAGGACATCTTCCATCGTGATGAGCCCGCACACCTTGCCCGCGTCGTCGCGCACGACCGCCATCGGCCGATGCGACTTGCGAAAGAGCTTGAAGGCACTTGCCACTGGTTCATCGGGGGCCAGGAACGTGGCCGGGTACAGAGCGTCCTCGAGCACCACGAGCCCGGATGTGCTGAACAGAAAGAAGAGATCCTTCGTGTTCACAATGCCCACGATGTTGTCGGGTGAACCATCGTAGACCGGCATGCGGGTGTGGGCTCCAAGCCGGGCGATCTCCAGCACTTTTTCCTGGGGCGTGCTCACATCGAGCGAAATCATTTTCTCGGATGGGACCATGCAATCCGCAACGATCTTGTCGGCCAGGCCGAATACGTTTGTGATGAACTCGGCCTGATCCTCGTCCAGGTTGCCCGCCTCCTCGGCATCCTCCACCAGCATCAGTAATTCTGCAATCGAGTGGAGTTGATCCTCACTCGTGCTGGGGGTGTAACCCAGCCGACGCAAGAGCCAGTTGCCCGTCCCATTCATCAGGTAGACGATCGGCTGAGTGATTCGCGAGAAGAGATTCAGTGGTGGTGAAATCCACAGCGCGGTGGAATCGGGAGTTTGTAAGGCGATCGCTTTCGGGATCAGTTCGCCGAAGACCACGTGAAGAAAGGTCACCAGGCTGAACGCAATGAAAACGGCGATGCCATGGCGCGACACGAAGGCGAAGTCCGCAGGCAAAAAATTGAACGCGGGAGCGATGAGTGCCGCCAGTGCGGGTTCCGCAACAAAGCCCAGCGCGATACTGGTGAGAGTGATCCCGAGCTGAGTTGCGGCGATCGTACGATCCAAATTCATAATCGCATCCGCAACGGCACGGGCACGCAAGACGCCTTGATTGACAAGTTCGTCGACGCGGGTCTTGCGCACCGCAACGAGTGCAAACTCGGCGGCCACAAAAAAGCCGTTCAGTGCAACCAAAATCGGGATTGCAATCAACCCCCCAATGATCAGCGCCAAACTCGGGCCTGGATGCGCTTCGGCAAGCAATAACAAGGCGAAAACTCCGGCGAGAAGGAACCACTAACATTCTACGAAGGCAGGATCAGGCTGGCGGGCTGGACAGCATCGGCAAGGAGGACGTGCACTTTTCGGCTTGCGTGAATGGCCTTTCATGGTGTATGACGCTGCGGTCACTGGTCAGGAGAAGCGGGCGCTAGCGATTGGCACCCATTGCCTCGACCAGATGCGAATTGGCACCGCAAGATGCGGTTCGGCACACCCGGGCAAGGAAGCGCTGGTTATGGCCGCGAAGATTCACACGCTCGAGGAATTGCAGCCCATTCTGGAACGAGAGCGTGGCGGAGGTCGCCGCATCGTGCACTGCCATGGTGTGTTCGATCTGCTGCACATCGGCCATGTCCGCCACTTCGAACAGGCCCGCAAGCTCGGCGACTTGCTTGTTGTCACCATCACGCCCGATCGCTTCGTCAACAAGGGCATCGGCCGGCCGGCGTTCACTGAAGTCCTGCGTGCCGAGTTTCTCGCCTCTCTCGAACACATCGACTATGTCGCCATTAACAACTGGCCCACAGCGGTGGACACCATCCACATGCTCAAGCCACACATCTTTGCCAAGGGGAGTGAGTTCCGCAATCTGCAGGACACGATTGGCCACGTCTCGCAGGAGGGCGATGCCATCCAGAGTATCGGTGGCGAAATCGCCTTCACCGAGGACATCGTTTACAGCAGCTCGGCCCTGATCAACCAGTACATGAGCCAGTATCCGGACCATGTCCGCGAGTATCTCGCCGAGTTCGCCACACGCTACACCGCCGAGGAAGTGCTGGCCCCGCTTCGTGCCGCCGAGAATCTCAAGGTACTCGTCGTCGGCGACACCATCATCGATGAATACGCGTACTGTGAGGCCATCGGCAAGTCTGGCAAGGAACCGGTTCTCGCCACGCGATATCTGGGGATCGATCGCTTCGGCGGCGGTGTGCTCGCCTGTGCCAACCACGCCGGGAACTTCGCCAATCACGTCGACGTCTTCACGATGTTGGGCGAAGGCATGGACCAGGAAGAGTTTGTCCGCGGTGTTCTGAAGCCGCAGATCACGCCGATGTTCGTCGAGAAGCCCAACTCGCCCACCATCGTCAAGAAGCGTTACGTCGAGAAGTACCTCTCGCAGAAGATGTTCGAAGTCTACCAGATGAACGATGAGGCCCTCGACGCCCGCACCGATGCCGATCTTTGCGACCGTCTCCGTTTTGTGTTGCCAAACTACGACGTCGTCATCGTCGCCGATTACGGCCACGGCATGCTGACGCCGAACGCGATTCAGACACTCTGCAAGTACTCCAAATTCCTTGCTGTGAACACACAATCGAATGCCGGCAACCACGGCTTCAACATGATCTCGAAATACCCCCGGGCCGATTATGCTTGCCTGGCCCAGCGCGAGGTCGCGCTCGAAACGCGCTCGCAGCGACTCAAGGCCGACGAGATGGTCCGGCATGTCTCCGAGCGACTCGGCTGTCCCAAAGTGATGATGACGCGAGGAAGTGCCGGCACACTGTTTTACACAGCCCCGGATGACTTTCACCACGTCCCGGCACTTGCCACGAAGATCGTCGATCGCGTGGGTGCGGGCGACGCCGTGCTCTGTGTCACTGCACTTTGCGTGGCGACCGGTGCTTCACCCGAAATCATCCCGTTCATCGGAAACGTCGTCGGGGCCGAAGCTGTCACCATCCTCGGCAACCAGCGCTCGATCGAACGCATCCCGATGTACCGGCACGTCGAGTGCCTGCTGAAAGTCCACAAGTCCGAGAAGGCCCCACCCACCACCTACAAGATGGCGGGCTAAGTCTCAGGTTTCGCTGGATAACAAAGCGCAATCTCCACACCACGAAAAGGAATCGCATGGCCTCCACGGATAAGCACACGGTCCTCGTCACCGGCGGTGCAGGCTACGTTGGCTCGGTCTTGATCCCAAAGTTGCTCGCCGAGGGGCACAAGGTTCGCGTGCTGGATACGTACTGGTTCGGCGATGATGTGCTGCAGGCCGTGAAGGGACATGCGAATCTCACGGAAATCAAGGCGGACATGCGTGACCGCGACACGCTCGATCGCTCGCTGAAAGGCTGCACCGCGGTGATTCACCTCGCCTGCATTTCGAATGATCCCAGCTTCGAGATGGACCCCACCCTGGGCAAGTCCATCAACTACGATGCCTTCCTGCCGCTCGTTCAACTCTCGAAGAAGCATGGCGTCCAGCGCTTCATTTATGCTTCTTCTTCCAGTGTGTATGGCATCAAGGAAGAAGAGAATGTCACGGAAGATTTGCCACTCGAGCCGTTGACCGATTACTCCAAATTTAAGGCGCTGTGCGAGGAGGTGCTGGAGAAGGAACGCGAGCCTGGTTTCACGACACTCACTCTTCGCCCCGCCACCATCTGCGGCTACGGGCCACGCTTGCGGCTTGATCTCTCCGTGAACATCCTCACAAATCTCGCATTCCACAAACGCGAGATCACTGTCTTCGGCGGCGAACAGCGGCGGCCCAACCTGCACATCCAGGATATGACCGACCTCTATTGCCTCGTGCTCAAGTTGCCCGCGGCGAAGATCGATGGCAAGGTGTTTAACGCGGGCTGGGAGAACCTCAAGATTCGCGAGATTGCCGAACTCGCCCGTCAGGAAGTCGGCGACGACGTGCGAATCGTCACCACTCCTTCGGACGATCTCCGCTCGTATCACGTATCCAGCGAGAAGATCAAACGCGAACTCGGCTGGGAACCGCGGTACACCGTCACCGATGCCATCCGCGACCTCGTGGTCGCCTTCAAGGCGGGCACGGTGCCGGACTCGCTCACCGAACCGCGGTACTTCAACATCAAAACGATGAACGCCTGGCTGGCGGCTCAGAAGAAAGCCGCGTGATACTGCGATGCGTTGTGCCGACCTGTCCGTGGTGATGCCGAATTACAACCACGCCCGCTACCTGCCGCGGGCGCTGGATGCCATCCTTTCGCAATCAGTTCCCGCACGGGAAGTGCTCGTGCTGGACGACGCCTCGACCGACAACAGCGTTGAAGTTGTCGAAGCCATCGCGAAGCAGAACCCCACGATCAAGTTGATTCGCAACGAGCGTAATCTCGGTGTCGTCGCCACGATGAACCGCGGCACCTCGCTTGCCACCAGCCGCTATTTGTTGTTCGCCGCAGCTGATGACTACGTGCTGCCGGGCTTCTTCGAGAGTTGCCTCACACTTCTGGATCGCCATCCGCAAGCCGGGTTATGCACGACCTTCGATTCCGCCCAGTTCGGTGAAGGCGGCCGCATCGAGCTGAACCCAAGTGAGTGGGGCGAAACGGGCTATTATTCCCCCGATGATGTGTGCCGCGTGCTGAAACACACCATTCCGGGTCATGCCACCATTTGCCGCAGGGATGCACTCCTCGCGCTGGGCGGCTTCGCGACGGAACTCGCCTGGTACTGCGACTGGTTTGCACTGGTCGCACTCGCCTTTCGCCACGGTGCGTGCCACGTTCCCGAGTCGCTCGCCATTCGTGTGTTGATGCCCGAGAACTACTCCGCCGAAGCCCGCGAACGCGAGCGCAACATCGCCGTGCTGGGGGCCTTCTTCGATGCAATCACCCAGCCCGCATCTGCCGATGTGGCTCCCTTCTTTCGCCGCAACGGCTCGGCCACACACTTCGGCACCGATCTGCTTCGTGCGGCCGCGCGACGTGCCGATCGCTGGCAGCCTGCGATTCTCGGCCTGGTGAATGGCTTTTCAGAAGAGCAATATGTGGAACTGCTCGCGGATCCGGATCCGCGTGTGCAAGAACTGGCCTCGCTTTTCCTGGGGCCATTCTGGAAGAAGTATCGAGCGCAACGTCAGCAGATCACCGATGAAATTGTGCACTTGAATAATCTGCTCTCGGCGACGCGTGCGAAGCTGCCGCCGCCAGGAGCACTGGGCAAGTTTCGGTGGCTTGCGACATCGGCATTGCGGCGACTTGCCAAGTCGCATTGATTTTCACCAGCTTGCCGGTGTAAACATCACTACCTTGTCGGCGACAGCCCGACCCAGGAGCCAAGGAAGGCGACCTGCATGATTGCCACCACCCGCCTCGACGAACGCTCGAAGCAACTCCGCCGCACCATTGTGCGCATGCTCCAGTGTGCCCGCCGTGGACATGTCGGCTCGGCCTATTCGCTCATTGAGATTCTCCGCGTCCTGTACGACGACGTGCTGCGCTTCAACCCGCAGCACCCGAAGTGGAAGGGCCGTGATCGCTGCATCCTCAGCAAGGGGCACGGTTGCCTGGCGCTCTATACCCTGCTCGCGGACAAGGGCTACTTCCCCGAAGAGGAATTGTGGAAAGCCTGCACACCTGATGGCCTCCTTGGTGGCCACCCCGATGGCATGAAGGTGCCCGGTGTCGAGGCTTCCACGGGTGCACTTGGCCACGGTCTGTCGATTGGCCTGGGCATGGCCCTGCATCTGCGAATCGCGGAGTCTGATTCACGTGTGTTCGTCGTGCTCGGCGATGGTGAATGCAATGAAGGTTCGGTGTGGGAAGCGGCCATGTGTGCCGGAAAGCACCGCCTCACGAACCTCACGGCCATCGTCGATTACAACAAGCATCAGTCGTACTCCAGCACCAAGGAAGTGCAGGACCTTGAACCTTTCTCGGACAAGTGGCGAGCCTTCGGCTTCGAGGTGCGCGAAGTGGATGGCCACGACGTACCCGCCCTGCGAAAGCTCCTCACAAGCACACCTTTCGCATCGGACAAACCCTCGGCCCTCATCTGCCACACCATCAAGGGGAAGGGTGTGAAGTTCGCCGAGAACAACATGAAGTGGCACCACAAGAACAAGGTGACCGATCAGGAAGTGGTCGAACTCCTGGCCGCGATCGAGGAGGCGTAATGCGCGAACGCTGCTTGAAGGCGGTTTACGAACTCGCGAAGACCGATGAACGCATCGTCTTCATCGGCTCCGACCTCGGTGTCGGTGTGCTGAGTGAGTTCAAAAAGGAAATCCCCACACGCTTCTTCATGGAAGGCGTGAGCGAGCAAAACCTCGTCGGCGTGGCCGCGGGCATGGCGATGGAAGGGCACGTCGTGTACCTCAACACGATTGCCACATTCCTCACGCGCCGCTGCTTCGAGCAGGTTGCGGTCGACCTCTGTATGCACAATCTGAATGTGCGCCTGATCGCCAATGGCGGCGGCGTGGTCTATGCCCCGCTTGGCCCCACGCACCTGGCGATCGAGGACATCGCCATTTGTCGCGCCTTGCCGAACATGACCATCGTGGCCCCTGCTGATGAAGTCGAGATGGTCCGCTTCGTGAAAGCGTCGGTCGATTATCAGGGCCCCATTTACATTCGCGTGGCGAAGGGGCACGACCCCATCGTGACAACCGACACCGGTCCGTTCGTGATTGGCCAGGCTGTGCCGATGCGCGAAGGGAACGATGCTCTGATCGCCACAACGGGTGTCGGTCTTCAAGTCAGCCTTGCCGCCGCGGACAAGCTCGCCGCCGCCGGAGTAAAGGCCAGCATCCTGCACTTCCCCACCGTGAAGCCGCTGGACACGCAGGCACTCGCCGAGCACGCCCGCCGCGTGCCCGCCATCGTCACGGTCGAGGAGCACACCATTGTGGGTGGGCTCGGTGGAGCGATGGCCGAGTACCTCGCCGAGAATGATTTACTCGATGGCAAACGCTTCAAGCGATTCGGCATCCCGGATGTGTTCCCCGCGGGATACGGCGATCAGAACGGGATGATGAAGAAGTACGGCATCTCGGCCGATAACATTGCCGCCGGGGTGCAGGATTTGCTGGCCAAACGAGGTGGGAACACAATCCGCGTCGCTGCGTGAGGAGCTAGTGCGAATGGGCCGCTTGCTGAACATCGTGAATCAACTGCATCGCCGCACAACCCGCGACTACGTGGGCCGCATGGCGGACGACAAGGTGCACTGTTCGGTCGTGGCTCGCCGCTTCGATCGCGAGTACTGGGACGGCGACCGCCGCTACGGCTACGGTGGCTACAAGTATGATGGCCGCTGGGCAATCGTCGCAAAGCAGCTGGTCGAGACTTATGGGTTAAAGGACGGGGCCCGGATACTCGATGTCGGTTGCGGCCGGGGTTTCTTGCTGCATGAGTTCATGCAGCTTTTGCCGAACTGCTCCATCGCTGGCATCGACATCTCCGAATTCGGCCTCGCCACTGCGAAAGAGGAAGTGCGTGACAGGCTCTTCCAGCACCGCGCCCAGGATGCTCTTCCCTTTGCGGATGGCGAATTCGATCTCGTCATCTCTCTGAACGCACTCCACAACCTGCCGTTGCCGGAAGTCGTCGCTGCGCTCAAGGAGATGCAGCGCGTCGGCAAGAACCACTACCTCGTGGTCGAGAGTTTTCGGGATGCCGAAGAACTGTTCAACCTGCAATGCTGGGCGTTGACGTGCGAATCGTTCTTCCGCCCCGAGACATGGCAGTGGGTGTACGAACAGGCGGGCTACACCGGCGACTTTGAATACATCTATTTCGAACCACCGGTTGCCGCGTCGACTCAGGCAGCCTGAACGCAAATTCACGAGGAAGATCATGGCCATCGGCAACGGACATGCAAACGGCAACGGGACTGCACTCAAGACACGCGAGCCGCAGTATCAGCACGAAATCGAGATGGCCCTGAAGGATGGTTTCGCCCGCTTCGGCTTGATGAGCAATCAGGTGTGGAAGGACGATCCGCGCCGCCTGGTGTTCTTGCTTTCACGTTACAAGTTCGTCTCGAAGATGCTCAGCGGCAAAAAACGCGTGGTGGAACTCGGCTGTGCGGATGCCTTCGGCACACGGCTCGTGCTCCAGGAAGGGTGCCAGGTCACCGCCTGCGACTTCGACCCCGTCTTCCTCGCCGATGCGAAGGCTCGCATGGCGGCCGATGGCTGGCCCTGCGACACACTCGAACACGACATTCTGAGCGGACCAGTGCCGCCCGCGGATTACGACGCACTCTATTCGATGGATGTGTTCGAGCACATCGTCCCCGAGCAGGAAGATGTCTTCGTCGGCAATATCGCCCGTTCCCTCAACGCGACGGGTGTCGCGATCATCGGCTCGCCCTCGCTGCAATCACAAGCGTACGCTTCGCCACCGAGCAAGGCCGGGCACGTGAACTGCAAGGATGGCAAGGAGTATCAACGTGTCATGCTTCGTCACTTCGAGAACGCCTTTCTCTTCTCGATGAATGACGAAGTCGTCCACACGGGCTTCCACCCGATGGCGCATTACCTCATTGCGATCTGCACGGGACCCAAAGCCTGAACCTTCCTGGAGCCACCGCAATGACGTTCTGGCAAGAAATCAACGATGGCAAAGGTTTTGAAACGGACGCACTGACGCCGGACGAACTCGATCGCGTTCGCCGCATGATCGCGGCCCAGTACCTGGCAAATTTAGGCGCGGCCGACCCGGAACTCGTGAGCCAGGCAGCGACCACCGGAATCGATCGCTATCACACGCTGTCGATTCCGTTCGACCATGGCACCTTCTGGTCGAAAGAGAAACGTGTCCTGCCAACTCGAACGCTTCCCGAGTTCGAGCGGATGGGATTCTTTCGCCGCATCCAGGCAATACTGCCTTCCGCTGCGATTTATCATGATGACCTGATGTGGCGCATCGTTCGCCCGCAGCAACCCAGCGACATCGGCCCCGTCCACGCGGACAAGTGGTTCTGGGATGCCGGAAACGGCGAGATTGCCAGTGACCGTGAACGCCTCAAAATCTGGATTGCTGTTTTCACCGAACCGGGGTTGAACGGGCTCACAGTCAAACCCCACTCGCATACCTCCGACCGCTGGCAGCGGCATTTTGAATTCAAGCATGGCAAAATGAAGCCCGTCCTTGATGAAGATGTTGAAAACCTGCAGATGGAACTCTTACCGCTCCGTGCGGGCGAGATGGTTCTATTCCATGACGCTTTGCTCCACGGCGGCGCACTTAACCGCGGTTCGACGTGCCGCGTGAGCATTGAACTGACAGTAACATACCGGGCCGAGGATGGTGTGCGACTGCTGGAATATACAACGCCCAAGGCCGCCGCTTGACACTCCGAGATTCTCTCGACGCTATAACCACGGAAAGGTCAATCATCATGTCGTCCAATCCGACGCCGCACGCCGGTCCGGAACAATACGTGTTCATTACCCCCGTCTGGGGCGACCTGTACGTGGAGCGGTTCGTCAAGATTTCGCTACCGGCCCAACTCTCCGCCGGCAATCTCGGGGCCATGCCCGCGGACCGCTCGCTCTATCTCATTTACACCCTGCGCGAACATGTGAAGGCCATTCGCCAGTCGGCAGCCTACAAGCGTTTGAAGACCATGGTGCCGGTATCGATCCGCTCGCTGGACGATTTGCCAAGCCCCATGCTTCACGAGAATCCGCATGAGTTGCAGACAGCCGCTTATATGCGTGGCATCGCCGCTGGGGAGGGTAAGCAATCGGCGTTCGTCTTCATGACGCCAGACATCCTGATGGGGGATGGTTCATTCGCCTCGATGGTTAAACTCACGGATCAGGGCAAGCGCGTGATTCTCGTGGCTGGTGTGCGCATGACGGCCGAGGGAGCGGTGGCTTGCATCGCCCGGCAGGATAGTTCGACGCGAGGCGTGGTGACGATCAGTCCACGCACGCTTGTGCGAGGCATGCTGGACAGTCCCCATGCGCTCACGGTGGGGCACACTCTGACGGATGACAAGCTCTTTGCCTGCCAGCATGTTTACTGGAAAGTGGCCGACCACGGTTTGCTCGTTCGGGGTTTCCACATTCATCCGATCCTGGTGTGGCCGCGCGAAGAGGATGCTGCCATCCGCAACACGCTGGACGACGAGTATATCTCGCGTGCCTGCCCCGATCGCAACGACTGGTACACTGTCACCGATTCGGATGAGATGTGTGTGATCGAATTCTCCGATCGCAACCACAAACTCGGTGGCCTGACGGCAAAACCGATGACGGATCACGAGATCGTGAAATTCATCCACGAGGGGACAACGGAGCACCATCGCCTCCACGTTTTGGATCGCATCCGTTTCCATGCGAAAGACATGGTTGCTGCCGAGTGGGAGAAGATCGAGGAGACATCGGATGCCTATGTGGAGAAGTATCTCCGCTTGTATCAAATGAGCGCCCATGAACGGAGTTCGTCGTCGCTGACTCAACCAACAGCGAGCCCGAACAACAATCCGGACTCACGAGCCGACTCGAGTCAGCACAGCCTGGAACAGCGCGAGGCGTCGAGCACACGTCCGTCGTTGCAACGGCGTGCACGTACGCTGTTGCGGCGCGTGATTCACAAGATGACCGCTCCGTTGCGGATGGTCAACCGCATGGTCAATGCCAGGCTGTTCCACCATCTCGATCAACTGACGCACGAAATGACCGACCTGCGCTACCTTTTGCACCACACGCGAGAAGTGGTCCAGATTCAGTCGGAAAAACTGGAAGCCTTCATCCAACAAACCGCCCGCGAAGAGCGGGCCCGAGCGATTTCAACACCCGCCAAGTCGGCTAGCTCTGTGGGTAAGAAACTCCGCAAAGCCAGCTGAGTGTTTTCTACTACGCAGCACGGGCATCCCGCGGAAGTGCGAACTGACCTCCGAGCCGCATACCCTCCAGGCGGGCTTTCACGCTCGCCGCGATCCCATCTGGCAAGCCAATCAAGACGGGTCGATCGACTGGCACATCCCCGGGTGCCACGATCTGCCGGCCAGCCCAGGTCTTGCCAATCTTGGCAGGATCCTCGTCCACGAAGAATCCGACGGCCTCTCCGAGTTCGCCGAGCAGCCAGGCTCCGCCGAGCGATGTGCCGAAGACGCCCACACGATCCATGCCGGCCAGTTCGCGACCATGCTGGGCGAGGTTTGCAAGCCACGCGATTTGTCGCTTCACAATTGCGATCGCGCCCTCGCATGACTTCGGAACCAGCGGCTTGACGATGCCACCCGCGCGACCCACGACTGTCAGTTCTTTTAGGATAAAGTCCTCGGACGCGGCAATCACTTCCAGGCCAGCCGCCTCGAACGCGGTCACCAAAGTCTCGAGTGAGAAATGCGTGCAGTGATCGGCCACAGCGAGATCGAATGGGCTATTCACATAGTTCGGCACTTCGACCACGATGCAACCGCCCACATTTAACTTGGTAGCGATCCTTGTCAGAAAGCCGATGGGATCCGGGACGTGCTCGAGGACGTGCAGCAGTGTGATGGCATCGAAGGTGCCGGGCACATCTTCCGGTTGGCCGGGATGGAGTTTTTCAACACGCGGAATCGTTTCAATTGTGAGTCGGTTCTTGTCGTCCAGTTCGTTGCCCACGAGCGACCATCCGGGCAACTGCTCGCTGAACGAACGCAGCATGGCACCATTGCCGCAACCCAGATCGAGCATGCGTCCCTTCTCGGGAAGTCCGACGCGTTCGCGAAGTTGCTGCACGAGACGTGAAGAACGCGACGCGGGTTGGCCGCCACCACCACTGAACACGTTCTGCTCGGCACCGTCAGCGTTGTGATAGATCGTATAGGCTGCATAGATTGCATCTGCTTCCGCTTGCCATTCCGGAGAGCGCGGTTTCTGCACAGTTCCGCAGTGCTCGCACACGGCCACTTCACCGCCACGCGCAAACGGCTTCGCATCCGAGGTCACTCGAGCGAGTGAACCAAACCCGTCTATCCTACGAAGCCGCCCTGTGCGGCAAACATGGCAAGGCGTGTCAGTCATCAATCACTCCTTCGAATAAAGCATCCATCGTGTCCCAAACCGATGGTGCGAGCAGACCGAGTTGGGCCAGGTTCGTGGTGTCGAGCGTTGTGTTTCGAGGTGCCGCTGCGCGATTGATGCCGGCGGATTCAATCGAAACAGGTCTCACGAGTGCATCCGAGACACCGACACGCGAGGCCAATCGACGTGCGACCTCGGCGTAGGTGATATCCCGTTCGCCCGAGATCTGGACGATGCGGCCAGGCTTCCGTTCACCGATTCGCTGCAGAACCTCGGCTGCAAATCGCAGTGGCACCGGCGACATCACCATGTCCTCAAAGGGCGCGATGACTTCCTGCCGACGCAGCGCGGCCGCCCAGGTGTGAAGTAGTTTCATCTCCGAACCCACCACCTTCGTGAAGCGCGCGATCGTGGCATTCCCCGTTGATAAGAGTTCTTGTTCGACTGCAGCTTTCTGGCATCCGTATTCGGTCAAGGATTGTGTTGGCGCGTCGGATTTTTGTCGTGTCACGCTCCCGTCGAACACCTGATTAGTCGAGAGAAAGACGACGTGTGCACCACGCTCCTTGAGCATTCGCGCCAGACTGAGCGTCTGTTCGACGTTAACGCGTCGAGTCTCTTCCGGCTTCCGCTGGCACGTGTCGATGGAGGTGATCGCGGCACAGAGGAAGGCGACATCGATGCCCTGAGGTATCGTCCAGGCCGATGGATCGGTCGCGAGATCGAGGTGTGTTGCCGATGTGTGGGAATCGTGCCGTCGCGTGGTGCCGATGCAGGAAATACCCGCATCGGCACAGGAGCGCATGAGTTCGTTGCCAATCGCACTGTCGGCCCCGACAACGAACCAGAGGTGTTCTCCGCGGTCCATCGCGGCCGACTCCTTCACGCCGCGTGGCGGTATTCGAGCGACTGGGCAGCAATCTCTGCCCAGTTCGCATTCACCCAGTCGACCACATCCGTGAGCCCTTGTTCGAGCGAGATAATGGGCTTCCAACCAAGCTCGGTGCGGGCTTTCGTGGAGTCGATAACGTAGGCTGCGTCCTGCCCCGGGCGTTCATCCACGGTGCGGGTGGCATCCTCGAATCGCTTGCCAAGCCGGTCGCAGATCGTGCGCACCACTTGCCGCACCTCGACACCCTGATCCGGCGAGAGGTGATAGAGTTCGCCGATGCGGCCACGCTCGAGAATCGCCTTCTCGCCGTGCGAGACATCGCGGATGTGAATGTACGATTTCACCGCGCGACCGCCGCCGTGGAGTTCGATGGTGCGGCCGAGCTTCACGTAAATCGCCGAGCGCGGAATGATCTTGAAGAGTTGCTGCCGGGCACCATAGACATTTGTGGCACGCACTGTGAGAAGCGGGAATCCGAACTGCTTCGCGTATGTTTTCAGCAGGTAATCGGCCGCAGCCTTGCTCGCCGCATACGGCGTGCTTGGGTTCAGCGGCGATTCCTCGGTCACGTTGCCGACACAGGTGCCATACGCTTCTGGTGAAGAAACATGCAAGTACCTTGTGAGATACTTCTGCTTGCGAAGGTGATTCACAAGAAATGAGAGTGCCACCGTATTGGTCTGGAACCAGTGCTCGGGATGCTCCCAACTGGGTGCCACTTCACTCTGCGCCGCAAAGTTCACGATCGAGTCCGGCTTCTCGGCATCGAGCATTTCGAGCAGTGCGCCCATGTCGCGATTCATGTCCATGGGGTAGTAGCGATAGCGTGCAAGATCGGCACGCAGGCGATACTTCAGGAACAGGCCCGATCGCTCCGGCGAGCGACTGACACCGATGACGCGATAACTCGGGTCATCGAGCAAGAGATCAACAAAGTCCTGGCCCGAGAACGAATTCGCACCGAGCACAACGATCGTTTTCATGCAACCTTCCGTGGCGTCATTGTGGGAGGAAGAATGGCCGCGAGTGCAGCCTCAGCCTTGGCAAGCTGGTTTGCCTTGCGGGATTCGAGTTCTGCAGCGGTCGAGAAACTTCGGCGGCTCGAACCGACGGGTAAGAACTCATTCAGCATGATGCAGATCCACTTCACACGGTAGACCGGCAATAGCAGTGCGGCCCGTGCCCGGTGCAACGCCGTGTCCGGCATCTCGGCGGCAATGGCCGAGGCGAAGCGATCGAGTGCACTCAACGGAGCGGGGACAGCGGGCTGGCAGAAAAAGTCGCAGATGAGCTTGGAGGGATCATCCCAGCCGGCATATTCAAAGTCGATGAATCGGAGTCGGCCATCGTTCGCAAGCAACGCATTGTGGTAACCAAAATCGGAGGGCGACAGGCAGCGATTCGCCGCATCAAGTGGTTCGTCGAGTTGCAGCCCGCTCGAGTCGGCCGTGGCCCGTGCAGTGGTCAGCACGCTGGCCCAGGTCGGAATCAGCTTCGTTTCGATAAAGGTATTCGCCGCTGCATCCGTCTCACTCGATTGCGTGATCGCTGTTAATCGTTCCACGCGACGGCCGATGGTCGCGAAGTGATCGGCGAGGCTGAAGCACGCCTCTGAAGCAAGAGGCAACACGCACGCATCCGGGTGTTCATTCGCGCGGTTCAGTGTGCGGTAGAAATCGATCGCCTGATCCACCGCGGCCTCTCCCGCCGTGCTGCCAGCCAGGGAACGGCCGAAGACGAATTCGAACAGTCCGAGCCCGGCGACGGAGTCGCACGCCAGTGGTTGCGGAATGCAGCGAACGCCGTGATTCCAGGCAAATCGTGAAAATGCGAACTCGGTCGCAAGCCGATCGCGGGGATCGCCCGGGTGCCGGAAATACGACTTTAACAGCGCAATGGAGTTGCTCGCCTCGACACGAAAGACGCGATTGTTCGCACCACCCGCAATGGGCACGATGGTCAGGATCGATCCCAGGCCGGCTTCCTGCGCGAGTGCAGCCACGGCCTGAGCGTCTACGCTGCCCATCGGCTCTCCTCATTGCGTGTGAGGAGCAATCGCGTCACGTCGGCCCAGGAAGTTGCCCGCGTGCAGTCGCTGCGATCGGCGATGGCATCCGCGGGATCGAATAGCACCTTGCGCGGCCTGGTGGGAAAGCCTGGTTCACCCAGGAACTCGGGAAGATCGTCCACGAAGGCATCACAGCCGAGCGAGCCAATGCGCTCGAGCTTCGCCTGCTTGGTAAGTTCGAGGAACACCGAATGCGATGACAAACCAGTGTGACTGGTTTCGTAGAAGCCATGTGTCGTCAGGAATGCATGGGCCGCCTGGTGCAGGTCGTATTTCGGCCCGAGATAGGGGTGCTTCGTTTTATGGCTGATGATGACGACACGGATGTTCGCTTGCTTCGCAGCAGCCAGAAACTCTCTCACCCCGGAGAATGGCTCGGCGTCCGCGATGCGTGGGCCATAGCCGATGCCTTGCATCTCGGTCCAGTCATCCTCGCGATCGATGCTGCGGAGGTAGTCGCGCACCACAGTCTTGTTCGCAGGCACGTGCTCAGGCAGCAAACCACGTTCACTCGCCAGCCGGTGGAAGAGCCGGTCGTAGCAAACAATGGTGTTGTCGAAATCGAGGCCGATGAGCATTGGCTGCATTCCTTGCACTGCATCGATCATACGGGCGGCCGGGACGACCGCGCTCCGCGGAGAATCTTCAAGCCGCTTTCGCACTCACCAATGCACTCCCTGCGATATCGAGCAGTGGGCGTGCAGCTTTGCCGTGTTCGAGATCGGTGAGAGCCGCATTCACATCTTGGAGCGAATAGCTCCTGGCGAGCAGTGGTTCGAGATCGAGTTTGCCGGACATGAGCAGCTTGCAATAGCGCGGGTAGTCGCGTTCGGGGACGTTGTCGCCACCCCAGGTGCCGAGCAAGCGTTTGCCCATGTTCAATTCGCGCGGGTCGATCTCGAGCGAGGAGCCGAAGCGAGCGTTGCCGATGACCACCGCCGCACCGCCCTGTTGCCGCACGCAGGCCAGGGCTTGCTTCATCACAGTGGGAAGCCCGGTGGCCTCGATGGCGAAGTCCACACCACCCTTGCAGAGCTTGAGAATTTCCGACACCGCATCGTGCGATTTCGAGTTGATGGCGTGACTCGCGCCGAGCGTGCGAGCCAGGGCAAGCTTGTCCGGGTTCACATCCACGGCAATGACAGGTGTGCAACCGGCGAGTGCTGCCGCCGCGACGGCGCAGGAACCGATGCCGCCAACACCGAAGACCACTAGGCTTTGCCCGGGTCGCGGCTGGGCTGTGTTGAAGACCACACCGGCACCGGTCGGCACGGCACAGCCCACAAGTGCCGCAAGCCGCATCGACATACCTTCAGGCACCACGGTGAGGCGATTCTCGCTGATGACGGAATGCTTGGCGAACGTGGTGATGCCGCCGGCGTTCACCTTGCGGCCTTGCCATTCGTAAACGGTGCCCGGCACATCGAGCCCGGTACCTTTGATCCAGGAGAGAATCACTTCGTCGCCCGGCTTCACGCGGCTCACACCTGGACCGATCTCACGCACGATGCCGCTGCCTTCGTGGCCCAGGCAGTGCGGCAAGAACTTGTCCTCGCCACGATGACCGCGTGCCTCGCCCACCTGCGTGTGACAGACACCGCTGTACACAACTTCGATGAGTGCCTGACCGGGCTTCAGCACGGGAATGTCGAGATCGGCAAGTTCGAGTGGCTGGCCCAACTCGACCAGAATGGCAGCGGTGGTCTTCATGTCGGTGCGCGTCCCATCCGTGGACTATTACGAGGGGCTCGTTCGTACCACACCGTGGACAGGGCGGGCAAGCCCAAGTGAAAAGCGAAGCTGAGCACCGGCCGTGTGAGCGGCCGGAACTTCGCGGACCACTCACGGCCTCACATCGAGGCAGCGCACTTGTGTGTTATCGCGCAGAAACAATCGGCCATCGACGAGCACGGGTGTCGTCCAGTTCTGAGAACCGCTGAGACCAGATGGAAGTTTCGCGATGAGGTGAAATTCCTCTGGTGTGGCTTCGATCAGGCCGAGTTCGCCGCGTTCAGTGAGCACGATCAGATGGTTTCCTGCGAGGATGAGGCTTCCCTTGATCTGGAAACTATCCGCGTCCCACTGCTCCTGTTCAGTGCCGCTGGCGAAATCGACACACTTCAGCCGGCTTTCATCGAAGCCATAGAGGAAGCCATCCTTGAGCACGCAGGTGGAATGGTGGTTCTGCATCACCTTCGCGCTGCGGTTGTAGACGCGAATGAGCTTGACGTCCTCGCCAGATGCCTCAGCTCGAAAGAGCGCACAGCCCTTTCCGTAGCCGGAGGAGATGAAGACGTAATCCTTGTGCACGATGGGTGTGGCGATGTTGCCGCCGAAGCGGGTGAGCCAGTCATGGCGATCGAGGATCGCGCCATCACGGGCACGAAGGCAGAGGAGTGATTTCGCCGTGAGGGCATAAATCACGCGGAGGCCATTGATGGTGGCCGCCATGGGAGAACTGTAGCCGCTGTCTTCTGTTCCGGCTTTCCAGCGAACGGCACCGCTCAGCTTGTCGAAGGCAACGACGGAGCCCTCGGAGCCGCCGGGTTGCACGATGATGAGATCGCCTTCAACAAGCGGCGAGCAGGCGACACCCCACTGCGGCATCTTCGCCCCAAACTCGGCGAGCAGATCGTGCTCCCACACGAGGCGTGGCTTCCCTGCTCCTTCGGGCAATTCCAGGCAGAGGCACTTCCCGGCCGCACCCACGGCATAAAGCCGATTGCCCTCGATGGTGGGTGTGGCACGCGGACCTTGCGCGTAATTCCGGTCCGTGCCGGCATAATCGGCGGGGTAAGCAAAATCCCAGAGTGGCTTACCCTTGTCGTTCACATCCAGGCAGATGATGCGCTCCGTCTCACCCTGACGGTCCTGCGTGTAGAGTTTGCCGGCCACGACGGCAAGCGAGGAGTATCCGCCGCCAATTTCAACCTGCCAGGCGACCTCGGGAGCATGCGCGTCCCAGTTGGTGCGGAAGTCACCTTCCGGAGCCCGGCCATCGCGCAATGGTCCGCGCCACTGCGGCCAGCCGACACTCGCAGGCGCGAGCGGCACGGAGG
>JBGSZR010000066.1:0-7220 GCA_041750275.1 Gemmataceae bacterium
CGAGTTCGGCATCGTCCATCATCTCACGCAGGCGGAGGTCGAACCGGTCGTCCATGACAATCTCCTTCCGTCAAGAGCAACGAAACGGAAGAGATTGTCTGCGAAATAGTTGCGACAGGTCAATGTCAGGAAACAGTAGAATTAGAGAAGTTCAAGGATATTGCCGACCAGTTTATCCGCGTGCGTCTGACCCGCGTCATCGACGTGGACATCAACCTGTTCGCCTTCGACTTCGACCTGACCATGATGACCTTCTTCCTCAGTCCCGAGGGTAAGGTGTACAGCCGGTACGGGGGGCGAGACTCCAAGGACGCCGAGAACCGGCTGTCGCTTGCCGGGTTTCGCCACACGATGGAGTCGTTGCTCGCCATGCACAAGAGCCAGACGCCTCAAGTGGCAAAGCGGGCGGTCGAGAAGCCGCTCTACCCGAAAGACATGAACATCGCCAAGCGCGGATGCGTCCACTGCCACAACGTGAAGGAGCAACAGGAAATCGACCTCACCAAGGCGGGCAAGTGGAGCCGCGACCAGGTGTGGCGGTTCCCACCGCCGGACAACCTCGGCCTGAACCTGGAGGTGGATCGCGGGAACGTGGTGCGCGACGTGACGCCGGATTCGCCGGCCGCCAAGGCTGGCATCGTAAAGGGCGACCAACTGCGGACGCTAAAGGGGATTCCCGTCCACTCGTTCGGCGACACCATCTATGCCCTCGATTCGGCCCCGGCGAAAGGTCACGTCGAGGTGGTCTGGGCCCGCGGCGAGATGACGCAGTCCGCCAAACTCGAACTCACCGAGGGGTGGAGAAAGACGGACATCACATGGCGACCGTCGCAGCAGGACCGCATTCCGTCACTCAAGTTGGCCGGCGACGACCTGACGGCGGACGAGAAGAAAGTCCTGGGGTTGAAGCCGGAGCAACTCGCCTTCCGCCAGCAGAAGGAGGTGAGTTCGCACGCCTCCAAGGCCGGCTTCAAACCGGGCGACATAATCGTCGGCGTGGACAATCTGGAACCGGAACTGACGGTGACGAAGTTCCTCTCCCTCGTCCGACGGAGCTATTTGGTGGGCGATCAGGTGAACGTCCACATCTTCCGCGACGGCAAGCGGCTCAAGATCCCGATGAAACTCGTTCAGTAGTCTTGCGATCTGGAGGAGCCAATGTGGCGTGTTAACCATCCCTTGGGTGGGGCGGAGAAAAGAATGCGGCGGAACTGGACTGTTGGAATCGTGGGCGGCGGGCCGGGCGGGTTGCTCACCGCTTACTTTCTTCAGAAGCTGGCGTCCGAGCCGATCTCGGCCACACTCTTTGAAGCCAGCCCGCGGCTCGGTGGGAAAATCCTGACCCGGCAATTCTCGCACGCCGCTGCCACCTACGAAGCTGGCGCTGCAGAACTCTACGACTACTCGCCCGTTGGCGAGGACTCGCTGCGTGAACTCGTGGCGGAACTCGGCCTCCCGATCACGCCAATGCGGGGCGCGTCGGTGATCATGGATCACCGCGTCCTGTCCAACCTCGACGATGTGGAATGCCACTTTGGCCCGGCCGCCCGCACGGCACTGACCGCGTTCGACCGGCGTGCCCGTGACTGCATCAGTCCGCAGGAGTTCTACCACTCCGACGAGCCCTCCGAGGTCCGACCAACTCGGCTCGCTCTGCGGTTCGATAAGTTTCTCGACGCCATCCCGGAACCATCGACGCGGCGGTTCGTGGAGACGCTCATTCACAGCGACCTGGCGACCGAGCCGGAGCGGACGAGCGTGACCTACGGGCTGCACAACTACCTGATGAACCACCCCGCCTACATGCAACTCTACAGCATCGATGGCGGGAACGAGCGGATCGCGTTGGAGTTGGCGTCGCGCGTGCGTGCAGCCAAGCGTCTGGAGCACGCGGTCACACGAATCGGCAAGACGCCTAAAAGCCGCCTTGCAGTGACCTCCGTGCATCACGGGCGGGAGCGGCGGGACGAGTTCGACTTCGTCGTTGTTGCCCTGCCGAACCCCTGCCTGCCGACCATCGCGTTCGACGGCGAGCGTCTTTCGGCCGAGGTGGCCCGACACCACGCCCATTACGATCACCCGGCCCACTACCTGCGGGTGACCGCGCTGTTTGACCGGCCGTTCTGGCGCGGCGCGTTCGAGGATTCGTACTGCATGATCGACCGGTTCGGCGGCTGCTGCCTGTACGATGAGTCGTCCCGTTACCCGGACGCCCGGCACGGCGTACTCGGGTGGCTGATCGGCGGAGCCGAGGCCGAAGAGATGAGCAGACGCACCGATGAGGAACTGATCGCCGCTGCCCTCGACTCGCTGCCGAACTTCCTCGCCCACGGCCGCCGGCATTTCGTTGAAGCCCACGTGCATCGGTGGGTCGGAGCGGTCAACGCCATGCCCGGCGGGGCCGTGCCACTGAGCCTCGACCGCCGCCACTGCCCAGAACCTGCCGAGCACCCGAACCTGTTCCTGGTCGGCGACTACCTGTTCGACTCGACTCTCAACGGGGTGTTGGATTCGGCCGAATACGTGGCCAAGTGGATCGCCGCGAACATGGCCGAGAGGGCGGCCACGGCCTCCGGCCGACCGACTCCGGTCAGCCGTCCGACTCGTGGCGAAAGCAACGAAACGGAAAACCACCCTTTGGATCGTCGCGGTCGGCGTTCCCCGCTGCTTGCCACCGCTGGAGAACGTTTGTGACCGTGATGATCGAAGCTCCCTCGTCCGCCCTGCCGGTGGGCGCACAATTTCACCGGATCGCGTTCGCAGCCGGGCCGGCCGCCGGGGAAACGGTCCTGGCCGAATTCCCGCCCGCGCTCGGCGGTCGAGCGGTCGTGATCGGGACCGATCCGGCCGCTACGCCCGCGCGCGGCGAACTGCTCGTCCTCGCCGTGCCGGCGACGGTTGACGAAGATCCGGACCTGCTCGCGGAAATACGGGACTGGGCCGATCCCCCGACGGCTGGTTCTGAGCGAATCGGGCAACTCCTCACGCTCCAGGGTGCGCAGGTTTTTTGGACTCAGGCCCGGTTGGCGGTGGTGGCCTCTGCCGACCGACTCCACGCTGTCCGTAGTGCCGCAATTGAGGTCGCGTACTACGATTCCGAACTCTGCACGATCGAATCGGAACTGGCTACGCTCTGGCCGGAACTGGAGGCCGACACCCCGTTCGCGTTCGCGTTCGCCGAGCAGTCGGTTCGGCTACGCCGCCAGTTGGCCGAGCGATTCCGCCGGGTCTTCTCCCTTCGCACACGGCTGGCCCGTATCACCCCGCACGTCCTTGCCCCACACGCCCATCCGCCAACGCTGGCGACCCAACTCAACGAGCGGCTCCGCGAACGTGCACGCATGGCCCACCGGGTCGAGTCGCTCGACCAACAACTCAACGTGTTTGAACGCGTCTACGAGGGATGCGGGCAGAAGGCGAGCGAGTACATGATCGCCCGCACCGGCCACACCCTCGAGTGGGTCATCATCATCCTTCTCCTGGCCCAGACCGTTCTGGTCGCGGTCGATCTGCTGTCGGCGGGGAAGTGACCGTGCGGTACGTCTCCATCGACATCCTGCGCACGTTCGCCATCGTTATGATGGTGCTCGTCCACTTCCTCGAGAATTTGGCTGGAGCCGTCTGGACACCAGCGGGGTTCGGCGCGCCGTTGTTCACCTTCCTCGTTGGGGTGAGTTACCGCCTGTGGGTGAACGCCCAGGAGGCGAAGGGAATAGATGATTCCGAGATCTCCCGCGTGACCGTCCGCCGCGGGGTCTTCCTGTTCGTCCTCGGTTTTGCCTTCAACGTTTTGGTCTGGTTGCCGGGCGACACGTTTAACTGGGACGTACTCACCCTGATCGGGACGGCGTTCTTCGTTCTGAACATCGCGCGTAACCTGCCCCCCGCCGTCCCACTGGTCATGGCAGCCGCCACGTTCGCCCTCGCACCGGTGCTGCGCGAGATGACGGATTACCAAAGTTACTGGCCGGGTGCCTACTTCGATCCAGACTGGACCTTGTACGACTTGCTGGTCGGGTTCCTGGCGAGCGGGTACTTCCCGCTGTTCCCGTGGCTGGCGTATCCGCTCGTTGGATATGTGGCCGGAAGGGCATTCTTCGCGGGCGAACACGGCGAGGAACCGCCGACGGGGCGGACGGCCCTGCTCGGGGCCGGATTGCTGGGCCTGGCGTTGGCGTGCGTGGCGCTTCGGCGGTTCGCGCCGGACTTGTTCGGGGGGTGGGTACTGCAAGGGTGGACGATGTTCCCGCCCTCCGTCGAGTACGTGATCGGGACCATCGGATTCGCCTTACTGACGTTCTCACTCGGCCACCGGTGGGTGGACCCTCGGGCAGAGTCGCTGGAGGGCACGCGCCTCCTCGCCATCGCGTCGGTTTTCAGCAAGTACTCGCTGTCGATCTACCTCCTCCATCACGTCGTGCACCTTTGGCCGCTTTGGGTGTACGGGGCGTTCGCGGGGAGCGAGCCGACGGAGTTCTGGGGTAAGGCGATGCCGGTGTGGGCAACTATCCCGCTTGCCGCGGTGTTTTTGATCGCGTCGTACTTCTTCTTCCGCTGGATGGACCGCACCGGGCGAGGCGGAATCGAGGGCTGGCTGCGGAGAGTGTAGGAAGAATCCCGGTTCGGCTGACAGGGTTGACGCCGACAGTCCGCATCACCGCGGCATACGATCAGCCGCCGAACAGAATGCCGTCAACGATGCCAACGACTCGGTCGTTCATCGACTCGATTTGCCGTACCAGTGAAACTCATTCAGTAGTGGTGCGATCTGGAGAAACAAACGTGTCAATTCTCAAATTCGATGTGCGGTCGTTACGGTTGTCGCACATCGCACTTCTGATGGCCACGCTGCTGTCACAGCCTATTGCGGTCGCGCAACCGGCGAAGCCATCACCCGCCAATGACAAAGCCACAAAAGACACCAACGGCCTCTTCGTCCATCAACTGGAATCGCCGTACCAGTCGGGCAAGCTGCCGGTTCGCGTTCTCGTGCCGGATCGCCTCGACAACGGGAAGAAGTACCCGGTGGTGTACGTCCTGCCGGTCGAAGCGAAGGACGATGCCAAGTTCGGCAACGGCTTACTCGAAATCCAGAAGCACGACCTGCACAACACGTTTCAAGCCGTGTTCGTCGCCCTGACATTCTCCACCCTGCCGTGGTACGCCGACCACCCGATGAAAGAGGAACTGCGGCAGGAAAGCCACCTGCTCAAGGCCGTCGTCCCGCTGATCGAGAAGAGCTACCCGGTGCGCACAGAGCGGGACGGGCGATTGCTGTTGGGCTTCAGCAAGTCCGGGGTGGGCGCGTACTCGCTGATTCTGAGGAACCCGGACACGTTCGGAAAAGCACTGGCGTTCGACTCGCCGCTCATGCGGGAAACGCTCTCGAAGGGCAGCGAAGTCTTCGCCACGCAGAAGAACTTCGACAAGTATTGCGTGCCGAAGTTGCTCGAGAAGCACGCCAAGACCTTCGCGGATGAGAAGCGACTGATCCTGCTCGGGAAGGGCTTTTTGCAGGGCCAGCACCAGCAAGCACACGCCCTGATGGATAAGCTCAAGATCGCCCACGAGTACCGCGAAGGCACCCAGCGGAAGCACACCTGGGATAGCGGTTGGATTCCCGAAGCGGTCGAGCTTCTTCTTCCGAAGGTACAACCCCCTGCGGCAAAACCGAAGGCCACGAAACCCGAAGCGAAGAAACCGAACGTCGTGCTGATCCTCGCCGACGACATGGGCTATGCCGACGTGGGCTGTCACGGGTGCAAGGACATTCCGACGCCGCACATCGACTCCATCGCCAAAACCGGCATCCGGTTCACCGACGCCTACGCCAGCGCCCCGTGGTGCAGTCCGAGCCGGGCCGGGTTGCTCACCGGCCGCTACCAGCAACGGTTCGGCTATGAGTTCAACCCGACCGGGGCCGAGGGACAAGGGCTGCCGCTCAACGAGGCCACACTCGCCGAACGGCTCAACGCCAACGATTACGCCACCGGCATCGTGGGCAAGTGGCACCTCGGTCGGGACGAGAAGCGAATCCCGACGGCTCGCGGCTTCGACGAGTTCTTCGGCTTCCTCGGTGCCCAGCATTCGTATCTGCCGGCCGGTGGGCGAGCCACAGGACGGGCGGCGATCTATCGTGGAACCGAAACCGTGCGGGAACCCGAATACCTGACGGATGCGCTCGGACGCGAGGCGGCGGCGTTCATCGGGAAGCACAAGACGGAACCGTTCTTCCTGTACTTGCCGTTCAACGCCGTCCACATCCCGATGGAAGCGACGGACAAGTACCTCAAGCGGTTCGCCGACATCAAGGACGAGCGCCGCCGCACCTACGCGGCGATGCAAAGCGCGATGGATGACGCTATCGGCGTGGTCCTCAAGAATCTTCGGGACAATGGCCTCGAAGAGAACACGCTGGTCATCTTCCTCAGCGACCACGGCGGGGCGGCGGGATCGCGAACGCCGAACGGCGCGCTCAACACACCACTTCGTGGTGCGAAGATCGACTTGTACGAAGGCGGTATCCGGGTTCCCTTGTTGATGCAGTGGAAGGCTAAACTGACGGGAGGAACGACCTTTTGCCAGCCGATCATCCACCTCGACCTGTTCCCGACGATCCTCGCTGCTGCGGGAGTGGATGTAAAAGCCGATTGGAAGCTCGACGGGGTGAACCTCCTGCCCCACCTGACCGGCGAAGCCAGCGTTGCAACCCACGACCTCCTGTACTGGCGGATGGGCAACCAGTTTGCCGTCAGGAAAGGGAACTGGAAACTTGTCCGCAACGACGAGAAGCCGGCACAACTCTACGACCTCTCCGCCGACATCGGCGAAACGACGGACTTATCCGCCAAGCACCCCCTGACGTTCAAGGAACTCGAAACGGCATGGAAGGCGTGGAACGGCACGCTGGCCGATCCGTTGTGGGGCGGACGCAACCGTTGAACAGTTTTTCGCGCATTACGGCCGGCGACGCGGTCAACCTCGAGCGTGCGGCTTTACGCAGACTGTCCAGACGTGATTTTCCCGCGAAACCACCCGAAAATTCTCGCCTTCGCAGACCGTCCCTTGCGGGCCGCGTTCGAGAACGGGTTGTTAACTTCTTGCGGTCGTCATCGGAGAGATCGAGAGACTTTGGGGCAGTTTTGACCCTTGCGAAGGGTCTCGTCCGCACCCCGGATAGGACGGGTTCGGAACCGAGACTTTCGGACGGTGGTGCGAGT
>JBGSZR010000067.1:0-6997 GCA_041750275.1 Gemmataceae bacterium
GTGCGGCAAGCGCACATCCGCACCCGGATCGCGGCCCACACGCAGACGACGCGCGGACGGGAGTGCTATCACATCGGGACAGTCCGAATCGGGCGATGCCATGACACCATTCACTTCGCAGGGGGATCGCGGAAGGTGCACTGATAATCCACTTGAATTTCCGGCTCTCGATCCGTGCGAGCCTCGAACAGCATGTGATCGCGCGAACGCACAGTCATGCGTCCGGAGCCCTTGAGCGTGCCCTTCACGATGTAGTCATCCGTGAGTGAATAGTAGAGGGTGCCGGTGGGGCGGAAGTGGCCGAATTGCTCCGCCTTGGCATCGAACTGGTGGAAGGTGATCTCGCCGCTCGTGGCCTTGAGCGTGGCGAAGCGACCCGCCTTGCCCGGCAGCCCGGCTTGGTCGGGGCCGCGTTCGAATTGCACGGTTCCCTTGGTATGTGCGAGCAAGGTGGGGTCCATCAGGCCAATGAGATCGGAGCCATCCACGGGCCAGGAATCGCCGATGAGCAGGCCGGTGTTCGGGAAGATCAGGGCATCGGAAAGCACGGAACTGGCCATGTGAAAGGCGCGTTCGTCTTCCGTCATCTCACCTTCAACCGCGGTCACCGAGCGGACACCGCGGCCCGTGCCATCGGGGTCATTGCGGTACACGAGTCTGACTTTCTTCCCCTGCAAGCTGGCGGCACTCGTGAACATCTTCGCCGAGGGATCGCTGGCCATGAAGCGATTCACGAGCGCACTCTCCGCGCCGAGTGCCTTGAGAACGCCACTCAGTTCCGACCCTTCGACCTTCTTCTTGGCACCAAAGAGTAACGGTGTGGCGGCAGGGTTGATGAGCAGCGACATGCCGCCGATGAGCAGATCGCCCGCGGGGCCGAGATCGAGCCGGGCACTTTGCAGTGTGGTGTCCAGCTTGAGTGATTTCACTTCCTTGAAGTAGCGAAGCTCGGTGATTTCGAGGCCATCGTTCTTCTCGATGGTGCGTTCGATCGTGGCCGTGAAGTGGTAATTCACCGTACAGACGCTGGTGAGGCCCCAGTCCTTGTCGGTGGCACGCATCACCACGGTGCCGCGCGTGGTGGTGATATACGTCCGGCCTTCCTTGAGCGATTCACGCACGCGAATCTCCTCCGGCACCGGCTTCGGCGGCGGCGGCAGATTCGGCACCTCCTTGCGTTCCACGGTCGTGCCGACGGGCGTCACGACTGGGGGTTTGTCTTCTTCCTCGGGTTTGGCAGGCTTATTGAAGAACGAGCCGACCAGGAAGCCGATGGTCAATAAACCCGCGACCCCGGCCGCCGCCGTGAGCCAGAACACGGTCGATTTCGCTTTCGGTCCGTCTTGCATGTGTCCATCTCCCAGGTGTTCGAATCTATTCTGGTAAGCGGTAGAGTCTTGCTTGTCCATCGGTTTCATGCAAGGTCACGGCCCAGCGGCCATCAGCTGAAATCGCCACCAGCGCCACCGGCCCAGCCCCATCGCGATAACGCACGACTGTGGTCGAATGTTGCCAGTCCCACACTGCGACCGACCCGGCGGAATCACCGACCACCACACGCGGAGACGTCGAAGCGATCGCGGCCGCGCGAAGCGTGGCATCTGGCGCGACGAGCCCCAGTGCCAGGAACGGTTGGCCGCGCTTCACATCCCAGCCGAGCAAGGAGCCTTCCGTTCGTGACACCGCCACGACACGCCCGGCATCCGCGTTCAATCCCACGGCAACCAGGTCCGCGGGCTGTGCCGTCACCGGTCCATCCCAGACCGCTTCCGGTGACGGTGGCAACGTCGCCGGGTAGACACGCATTCGCCCATCATCGGCCGAGCTTGCAATGGTGTCGTTGCATGAAGCGATTGCACGCACACCGGCCGGTTGCAGGGTGCTTCTCGTGGGTGTTTGTGCTCCGATCGCCCACAGGCCAAGGCGGCCACCGTTCTCGCCAATCACGATGTCACGGCTTCCCGATGCGGCAACCGAGAGCACGCCCGATGCCAGCAGTGTGAGCGGCGCGGCCGCCTGCCCCGTCGTGGTGTTCACCCAGTGGATGCGGCTGCGTTCAGGGCTATCGTTCAGCGCCACAACCAGCACTGCACCATCACCTGTGAACGCCAGCCCGCCGGGAGACCAGGTGGTGGCATCACCGAGTTCGATGCGGAAGAGTGTCTGTCCGTTGGCCGTATCTTCAACACGAACGGCGTGGCCATCGTAGCGAGCGAGTTTCTGGCCGTCCTTGGAGAAAGCGACCGCTCGCACGGCTTCACGGTCGGGGTTCAGCACGCGGAGGAACCCGGAGGCCAGTGGCTCTTCCGAATGGCCGGGCTTGCGGTGTTGCCACCACCAGCCGAGCCCAGCACCCGCTGCGATGGGCACAAGACCGGCCGCGGCCCACTTGATCGCCTGGCGGCGCGAGGGCTTGTTCGGAAGCGGCAGTGGCATGGGCTTGCTCGGTGTCTTCACCACGCTCGCAGGCTTGCTCGCACTCGCATGTCCACAAAACGGAGCGAGTGCTGCTGCGAACGCACCCGGTGTCTGGAAGCGTTTGTTCGGCTCCTTCGCCATCGCTCGCGCGACGAGTGCTGCGACGCTGTACGGCACATCCGGGCGCAGTTCCGCCACAGGTGTCGGCGTCTCGATGCAGTGAGCCATCATCTTTGCCAGTACGTGCCGGTCCGGGAATGGCACACGACCCGTGAGCAGGTGGTACAGCGTGCAACCGAGGCTGTACACATCGGCACGCGTGTCCACGCTGCGGGCATCGCGTGTCTGCTCGGGTGCCATGTAGTCCGGCGTGCCCATGGCGGCTCCGCTGTTCGTGCCACCTTGCGTACCGACCACACGAACCAGGCCAAGATCGAGCAACTTCACCACGCCACCGTCGGTAAGCATGAGGTTCTGCGGCTTCACATCGCGGTGGACGAAGCCCTGCTCGTGAATGTGCTGCAGCGCATTCGCCGCTTGCCAGGCCAGTTCGCACGCCTGTTCCACGGGCAGCGGGCCGCGCTCACGCAGCAGTTGGTCGAGCGGTTGGCCTTTCACAAGTTCCATGACCAGGAACATGCGGCCGGCATCTTCATCCGCGTGCAGTGCCACCACGACATTCGGGTGCGGTCGGAGCCGGCCGATGGTTGCCATTTCGATCACGAATCGAGCCCTCACACGGGGGTCCGCACACCACTGAGGATGAAGAATCTTCACCGCCGCTTCGCGAGCCAGGAGCGTATGCCGCGCCCGATAAACCTTGCCGAACCCGCCTGCACCCAACTCTTCGAGAAGCTCGTAGCCCGCCACGGGAGCCGGCATCTCTTCAAGTGCCAACCACAAGCCCGTGCCTGCCAGCAACTGCTCCAGTTCGCGAACGCGTTCCGGCGTCCACCTGGCCGAGGCCGCCGCGATGCGCACATCCGCAAGCAATCCATCGACGGCACCATCCGCCTCGGCGGCACACTTCGAACAGGAATCCAGATGAGAGGCGATGCCATCCGCATCCGCACCGCTCGTTCCCAGTGCGAAGGCGCGAAGCTGGTCGGAATCGGGGCAGGCAACGCCGTTCACGGGTGCTCCGTGTTGCAGGGCCACTGGATGAACTTTCGGAGAGGTGTGACACTATGGGGGCGCGGATTCGAGCAACTCGGCGAGATCGAGACGCAATCGGGCCAACACGCGCGACTTGGCCTTGCGGACCGCTGCCGGGGAAAGCCCCAATTCGATCGCGACAGCGGGTGCCGCTAACCCGTCGACCGCGGTTCGCCAGAAGGCTTTCCACGTGCCCGGTTCAAACTGCTTCGCGAGTCCGGGCAAGGCCTGCCGCAGCAAGTCGAGGCGCGGTGTCGAATCAGAAGATTCGACGGCGGAACGCTCAACTATGATCTTCAATCGCTCGTATGCGGCGGAGCCACCAGGTGCGGTCGGCGAGTCGATGCGCTGGCGGGCCACGTCGGCGATCTTGTGCCGCACGATGCCGAGCAACCATCCACGCAGGCGGGCTCCGGGCTCGCCACGTCGAAAGCGGCTCAGACTCTTCGAGACCGCGATGAACACTTCCTGGCAAACATCCTCGCGATCCGCCGTCGACAAGCCCGCCGAGCGGCACCAGTGCTGGATCAAGGGCCCCACCCAGAGCACGAACCGTTCCCAGGCCGCGTGCTCACCAGCGGCGAGGCCATCGACGAGGCTCGGTGGTGTCCGTTCGTGTGGCCGGGCTGCATCATTCGCCTCCGTCATGTGTGCGAGCCCCGGGTACAATCCGTTTCGAGATAGTATTATGACCCGGCGACATGTGCTGCAAAAGATGCTGCGTTAAAGTTTCGCGTGCCTTCCAGGAAGTGTCACACACTGCCGAATTCTTCTAGAAGTATCGGGTACAGCACGCGAGTGATGTCCATCACATTCGGGTGAACAGCGCATGAATCCCCTGGCTCGCGAACAATTGATTGCGGTGGTTCAGCAACACGGGCCTGTGCTGGCCAGCGATCCGCGGCGCCTGAGATCGTTGCTCGCCGACCGCTGTCCCGAATGCAAGAAGGAAATTGCCGTCCTGGCGACGGCGGCCGAACTCAAGGTCGCCGAGCAGATTCGCACCTCCACAGGCGGCACGCCCTGGCCGGTGATCGCCGGCCGCATGGTCGAAGCGCTCGCGGACGGCGTGGCCATGCACGAGGCCGCGGCACGCTGGGCCGTCGATTCCTGGGCCCTCGCACTGGGCCGCATCACGACTGCACCACCGTACGTTGAAACAAAATCAATCATCCAGCCGCGAATCACACTCGACGACACACCAAGCACCATCGCAGCGATAGTGCCCTCTCCCAAAGTCGTGGCCTCCGCTCCGGCCCTGCGATCGTCTCCGCCGCCTGCCCCCGCACCTGCTGGGATGTCGGGTTGCATGTTCACAATACTCATTATGGTTCTCATAGTCATAATCATCGTACTCGCCTACTTCGAACAGGAGATGAGGCATTTCCCTTGATAACACCGGGATGCAAACGACACTGAAACCATCGCCCGATGTCAGCACCTCTCTTCGCCATGAGTTCGACCGCGAATCGTTGCGTTTCCAAGACGAGAAAATGCTCATTGACCTGGTGTTCACCGCTCTCCCGCCGCACAACTTCCAGGATGTAAAACTCACGATCGATTGCACCGCACGTAAGGGAAACGCCGCCAGGAACAAATACCTCGCGTTGACAAGCTGACCCGCGGGAAAAGCCGAGCGAGTGCCTGTGCCGCTCATCAATAACAACCTGGATGTCGAATACACGACATCCGACATCGGCCCAAAATTCGATTACACCTTGAAAGCTTCTTATCAGTCAGAAGGCATGACCTTGCCGGCAACCTCCACCACCATGCTGAACTCCTACCTTATGCAGGTGCCGCTTTTTCAAGGGACGTCCTCGTCTCCCAACTGGCTCACAGGTGAGCACGATCCCACAACGGGCAAACTCGTCATCTGGCGAACCGGCACGGACTTGCCCACGTTGCATAGTGCCGAGGTGATCATTGAGGGGTACAAGGACAAGGTCAAGCAGTACAGCGTCAAACGCAGCACCGGAGTTTGCGCGAATCCGAACGCTGGACGACCGACGTGCCCTCCGGCAAAATTGATGCGATGAAGATCCGTGACATCGGTCGGCGACTCACATCCGGAGCCGACGGTGTGAGCAAAACACAAGTGTACCTCATCAGCCAAGATTGGACGTTCAAGGACTGACGCGGAACGACAATGAAAGTCGCAGGATTTCACCACGCGTCAGCCACAATGGTATTACACAACAGATGGGCAATTCCCGTCGATGCACCACAGCGAGCGGAACGGCAATTGTTTCAGTGAACATCCACCCGGCTCGTGGCTTCGGGTCGTACGTTCTCACCCAGCCGAACAACGGATGCTCGCGCCACTCCCCCACAAGCTCGTACCGGAAAGAGCAACACCTCAAAGAGCAACACCTCGGCTTTCGAACGCCACTCCCAGGCTCGAGCCTGCGCTCGGTCGAGGAACTGGACGCCGTTGTGGACTTGCATCACATCAGAATGGCAGGGATGGGCATGGGGCGACCGTGATACATTGTGAATGAGGTGCGATTGGATGCTGCCAACACGAACCTGGCAACCACCGCTGGTTACTTCGCTGCCGCCGCACGGCGACGAGAATCACACCGTCTCAGATCGAGACTCAGGGTGCGTCGATTCCCTCCGCATTCGAGGATGAAGTCGCATGATTATTCACCACCATCGAACCTGTGGCCACGTTCAGCTGTGCGGTGATCGCTGGCAATGCCAGGCGGCGGAGCACGGCGAGTGATTTCATCGCCGCTTCGAGGCGGCGTTCGGCCGTGCAGAGGTGGCGTGCGATCCGTTCCGCGGAATCGGTGCCGCTCTGCTTCATGGCCCACAGGATCTCCAGTGCGTGCACCGCGAGCCAGGTGTGAATCACACGCCTGGCCGCCACTTGTTCGAGGAACGACGCCTTCGCACTTGAATCCGCCAGGAGGTTGGTGAGCATCGCCTGGGTATGAATGCGAACAGCCTCGCTCACGGCCAGATCATCGCCCGAGACCACAAATATCAACCGATCGCAAGCTTGCTCGGCAACATCACCGAGCAAGCGCTGCACGGCAGGATCGGTCAGCAATTTGCGAACGGCCGGCAGCACGGATGTGTCGCCACGTGCGGCACGAGCGAGCACCTTCTTCAACTCGGGAGTATCACCCAGAGGCTTGAGCAATGGCGGCTGAACTTTTGGCCTCTCATCAGGGTCGAAATCATCATCGTCATCATCGTCCGCAGAATCCATATCGTCTGGTGTGGGCATGAGGTTTCCTCGTCTCTGTTTTCGCCATTCAGAACGGTGATGTTGGTGAAAGCCGAGTACGTGCATGGTGGCTCGAAAGACCAAATCGCTCAGGTTATCAAACTCGTAGGCCGCCGCATTCACCGCAGCGGCCCGTTGCCCGATCGCTTCGAGATCACGCTTCCGTTCTTTCTTGAGCAGACGCTG
>JBGSZR010000068.1:0-10584 GCA_041750275.1 Gemmataceae bacterium
CTCACCATGCGTCGCCTGCACGGCCCCGGCTTCGACGAGGTGATCGCTCGCATCGACGACAGCGGCGTGGTAGACTGGTACCTGAGCGATAAACAAGGCTCCGTCCGTGTGATCCTTGACAACTCCGCCAGCGTAACCAACACCATCACTTATGATGCCTTCGGTGAGATCACATCGGGCGTGTTGGATGATCGCTATGGCTACACAGGCCGTGAATGGGATGAGACCTTAGGCCTCTGGTTCTACCGGGATCGCGTCCGCGACAGCGTCACATTCTACAGCGAAGACCCCCTCGGCCTCACCCCCGACACGAACGCATATCGTTACGTGGGCAATGGCCCAACCAACGGCACAGATCCAAGCGGGTTAAAAGTCACGGTACATTTAGATGATGTGAAGACTTGGAACGATGCTGCTGGCGGACAACTCTACGTCAGAAGAATACATCCTGATTCGGAACATTATGATTTGACGGTACGCGACACGGCTCGCGTGAATGGCAAAGTTCACGAGGCGATTGTGAAAATGCTCCGGGAGAAAGTGTCATATCCCTACTGGGCTACCGATGATGAACACCGGGAGATGTACTTGCAGCAAGTAATGAACGCCCTCTTTGAGGGCGGCATCCCTCAGGCCGCAAACGACTACACCCGTAAGTCTGACAAGACAGTATATTTAAAGAAAGCTATCTCCACACCATCCTCATCGACAAATATAGGGGGTAGCACCGGCGAAGGGATTTCCCTTTCATACCTTCACCCGACTGCCCAACTTGAAGCCTCACTCCACTTTCCCGGTCTAATCAATCCTCCTCCCAACTACCGTGGGATGCTTGGTATTCAGACGTCCCCGGACAAGGGTGCTTTGCCAACACAAGGTGATGCAACGCTGTTTTGGGGTATCGTGACAGGTCTATTCGAAGGCCTTTATGGGCAGTTTCGTGATGTAGCTACGGATCCATTAGGCTCTATCTTCCCCTCAGTAGGCGTGCCGGAGCGTCAGTGGACTCCACAAGAGGTTGCAGCCTATCAATACTATCCTCATTGGCTTTGGGGTGACCCTCGACATGATATGAGAATAACCTTAATGAATCTGTCGCTGTGGGCTGCTTCAGGTATCAGCGTTGCATATGGTCTTATTCCTGGCCGTCTGCCGGGTCGTATTATATGCATTGCCCCAGAACCGCCCTCCCGCAACTTTAAACAGAGACCGAGAGACCAGGGTTGGTGGGGCAGTGAGCTCGATAGTCCATATGTATTGCCCAACTCGTCCAGGGAACCTGTTGCCCCAGGGGCGGGCGCAGTCCCGAAGGTTAATTCACGGGAGTTCAAGTTCGCAGATCGAACCGCATTTGAAGATATGACGGCATGGCGACGATTGAAAAAGGATATCAAGGATAACGGCTTGAAGAACCCTGTCATCGAGTACGTGGAGATCGACGGCCAGAAGTACATCGTTCGAGGCAATCAGCGAGTTTCAATCGCTGAGTCGCTCGAGATCGAAGGTCAGTTGGTGTTCAAGAAAGTCGAACTGCCTTTTCTGGGTTACCGGAATGCTGCCGACGTGCTTGATGAAGCGGCCCACATCATCGACAACATCCCTCGGGGAGTGAAATGACATGGCAGCGTGGCATTTCAAGACACGAGTGCTGCCGTTAAGCGGCTTGAGGGCTGTTTATGGGTCTGTCCCATCCGCCCTGCCGACGAGCCGCCCTCACGGTTCCGGAACTGCATCAGAGGATGCCGGTGAGGCCAACGCTCAACCGACATCTGAACTTTGGGCGAATGTGGCCAGTCACGCCGCCATTGAGGGGGTATTCTCGGCGCTTCTGCCGGAGTCCGAGTCGTGGAGCAGCCACGCAAGGATGTTTGGGGACGAGATGGGCAGTCGAGTTGAACTCTGGAAGAGTCCGGACAGCGGATTGATTGAGGACATTTGCATTTTTTTCTCGATGTCCGTTATCGATCCGAAGTTCCTCACCGCAGCCCTCCGCACGACTCGCTCCTCGTTGTGCGCTCTTCTCGACGTGCAAGCTGGGCTGATATTCGATCCAGACATCCCCTCGTTCATCACCAGGGTCAGGGCAAGCAGTGCCCTTCGCTATGCGGATGACGGTGTTCTGGAAATGCTGGCCACAGGATGACCAAGCCAGTTGAGCAGTTCGCTTCGCATAGAAAAGCCCCGGGTGTCGGTGGTCCACCCCGGCGTCGATGGAACCCGCCGCCCAGGTTTTTGCGTTCGAGTTTCGGTCGGTGAAATTCTGCAACGCCGACCGCATCAAGCCCGCTTCAGCACCTCGTAGACGGTCTGCCGCGACAGGTTCAACTCCGCCGGCGGCGTTCGCACCACCACCTACGATGAACGCAACATGCCGATCGCCGACGAACTCGGCGGCACCGGCCTCACACCGATCCGGTCTCTGCGAAGTTATGATGCCGTGGGCCGGCTGGAAAGCGAGACACGGCAAACCTGGGACACCAGCACCTGGCAAGACGTGGCCATCACCAGCCACACATACGATGTCGCCAGTCGCCTCACCGCTCTCACACACATCGACGGCTCCGCCAATCCGCTCGCCACCTATCTCTATAACTACGATGCCCTGAACCGCCTCACATCCAAGGTGGAAGATAACAACACCACAAGTTATGCCTATGATACCACGCATCAATTAACCGAGGATGGCACCGCCACCTATAGTTATGATGCGAATGGCAACCGCACCAACGCTGGCTATGCCACGGGCACCGGCAACCGCACGATCAATGATGGCGTGTGGACGTATACATATGATGCTGAAGGCAATGTCATCAAGAAGAGCAAGGGGGCATTCGATGAGACGTGGGAATATGACTATGATCATCGCAACCAACTGACCGGGGCCGCGTTCAGTGCCACCGATGGTGGCAGCGTCACCACGCAGGTGACATACGTCTACGATGCTCTCGGCAACCGCATCGAACGTTCCGCCTGGGATGGCACTAGCACCACAGTCGAACGCTATGCTTACGATGGCTGGGACACGGCCAAACCCCGCCCCATCGGCAACGAACAGTTCGATGTGTTCATCGATCTCGATGGCACCAGTGACCTCACGATGCGTCGCCTGCACGGCCCCGGCTTCGACGAAGTGATCGCTCGCATCGACGACAGCGGCGTGATAGACTGGTACCTGAGCGATCGGCAGGGCTCGGTTCGCGCGATCATTGACAACTCGGCGAGCATCACCAACACCATCACCTATGATGCCTTCGGTGAGATCACATCGGGCGTGTTGGATGATCGCTATGGGTATGCCGGGTATGAGTGGGACAGCATCACATCACTGTACTCCCTTGGCAATGGAACCCGCGAGTACGACCCTGCCACCGGTACGTTCCAACAAGTCGACCCCAGCGGTTTAGCACCGGATGTCAACACATATCGCTATGTGGGCAACGGACCAACCAACGGCACTGATCCAAGTGGACGTGCATTCTTCGCGGATTCGCCCGAGAAGTTGAATGCGTTGATTGCCAAGCTCGAAGCGATGACAGGACCGGATTCGGTGCGACTTGGCCCGCCACGTCAAATCCCCGGCAGCGGCTGGTGGGTGGTCGATGGTGTGGCTCGAAACGATCCACGATATGACACGATCACACGATTTGCTCATGCCAACGGTCAGAATCCGAACCATCCAGATCACTGGTACAAGCACACTGTATTCATGGCGGCACTGGAGGATTCATCGATCGACTTGTGGGTGACCGATAATCAACCCAACGTGGCCCTCACCGATGATACGGCACGCCGAATTGGTGCGGTGAAGCCAGGATTCGGTAGTGTGCCATCAGCCTATTGGCTCGATGAGAGTTTATCACAAACGAGAATGGATGTTTTTGCGCGGCGCCGGATGATGGAGCCTTCGCTCGAGTTAGAAGAGCTACGACGACGGATTCAACAGACTCCAATACAATCGTACATCACCGAACCAGGTTCACATTCAGGTGACTTACTCAATCGTGGCACACGTGTGCAGGCTGGTCTTGATTTCTTAGTACAGCGAGACCTGCACCGCCTCGAACGCATGACACCTCAGGAGCAGGCGTTATGGCGTCAAGAAGCACGCAACTTGAGTGTTCTCGCTGTGCTCCAGGTTGAGAACGAAGAGTATTGGGGTCGGATGGGTGATTACAGACGTGATGTGTATGAGCCCGCACAAGCCAGATATCTTTCAGATTATATAGAGTACTTCCATGAGTATCAGGATGCAAATGCCTGTGCGCCGGTAATTGGCATCAGTGGGGGCAGGGGACAAACGAACTTCTCTTCGATTCGAGGGAGAGGATCCAATCGTGCTCCAACGAGAGCTTCTGGAATCCGGCCAGCTGCCCCTTCGCCAAGTCGTATTCCGTTGCCCATGCCGCAAGTTCCGATACCATTGCCATTGCTGCCGTCAGGGTTTGCTCCAACAACGGTCAAGCCGAAATTCTCGGAGCATAAATGGGGTAACACCAGCAAACCCCCTTGTTTTCCTTATGGAACGCTCGTTCACACACCGACGGGGAAAAAACCTATCCAATCGCTTCAAGATGGCGACAAAGTTCTCGCTTTCGACGTTGAAAACAACTGCGTCATCGAACGGCCTATTGTTGCCTGTCTGCATAACTGGACGCAGCATCTTGTGAGGATTGTTGCTGGGGAAGAAACAATCCTTGCAACCCGCAACCATCCGTTTTTTGAGCCAGCCACGAACAAATGGGTATCTGCCCATAATGTTCGTCCTGGCATGTCCTTGCTAGGCAAGAACCTCAAACCTCAACCAGTCCAACACGTCGAAATCGTTGCGACGGAGGAGTCGTCCTACAACATCGAAGTTGAGGGACTCCACAACTACTTCGTCGGCGAACTCGGAGTCCTGGTTCACAACTCTTCTTTTGAAAACACCACCAAGACGGCAGCAGAAATCTACGTCGTCAAAGACGCATCCGGCAAGGTCGTCTATGTTGGGCGAACTGTCCAAGGTATTGATACTCGTTTCAACCAGCACATCGGCAAGGGGCATCCCGCCTGGAAGAACGGCTATAAGGTCGAACTTGCACAGAGCGGAACCTGGACGAAGTACGAAGCGGCGGTCTGGGAGCAGCACTTCATTGACAAGCACGGGGGGCTTTCTGCCCTGGAGAACAAACAGCTTGCAATCACCGAGGCCAAGTACAATCAGTACAAGAACTTGCATAATCCATGTTAGGGGCGATATGAAAAAGTTGGCGAATGGCACATTGTTTGGCGTTCCTCTGCCTGACGGCACGTTCCTGTGTGGACGAGTCATGCTGGATGTTTATGGATGCCTCAAGAGACGGCTCTTTCCACACGATTCACCACTTCCGGGGTTAGGCAAAGCCTACCTTGTTGAAATGTACTCTGCCATATTACAAAAGGCAGAGTATGTCGCCTCCGAGGTACTCATTCCTGGTGGGTTCGTTGAGTCAGATGAAGTAGGTGATAGTTGGCCCATTATTGGGAGTAGGCCAGTCGATCCTCACGACGTTTCGTTCCCAGAGGCTTTGATCGGGTTTATGAACCCGATTGGGGAAGTCGCCTTTCGCTGCGGCGAAATCCAAATCCCACTTCCCTTGAGCCACCACGACCTTGACCGAATTGGCGTCTCATCAACACGGCATTCTGCCTTCCTCTGGCCCTACACTTGCCTTCGGGTCATGGGTCGTGGTGACGAAGTCCCGAAAGGATATGAAGGGGCAACCCTAGTTGGAAGCGATCTTCGTTATTCCCCTTTTCGTGAGGAAGTCTACGAGAAACTACCTTTTCCAATGGATCAACCGTACTTTGCGAAGCAATCACAATTAGGGCTTCAGTTCGAGCGATTGTACCGATAAACAAGAAATAAGCCGAAGCCTTCATACAGGCCCGGCCTACCACCCTTTGCCCCAGGGGTGGTGGGGCGTAGCGAGATTTCAAATGCGGCTTCAAATCTCGGCCAGGGTCGTCCTGTACGTTTATTCTGTCATGGCCAATGACAAGGAAATTCCAGGCTCATTTCTTGCTCGCCGGTATCAGGGAATGTCACAGAATGATGAGGCTGAGCCCGAAGGATCTATTGGCCAGTGACGTTGCACGCGGTCGGCGCGCACTACTGCCACGATTGACCGAGCCCAACAGGAGCAATCACTCACGCTGCGCGGCGATAATAGTGCTTCAAGAGCCCGCCGAGTTCTTGCTGGCACTCGACCTTGCCCTCACGTGGTGAGATCGAATCGGGCCCGTCACCTGAGGCGGCTGGCAGTGTGCGATTATCACGTCCCTGGTGCGGACGATGCTGATTGTAGAACGCCACAAACTTGTTCACGATGTGATGCAGATGGTCAATGCCGAAGCAGATGAAATGATCCAAGGCCTCGAACCGGATGCTCTGGACGAACCGTTCCGCGAACGCATTCAAGTGTGGCGCACCGAATTGACATCGCAACGGTTTCCAAGTTCTCGCTGTACGAATCTGGCGGTATAGTCGGGCCTTTTACCGCGCTCTTCGGAATTTTGGAGAAGGTCGGCATACGGGGTCGGACCGTTCGGACGGTTCCAGCAAAACGGCGACGAACACCCACGGCACCCACGGCACCCACGGCACCTGACGCAGGCGGCAGCAGGCGACATCACCTCAAGTTGTCGAGCGTGTGGATCGCTTTGTTTGGTGCAGATGCAACCAGAGTTCGAGACGTGGGACGGCGTCGGCACGGCGGTGCATTCCTCTGCGCAGGCCCACTATGCTCGTGCCAGCCGAGAATGTCGCGCGCTCGCGCCGGCTGTCAACTACTCGGTATGTTGAGTTTTGGCATGAACACGATTTGGCTATCGGGTTTACAGCCCGAGAGAGAAAAGTTCGAAGCCCGTCCAACTCGGACACCGAAAAAACTGTTCGAACTCGGGGGACTGAGAGGTTCGCGCGAGTGAGGTGATCACCGCGAACACCTGGGATTTCAAGCGTTTCGCGCGTGCCTCTCGCAAATACTCGCGCGCAGCATGCGCGTTCGGAGTTCGAAGTGTGTTCGTCTCGGGGAGCTTTCTGCAGTTGCTACGAACGGATGCAACCCACGGGTTGACTGCCACAGCCGGGAGCGAGACTCCCGGCTTGTTTCGTTTCTGCCCCTGATTTTCCAAGCATTTTTGCACGTCCGGCTCACTTGCCAAAAACTCTCAGGTTCGAAACCGCCAACTCGGGGTGCAAGCCGAACCCGCCGGTTTCAACACGGAGCCCGAGTTGAACACCCAACAACTCTCGGAGTCTCTGTCGGCGGCATCCCGGTGAGTTTACAGCGATTTCGGACACTTCACTCTCGGCTGGGGTAGTTCCTGGGTAGGGCCATTGCCCCGCCAGGAGACAAATTCGATGCCGACATCCTTGTTCACGACCGACCCCGCCAGCCTGTCACCCGCCGAGCGGATGCAGACGGTTGCCGCGATCCTGGCAGCGGGCCTGATCCGCCTCAGTCGACCCATCCCCGACTCCCAATCGACATTGCCGTTAGTCGCGCAAGGGGTCTCGAAAAAGTCTCTGAATGAACTTGCTGACGCGGCCGACAAGAGCGTCACTGTCCAGGCCGGTTAACCGGTTTCGAGATCCGAGAACCCTGGGAGAGATGATATGGCGGTGAACGTCAAGAGAGAGGTGGCGGCACTGGAGCGACTGACGACGCCGGAACTGCGAGAGCGGTACGCCGCGGTGTTCGGCGAGGCGACGGTCACGGGGAATAAACCGTGGCTGGTGAAGCGGATCATCTGGCGGCTGCAAGCCAATGCCGAGGGCGATCTGAGTGAACGGGCGAAGGCCCGGGCCGCGGAGTTGGCCTGTGACGCCGACCTGCGGGTGATCCCACCACGGGAGAAGCTCGACCCAGTGCGGACCCGAACGGTGACTGCAACACTGGCCCAGGATCGTCGGTTGCCGCCGCCGGGATCGATCCTGACGCGGAAGTACAAGGGCAGGATGATGCAGGTCCAGGTATTGTCCAGCGGCTTCGAGTTCGAGGGCGAGATCTATGGCTCGCTGAGTGCCGTGGCCAAGGCCATCACGGGTTCGCACTGCAACGGATTCCTGTTCTTCAAGCTGCTCGCGAAAGGTGGTGCGGCATGACCCGGCGATCCAACAAGACCGAGACAACTTCGCAGCAGATTCGCTGTGCGGTGTACACCCGCAAGTCGACCGAGGAGGGGCTGGAGCAGGAGTTCAACTCGCTCGATGCCCAGCGGGAGGCGGGCGAGGCGTACGTCAAGAGCCAGACGGGCGAAGGCTGGGTGCTGCTGCCCACCAAGTACGACGATGGCGGGTTCACCGGCGGCAACATGGAACGCCCTGCCCTGAAGCAGCTGATGGCGGACATCGACGCGGGGAAGGTCGATGTGGTTGTGGTCTACAAGGTGGACCGGCTGTCGCGGAGCCTGCTCGACTTCGCCCGGATGATGCAGGTGTTCGAGGACCGGCACGTGTCGTTCGTCTCGATCACCCAGCAGTTCAACAGCGCGACCAGCATGGGTCGGCTCGTCCTCAACGTGCTGCTCTCCTTCGCCCAGTTCGAACGCGAGATCATCTCGGAACGCACCCGCGACAAGATCGCCGCCACGCGTCGGAAGGGCAAGTGGACCGGCGGGCATCCCATCCTCGGCTACGATGTCGATCCCGTCGCCTTCAAACTCCACATCAACACGGCCGAGGCGGAACAGGTCCGGGCGATCTTCGATCTCTACCTCGAACACAAGGCCCTGCTGCCGGTGGTCGAGGAAGTCGCCCGCCGGGGCTGGCAGGGGAAGCGGTGGCAGACTCGCAAGGCCGGTGAACGCGGGGGTAAGACACTGGACCGCCCGGCGGTATACCGGCTGCTGACCAACCACGCGTACATCGGTCAGGTGCGTTACAAGGACGAGGTCCATGCCGGAGAGCACACCGCCATCATTGCGTCGGACGTGTTCGACCGGGTCCAGCGCCTGCTGCATCGGAATGGTCAGACAGGCGGGGCCATCGTCCGCCAACGGGGAGGGGCCCTCTTGCAGGGTTTGTTGCGGTGTGGCCCGTGCGACAGTGCCATGTCGCCGACCTTCACGACGCGCGGCAACACACGCCGTTACCGCTACTACGTCTGTTGTGTCGCCCAGAAGCGGGGCCGTTCAACCTGCCCGTCGAAGTCGATCCCGGCGGGGCCGATCGAGGCGTTCGTGGTCGATCGGGTCCGTTGCATTGGCCGCGATGCCGACGTGCAACGGCAGGTGCTGGCCGAGGTGCGGCGGCAGGACCTGGCGCGAATTGCAGACCGTGTGGCCGAGGAGAAGGAACTGGTTCGCGACCTGGCCCATTGCCAGGCCGAGGTGCAACGACTGGCCGGCACGGCGTCTGGCAGCGAGGCGATGTGTCGGATGGCGGATCTGACGACTCGCTCCGCCCAACTGGCCGAACGGTTGCAGGCGGTCCGGTGCGAAGGGCGTCAGGCCGGGGGCGACCCGATCGACCTGGCCGAGGCCACGCGCACGCTCGCGGCATTCGATGCGGTGTGGGAGACGCTGACGCCACGGGAACGGGCCCGCATCATCGAACTGCTGGTCGAGCGGGTCGTTTACGACGGGACGGCGAGCCGGGTGGATGTGTCGTTTCGAGCGATGGGGATCAAGACCCTGATCGCGGAACTCCACGAACAACGAGAGCAGGTGGCATGAGCACGCCAGTGACGGTTGGAGGGACGATCCACTTCGGTCGAACGGGTCGCGGTGCCCGGAAGGTGATTCGCGAGGGACCGGCCCCGAATTCCGTTCCGGGTCGGATTCCCCGGGTGGCACGTCTGATGGCCCTGGCCATCCGGATCGAGGGGTTGGTGCGGACCGGCCAGGTGCGTGATTACGCCGAGGTGGCCCGGTTGGGGCATGTGACGCGGGCACGGGTCAGCCAGATCGTGAGCCTTGTGAATCTCGCCCCGGTGATCCAGGAGGCGATTCTGGATCTGCCGCGGATCGAGGCTGGCGACGAACCGCTGGCCCTGCGCGACCTGCTGCCGATTGCAATGGAGCCGGACTGGTCCCGCCAGATCAGGGCGTGGAAATCGCTCCGGAAAGCGCCGGATTGAGTCCTACCGTCATCGCACGCCGGTTCCGAGGGGATGTAGTGTACACCTATTCACACGACGCCTCCTTCCTGACGCGCGATCATGGGTCACATTCACCTCAAAACCGTACCCGACACACGTCGGTGGCGTCGCGCCGTCGGTTTGATCGCCGATGGTGAGTTGGTCGCCGTCGTAGCTGCCGCCACTTCTGCGGCGGCCATTGCCGGACTCGAACGTGGGAAGGGCGATGGCCACCGCCCCGTTGAACGCGTCGATCTGCCGGACGAGGTCGGAGCCGTACACGTGGAACACCGCCGGGAACGCGGCGTTCGCCCACCCTGTGTCGATCGGGAGCACTGGCATTGGATTCCCCCCGCGTCGGACCCTCGGACGGGTCCGGACGCCGGTACCGCCGCTGACACGCGGCGGCGGGCGCAGGTTCGCGCCCAGCCCGTGTTACGATCCAATCCCCGGCCTGCAGGCTTTGTGATGCGTCGCGGCC
>JBGSZR010000069.1:0-88288 GCA_041750275.1 Gemmataceae bacterium
CGCGGCAAGGGCTGGCCGCGCGGCCCGCGCGTGAGCCAGATCACCCAGGTGGCGGGGTGTTGCTCGGCGAGGGTGGCGAGTTGGCAAATGGTCGTGGCTGCGGAATAACCATCGCCGATGAGCACGATGCTCTTGCCGGCATAGGCTTCCAGCTTTTCGGCGAGAATATCCTCGATGCCGTGGGCAATGTGGGGTCGAGCGGACTGTTCGTCAACGGCGAGCACGTTGCCATCGCCGATCCAGTTGGGATTGCCGAACGTGCCCGTGCAATCGAGCACGACATCGGCCATATCGATGCGTTCACGATGGGTGCCATCGCGAACCAGCAAGCGGAAGGGTCGTTTCGAATCGTCCTCAGATTTCTTGTGGCCGAATGATCGCCCCACGTGCACGACTGTGGTTTGCGTGTGAATGGATTCCAGCAACTGCGGCGACTCGGCAAGTGGAAGGTGATAGCACTCGCGAAGCTGGCGGCCCGTGAGAATATCGTTCTCGCCAGGAAAAATGCGTGTTGGTTTTTCGCAGAGCAATGTGTGCAAGCCGAGCGGCGAAGCGTTCATCGCGAATGGCGTGAAGAGCTTCACGTGCCCCCAGCGCTGCAGGTGCTCGGCGATCTCGCCGCGCTCATAGACGGCGATGCGGTACCCGAGCGCTCTCGCGTACAGTGCGGCCTCGAGGCCGATGGGCCCGGCACCCAGCACGGCGATTCGCAATGGCTCCGCTTTCGGCATCCTGCCCTCCCTGGCACCCGCAGCTTCAGTCGATCCGCGATACTACACTGCCGCATTCGATTCGTTCAACCCGATCCGAGCGTTCAACGCCTCCGCCACGGTGGCGAGCCATTCATCAGAGGGGATGCCATAGGGGCGAAACTTCTCGGGTCGCTCTGTTTCTTCGGTGAGTAGTAAAGCACGGTTGCGGCCCAGACGGGAGGCCGCGGGAGTGTCCATCAAGGTGCTCGAATCAGTCGCGCTCATCTGGAAGAGCACACGCAGCCCAAACTCGCGCAACTGCGGCCGATCGAAGCAGCGGTTGAGATTGGTGAGCGAATCGCACCAGAGCACGACGTGGATTCCTTGCGGTGGTCCATCGCGCAAGATAGTGGCGAATCGCTCGGCGGGGCTGGGTTCGCGCTCCGCACCACGCCGTCCGAAGCCGAAATCGTCATCGGATTTTCGCAGTTCGCGGAAACGATGCACTGCGAAGACAAAGAGGAAACGCGGCGGCTTGTCGCTCGTCTCCCCCTTCTGTCTCTGATCGATCTCGTTCGCCAGTTCAGCCAGCATGGCCGGCACATCCGCGCGACCCACCGTGCGTGCGGCCAGCGGCACTTGCCCCAGCAACTTGCGAAAGAATTCGGATTCCTCGGCATCATCCGGAGTGCCATCCAGGATTGCGAAGGTGGGTTCGCGTTTCGGCAGGAGTTGGGATGCCAGGCTCACGAGTGCACTGGTGAAGAGGCCGCGTGCCGCTTCTTCGTTCTGGCCGATCATGAGCACGTTCGCGGAGCCCGCGGGGCGGAAGACGACCGCTGTGGGATCCTTGATGGCAACCGGATCGCCGAGCCATGCCGCGGGGGCCTTCACTTCGAGAGGCGATTCCAGAGTGCGGGACAGCAAGCGATTCTTGGCCACGTCGGCGGAGGCGTTGCCTTCAAACACGAGTGGGACGGGATAGCGATTGCCGGCCCGTTCGTGGAGTTCGCGCAGCAACTGCTCCCGCCGTTCATCCGAAAGCCAGACGACCTGGAAAGGATCGTTGCCTTCCATCAGTCCGTTGGCGTCGTTGTAAATCGCTTCGCCGGGCCGCGAGAGCAAGCGCGCAGCCGTGTTGTCCTTGCTGAGAATCAACTGGGCATCGGCATCCGAACACTGCAACGCCACGCGGACGGCCATCTGATCGATCGTCGCTCGCGGCAAGGAATACGACCCGCCCAGTGTTTGCGAACCGAGGACGACATGCAATCCAAAGGCACGCCCTTGACGCACGAGACGATCGAGCAAGAGCGCGGCTTCCTGTGAAAGCTTGTCGTCCTCGACGAAGAATTGTTGAAACTCATCGACCAGAAGCAGAATCCGCGGCGTCTTCTGGTCCGGCGTGGCAGCACGGAAGCTGGCAAGATCATTGACACCCGCATCGCGAAACTTCTCGCCGCGCTCACGCAGAATGGCATCGAGCCGCTGCAGCACGCTGAGCCCGAATTCGCGCTCGCTCTGGATCGCCACGACACGAGCGTGCGGCAACTTGTAGGTGGCGTACCACTGGAACTCGACGCCTTCCTTGAAGTCGATGAGGTACACTTCCGCTTCGTCGGGGCTGTAAATCAATGCGAGATTGGTGATGAGTGCGTGCAGCAGGGTCGATTTACCCGAGCCGGTTTTGCCGGCGATCAACGCATGCTGGGCGGTGCCGCGGCCGAGGGCGAATGACTGCATGCGTGTGGCACCGGCGCGACCCACGGGCACATCGAATCCTTTCGAAGCACTGCCATGCCACACGGCGTCGGGTTTCGGGGCGATGTAATCGAATGGCACTTCGACCCGGAGCGTCTCCTTGCTGGCCTTGCCGATCCGCTGCACGATGCGAGCAATCGCGGCCGGATCGGGTGCCGTATCCAGCGAAAGCGGGAACGTGGCCAGCGCAGCATCCTTCGGGACGAACCGACCCTCGCGCCAACCGAGCACGAGGCTGGCGGCTTCCAGATCCGCCATCACGAAGTCGCGCGGCATGGCAGCCCGCGTATCGACGCTGAGCAGCGTGCAGACGCCACACGAGGGGCCGCTGTTCACGATGCTGATGAGCAGCTTCGCCGCTTCAGGTGTGAACGCGGCCGGGAAGTTCGCAATGACAAGCACACGATAGGGTTCCGCCACTTCGCCCGCGGCAAGGTTGTATTCCTCGATCGATTTGTACTGGTTGCGAAGATACTTCTGAATCACGCTGGCGATGTGATCCTTCAGGTCGATGAGCCGCTGCTCGATGAGCCGGGGATCGGTCCAGATCTGGCTGGTGACGAGTTTCTCGTCGTGATCAGCGAGGTGCATGAACGCCGCGAAGTTCTCGCCAAGGCCGATGGGATCGACGATCGTGAAGCGAACCTTGCCCGGCGGCAAGCCCGTCAGAAAACGGAGCATGATGGCTTGCAGCGCTGTCACGGCAATGGCACGACCGTCGTCACGGGCCTTGAGCACGAGCGAACAGCGATCGGGGAATGGCAGAAACGCCGGCACCGGGCCCGTCAGTGCAGCAGGCGGTGCGAGGCGTTCATCGGTGGAGAGTCCCTCGGGGATCGCAACCAGATCCGCCTGGAATTCGCCGAATCGAACACCCTGCGGCACCACGGTTGAAAAGGGATGGTCATCGCTGACTGCGTCCCAGTTCGGGAACAGTCGATGGCTGGCATCCCGCATGGCCGCGAATAGCTCCACGGTCTCCGCCATCACGGCATTCCATACGGATGCGGCTCGATTCCAGGCGTCGTCGCGTGCGGCGGTGAGGGTGGCGAGTTTCTCCTGAAAGGCCGAGTCAATGCTGTTCGACTCCGCCTCCAGGCGGGTCGCGGCTTCCTCACGTCCCTGGCGATAGCGGCTCGCTTCAGCCTCCATTTCCAACGTGCGCCGCGTGAGAATCGATTCACTTGTTGCGGTGTGCTCAGCAACGATGCGCTGCACTTCCGCTTCGTATGCTGTCCGCTGCTTCGCGATCAGCGGCTGGTAATAATCCTCGGTCTCCTGGCGTTTTCGAGCATGCTTCTCGGTGATGCGGGCATGCTCGGCGGCGTATTCGTTTTGCGCGAACTGATCGAGAAGTTCAGACGAACGGGACGCGAGGGCGAGTCGTTCACTGAGTTCCTTTCCGTGGCGAACCGTCTGGCGTCGTGCGAGCATGCGAAGCAACAGGAATGCGCCGGTGCCCAGCACGATCGCTATGCCGAGCGTGATGCCAGCCGCCACAGCCAGGTCATCAATCACCGCGAAGGAAATGGCACCGAGCCCGCCGAAGAGGCCAATCAGCAGCACGAGCCCGCCCAGGTTGGCCCACCTGGGCAGCAGGAGATTTCGAAGCGATTCGACGCCCTCGGCACACACCTTGAGGGCCTGCTGCATCCGGCCGATGGGATCCTCATCACTGGCACCGATGTCGCCGGTGATCTGCACGGCCGTGCGGGATACTCGGCACCGTGCCAGCAACGGATCGGCCTCGGATTCCAGATTCTCCACTTCGGCAGAACCAGCCGCAGCCTTGCGTTTCAGCGATTCGAGCTGGTCTTTCGCCTTCTTCTCGCCGCCTTCGAGAATCGAATCGAGCGACCAGAGGCGATCCTTGAACTCGGCCTCGGCTTTTTGCTGTGCTGCCGTGAAGCGTTCCCGGGTCTGTTGTCGCTGTTCCTCGCGGCTCTTGTTTGCAGTGAATTGCTCGGCATCGAAGCGGCCCGTGATGGTACTGACCGCAGCGGCGTGCGTGGCTTCGATTTCACCCAGTTGATGTTCGCGCGTCGCGGTCAGCGCCTTGCGAGCACGGTTCGCATCACGCTCGGCTTTCTCCAGTGCGGTTTGAAATGTCGAGGTGAGTTCCGCCTCCGCAGCCGCACGTTCGCGGACGGCATCATTGAGTTTCAAAAGGGTGGCACATTCGCGATCGAAAAAATTGTCTGGCATGATGATCTCGAAGAGGAACCCTGACCGTGATTGGCAGGCTCGTCCGGGCGTGCTCACGTATAGCCGGGGTATTCGCATTCCTGGCGGATCTGGGTGAACAGAACGGCGAGTTGATCGATGGCCCGCAGTGCATCCGCGACAGTCCTGTCCAGCGGTTCGACGACCTGTTCGCCATGCTCGGTCCGAACAAGATCATCCCAGTCGTCGCCGAGGGCATCCCATTTCGCCCGGGCGGTTTTCTGAGCATCGTAGATCTGGCTGCGCGTGGCACCGAATTTCATGGCGCATCTCCATTCGCAGGCTTTTCGGGTGCGATTGGCGGCGCTGCCGGAATCGAATTGGCGCTGGGCGTGGGTGCATAGTCCGCACGCAAGCCTGCATAGCTTTCCAGTGCCGCGATGCGGCGATCAAGCGACGCGAGCCCCCGCGGCAAATCGGCTTCAAGGAAATTCATGAGGCGATGCGCGGGGCCACGATAAACTTCATCGATCTCCCGCGGCAAGCGCCCGATCCAGGCGCGGATGGCCACAACTTGATCCTCGGCATGTTCGAGGCGGGCCTTCGCCAGCCGCAAGGCCTTCTCCTGTGTCGTGGTATCGGGCATGCGGCCATCGAAGCCGGGAAAGCGGCGTGCGGCCAGATCCGCCCTGGCCTGGGCCACGTCCTGCTCGCAATCGCGGATGGCACGCTGCCACCGGCCGAGTTGCTCCTGAAGCCAGTCGAAGGCACGACGCAGTTCCAGTTCCACCCCGGCCGCGGCCTCCATCAGCGAATGACCGTACGCCGACAGGGCGGCATGCCACTCGCGCACCGCATCGATCGAACGGACATCGGCCGGGCTGCTCATGGATCACCGCTGCGAAAGGTATTCCTCGATCCGCTCCGCCTTGCGAAGCAAGAACGGCACGTGCTCCGCCGATACATCCAGGAAACGCTCGATCACCTGCATCGTGGACTCGAATTCCTGTTTGAAGCGATCATGCTCCTGATCACGCCAGGAATCGCCGAGCGCGACCAACTGTCCATGTAGGCCCGCGAGGCTGGATTGAAGATCCGCGTTGAAACGCTTGAGATTGGCTGCAAAACGACGGACTTCGGCAGGATCTACGATCGCCTGGGACATGTCGAATTCCCCATCCAGACCACGTGACATGATGAACGAGAACGGGCTGTCCCCGGCATTATACCGTAGCCCGCTCGTTCGTGTGGATGGTGCCCAGGAATCACTTGCGCAACAGGCGAGCCACCACAACGATTAGCACGGATCCAATGATGAGGCTGAGTTGTGAGGCACTGAGCGGTGCCACTTCCGGCATGCCGAACCGCGGCCCAAGCACGCCGATGGCTGCACCCGGGATTGCCGCCAGGCTGGGTCGCCAGCCGAAGTAGAGGATGCCGCTGAGCATGAGCAGGAAGCCGGTGATCGGCACGGCATAGGAGTTGATCGGCTCCGTGAACTCGGTCGGCACAAACGGCAGTGTTAGTGGTTTCGTGGTGGCTTTCGCCACCGCTTCGCCATCCTGTTTCGCTTGCTGCTGGGCCGCTTCGAGATTGCCCTGCTGCACCGCGGCGATGGTCTTGTTCTTCTTCAGCAAGTTGTTCTGGTGCATCCAAAGAAGGCCGATGGCGAAGATCGCGGCACCGAGCACAAAGCGCAGGCGTCGGCCGAGCCAATCGTTCAGGAAATCCTTCATCCAAAGGCTCTGCTGTTTCACACCGGCGATGTTGTAACCCGGCTTGGGCCGCCGATTCGCCTGAGCCGCAGCCACCATGGACGATACATTCACAACCTTTCCATATCGCTTCGCTTGCTTCACTGCACTGGCTTGTTCGACGAGCCCCGCTGCCATCGCGTCAGCCTGTGTGCGAGCCTCGGCCTTGCTCATCCCTCCTGCTTCGAGTGCCCGTGCTTCTACCTTTTGCAGATGCCGGCGTTCGCGTGCTTGCTGGCGGGATTCGAGTCGCGCTTCCAGCATGTTCAGCACCGGCTCGCGCCAGGTGCTAGCTTTCTTTGCTACCTCGCCGGTGTCGCCCTTTCGGAAAGAGCGAGCCGCCAGCTTGGCTTCGTAGCCGAACAGGGCTTCGTAGAACGGTTCCCAGTTTGACCCGCTGTACTTGCAGATGAACTGCCGCAAGGCATCTTCCTCGAGCCCTTGCAATCGCATCGTCTTGAAAAGAGCCCGGGCCTCAACAAGCGGTTCATCCTGGGCTTTGGTCTGCTTGCGATCCGTCAGGAACCAGAGCAGGAAGCCGAGGCCGACCGCGAGCACGGCGAAAGCGAGCCAGTGCCAGAGCATGCCGAAGAGGAAGAGCGTGACGAGGAAGAGTGCACCGCCAGCGATCCACATGAGCCAGTCGAAGAAGCGCATGCCGAAAACGAGTTCGCGACACCTGGGGAAGACGACGCCACCGGTGAGCATGCCATGCACGACGAAGTACGCCATGGGGGCCATGAACATGAGCCCGGCCAGGCCGCCGGCAATCGCGGGCATGCCAGCCAGTGCCGAGCCGACTATGCCCGTGAGGCAGAGTGCGAAGAAGCCCACTGCCAGGTTGCGTTTGGCCTTGCTACGCGACCGATAATTAAACTGATGAACTACTTTTTCAAGCTGATCCGCTTGCTCCTCGGCAGGGTTGAATGGTCCACTGCGGTCAATGCCGAGGTAGACTTCAAACGCCGCGATCACTTCATCCATCGACTGGAAGCGTTCCTCCGGTTTCTTCGCCATCATCTTCAGGAGAATCGTGGAGAGCTTCCGGGGGACACGCTTCACCACCACTTCGGGCGGGACAATCGCTTCCATCTTGTGTTTGGTGATGATCTCCATCGCCGTCTTACCTTCGAACGGCGGCTTGCCCGTGATGAGCACGTAGAGCGTGCACCCCAGCGAATAGATGTCGGCGCGTTGATCGACCGTGCCGGAATCGGTGGCCTGCTCGGGCGACATGTACGCCGGCGTGCCCATCACCGCGCCGGCCCGCGTGAGTTGCGGATCACCGGTTTCGAAATCGTCCTCACTTGGGAGTTCGCTCTTCGCTCCGAGTTCCGCGTTGCCCACCTTGACGAGGCCGAGGTCGGCGACCTTCACCAGGCCTTCCGTGTTGAGCATCAAGTTGTCGGGCTTGATGTCGCGGTGGACCATGCCTTGCAGGTGGCCGTACTTGAGACCGCGGGCCGCCTGCAGAATGTAGCCAACGGCGACCTCCGGCGCGAGCTTGCCCTCCTTCTTCACCATCTCCATGAGTGACTGCCCGGCCACGAATTCCATGCTGAAGAAGTGCTGGCCGCGGTCTTCGCCGATGTCGAAAATCTGGATGACGTTGTGGTGTGCGAGTTGTGCAGCCGCGAACGCTTCACGCGTGAAGCGTGCCACAAACGTCGGGTTCTCGGCGATCTTCGGATGCATCACCTTTAATGCGACGCGACGATCAAGCGAAAGTTGCCGGCCCAGAAGCACAGACCCCATGCCACCCTTCCCCAGCACTTTTAACACCTCATAGCCACCGAGCCGTGGCGGCGTGTCGTCGTCCAGTGGTTCGTCCACTTCAGCTTCGGCTTGGGATGCCTTCGAGGTCTTGAGGACAGACTTCCTTGGCGCGGGTTCCATGTTCTCGGAGAAGTCGCCCGTGGCCATGGGATCGGTGTGGTCAACCGCTCGCCGCACTCCAGCGCCAGCATCAGCCTCCGTGAAATCGCCGGTGGCCGACTCGTTGCTCGCCGCCGGCTCCGTGAAGTCGCCCGTGGTGCTGGGATCGTCCTTCGCGTGACGCGATGGAGTACATGGCTTACTCACGGATCGCGAGTCCGGCTCCGTGAAGTCGCCGGTGGCACCGGGGTCTGCATCCGTGAACGCGCCTGTCATCTGGCTCACGTCCTCACCCGCGAGCATCCGGGCTGCGAGTTCCTCGGACTCGATCTTGTGAAGTGCGGGTGCCGCTGGTCGCGATGGTGCATGACGCGAAACCGATGGCTGCGATTCGTGAACTACCGACTTCGCAGGAGTGCTCGATACCTTCCACTGCACTTCCAGGATAAAGGTGACACCGCACTTCAGACACCTCGGCTGGTACTTGCCCGGCTTCAATTCACGCGGGGCGAGCCCAGCCCGACAACTCGGGCAGGCAGCACTCATGGATAAGACCCTCGACGCAGCCCCACTCGCCAGCGAGGAGCATGAGAAAAGCCCGTCGAGCGACGGGAGAATGTAATAACGAGACGGCAGCGAGTGGTAACCGCTGCCGATTATAACGATGTGAGGAATGACTGCATCGCCTTATCCAGGCACTTCGGCTTCATAATCGAGCCGGATGATCAGATTCTGCAGGCGCTCCTGCGCGGCATTGCGATCGACCTTCAACTGCTTCTCCTCGGCGAGTATCGATTCGAGTCGATCCTCCTGCTGACCGAGCGTGCGGACGAATCGCTCGCGAAGCTCCTTCTCGCTGGCTCGCTCTCCCAGTGAGCCGAGGTTTTCGCGGATGCGCTTCTGCTCGGCATGAATCTGGTTGCGTTCGTTCTGCACCTCCGCGATTTTACGGTCAATCTCCGCGATCGAACTCCGCTCCTTGAATGACTCACGAAGCGCCGCTTCGGTCTTCTTGTCGAGATACTTGCTGCTCAAGAACGACTCGAAGTGAACGTGGTGCAGTTCCGAAAGGTTAAAGGACTGGCTCTGCGTCTGGTGTTGCTCCACCGCGAAACGGGAAACGCCATTCGGCGGCAACGGCAACTTGAAGCGCCAGTAATTCTCGGTTGTCTCGTGCGGAGCATCCTTCGAGACCAGCCGCCAGTTGGAATCATCACGAGGGTGATCGAGGTAGAGTGTCTGTTCCTTGTCGGCTTTGCTCGTGAAGGTGTAAGTGGTCTTGCGGATCTGGGCATAATGCGTCTTCAGATAGCCTTGCCGCACGGTGACGCGAGAGACGCGGTCCGTATGCGAATCGATGTTATCGAGAACGCGCACAGCGAGTTCGACGGCGTAGCCAACCAGCCGCTGGTCCTTCGGCTTGAGCGTATCGAGCATGGCCTCGCCCACGTAGCTGCCTTGTTCGAGCACGGTGACGGGGCCGCCCTCGAGCGTCAGACCCGTGGTATTCTCGAACTCGACGCAGCGAATCGGATTCTCAACGCGTGCCGCCTTCTGATAGAGCAACACCGATCGGCCCGCGAACGCCTTGAGCAGGATCGGCACGAGCGCGGACTGGTTACGCTTCACCGTGACGGGCTTCTCGATCTGATACTCGAAGAGATCGCCAACCTGGCGTTCACGCGTCTGGGCCTGCACGGACGAGACCGCGGAAGCGCGCGAGTTCTGTTCACCGCGATCGCTGCTCATTGTCTTGCGCCGCATGGGTGCGGCCGCGGCCATTGCCGGGGAGTATCGGGCGAACTTGGCTTGATCGTTCGCATCGTCATCGAACTCCATCAACATCGATTCGACGCTTTCAATGCCCGCCTCGGCCATCGGTGGCAGCACGCCCGTGGTTTCGCGCACTTCCACTACAGGCCGGCGAATGAAACGTGGCGTGTACAGATCATGCACGAACGACACGGGCAACCCGGCCACAAGCGTGAGCCTCACATCGATCCAGTCCTCATCCGAGGTGTTATCGACCACGGCCCACCCTTGAATGAGTGGTTGAGGCGCACCCGAAGGCGAGCGGCCCCCGTCAGGAGGTTGTTCCTGCGACAACTCCTTCGCGTTCGCGGACGCGGATTGAACAGCCCCCTCACGGGAGCCGCTCGCCTCAGTGACTTCATCATCTAGCAGAATCCGATAGGTTGCCTTCCACACGGGTGCTTCGAGCACGTAGCTCACTTCGAGTGTGCGTTCACCATCGCCCTGGGCGAAGAGTGTGAAGGTGCGGGCGTCCTTCTTCTTGGAGGCGAGCTGCGTCCGAAGGTAAAAATCAAGATCGCGTTTGATTCCCTCGTCGAGAAGCGTGAGTTCGATGTCGAAGAGATCGAAGCTGCGGACGTCGGCGTTATCCGTGAGAAGCGAGAGGCGAGGTGTTTCCTGGATGCCGGCGTCGGTGTTCGTTTGCTGCGTGTCGATGCCCAGGATCATGCCCTGAACGGTGCTGCCGCCGGTGGGCGTGATGGCAGCGCGTGCTCCTTTTAACTGGGGAAGCAAGCCGGTGAGGCTGCCCGAATCGGGGATGTTCAGCGCGATCTCGGCGAGGAGTTGCTCGATGGGTGTAGTGGAATCGTAGCTCACCGCTGAGACGGTGCCACCATCGCGGTCGATCACGGTCAGTGATTTGAGAACATCGCTGACCTCTCGCTGTTTGAAGGCGAGTGACACTGCACTGTCACCACTGACAAGGCCTTCGCGTTCGAAGTAGCCGACGCCGTGCTTGTACAGGACGACGCGACGGATGGGCAGATCGGCCATGGAGGCTCCCGTTGGAAGGCGACCGCGCGGCGGTCGGTGCTAAACTCTTGACAGTTTCTTCCTACAATTCCCCGGACGCGCCACCTCTCCTCAACGTTCGCGCCGCCGGGTTAACCCTTCGTCTTGTGGGATTGCTCACCGTGTCAAACCCCGTTCGCACACCGCGTGAAGTGCTGGCCTTTCTCCGAGAGCGTGAAGTCAAGGCCGTCGATCTGCGCTTCATGGATTTCCCCGGGCTCTGGAAGCATTTCACGATCCCGGCTGATGCCGTCGATGAGGAACTGTTCGAGGATGGCCGGGGCTTCGATGGCTCGAGCATTCGCGGTTGGATGCCCATCAACGAATCGGACATGCTGCTCGTGCCGCAACCGGAGACGCTCTTCATCGATCCCTTCTGCCGCGACACCACGCTGGCGATGATCTGCAATATCCAGGACCCGGTGACCAAGGAAGATTACAGCAAGGATCCCCGCAATGTCGCCCGCAAAGCCGTCAACTACATGAAGAGCATCGGGGCGGCCGAAGCGGCAGTGTTTGGCCCCTCGCTCGAATTCTTCGTCTTCGATGATGTGAAGTTCGATCAGACCTCGCACTCCGCCTTTTATTACGTGGACAGCGGCGAAGGGGCCTGGAATACCGGCCGCGATGAAAGCCCCAACCTTGGCTACAAGATCCCGTACAAGCAAGGCTATTTCCCGTGCCCGCCGATGGATGCCGTGCATGATCTTCGCAGCGAGATGATGCTGGCGATGCAAGAGTGCGGCATCCCCGTAGAAAGCCACCACCATCAACGTGCCACGGGCGGTCAGTGTGCCATCAACATCCGCTACGATGAACTCGTCGCCATGGCGGACAGCGTGTTGAAGTACAAATATGTCGTGAAGAACATCGCTCGCAAGCATGGCAAAACGGCCACATTCATGCCCAAACCGCTCTTCGAGGACTACGGCAGCGGTATGCACATTCACGTTTCGCTCTGGAAGAACGGCACCAATCTCTTTGCAGGCACCGATTATTCGAACCTCAGCGACACGGCCATGTACGCACTGGGCGGCATCCTCAAGCACGCCCCGGCGCTGTGTGCCATCACCAACCCCACCACAAACAGCTACAAACGGCTGGTGCCGGGCTTCGAAGCGCCGACCAACCTGGCCTACAGCCAGCGCAACCGCTCTGCTGCCGTGCGCATTCCTGTCTACTCCGCACGGGCGAAAACCAAGCGCCTCGAATACCGCGTACCCGATTGTGCCGCGAATCCCTACCTCGCTTTTGCCGGCATGCTGATGGCCATGCTGGATGGCATCCGCAACAAGACACACCCAGGCCCGCCCTTGGACAAGGACATTTACGACATGCCGCCGGAGCAGTTGAAGGATATTCCGAAGACGCCGCAGACGCTGGACGAGGCCCTGACCGCGCTCGAACGCGACCATGAGTTCTTATTGCATGGGGAAGTCTTCACCGAAGACGTGATCGAGACATGGATCAAGTTCAAGCGTGAAGAAGAGGTGGCGGCGGTGCGCGTGCGACCACATCCCTATGAATTCGCCATGTACTTCGATGCGTGAATGATTGCAGGGATGGCACGCACCATCCTCAGCGGGCAGACCGCTCGCAATACCTTGCAGGTACTGGTCAAACTTCGTGGGCTTGAACACATGCTCTGCCGGGGTTGGGGCAGTAACTGCGAATGGTTGCGAGCTCTCGTCCTTCAAGGTGTCTCTCGTTCGGTTTCGTGAGCGAAGGGCATTTTACAGCTCACTCAAAAACCCCTCTTGCTTCGTGAGCTGCCGAGCCGGTACACTTCCTTTCCCCTCACGCCCGACAAAAAAGCGGGTCATCGGAGCACGACGCTTCGCGAGGGTCCAAGGAGGGACCGAATCACATGGCCGCCCGCAAGGAACCTGCCCCGCCGCCTTCCCGCCCCTTGATCGCGATTAATGCGGATTACATCAGCCCGAAGAACGGGATCCCTTACACCCGCCTCAATGCTGGTTATGTCGATGCCATCATCGCAGCCGGCGGCTTGCCGCTCATCCTTCCCCCTCTGCGGAAGGACAATATCGCCGAGATCGACGCCTTGCTCGATCTCGCTGCGGGAGTCATCCTGACGGGTGGTCTGGACATGGACCCGCGCCGCAACGGCCAGGCACCATCCGCAGCCGTGACGCCGATGCCGGCACGCCGCGAAGAGGCTGACCGATTCTTGCTCACCCGGATTTTTGAGAACAAGACGCCTGTTCTCGGCATCGGGCTCGGTATGCAGCAGCTAAACGTTTTCGCTGGTGGCACTCTATATCTTCACCTGCAGGCAGAGAATCCAAAGGCCATGCCGCACATGGACCAGACCGGTGCCCCACATCGCCACATGGTTTTGATCGAGCCGAATACGCGTCTGGATGAGATCTACGGTGCACCTGAGCTGCGGGTGAACAGCACGCACCATCAGGCCGTGAACCAACTTGGCAAGAAGATGCGTGTCGCGGCCAAGGCACCCGATGGCGTGATCGAGGCCATCGAATCCACGGACCCGAACTGGTTCTGTGTCGGTGTTCAGTGGCATCCGGAAGCGGACACCGCCAGTGCGCTCGATGTTCAAATCTTCGAGTGCTTCGTGCAGGCCGCCGTGCGGAATGCCGATGAGGCCCTGGTAGGCGTGTAAACGCGAACGAGCCGGGAGAAGTTGCCGTGGAAGAGTGCCTCGCCTATTTCCGCCAGGCCATCGCGGATCCTGCCCGTGTTCCACCCTGGTCGGAGTGGTGGGCCGCGAATGCGTCGCGAGTGGAGGAAATATTCCCACTTGTGGACTTCGTCCGATTGAAGCATCGCCGACTGCTCGGCGCACGGCAAATTCTGCAGTACATGGGCGAGTTGCCTGCAGACTACGCACCGCCGAGCCCGCTGCTCACGGGCTCGTGCGGTGTCTGCGGCGAACGCGTCATCCCACAATCCGATGACTCAAACTCCGGCATTGTTACCTGCCCGATCTGTGGGGTCCTCAGTCCTGAACAAGGGTAGCCCCTTATCAACGATCACACGACTTCACAAAAGCCAGGATTCCCATGAACCGAATCCTGATCGGCCTGGCGGCTGGTTCCGGGCTCGAAGGAGTGGATGCCGCCATCATTGATGGTGAGGGTGTGGGGCTCGACCTCAAGCCACAGGTGCTGCGTGCCGGGCGCGTTCCCTTCCCACTTGCGACCCGCGACCAATTAAAATCCTCAGTCAACACAGCTTCCACTGCTCAGTTGGTGGACCTCAGCCGCAATATCGTGGAAACAGCGGTACACGCTGTTCGGACATGCGCTGCCGCGGCCGGAATGTCGCTCCGAGATATCTTCGCGGGTGGTTGGCTCGAACCCTCCCGCACCCGCGTCCTGTCAAATGCCGCCTGGGCCGAAATTGCCGATCGCCTTGCCGAGCAGACAGGTATCACCTTCATCCATAATTTCCGCATACGCGATCGATCCGTGGGTGGAAGTGGTCATCCCATCGGCGCGGCCGCGGACTATTTGCTCTTTCAGAACCCGACACAAGAACGCCTGCTCCTGCATCTGGGAGCTGTGACCTCGGCGTTGCTGGTGCGGCCAAGAGCACGTGTCTACGACACGATCGGCTTTGAAACCGGGCCCGGCAATCAGCTACTGGACGCTCTCTCCTATCACGGCACACGTGGCCGTGATACATTCGACGCCGGAGGCAAGAAGGCGGTACAGGGCCAGTGCCTCGAACCGTTGCTGCAGCAGTGGCTCGATCATCCGCACCTGACACGAACGCCGCCGAAGTCTGTTCACGCCGATGCCTTTGCACGGTCATTCCTTCTCACTGCTTTCGACTCTGCACGTCAATGCGGGGCGACCCTGTCAGACTTGCTCTGCACAGCGACACATCTCATCGCACGTTCACTGGGTGATGCCGTGCGGCGATGGCTGCCTGCTCCAGTTGCTCCACGGCGACTCCTGCTCAGTGGTGGTGGAGTTCGCAACGGCTTCTTGTGGCAATTACTGGGGCAGCAGTTTGAAGACCTGAATCCCGAACGCACCGATGTCCTGGGTATCGCGTCTCTGGCGCGAAACGCGGCATCGGCAGCCGTACTCGCCACACTCACCTGTGATGGTGTCGCCGGGAATCTCCCCTCACTTACGGGTGCCTCGGGCGCACGCACACTCGGCCATTTCTCGCAAGGCGACCGCCGAAACTGGGCCCGATGCACTGCCTGGCTTGCGGAACACGCGAGTGAGTACCCACGAGCGAATCGGGCTGCGTAAATGTCCGCATCCGCACGTGTTAGTGCGATGATCATTGATTCCTGCCGACCCCCTCAATCCCCTTCCCTGGAAGCATGTCATATGTCCGGAAGGAAGATCGCTAGTGCGAGCTGCTGCCACAACCATGACTCAGGTTGCTGAATCGCCACAGGTTCCAGACCGAGCCCACGACCCGGCGATCGTCGCGGCACGCAATCGGCTCGGGCGTCAGGCTAGGCCGACGTGGCGTTCTTGAGGAAGCGTCGTGCGAGCACGATGGCACCAATCGCTGGATCCTCGACGAGGGTCACCGGCTCTGCTTGAACACCGAACTGGCGAAGTGCCTTTAGAAACCAGTCGCGATACATCGCGCTGTTCAGAACGACGCCGCCGGTCAGGGCCAATGGTAAAGCTTGAGTTGGCAAATGATGATTCGTTACCGCGGCAGCGGCAGTCCGGGCGAGTTCCTCGGCTTGCCTCTCGACGACATGGCGGGCCACTTCATCCCCTTCAGTTGCACATTCGAGAACGAGCGGGGCCATCGCGGCCAGTGCCGCACGATCCCACGGTCCGCGATAGACTGCATGGATGAAGTTCGCCGCATCGGGTAGGCCCATCTTCGATACGAAGCGATCGACCATCGCGGTCGCCGGGGCACACTGATCGACGGCGCGGCAACAGGCTCGCAAGGACTGCAATACAATCTGAAACGCACTGCCCTCGTCACCGAGCAGGTGCCCCCACCCGCCCGCTCGTCCAATCACGCCCTCCTGCGAACGAACGAATGCGATCGATCCCGTACCACACACCACGGCTAGCCCCCAGCCTTCGGGCGTGCCCGCGGCGAGGAGAAGGTTGGCATCGTTTGCCACCGAGACGCGGTCTGCAAGTTCGACTCGATCCGCCCATTCGTGCATCACATCGAAGCCTTCTTGCCGATCGATGCCGGCCAGTCCCAGATTGGCCGCCGCGACCCGGCTCCGTGGCACGCCCGCTGTCGCGAAAGCATTTTCGACGGCCAGGGCCAGTTCCGTAAGGGCAGAGTCAACACCCACGGATTGAATGTTGGATGGCCCGCTGGAGCCACGGCCCAGGATCTGGCCGGTGTCCGCCACAGCGATCAGGGCGAGTGTGTGGCTGCCACCACCATCAATGCCGAGAACGAGATCAGAGCGATGAGGGAGCGATTTCATATCGGGTTCCGAAGACGACAGACCACGGCCATTGCAGTATAGCCTTGAGGCATGAATGCGGCACCGGAAGGACCCGCATCCTGGCCTTCTGACCGCGACGAAGGTGCGTCCAGGCGTATATTGGTTTCATCTGCTCGTTCTTTCCTCTCACCCCTCAAACACCATGAAAATGCCGCGCTTCCTCGCAGTCGTGTTGCTTGCCCTCGTGCCATTGGGTGCCAAGGCGGCCAACGAACCGGTCGTGCTCGAAGGGAAATCCGGGATCGGCAAGGGCAAACACATCGTGCTCGTCAGTGGCGACCAGGAATACCGCTCGGAGGAATCGATCGCGCAGCTGGCCAAGATCCTCTCCGAGCACCACGGCTTCAAGTGCACGGTGCTATTCACGCTCGATAAGGATGGCACCATCAATCCCAATGTGAACAACATCCCCGGGCTCGAGGCCCTTCGCACGGCGGATTTGTTGGTGATCTTCACCCGCTTTCTCGACCTGCCTGACGATCAAATGCAATACATCGCAGACTACGTGGCGCGTGGCAAACCCGTTGTGGGTTTGCGAACCGCCACGCACGCCTTCAACATTCCCGGCAGCAAGGCGTTTGCCCGTTTCGGCAATGGCAGCAATGTGAAAGGGTGGGAAGGCGGTTTCGGCCGCCAAGTGCTGGGTGAGAAGTGGGTCGCTCACCACGGTGCTCACAACAAGGAAGGCACCCGCGGCATCGTCGCCCCGGGGCAGGAGAAGAACCCGATCCTCAAAGGCATTGGTGAAGGTGAAATTTTCGGCACGACAGATGTCTACACAGTCAAGCTCGCCGAGACCGGCAACACGCCGCTGGTGCTGGGCCAGGTGACCGAGACGCTGCAACCAGATTCGAAACCAGTCGCAGGCAAGAAGAATGACCCCATGATGCCCGTTGCGTGGACTCGCACCTATCGACCAGCCGAGGACATCACAGGTCGCGCGTTTAACACCACGATGGGGGCATCCGAAGACCTGCAATGGGAAGGGACTCGCCGGTTGATCGTGAACGGCTGCTTCTGGGCGCTGGGACTGGAAGACAAGATTCCGGATAAGAGCAACGTGGATATTGTGGGAACCTACAAGCCCACGCACTTCAAGTTCAAGAAGAGCGAGGAGTGGAAGCCGGGCGTCACCCCGGCGGAACTGTTCAAGTAACGCTGGATGTGTGCCTATCGTTTCGGTGGTCCGTCGCGGGGCGGGCCACCCTGCCGCCCTCCGGGGCCACCACCGTCCTTGATAAATGGAAACTCCGGCCCTTTTCCGCCGCTATTCTGCACCTGATTTGCCTCGTTGCGTGCCAGCTCCGCTCCACGGTGGTTGCCTCGCTTCTCGCGAAGCTCCGCCAACTGACGCAAGGTCGTGGGCAACAAGGCGGCAGCAGGTGAACCGTTGTTCGGCCCGCCCCGACCCCAGGTTCGAAGCTCCGCGACACCGTCATTGAGCACGCGCTCCGCTTCCTCCAGTTCACCGGCCTCAACAAGCAGGCTCGCGAGTCGCTGGCGTGCGACGCCACGCTCCACGGAAACGCCGCCGAAACGTGGTGATGCTTCACGGGGTAACGACAACACGGCAATCGTCTCCCGGTAAGTCTGCATGGCCTCATCCGCTCGCCCGGATTGTTCTCGCAACCAGCCGAGTTTGAGCAGCACTCCACCCAGCGCCCGACGCTGAGGCACATCCATGTCCAGCCCGTGCACGCGGTTCGCGGCTCTCTCTAGTTGGGCTTCGGCCTGTGCGGGTGTGGTGAAGATCTCGAATGGTGCCAATGCGTAGATTTGCACGAGTTCGAGATGCATCTCGTTCGAATCGGGAAAGCGAATCACGAGCGCCTCGAGCATCTCCGCGGCGCGGCGGAACGAGGCCACCGGTTCGCCACGGCCGAGCCACTGGTTCACCTCACCGACTCGGCGATGTGCCTTTGCCGCCTCGAATTGCAGTCGCGGATTGGTGGCGTTCTGCTGAGCGAACTTCTCGTAGAACTCGAGCACCGCTTCGAGCACCGCTGCGCGATCGGCCAGGTCGCCTCCTGGTCGCATGCCGGGGCCCTGCTGATCCGGCAGGCCGTTCGGGCCTCGGCCAAATGGCCCGCCCTGCGGCCTTCCGCCGAAGCCAGGCACCGGTGGCGCGCGAAAGTCGTTGCCACCCGCCGCGACGAACACCGCCTCGAAGGCTTCGAGAGAAAGCTTCAAATTCGCTTCCAGCTTGGCCGAGGCTTGCTCGGCTTCATCCCGGCGCACCGCCTCCGCTTCAAGGGCGGCCTGGGTGCGAGCATAGCCCATCCAGCCGACCACCGCCGCGAGCACGAGGGCCGCCAAGGTGCTGAAGGAGAGCATTGCCACGGCTGGGTTCTTGCGGCACCAGCGTGCTCCACGTCCGATGGCCGTGACCCGGCGAGCCCGGATCGGGCGATCATCGAGAAAGGCACGCAAATCATCCGCCAGCATTTCGGCGGACGCATAGCGCCGCGAGGGTTCCCGAGCCAGAGCTTTCAACACGATCGTTTCGAGATCACGCGGAATCGTGCGATCAATGCTCCGCGGCGAAGCTGGCTCTGCATCCGCAATCTGTTTGATTAACCCGGCCGGCGTCTCGGCGCTGAAGGGCGGCGCGAGTGTAAGCATCTCATAGAGCGTCGCACCCAGACCATAGACATCACTCCGCACATCAGCCGTGCCGTGCAGGCATTCCGGAGCCAGGTATTGCAGGGTGCCAAGGATATCGCCCGTAGCTGTGAGCGTGCGGCTGTCCACGAGCTTCGCCACGCCGAAGTCGGCCACCCACACCTGGCGCTTCGGATCGAGCAGCAGATTCGCAGGCTTCACATCGCGATGCAACACGCCCTGCTGGTGAGCGTAGTGCAAGGCTTCGGCCGCCTGGGCTCCCGCCTCGGCAATAAATGCCCAGTCGCCGGAACGCGGATGATGCGCATGCGAACCGGGTTCTGCATGAACAGTGGGACGTGGGAGACGGGGTTCTTCCGGATGCATCCCGAGTGTTGTTGCAACCTGCCCCGGGATTGGCCCGGCTGTCTCGGCAGCGGCTCCATGCTTCCAGCCGGCCACGATCGCTTGCAGGCTTTGACCGGGAATCAATTGCATGACGTAGTAGGACAGACCTTCCTGCTCGCCGACGCCGAAGACGGGCACGATGTTGGTGTGGTGCAACTTCGCCGCTGCTTTCGCTTCACGCACGAAGCGTTCGCGCCGCTCGGGTGTCAACTGGCTTTGTGAGGCCAGAATCTTCAATGCCACCCGCCGGCCGAGTGATTCTTGAACGGCTTCGAACACCACGCCCATGCCGCCGCGGCCAAGCTCGCGCAGAATGCGGAAATCCCCGAGCCGATCCGGATGTGTGATGGAATCCAGCACCACCGCCTTCTTGAATCGTTTGAGTTGCTCCATCTGTGCGACGGCCGGAAGCACTTCGCGCAACTGCTCCGCGTGCGATGGATGATTCGCGGCATAGTCCGAGACGGACGGATGCTCACCTCGCCGCAACCGATCGGCGAACTCCTCCGCGAGCACATCCACCGGATCGCGATCATTGGGAGTGAACATGAATTCACACTTCGGACGAGGAACTATCAGGATGAAGACCGGGAACCGATTCGAGAATAACCTTCAAGCGGGCCAGAGCCCGGACGTAGCGCTTGCTGGCGGCTGCGGGCTCGATACCGAGCGATTCGGCAGTGTCCGTGTTGCTGAGTTCTTCGAAGTGCCGCAACACGAGCACCTCCCGATCCAGTGAATCCATCTGGTTCAGCGCCTGCTCCAGCCGCACGAACGTCTCGTTCTTCTGGGCGATGCCGCTGGGCGAGGAGAGGTTGCCGAGAAGGCAGGCAGCAATGCAACCGGAGTCTGCCCCGGGCCCGCCGCGGTAGATTGGCACCTCGCGCGTGGCGTTGCGCTTCCCGGCCATGTGTTCACGATGCAGGTCCGCGAGCCGCTGGCCCACGATGAGCCGCAGCCAGCCGAAGAACGGTTGATCGGGCTTCGAGAAATAATGTTCGACGCGTTTGAGGGCATCGATGTAGGCTTCTTGAAGCACATCCGAAGCGGAGACGCGGCCGGCCAGTCGATGATCCAGGCGAAGCTCCACCATGCGCCGCAATTGCAACCGGTGACGATCAAACAACTCGCCGAGTGCTGCGGACTCACCGGCCTTGAGCCGTGCCAGGAGTTCCACAAGATCGCGCTCCGATTCCACACCCATCACGCGCCTCATTCGCATCGCCACACGGAAACCGTAAACGTAGTTTACCCGATTACGAAGACAGTTCGTCACTCCGCCGCCATGAGAAGTTCCTGAGCGATGTCTTCGAACCACTCCGATTGCCGTTTCACATTTAGGTGAGAGCCGTCAGAATCGGTGACAGGTTCTCCCCCTTTCCCCGAGAGGTTTTTCCATGAACTGGTTTGCAAGAGTCTTGACACCCGCCCTTATGCTCGCGGGTTTCTCCGCCGGAGCCGTGAGCCTCGCTCAGCCACCGGGTGGTGATAACAAGGATCGCAAGGGCCCGCAGGACAAGAAGGACGGCCCTGACACCAAGCGCGGACCGATGAATCCAATGGGGCCCGGCGGCCCGCGGGTGCCCGAGAAGGCAGACGCCGCCGTCGAGGCCTGGCTCAAGGTGCTGGTCGAGAAGATGAACGACCCGCATGATGTGGTCCGCGAAAGTGCCCGCGCGGGCATCGTGTCGATTGGCCGACCTGCCATTCCAATGCTGCACAAACTCTCCGAGAGCGACGACAGTGCGAAAGCCACCGCAGCCCGCAAGTTGATCGGCATGATCGAACAATCGAGCCAGCGCGGCGGCTTTCCGGGCGGCCCGATGGGACCAGGCCGCGGCCCTGGGTTCGGCCCCATTGGTCCGGGTGGCCCTTTTGGTCCGGGTGGACCAGGTGGCTTCGGTCGCCCTGGTGGACCCGATGGCCGTCCGGGTGAGGGCAATGATCGCGACAATCCTCGTGGACGCCCCATGGGCCCCGACGAACCCCGCAATCCCGGACCAGGCGACCGCCCCCGCGGCGAGAATCGCCCGGACAACGACGGTGCACGTGCCAATCCGCTCGAACGAGCGCTCGCGTCACTCGATCTCAACGAGAAGCAGAAGGATCAGCTGAAGGCGATCATGGACCGACACCACAAACGCGTGGAAGAGTTGATGGACAAGGCTCGAGCCGGTGGCATCCAGCGCGAACAGGCTGGCCAGGTCATGGCGGAACTGAACGAGAAGATCCAGAAGGAACTCAAGGAGTTTCTGACGGCGGACCAGATCAAGAAGTTGGAAGCCGTGATGAATTCGCTTCGCCCCGGCGACCGCCCCGCCCGTCCATAACCAGCAGCAACCGTGGGAACGATCAACGCCCGCCAACAATGGCGGGCGTTGTGCTTTTACCGATGTGAATCAATCACGGCTTCAGGATCAACTCCACGCTGCGAATGTCGCCGACCTGCATTCCTGCGATCCTGGATGAACGCAACTTGAGCGTGCCCGTTCCGGGCTTCAAATCGATCACGCCCAGGGAGAGCGGGCGGAAATCCTTCACATACGACTCGCTGCCCCGGTTCACGCGGTCGTGCTCCTTGCCTCGCAACGGCGGGTCGTGGGCTTCCGCGATGGTGCCCGTCCACTTTGCATCGCCGAGTGCCAGCTCGATCGTTGAGCCCACATTGTCTTTCGTGCACGTGTAGTTCACGACCGCCTCGTATTGCCCGGCCGTGTTCACCTCGATGTCCCAGGTCATTGCATCCTGCGGCTTCGCCCAGTTCGTGAAGAACGAACAGTTCGGCGCACCCGCACTGCGTTTCACACTACCTTGCGGCTTGCCATCGCGAGCGGGGAGCACCGCACGCGGCATCTGCGAGAAACCAACCGGGAATGGGCGGTCATCGGTTTTCGGCAACTCGCCAAGGACATCTTTCTTCCAGTTCACGAGTGCATCGCCGAGCCGTTTGGCGTCCTGCGGCTTCTCGGCGGCGATGTTCTTCTGTTGACCGGGATCGCTTGTGAGATCAAAGAGTTGGCCGGCGGCGTCGAGACGGAAACTCGAATCGCGCACACTCGTCCTGCCGGCCCAGTGGTTGAAGATCATGCGTTCGGGCGCGCTCGTGGCTTTGCCCCGCAAGAGCGGCGCGAGGCTGACGCCATCGAATGGCTTCTCCCCAACGCGGGCGATGCCGGTCAGGTCGATGAGCGTGGGATAAAGATCGATGGCCCCGGCGATGGGTGTGATGCATGTGCCGGGCTTCACCTGGCCGGGCCAGCGCACGTGCAACGGCGAGCGCACACCACCTTCATCCGTGCTCCCCTTTTGCCCCTTGAGGCCGCCGACCCAGCGTGCGCCGTTGGGGCCGTTATCGCTGAAATAAAGCACGATGGTATTGCCGTCGATTTTGGCTTTGCCAAGCGCCGCCAACAAGCGGCCCACGTTATCATCCAGGTTCTCGCACATCGCCAGCGCCGCGCGGGTGTGATCGAGGTTCTCCTTCTTCTCGCCCGTCAGCTTCAGTTGTGCGTTCTTGAAGCGAGCCCAGTACGGATCCGGCACCTGCATCGGCGAATGTGGCGTGTTGAAGGCGAGGTAGCAGAAGAACGGCTTCTCCCCCTTCACTTGCTTCTGCATGAAGCCGATGGCATGATTCGTGAGGTCGTCCGCGAGGAAGCCTTCGCCCTTCACATCCTGGCCATTGTGGTCGAGCGGCGGGTTGAAGTATTCGCCCCAGTGACCGGATGTGAAGCCGTAGTATTCCTCGAAGCCGCGGGCATTGGGGTGATACGGATACTGTGTGCCATTGTGCCACTTGCCGAAGCAGGCGGTGGCGTAGCCCGCTTTCTGAAAGGCCTCAGCGATCGTTCGTTCATCAAGGTCGAGCCGCTCGGCACCGGTTGAGACGCCGTGCACGCCGCCGCGCGAATGCCAGCGGCCCGTGAGGAACTCGGCCCGCGTCGGCGCGCACACCGGTTGCACGTAGAAGTGCTCGAAGCGAGCCCCCTCACGTGCGAGTGAATCGATGTTGGGCGTCTTCAGGTTGGTGTTGCCATTGGCGCTCAGATCGCCCCAGCCCTGGTCATCCGCCAGGATCACGAGCACATTGGGTCGTGCCTCGGCGGCAAATGCCGACGGGCCAAGCACGAACAGCGCCAGCGCGAATGCGAACTTCCTCACGGCATCTCCTTGGGTAGCATGGCGGCAGGTGCCTGGGTGCGTTTCAATTCGGCCGCGAGCGCGGCTCGCAGCAACGCCAGCTTCTGTGCGTGTTGTGGTTCAACGGCCAGGTTCTTCAACTCTTCAGGATCGGTGTTCAGGTTGTAGAGTTCCTCTGGCACACCGGGCTGCAGGTAGCGGATGAGCTTCCAGCCATCTTGCACGATCGCGGTGTACCACGGCACCTTTTGATAAATGGCTTCTTTCGCATCAGTTGCGAGCACCTTTGACACTTCATCGCCGTAGTCATGACCGGTGTGCTCGTACAGGCAGGGGTGTGCCCACTTCGCAGCGGGGTCGCGGAGCAATGGCAGAAGACTATTCCCGTGAAGCGAGGCGGGTGCGGCGACACCGCTGAGCGCGAAGAACGTGGCAATCAGATCCGGTGCGTTCGCAACTTGCGGGCAGTACTTCCCCTCGGCCACGACACCGGGCATCGAGAAGATCAGCGGCGAGCGATAGGTGGCATCGTACGGGGCGATTTTCATTCGCATGCCATGCTCGCCGAGCGCGAAGCCCTGATCGGCGGTGTAAATAATCAATGTGTTCTCGAGTTGGCCCGATTCCTTGAGTGTCTTGATCAGTTCGCCCACACCTTCATCAATGGCGGGCACGCATTCGTTCATCTGCCAGACCCACTCGGCGAAGCCCGTGCCCTTCCCGCCGGCCTCGTCGCCGACCTTTTCACCGTTGCTGCCCGCGATCACTTTGCCCTCGGCGTTCTTGCGCCAGGCGAGCGTGTTCTTGAGGTAATCGGCCTTGCCGGGCCACGGGCCAAGCAGATCAACCGGTTCGGGCACGGCCTCACCCTTGTAGCGGCCCTTGTGTCGGGCGGCAGGTTTGGAGGGGCCATGAATACTGCCGTAGCAGAGCCAGAGGAACCAGGGCTTGTCCTTGTCGCGGTTGGCACCGGCCACGTACTCACGGGCCCACTTCGTGTAGTTATCCGCGGGATAGCCATCCTGCAGTTTCTCCTCGCCGTTGAAGGCCAGTATCTGCTTCTCGTAATAAGCCCCGGCGTTCTCCGGATGCTTGGGGCGATTCCAGACGATTTGGTAATCCCAGTCGCGGCCGAAGCCGGAATCGGTGCCGGTGTGCCACTTGCCGATCTGGGCAGTCTGGTAGCCGTTGGCGCGAAAGAGAGCGGGCCAGAACGGGCACTGTTTGGGATCGTACGTGCTGCCGGGGTACGGGCCATCCATGCGCATCGACTGGATGCCGTGCGGTTGCCGGCCCGTGAGCATCGAGGCACGCGAGGGCATGCACCACGCACCGAGATAGGCACCGTGGAAGCGCATGCCGGTCTTCGCCAGTGCGTCGATGTTCGGCGTCTTCACCCAGGGCCACGATTCGGGATAACAGCCGACAGTCTTGTACGACTGATCATCGGCATAGATGAGCAGAATGTTCGGCTTCTTCGCGGGCTCGGCCGCCGGCGCAGCGGAGCAGATGAACAGGCCAAGCAGTAGCAACGAATAGCGCATGAATCTCTTCCCTTCGTGGTTCGCGTCCGTCACTTCTTCCGCTCCACCGTGACGAAAAAGGCACCGCACAGGTCCTTGCCTTCTGCGTCCGAGAACCAGGCTTTGAGCGTGGTCTTGCCCTTCGGCAATGTGACAATTCCGCTGGCGGCACCCGTTGCCTTAGGGTTAACTGGGTACTCGGACTTGACGCCGGCAATCTCCAGCTTGGCACAGGCGATGGTGGGGAAGCCGAGCGTGTTGGTTTTCGCCTTGTTAGGCGGCGATTTGGCGGAGGGTTCGTACTTGTCGCCGAGCGCGGCCCCCGTCTGCTCGGGCCAGCGGCGCAAGGTGAACACGTACTCGCCGGGTTCCTCGACCAGAATGTTCCAGTGGCCGCCGGTGGGGCCGCCCACCGCCTCGCGAACGAAGCCCGTGTTATCGGCATAGATGCCTTCCCAGTCGCCGCTGGTGAGATCGACCACGGGTTGTTGCTTCGCCCCGATGCTGATCGGCACGAATTCATTGATGATCGGTTCGAGCCCAGCCCACCAGCGTTCGTAGTATTGCCGCAGCGCCTTCACCACTTCCGGATGCTGGGCGGCGACATTATTCTCCTGACCGCGGTCGGCCTCGGTGTCGTACAGTTCCTCGCCCTTCACGAGCCGCCATTTGCCGCGGATCACGCAACAATCGAATTTCTTGAGAATCTGCCCGTACTGCACCACAAGTGTGCGTTCGGGCAACTCCTTCTCCGTTCCGCGGAGCAGGCCGGCGAGGCTCGTGCCGTGGTACATCGCTTCGGCCTTGTCCCACTTCGGTGCGGGAATGCCGCAGAGATCGCAGAGTGTGGGGAGCAAGTCCGTGTTCTGCGTGGGCGTGGCAATGTCGCGTGGTTCGCCGAGTTTGCCGTCGGGCCAGCGAATCCAGCACGGCACGCGATGCCCGCCATCGTAGTACTCGGTCTTGTGGCCGCGGAGCCCGGAATTGAACAGTTTCACGCCTGCGGTTCCACCGTTATCAGTCATGAAGATCACGATGGTGTTATCGTGCAGTTTCTCGGCTGCAAGGAACTTCTCCAGATCGCCGAAGCGTTGATCGATATGGGCGATCATGCCGAAAAAGCCAGCCGGGCCCTTGCCCTGGTAGGGTTCAATGAACTTCGCCAGATCGATGTGCGGCGCATGCGGGGCATTCGTGGGCAAGTAACACAGGAACGGCTCGCCCTTCGCCTTGCGCTCCTTCATCCAGTGCATGGCGCTATCGAACCAGACATCGGTGCAGTGGCCCCTGTAGCGTTTCTCGACGCCATTGTGAAAGTACCGGCCATCGATCAGCGGCCAGTCGAACTCGGGAGTCGAGTGGAGTTGCCCCCAGCCAAGGTGGTAAATGCATTCCTGGAAGCCCTTGTCCATCGGGCGATGCGGGTACGAGTCGCCGAGGTGCCACTTGCCGAAGAGGCCGGTCTTGTAGCCGGCGCTGGCGAACTGGTCCGCGATGGTGGGGATGCCGGGTCGCAAGAAGGTGCGGCCTGCCGTTACGGAAGTGGCACCATTTCGCAAGCCGGCCAAACCCGTGAGGAGTTGGCCGCGCGTGGGGCTGCACATCGGCGCGACGTGGAAGTCCGTCAGGCGGATGCTCTGTTTCGCGAACGCATCAAGGTTGGGCGTCTTCAGAACCGGGTTGCCGGTGTACGAGAAGTCGCCGAGGCCCTGGTCATCCGTCATCACGATGAGGACATTCGGCCCCTTCACTGGCTGCGCAGCAACTCGTTGTGCAAAGCACGAGATAACGATGAGGCATGTGAATAGTGCAAGCCGCTTATTGATCATGGTGAAGTCCTTCGCGTTACGAGATCGCTTTTCAGGCGAGCGGCCTCCGTAAGGGGGGCTGTTCCTGACCTTCCACAAAGATGTTGACGAGTTGTCAATCGAACAGCCCCCTGACGGGGGCCGCTCGCCTGAATCGTCGCTCACTTCGGTGGTGTGTTATTCTTCCAGCCCGCGGCGAGGATCTTCGCGTGCTGCTCGAGGATGTCCTTGTTCGCGGGGAGATCGGCGATGTTCACGTCCTCGTTCGGATCTGTCTGGTGGTCGTAGAGTTCGCGGGCCACCACTTCCGTCGTGCCCTTCTTGCGCCATTCCATATAGCGATAGCGGTCGGTGCGAACGGCATAACCCATCAGCGGGCCCGTCTCCTTGCCGCCGCGGGGGTACTGGCTGAACGCGGCTGCTTTCCAGGGCGTTTTCGGGTCGTTGAGCAGTGGGGCGAAGCTGGTGCCCTCGACGGCTTCAGGTTTGGGCAGGCCGCACACATCCGCGAGTGTGGGGTAAATATCCACGAACTCCACGAGTGCATCGCACTTCTGGCCCACGGTCTTCTGGCCGGGTTCGCTCATCACGAGGGCCGCACGGGTGGCGCGTTCGTAGTTGGTGTGCTTGCACCACATGCCATGATCGCCGAGGTGCCAGCCATGATCGCCCCAGAGAACCACGACCGTGTCCTCGGCGAGTCCCGGCTCCTTGAGAGCAGCGAGCACCCGGCCCACCTGGGCATCCATGTAACTGACCGCGGCGTAGTAGCCGTGGACGAGTTTACGCGACTGATCCGGGCCGATGGTACCGCTCTTGGGAATCTCGTGATACGCTCGCAACTCGCCGCCGAACTGCGGTGCGAACTTCGGGGCTTCCTTTGGCGGTTCGGAGGATGATGCCACGGGGAGCGTCGAGGCGTCGTACAGATCCCAGTATTTCTTGGGCGCGACGAAGGGCAAGTGGGGCTTCACGAACCCCACTGCGAGGAAGAACGGCTCGGCTTTCCCCTTGCGGGACTGGAGAATCTCGACGGCCCGGCTGGCCGTCCAGCCATCGTTCAGAAACTCATCATCGACCATCGGCGCTTCCACCGGCAGCCCGCGAACCTTGCTGACATCCGCACCAGCCGCCTTCGCTTTGGCCCTCAACTCGGTCATCAGTTCCAGGCCGTTTGGCCCGAAGTTCTTCCCCTTGGTCCCTTCCCAGGGCACGCTCCACGATGCGGCATCGTCGTAGCCGCCGTGGTAAATCTTCCCGACGCCGTGGGCGTAATACCCGTTCTTCATGAAGTATTGCGGCAGCGTCACGGCGTTGGGCATTGCCTTGCGGAAGTGCGTGACGAGATCATAGACCTTCGTGGTGTCGGGCCGGCAACCGGTCATCAAGGATGAGCGCGAGGGGCTGCACACCGCTTGCTGGCAATAGGCACGTGTGAACACAGTGCCGCGGGCGGCGAGCTTGTCGATGTTGGGTGTCTTCGCGTGCGGATCACCGGCACAGGCCAGTGCAGGTTTCAAATCATCGACCGCAATGAAGAGCACGTTCTTCTTCTCGGCCGCGCTGACCAGGGCGGCCCAGCCGAGGGTGAAGCAGAGGGAGAGCCGGAACATGAGCACCTCTTGAAAGCATCAGCGTTTGGAAGGCGGAATGGTTGGCGGGAACTGGGCGTGCAGCGTCCTGCGGGCCGACGCCAGTTCCGCCGCGTCTTTCGATTCTTCAAGCTGGTTGCGCGGCCCTTCGAGCTTGCGTGTGAAGTCGTAGTATTCGGCACCGATCAGCTTTCCTGTGGCCCAGTCGCGCCATTCGGTGTAACGCACGTTCCCCTGCCGCACGCTGTAGCCCATCGCATCAGGCAAGCCGCTCGGAGTGCGATCTGCATAGGCGGGGCGAGGATGCTGCGTGAAGGCCGCCTCTTTCACAGATGCCTTCGAGCCATCGAGCAATGGCACGAGGCTGACGCCTTCCAGGCCGGGCGGATTCATGAGACCGCACAGATCGGTGAGGGTGGGGAAGAGGTCGATGAGTTCGACGAGTGCCGCCGTGCTCTTGCCTGCGGTCTTCATCCCGGGTGTGCTCACGATGAGCGGCACGTGGGCATCGCGTTCGAAGCACGAGGTCTTGGCCCAGAGTTGCAACTCGCCGAGGTGGTAGCCATGGTCCGAGACGAACACCACGATGGTGTTATCGCGCTGCCCGCTGGCATCGAGTGCCGCGAGCACCTTGCCGACCTGCGCATCCATGTAGCTGATGTTGGCGAAGTACCCGTGGCGCATCTCGGCCATCTGCGCGGCATTCGGCTCGATGCGGTTCGGGGCGATGCCGAGAATCTCGCGGCTATCGTGGTACGCGATCTCAGGTGTGCCGACCGGGCGGCGCGGGTCGAGCGCTGGCAGGAGCTTCGGGTCGTACAGGTCCCAGTATTTCTTGGGTGCATTGAACGGAGCGTGCGGCTTCCAGAAACCGACGGCGAGGAAAAACGGCTTCCCCTTCAATTCACCCAACTGCTTCACCGCTTCGGCGGCGACGCGGCCATCGTAATACGCCTCATCCGGCACATCGCGGCGTTCACACAGCGGCACATCGCCGTAGTTGCGACCGATCGGCAGTGCCAGGTTGGCTGCCAACTCACCCTTCACGGCAGGTGCATCTGCACCGTGATTGGCGTAGTGCAGAAACTCGTCCGCACTCCAGGAACGGCGATCGCCCTTCTCTTTCGTATGCCAGTTGTGAAAGATCTTGCCAGCACAGCGCGTCTCGTAGCCATTCTGCTTGAACGTCTGGGGCAGTGTGATCACATCCGCATTTTTGTCGCGGAAGTGTGTGCCGTTCACCCACAGGTGCAGTGTGTCGGGCCGCAACCCCGTGAGAAACGAGGAACGCGAAGGGTTGCACACCGCTTGCTGGCAAAAGGCGCGATCGAAGCGCAGCCCCTTCGCGGCAAGTGCATCGAGGTTCGGCGTCTTCGCAGCAGAGCCATAGCAGCCCAGTTCCACACGCAGATCATCCGCGACGATGAACAACACGTTTGGCCGCTCCAAGGCACCACATGCATCCGTGAACAGCAGACCCAGCACCACGGAGAGGAGAAGGCGCATCGCGGGTAATCCTCGTTCGAGCGGATTTCATCACTTCTTCGCTGAGTCGTCGCGGCCCACTTCACGCACGCCCGTGCCCTTGACTCCCGTGAGCGGGTCGCCGAGATCCTTGCGGAACTCATCGCCGAGTGCGGTCAACTGTTTCACCACACCGGGGTGAACATCGGCCACATTTTTGGTTTCACCTGGATCCGTGTCGAGTTCGAAGAGTGAGAGGCCGAGTTTCTCGACGCGGTAGCCGTGGCGGCTGGCGATGCCGTAGATGCCGGATTCCTCGATGGCCTTGGGCTTCATGTTCTCGAAGTTGGCAGGCTTGCCATCGGTGCGCGTCTTGCCGTTCACGGTGAGATAGTTGTGTGGGAAGTGCAGCTTCCACTTGCCGCTGCGCACCGCGTGCAACTCGCTGCCAGAGAAATATGCGAAGGAATCACGCCCCTTCGCACCGTTCTTGCCGAGCAGGAGTGCGGAGAGGTCCTGGCCATCGATCTTCGCCTTCGGCTGGTCGGCACCGGCCATGCTGCTGAGCGTGGGGAGCAGGTCGAGCCCGGTGATTAATTCGGCACACTCCTGGCCCGCGGGGACGTGGCCCGGCCAGCGCGCGAGAAACGGCACACGCACGCCACCTTCAAATGTGGTGAGTTTACCTTCGCGCAACGGCACCGATGAGCCGGCGTGCGAACCGTAACTCAGGAACGGGCCGTTGTCGGACATAAAGATCACGAGCGTCTTCTCGGCGAGGCCGTTGTCATCGATGGCCTTCAGGATGGCACCGATGGACCAGTCGATCTCTTCCACCACATCGCCGTAGAGCCCGCGTGCCGATTTCCCCTTGAAGGATTCGGAGGCGAAGATCGGCACGTGCGGCATGACATGCGGCACATAGAGGAAGAAGGGTTTCTCCTTGTTCTTCTCGATGAAGCCAACCGCTCGCTCCGTGAAGAGCTTCGTGAACTGTGATTGATCGGGGTCGAGCGCGATGACCTTGTCGTTCTCGTAAAGCGGCAAGGCGGGGATACCGCGAACGGTGGGGTGCAGCGGGCCATTGTCGTTGGAGTACGGCAGGCCGACCCACTCGTCGAAGCCATTGCGGGTGGGGAAGAAGATGGGCCGCGTGCCGAGGTGCCACTTGCCGTAATGAGCGGTGGCGTACCCCTTCGCTTTGAGAAGTTCGGGGAGCAGCATCTCGTTGGCGTTGATGCCGACCGTGCTGGTGTGGTTCAGCGCACCGGCCAGGCCAATCCGATTGGGGTAACAGCCGGACATGAGTGCGGCCCGAGACGCCGTGCACACGGGCTGAGCGACGCAGAAACTCGTAAAGCGCGTGCCTTCTTTTGCGAGGCGATCCAGGTTCGGTGTGCGAATGTCCTTCGCACCGTAGCAGCCTGCATCGGTGTAGCCCATATCGTCCGCGACGATGAGCACGATGTTCGGCGGGCGTTCCGCAGAGAACGCCAGCGTGGGCAGGGCGAAGATCGCGAACAGGCTCAGGAGAGGTCGAAGCATCCGCATTATGCAACTCGTGGAGAAGTTTCTGGAGTCATTTCTTGCCCTTCGTTGCAGGCAACTCGGGCTTGTTCACGGCGGGCAATTTCTTCGTGAGTTCCTTCTTTAGATCCGCGAACTTCGGGTCGCCGGCAAGGTTGGTCCATTCGTACGGATCCTTGTCGTGGTCGTAGAGTTCTTCGCCGCCGTCAGCATAACGGATGTAGCGGTACTGTTCCGTTCGCAGGGCGTGGTTATTCAGGTGGAAGGTGGTGAGAGCAGGGGTGTCCCACTTTGCTTGCGGATCGCGGAGCAGAGGCGTGATGTTTTCACCCTCGACGTGCTTTGGTTTCTCGAGGCTGCAGAGCGAGCAGAGCGTGGGATAGAGGCTCATCAGGTCCACAGAGCGGTTGCAGACACCGCAGGGCTTGGTGACGCCGGGCACGACCCAGATATAGGGCATGCGTGTGGCTTCTTCCCACAGGGCGAACTTGCGCCAGTGTTCCTTCTCGCCAAGGTGCCAGCCGTGATCGCCCCAGAAGACGATGATCGGGCGCTCCTTCTCCGGCAACTTGTCGTATGCATCGAGCAACCGGCCGATCTGGGCATCGCAGTGGGCGATGGTGGCGAGATAAGCCTGCACGGCTTCCTTCCAGCGTCCGGATTTGAGCATCTCGGCATGGTCGCCGTTCGGCTTCGCCATCTTGATGCCGCCGGCCGGGACGTCGTTCAGATCGCTTTTCGTGGTCAGTGGCAACTCGATCGTCTCGAGTGGGAACATGTCGTAGTACTTCTTCGGCACGTTCCACGGCATGTGCGGCTTGTGCAAGCCGACGGCGATGAAGACGGGCTTCTCGTGTTTCGCCTGCAGTTGTTTGATGCCGTAGTCCACAATCGATTCATCGGATGTGGTGGAGTCATCGGTGAGCGGCTGAAACTTGATGCCGCCGACGCCATCGTTCTTGGCAGAGGGATGCGGCTTGGCCTTGTCGTTGGTGCCGACGAAGTATTCGGTCCATTCGCCCTCGCGATGGGCATTGGCATGGTAAATCTTGCCGCATCCATAGACGTCGTACCCCGCCTTGAGGAACTGCGTGGTGAGCGTCATTTCCCTGGGGGTCACGGGCTTCCAGTCCTGGCCATTGTCGTACACGCCTGAACTGCCAGGCCGCAAGCCGGACATGAGCGCAGCCCGCGAGGGATTGCACACCGGTGCGGCACAGTAAGCATGGGTGAAGGTCACACCCATCCTGGCGAGGCGATCGATGTTGGGTGTCTTGGTCTGCTTGTTACGACCGAGGTGGCCGACCCAGTGGTTCAGGTCGTCCACGGCAATGAAGAGCACATTCGGTTTCGTATCGGCAGCCGAGGCTTGCGCGGCGAGCGCCGCTAGGAGCAGCGCGGAGAGGATAAAACGCATGGGGGAGTGCCTCAATCGTTGTGTGTGAAGACCTGCGGCCGTTGGGTCCGCCACTACGTCGTGTCAATCTTTCTCGCCCCAGACCTTCGGTACGACAAAACCCTTCGCCATCGGCTTTGCCTTCGGAGGCACGGCTTGCTTCGCATAGCTATCCAGCCCGGCGCGCAGTTCCTTCACGCGATCGGGATACATCTCGGCGAGGTTGGTTTTCTCGTATGGGTCTTCTTTCAAGTTGAACAACTCGACTTTCGCCTTGACGTTCTTCTTGGGCGGGTTGCCATCCGGGTCTTCTGCCCCGTTAATGACCACGAGTTTCCAGTCGCCCTTGCGTATCGCTCCACTATTCGGCGTGGTGTTCAAAAGGATCGATTCGTGCGGCGAGGGCTTCCCCTCCGTGAGCACGGGCCAGATGTCCCGGCCATCGAGCGGCAACTTCTGCTCCACTTTGGCCTCGGCAAGCTTCAGGAGCGTGGGATACCAGTCCACCATGTGCATCGGCTCGGTGATGGTGGTGCCGGGTTTAATGTGGCCTTCCCAGGCGACGCAAGCCACGACGCGTGTCCCGCCCTCGTAGAGCGTGGCCTTGCCCGCCCGGTACTTGCCGTTATCGGTGACGACGCCGGGCTGTGGTCCGCCGTTGTCGCTGCAGAAGATGAAGAGCGTGTTCTTGCGAATGCCCGCCTTGTCCACGGCAGCGATGATCTTGCCAACCGCTTCGTCCATCGCCGCGAGCATCCCGGCATACTTCAAGCGATCGCCTTTCAAGTTCGGGTAAGGCTTCAAATACTCTTCCGGTGTCTGGTGCGGCGAGTGCACCGCGTTGAACGGCACGTACAGGAAGAACGGCCTTTTCCCGGCGTTCGCCTCGATGAATTTCGCGGCGTCGTTGCCGATGAGATGCGTGGTATAGCCTTCGTCGCGATTGACCTTGTCGTCCTTGCGCCAGTCGAAGCCGCCATCGCGCATGTGCGTGAAATAGTCGAGAGCACCATTGTAATGGCCATACTGGTGATCGAAGCCGCGGTGCGTGGGTAGATAGTCGGGCTGGAAGTGGCCGAGGTGCCACTTGCCGACGATGGCCGTGGCATAACCCGCGTCCTTCAAGCCCTGGGCCAGCGTCTGCTCCTCGAGTGGCAAGCCGTACTGGGCAAAGGGTCGGACCACGCCGACCTGCAAACCGTGCCGCATGGGATAACGCCCGGTCATGAATGCGGCTCGCGTGGGGCTGCACACCGGTTGCACGTAAAACGCATCGAGCACGGCCCCGGCCGCGGCCAGTTTGTCGATGTTCGGCGTCTTGATCGCTGTGCCGCCCATGAAGCCACAATCGTGCCGGCCCAGATCATCCGCCAGGATGAAGACAATGTTTGGCTTGTCCGCGGCGCGAGCCCCGCCGACACACAACACCAGCAGCATCAACGTGAGAAGAGCGCGGTGCAACATACTATTCTCCTGGCTTCGCGCATATCGAGATGAGAATCGTGCCGACCGATTTCTCCCACAATCAACCCGACTGCCGCTCCGAAGTACCGCGACATGTTAAACGCTTTTTCGTGGCAACGCCCAAACGGTACTCGCCCGGCAAGCGAGCCGCAATCAGAAACTCGGATGCATGCGAACTCGACGCGGTTGCAACTCGAACCGCTCGCCTGTACAAACACAGAATCGCCAGGGGTGCCCGCGCCGGACGCGTGGGCTGAGAACAGACCCTCCGAACCTGAACCGGTTAGAGCCGGCGTAGGGAGGCGACCCATCCAAGTTCGGAGTACGGAGCGCGGAGTGCGGAGTTCATAACTGCCGTGCTCTTGTTGCTCTCCACTCCGCACTTCGTACTCCGCACTCCGCACTCCCATGACTCAACTCGAATCGGCCCGACAGGGCACCATCACGCCCGAGATGCACTTCGTCGCTCAGCGCGAAGAACTCGACCCGGAATTAATCCGCGCCGAGGTGGCGCGTGGCCGCATGGTCATCCCGGCGAACACCGTCCACCTCACCAAGAAACTCGAGCCGATGTGCATCGGCGTCGCGGCAAAGTGCAAGATCAACGCGAACATCGGCAACTCCGCCGTGACCGGCAAGGTCGAGGATGAACTCGAAAAACTGCACACGGCGGTGCACCTGGGCTCCGACACCGTGATGGACCTTTCCACCGGCGGCAACATCGATGGCATTCGCCAGGCCATCATCGATGCCTCGCCCGTGCCCATCGGCACCGTCCCGGCTTACCAGATCATTCAGAATGTAAAGGACCCGCAGGACATCACGCCCCGCATGTTGTTGGACATGGTCGAACATCAGGCGAAGCAGGGTGTCGATTACATGACGATCCACGCTGGCGTGCTGCTCGAATATGTCGCGCTCACCAGCGACCGCGTCACCGGTATTGTCAGCCGCGGCGGTTCGCTCATGGCGGGCTGGATGGTGGCGCACCACAAGCAGAACCCGTGGTACACGCACTTCGACGAACTGTGCGACATCATGCGGGCCTACGACGTGACCTTCAGCCTTGGCGACGGCATGCGGCCCGGCTGCCTCGCCGACGCCAACGACAAGGCCCAGTTCGCCGAACTCAAGACGCTCGGCGAACTCACGCAGAAGGCCTGGGACCGCGGCTGCCAGGTGATGATCGAAGGGCCCGGCCACATCCCGATGCACCTCGTGAAGATGAACATCGAGAAAGAACGCGAACTCTGCCACGATGCCCCGTTCTACGTACTCGGGCCGCTCGTCACGGATATTGCCCCGGGCTACGACCACATCACGAGCGCCATCGGTGCCGCCCTGGCCGCCGAGGCCGGTGCGAGCATGCTCTGCTACGTCACCCCCAAGGAACACCTCGGCCTGCCCAACAAGGACGACGTGCGGCAAGGCGTGATCGCCTACAAGATCGCCGCCCACGCCGGGGACATTGCCCGCGGCCGGGCCAATGTTCGCAAGCGCGATGATGCGCTGTCGAAGGCTCGCTTCGAGTTCGACTGGAACCGCCAGTTCGAGTTGTCGCTCGATCCGGAAACGGCTCGACGCATGCACGACGAGACGCTTCCACAGGATGTGTTCAAGAGCGCGAAGTTCTGCAGCATGTGCGGGCCGAAGTTCTGCTCGATGCGAATCACGCAGGACGTCCGCAAGCTGGCCGAGGATGCGAAGAAGTTGAGCCTGGAACTGGCCGTAAACTGAACGCAACAGCACGAATGAACGGCCTCGGTGAGCTAACAGGCACCGAGGCCGGGCCCGTTCAGAATGGCGCTGTTCATGGTGCCGTCGTGAACGGTGAAGATGCCGGGGAAGCGCGAGTCCCAGTGCTCGTTCGCAACCGGGCAGTATTGCCGGCCATTCGATTCGATCGCGGCGACGCCGGGGATGTGTGCGGCGAGGCTCGCCGAGTGTATGAGCGAGGCCCCCACGCAAGTGAGGTCCTGCACGCAGCGGAAGAGCCCCAGCTTCTGGGCCGCGGCCGCGAGCAGTAGGCTTTGCGTTTGCCCCTTGCAGGCTTTGAAGGCCACGCCGGTGTAACCCATCTCACGTGCCAGGTGCAGGCTTTCCAGGTCGATCAGTGATTCGTCGATCACCACGGGCTTGAGCTTCGCCGCCTCGTGCATCACGTTCTGCCGGTTCGCCTTCAGGTCGCGGGCCGTGGGTTGCTCGATGTACTGCACGCGGTCGAATGCTGCAGGGACACGCTCATGCAGATGCCGCAAGAATTCAAGCAGATAGTGCACGTCCGGGCAGCGTTCGTTGAAGTCGAGCGAGTACCACCACTCGCGGACGCCACGATGCCGTTGCACTTCCTCGGTGATCCAGTTCACGGCCACGACGCGCTCGATGTCCCATTCGAGGTTGTCGCCGTTGAGCTTGATTTTCAGGTGCGTCAGGCCATCGCGCTGAATCCACTCGCCGAGCGTTTCGGGTAGCCCATCGCCGACGGGTTGCTTCACTTCGAGTGGGGAAAGCGGATCGAGTGCCCCCACGAGATGGTACAGCGGCATCCGCGCCTTCGGTTCGGAAAGCACGTAGCGGTCGAGTGTCTCTCCGGCGAACTCCTTGCCGAGGTAGTGGCCGAGATCGGTGCTGAGAAACTCGGGACCGTATGTGTGAAAGCAATTCAGACCGAGTGCCTTGCCATACGCATCGTGAATCGCGGCATCGAAAGGGCTGGCGGTCACCAGGCCGGCGAGCACGGGAATGGGTTCCTTTAGCTTGAGTTCGGTGCCGACCGGGCCGAGGTGGGCGAGGAAGCGCGGTTCGAGTGCGTGCCCGAGTTCGACGGGGTGCCCGAATTCGGTGCATTCTTCGACCGTCTCCCAGAAAGCGACGGCGAGTTCCTTCATCGCCGCGAGTGTCTCGTCGTAGGTATGGTGCTTGCTCGGGAAGGACCATGTGCACGCCAGCGGCATGGAGCCGAACCCCTCGGCCGTGCGGCCCGAACGCGTCTCGACTGTCACATTCACATTCAGCAATGTGGCACGATCGAGTGCAACGCCGCCGAACTTGATCGGTGTGCGATAGCGAAAGTCCTCGGTTTCATAGCTCGCTTCAACGATGCGAATGTCGGTCGATTTCATGGCAAGCTCGCAGTTTCTCGCAATGTGATCGCGTTGCTGTGCAGTCAGCATACAACAAATCTGCATGATACCCGACTGGCAACTTCCCCCTGGCGTCGATCGCGGGTTGTGGGACTATCTTCACGCCGGTGACATGGTCCGCGACTACGACGGGCATATGGCCGCCTCACCACTCGCCGCTGCGGATGTGGCCTATTGCGAACAGGCGTTCGCCTCGCCGGGCCGCTTGCTCGATCTTGGTTGTGGGACAGGCCGATTGTGCATCCACTTTGCCCGCAAGGGCTATGATTGCGTCGGCGTCGATCTGTCAGAGGAGATGCTGGCGAAGGCACGCGAGAGTCACGTTCCCGTGGACTGGCAGCAGGCGAACTTCGTGGAACCTCTCGAATTCGCAGATGCCTCGTTCGACTATGCCGCCTGTCTCTTCAGCACGCTTGGCATGGTGCGTGGAGTCGATTACCGGTCCCGGGTACTGGCGAATACATTCCGCCTGCTGAAGCCCGGCGGCCGCTTCGTGCTGCACGTGCATAACCGCCACTTCCGCGGCCTCGGCTGGCGTCGCGTGCTCGGCCGGCACGGCGGTGACATCGCGATGTCACAGGCCTATGGCGGAGCCCCGCTGACACTGCACCACTTCACACGCCGCGGAGCCGTGCAAGCACTCGAGACTGCAGGATTCACCGTGAAGGATGTGCACGCAATCGGCGTCGATGGGCAATGCGCCCGACTGCGGTGGCATGTGTATGGATGGTTGATGCAGGGCGAGCGGCCCGCGTGAGCGGGCTGTTGCAGCGCCAGATGGAATGTGATGCAGACGTTGTTCGTTCGACGCACATGTGTTGATACTGCGGATGGAACAGCCTGCTGACGCAGGTCGCTCGCCTTCCTTTACTCGCCCAGCAATTGCCGCAGCACTTCGTCCGGGGCGGGCTCGTAGCTGTGTGGTTCGATGCCGGCAGCGGCGCGGCCCTGGCTGAGGCTCCGCACTTCATTGGCATAGGTGAAGAGCTTCGCCAGGGGCACCAGGGCTTCTACTTCGAATATATCGCCGGAGGCGTTCGATTCTTGCCGTTCGATGAGGCCGCGGCGGCCCATGATGTCGCCCATCACGTTGCCGAGAAACTCGGAAGGCGTCGTCACCGTCACCTTCATGATCGGTTCCAGCAGTTGCACGTTCCCCTGTGTGGCCTCGCGGTAGGCTTGCACGGCCGCGGCCACGAAGGCGTCCTCACTGGAGAGTTGTGGATCGAACTTCGCCTCGAGAATGCGAGCCTGGGCATTCATCATCGGGTAGCCGAGTTCACCCGATTGCAGCGCATCCGCCAGCGTGGTTTCGGCCGCGGCCAGGAAGCCCACTGGAACCGGATTGGCATCGGTGTTCACCACATTGAACACGGCCACGGGCTTGTCGCTCTTGAAGTTCGTGAACGACACCTTGAGCCGGGCGAAGGAGGGCTTGTCGCCGAGCTTGTCGATTTCGGCTTCCACAACGCGTGGTTGTCGCAGCATCTCGCGGTAGCTCACACGCGGTTTACCGACCCGCACCTTGAGGCGGAAATCGCGTTCAAGCCGGTGTTTTTTTACCTCGAGGTGCAGGGTGCCCATGCCGCTCATCAGCGTCTGCCCGGTGTCCTTGTCAGCCTTCACCTTGAAGGTGGGATCTTCGAGTTGCAACACACCGAGGGCGTGGCCGAGCTTGTCCTTGTCGCCACCGCTTTCAGGCTCAATGGACTGGCTGACGACGCTTTCGGCGAAGGTGATCGCTTCGAGCAGAATCGGATGCTGGGTATCGCAGAGCGTGTCGCCGGTGACGGTGTCCTTCAGGCCGATGACGCAGACGATGTCGCCCGCCGGGCCGCTGTCCACGTCCTCGAGTCCGCGGGTGGGATCAGCATGGACGTGGAACAACTTGGCGATGTTCTCTTTCACGTCCTTCCCGGGGTTAAAGGCCCGCATGTTCGGCTTCATCACGCCAGAGTAGATGCGGACGAAGAAGCGATCGCCGTTCGGGTGCCAGGCCGCCTTGAACACGAGGCCGCAGAACGGTTCCTTCGGATCAGGCTTGCGGCGTTCTTCCTTGTTGCGTCCCTTGGGGTTGCTGCCCACCACAGCGGGGCGGTCCAGCGGACTCGGCAAGAAGTACGTGACGGCATCGAGCAGCGGCTGGATACCGATATGTTCGCGACCGGAACCGCAAAGCACGGGATAAATCACACGGCCGAGGCACTGCTCGCGGATGAGTTGCCGAACCTTGGCGATGTCCGGCTCTTGCCCTTCCAGCACGGCGGAGGTGATGAGGTCGTTCTCGTCGTGTTGCGTGAGCACATCGAAGAGGAGTTCTCGATAGACCTTCGCGTCGTCCAAATGGTCGGCGGGAATCTCGTCGATGCGGACGGTCTTGCCGTGGTCCCCAGCGTCGAAGAAGTTGGCCTTCATCTCGATGAGGTCAATCACCCCGGCGAAGGGAGTGCGGCTATCGGAAGCTCCACCGGAACCAATGGGAATGACAATCGGCACCGGTCGGCCCTGCGTGGCGAAGTCCGGCGTGAGGCGGTGACGCACACTTTCAAGCGTCTTCGCGAAGTTCGCACCGACCACGTCCATCTTGTTCACAAAGATGAGCCGCGGCACACCGTACTTATTGGCTTGCCGCCACACCGTCTCGGACTGAGCTTCGACGCCCTTTTGCCCATCGAATACCACCACGGCACCGTCGAGCACACGCAAACTTCTCTCGACCTCGGCTGTAAAATCGACGTGACCGGGTGTATCGATCAGGTTGACCGTGAAGCCCTTCCACGTGAACGGAATGCAGGCGGAATAGATGGTGATGCCGCGTTCCTGTTCCTCGGCATCGTAGTCCGTTTCGGTGGTGCCTTCATCGACGCCACCGAGCTTGTGTTTGGCCCCGGCATAATAGAGCAAGTGCTCGGTGGTCGTGGTCTTGCCCGCATCGATGTGAGCGATGACACCGAGGTTACGCACAAGCGTCAGATCGAGGGATTTTTCCTTGGCCATCGGGATCATTCTCAGTTGTCAGTGAGCAGCTATCGTCCAGGCCGAGAGCGTGTGGTGTCGCCACGACCCCCTAAATGATATCAGCTATCAGCCAAAACCGGACACCGGTCTGACTGATAGCTGATAACGGACCGCGGATAGCAGAATTACCACGCGAAGTGGCTGAATGCCTTGTTCGCATCGGCCATCTTGATGGTCTGTTCGCGCTTGCTCATTGCTTCGCCTTGTCGCTGATAGGCGGCCATGAGTTCCTCGGCAAGTCGCAGATAGGTCGGGCGCCCGCTCTTGGCACGGATGGCAACGAGAATCCAGCGGATCGCCAGGCTCTCCGCACGCTTCGACTTCACCTGCATCGGCACCTGATAGTTGGCACCACCGACGCGGCGGGAGCGGACTTCAAGCGTCGGCTTGACGTTGTTCACAGCTTCGGTGAACACGACGAGCGGGTCGATGTCCTTCATGCGGTTTTTGATCTGGTCCATTGCATCGTAGAAGACGCGGGTGGCAGTCGCCTTCTTCCCGTCGTACATCAAGCAATTGATGAACTTGCTGATCAACAGCGAGCCGTACCGGGTATCCGGAACGAGCTTGTCGTAGCTGGCCGTGCGAGTTTTGGAACCCATGTTTGGAAGCTCTCAGCTAATAGCTATCAGTGTTCAGCCAAAACGAGAAAGAACAGGACGCCTCCCGATATCCGCATCATGCAACAACCCATCCCAGTGGATTGACTGATCGCGGATAACAGAAAGCCGGCGGCTGGCGATTACTTGCCTTCCGCCTTGGCACCGTACTTCGAGCGGGCTTGCTTGCGGTCCGATACGCCCTGGCAGTCGAGGACGCCACGGACGATGTGGTAACGGACGCCGGGCAAGTCGCGAACGCGACCGCCACGCACGAGCACGATCGAGTGCTCCTGCAGGTTATGGCCTTCGCCGCCGATGTATGCGGTGACTTCGATGCCGCTGGAGAGCCGGACGCGTGCCACCTTACGGAGCGCGGAGTTCGGCTTCTTGGGCGTCATGGTCTTCACCACGGTGCAGACGCCGCGCTTCTGCGGGCAGCCCTGCATGGCCGGGTGTTTCGGCTTCGATTTTTGCACAACCCGCGGCGAGCGGATCAGTTGATTGATCGTCGGCATTCCCAACCCCAAAGACGATCCCAGGCCATAAGAGTGGCACCGGGGAACAAGTAATCTACCGAACAGCCCGGCCGCGGAAAGCCCCAGGCCTGCGAAAAATACGCTTTCCACACTTCGGAATCAACAGCTTGCGAGCTGAACCGCTTCGCTTTCCGCTGCATTCACCCGATCCTGGCTTAGCGGCGGCCGCCCTTGCCAGGCTTCTTGGACTTCTCCAGACCGGCCTTCTCCATCAGCGATTGACCGAACACATCCTCTTCCTCGGCGAAGACATCTTCCGTGGTGGTCCCGGCCGCAAGCTGATACTGGATCGTGTACTTGTGGTTGGCGATGCCAACCTCGTCCCCGGGCCGTAGCGGGCGGCGAAGGGTGCGTTCGCCGTTCACCTTGATGCCGTTAGTGCTGCCCATATCGCGCACATGCCAGACGCCATTGCGGAAGGCCAACTCGGCGTGGGTGCCCGAGATGTTGGCGAAATCGAGCTGAATATCGCACGATTGCCGCCGCCCGATGGTCATCACATCGCGCTGCAAGGGGATGGCATCGCCACCGCCCACGGGGACGAGTTCACCGAGAATTTCGTGATTCATGGAGAGAACCCCACCCGGAACCCCGGGCCGCTGACGAGGCGAAATGAAAGTTTCGGGTGGGAATTCCCACCCGTCTGAACATCAATCCTAATGGATACCCCTGCATGTTGACCAGAGCTTCGGCGCGAGTTTGCAGAAATGCAACTGCCCCGGTCGGTTCGCCAGGAGCGGACCACCGGGGCAGCGGATGAAATGAGCTTGCGAACTTAGCGTTGCGGCATTGCATAGCTGGCGGGCGTGGGGTAGCCAGCCGGGGCGGGTGGGCCATAACCCGCGGGCGGAGGCGTTGGTGCGGCATAACCACCCGGAGGCGGATAACCATAACCCTGGCCCGGGCCACCCGCACCATAGCCACGCGGGGCAGCGGGGAAGTACGGATTCGCACCACCCGCACAGTTCGGCGGGCCATACCACGGGCCCGTCACCGGGGCAGGCGTCTGGAAATGGGCATCGTACGGCCAGTACAGATACCACGGTGCCGCCTGGAACGTGGGCAACGGCTGCTGCGAACGCCCGCCGTTAAACAACATCGCACCCAGCGTTGGGTACTTCGGCTGGTTGCACATCGGCCCGTTGCAGCCCCACTGGGCCTGGGCAGACGACTCGCTCCCGGCGACCCCCAGGGCCACAGCCGCGGCGAACAGAATCTTGCGAATGGTCAGCATCTCGGCAGTCCTCCTCCGTGGGACTCGGCGCACCTCCCTGAGCGCACCGAGTGAGTGTGAAGTTCATCCCAACTGTTCATCGATCACTTGCTTCGGAACGCGGCCGGCATCACGGCTTCCGGATCAGTCAAACCCGGCGTGTTGGCGTAGTAAGCGGCCGCGGTGGCAGGATTGCCGAACCCGCTGTAACGATCGAACACCGGGCCCGCTTCGATCTCGGCCGCGGCAATGGTGCCACAACTGGTGCATTCCTGCTTCTTCCGGTGATGGTGCCCGCCGAGCCCGCCGTGGAGGATGCTGCCGTTCAGCACACCTTTCGAGCAGCCGTCCGGGGAGCAGTCATCGCCCGTGTTGCGGCGTCCGCGCAGCGGATTCGGATTGCCCTGGCCGCACTTGAAGCAGCCGCGATTTCCGCAGTTGTTGCAACCGTAGCCACCATTTCCGTTGGCACCAACCGGCCCGGTGTACTGCAGGTAAGCGTTCCAGTAGCCGTACGGTTCGAATGGCGGGTAGCCGTAGTACGGGCCGTAGTTGAAGAGTGGGCCGTGCTGGTGCATGTGCGGGAAGAGGCGAAGGCAGAAGCCGCCGCATCCATACCCGAAGCCACAGGGGCCGGGGTTGCCCCAGGCCACGCCCGAACCTGCCAGAAGCAGGAGGGTCGCGGCAGCAATACGTTTCATGGGTGCTCGTCCTTGCGGAATGACGCCCGGACCGGAGCCATGCTCCGGCCCCGTCCCTGATCCAGGCACACAACAGTTCCACCTGGACGGGGTGAATGCCAGGGGAATCAAAGCCAAGAAGGGGAAATTGATCCGCGCGGTTCTGGCACAACGCGATTGTGCCGCGAGGCGGGCAGAATCGGCAGGAGAAACAGGAGCCGGAAGTATTCAGCAACCGGCCGTGACAACCGCACTGGAACGGGGAGCAGAACCGCTACGATCGCATCGAGCCCGCAGTTTCTCCAACGCATCCGCACTCACACTGTAGGTGCCAATGCGACGAGCCACAGGAAACGGCCCGTGGCAATCGCTGCCGCCGCTGATATGCAGCCCGAGATGGTTCGCGACTCCGCGTAAATGCGTTCGCGGCGAAGAACGCTTCCAGGCATATTCGGATTCAATGGCATCGAGTCCGAATGAGGCGAGTTCGGCAAACTGTTCATCGCTTAAATCGGGTGGTGGGTGGGCCAGGCTGGTGACGCCACCGGCTGCGCGAACCAGCGCAATCGCTTCTGCGATCGGAAGCAGTTCCTTCGGCACAACCGTTCCCCGCAGCGGTCCCAGGAAGCGGTGGAAGGCTTCGTTGCGTGTCTTGACAAGCCCGCATGCAAGCAGCAACTCGGCCACATGCCGTCGCCCCAGGCTGGCCGTGCGGTTCACGAGCAACTCGGCACGATCCGCGGGGATGTCGTGCCCTGCGTCTCTCAACTTCACGAGGTAGTCGTGGAATCGCTCGCGCCGCCGGTTGCACAACCGCACCAGTGTGTGGTGTAACTCGTCGTGTTCGGGATCGACGAAGTAGCCGAGTAAGTGGAACTCGCGGCTGTGGAATGACGTGGTAATTTCGACCGCGGGCACTACCTCGATGCCTGGATGTGACAGGCTTTTTGCGGTTTCACACGCCTCGGCGTAACCCGCAAGCGTGTCATGATCCGTGAGGGCCACAGCACATAGGTCGGCTTGCCGGGCATATGCCACGACCTGTGAAGGGGTGAACTCGCCATCGCTGGCCGTGCTGTGCACGTGCAAATCTGCGCGACGCGGCAACGACAACCGAGCCATCTGCGAACAGAGCGATGTGAAAGGAGAACGTTTCAAGCACAGGCTCGTATTCAGGAGACGACGGGCGAAACCGCGGGTCGCGCCTTGGCAAGTTTGTCCAGCAAACCGTTCACGAACTTGGGTGAATCGAGCGAACCATAGCGGCGGGCCAGTTCGATCGCCTCGTCGATCACGACCGCGACCGGCGATTTCTCGGCATCGTATAGCAACTCGAAGGTGCCGAGCCTCAGCACGTTGCGGTCGACGGGCAGCATACGCGTCAGCCGCCAGTTCTCGGCCACGCCCGTGATGCGAGGATCGATTTCCGCCTGGTGCTTCAGCGTGCCATCATAAAGTGCCAGACAATAAGCGGTCAGTTCCTGATCGTCGAGCAGGCGGTCCCGCGCGAAGGTTTCGATGACTTTGCGCTTGATCACCTTCGGATTGAGATCCTTCTGGAAGAGCAGTTGCAGGGCCACTTCGCGGGCACGGGAACGTCTAGTCAGCATGTGTGGCTCTCGAGTGTTCGCGACTCTCCGTTATGCTAGTGGAATTTGCACCGGAAGTGCGGTAGAACGCCAGCATGCGAATGCTTGTGATCAATGCTGGCTCCACGAATGTGAAGTTCTCCATGCTCGCGGAAGAGCGGGAAGAATTTGCCACCACACTCGTGCAGACCACACCGGCCGATGCTGTGAAACGCTGTTTTGAGCAACTGCAGGTACAGGGTTTGCCCGAGGTCGAGGCCGTGGGGCACCGCTTTGTGCATGGCGGCGCATCGTTCACGGAAGGGGTTCGCATCACAGATGAGGTCGTGGCGAGGCTCACGGAGTTAAACACACTCGCACCACTGCACAATCCTCCGGCCCTGGAAGCTCTCGCCGAAGCATGCCGGCTCTGGCCCGATGTGCCACACGTCGCTGCCTTCGATACCGCCTTCCATCGCACCCTGCCCTCCGCGGCCTACACGTATCCGATCCCACGCCAGTGGACGGAAGAATGGGGCATTCGCCGCTTCGGCTTCCACGGGCTCAGCCACGAATACTGCTCGAAGGAAGCCGCCCGCCTGCTGAACCGTGTCGATGATCCCGCCCTGCGTGTTGTGGTCGCGCACCTGGGCGGCGGTTGCTCGCTCTGTGCTGTGAAGGGCGGCGCTTCGATCGACACCACCATGGGCTTCACGCCGATGGACGGCCTGATGATGGGCACCCGCAGCGGTTCCATCGACCCGGGCATTCTCCTCCACGTGATGCGAACACGCGGCTTGACCGTGGATGAAGTCGATCGTGCCCTGAACCACGAATCAGGGCTTCGCGGCGTTTCGGGCGTCTCCAACGATATTCGCGAGGTCTGGAAAGCGGTCGATGCGGGCAACGCCGACGCCCGACTCGCAATCGATCTGTTCGCGGTGCGGATTCAGAACGGCATTCAGGCGATGATGCTCGCTCTCGGTGGGGCCGATGCCGTCGTCTTCACTGGCGGCATCGGACAACACGATACCCGCCTGGAAATGGAGATCCGCCTGGGGCTCTGGCCGATCCGCGAAGCCGGCGAGGAACCCGGGCCGATGCCACAGGTCTTCGCCATCGCCACCCGCGAAGATGTCTCGATCGCACGCGAGGTCGAGCGAATCCTGCGAGACGTCTAATCCGTTCTTCCGAGAGTTTCCCCATGCCCCGGTTCCGCGTTGTCGTTGCGGATTTTATCACCGATGCAAAAATCGAGCGCGACATCCTCGGCGACCTCGCCGATGTCGTCGCGCTCGACGCCAATGCCGAGACCGAGCTGGAAGGCCGCATCGAGGATGCCGATGCCATCATGCTCTATCATCACATCGGTATTGGTCGCGGCACCATCGAACGCCTTCGGCAGTGCAAGCTGATCGTCCGTTGCGGTGTCGGCTACGATAACATCGACTGGCGTTTCGCCCGCGAACGCGGCATCCCCGTTGGCAACGTGCCCGATTATGGCACCGAAGAAGTCGCCGATTCCGCCATTGGCCTCATGCTCGCACTCACCCGCGGCATCAGCTTCCTCAACAACCGTCTGCAGCGCCAGCACGGGCCCTGGAGCTATGCTCAGGTGGCACCCCTGCGTCGCTTGCGTGGCAGAGTGTTTGGCATCATCGGACTCGGGAACATCGGCACTGCCACGGCAGTGCGCGCGAAAGCGCTCGGCATGGATGTCGCGTTCTACGATCCATTTCTCGGCGACGGCTACGACAAGGCCCTTGGCATTCGCCGTGTGGACACGCTCGATGAACTACTCGCCCAGAGCTTTGTGCTCAGCCCGCACTGTCCACTCACCGAACTGACGCACCACATGGTGAACGCCCGGGCAATCGCGAAGATGTCGGACGGTTCGTACATCGTGAACACCTCGCGTGGAGGCGTCGTGGACGCCACCGCCCTCCCTGCAGCCATCGCCAGCGCCAAACTCGCCGGAGCCGGCATAGACGTGCTCGAGCAGGAACCGCCGCCGGACGACCACCCGCTCATCGTGGCCTGGCGTAATCCGAACCACCCCGCCCATGACCGCGTGATCGTGAACCCGCACTCTGCCTTCTATGCAGTCGAGGGTTTGGAGGATATGCGTGTGAAAGGCTCGAACGCCTGCCGACGAGCCCTGCTCGGCGAAGCTCTCCGCAACATCGTCAATTGAGGCCGCCTATCGCTCCCTCTCCCCTTAGGGGGAGAGTGGAGTAGGTCATCTCACCCCAGGCGACTCACTCGCGCTCGCAAAACGTGGTCGATTAGAACCAGTGCCATCATCGCTTCACCCATCGGCACGAACCGCGGCAACAGACACGGGTCGTGTCGGCCCTTCACAAGAATCTCGGTCGGCTCGCCCGAGCGTGTCACGGTCTTCTGAGCCCGCGGAATGGAACTGGTCGGTTTAATCGCCACGCGGCACACAATCGGTTCACCGGACGAGAGGCCGCCGAGCATGCCACCGTGGCGGTTCGTCTCGGTGTGGATGCCAGGGATGAAGACGTCGTTGTTTTCGCTGCCACGCAGTTCCGCACAGGCGAAACCGTTGCCATATTCGAAGCCCATCACGGCAGGGAGCGAGAGCATCGCCTTGCCGAGATCGGCCTTCAGCTTGTCAAAAATTGGCTCACCCAGCCCGGGTGGTGCTCCCACGGCCACGAGTTCGCAGACGCCGCCGATGGAGTCACGGTCCTTGCGGACTTCATCGATCAGCGCGATCATGCGTTCGGCTGCCTCGGGCACCGGACAACGCACGGGCGTCGTTTCCACCTGTTCCATCGTGATGGCGGTCGGATCGACAATATCGGCCTGCACAGAGCCGACACGGGTAACGTAGCCGAGCACGCGGATGCCTTCACGTGCCAGGAGTTTCTTGGCCACGGCTCCGGCTGCAACCCGGCAAACGGTTTCGCGGGCACTGGTTCGGCCGCCGCCGCGGTAGTCGCGAAAACCGTATTTCGCATCAAATGTGAAGTCCGCATGACCGGGGCGATACTTGTCCTTGATGTCGCCGTAGTCGCCGCTGCGCTGATCCGAGTTGCGGAAGAGAATGCCGAGGGGCGTGCCATCGGTCTTGCCTTCGAAGACGCCGCTCCAGAGTTCGGGCAAATCCGCTTCGTCGCGCTGCGTGGTGAGGTTGCTCTGCCCGGGCCGTCGGCGGCGCAGATCCGGGAGCAAGTCTTCAATGCCGAGTTCGAGCCCCGCCGGGCAGCCATCAATGATGCACAAATACCCGGGCCCATGACTGACCCCGGCTGTGGTGACGCGGAACATCTTGCCGAATGTGTTGCCTGCCATGCCCCTGATTATAGTGGCACGAACCGCGGCGGACTGGAGCCAGCCGATTCTGCGTGGTAAAGTCGAATTTCCGCTCGTTTACTGGAGGCACGCGGATGCGTTACATTCTCGCACTCGCCCTCGGCTTCACCACCGGCGGGCTGGCCCTCACGCAACCACCACCCAAAGTCGAGGAAGGGCCGCCCACCCGCTTCGGCTACCCTTACCGTGATAAGGCTTTCCCGCAGTTCACCCCGAAAGAGACACTCGAATCCGTTGTGCTCGCCATCGAGAAGGCAGACATGCCTTACCTCGTGTCGAACCTGATCGATCCGGCATTCATCGATGCACGGTTGCTCGAACGGGCCCGTCAACTCGAGCCCTCAGTTGAGCAGGAACTGGTGGAGTTGCGGAACTTCCAGCAACAGAACCTTGATCGCGTGGCACCGGATGCACGGATTCCCAATGATCCCGTGAAAGTGCGGGCCATGGTGGCCGAGCGTGCCCGGGAGCAGGCCTTCAAGCAACTGGTGCGTGATGTGCAGGAGAAGCTGATCGAGGACCCCGAATCGGCAAAGGATCTGCGCCGCTTTCTGCGTCTGGGCGACTTTCCTGCAGATGCCGCCGCCGGCATGACTTTTCGCCTGAGCCTCGCCGATGTCAAGGATCGGGCCCTCTTCTTCCGGAAGGTGGGCGAACGCTGGTACATCGAGAACAAGCAATTCGACGACGGCCCGCCGCCCGTTCCCCAGGCCCCTGACGAGAAGATTCCGTGATCGACCTCCGCAGCGATACCGTCACGAAACCAACCCCCGGCATGCTCGCGGCGATGATGAACGCCGCTGTCGGAGATGATGTGTTCGGGGAAGATCCGACTGTCAACGCACTCGAAGCCCGCACTGCGGCACTGTTTGGCAAGGAAGCGGGTGTGTTCGTGCCGTCGGGCACCATGTCCAATCAGATCGCGGTTCGCATCCACTGCCGACCACAGGACGAAATCCTGCTGGAGTCGACCTGTCATATTTATCTCTGGGAAGCCGGCGGCCCGGCCGCATTGAGCGGAGTCACCTGCCGCACATTTGATGGCCGAAATGGCTTGCTGGAACTTCCGGACCTGGAAGAGAAAATCCGCCCGGACGATCAGCATGCCGTGCGGACGCGGCTCGTCTGTATCGAGAACACGCACAACCGTGGCGGCGGCACCATCACGTCTCTGGAAACAGTGAAGGCCATTTCATTCTGGGCCAGGGCGAACGGCCTGGCCATGCACCTGGATGGGGCTCGCATCTGGAATGCCATGGTGGCGACGGGCGTGCCCGCAGCCGAATGGGGAATGCACTTTGACACCGTCAGCGTCTGCTTCAGTAAGGGGCTCGGCACACCGGTGGGCTCGATGCTCCTGGGCTCGCGCGAGGCCATCGGCTTCGGTCGGCGCATCCGCAAACTCTTTGGTGGGGCCATGCGGCAAGCGGGCTTCCTCGCCGCGGCCTGCAACTACGCACTCGACCACCACATCGAACGCCTGGCCGAGGATCATGCTAATGCGAAACTGATCGGTGCGGCGCTCGCTGATGTACCAGGCATCACGCTCACACCCGCGAAGATCGATAGCAATCTTGTCTGGTTCGAGGTGGATGCCCGGCATGGTGATGCGAAGTCAGTGGCGAGCCGATTGAAGGAGCAAGGCGTGCTGGTTGCTCCGCTGGGCAAGAATGTGCTGCGGGCGGTGACACACCATGATGTGAATCGCGAACAGTGTGAGCGTGCGGCCGAGGTGATTCGTAGCCTGAAGTGACGCGGCGGAGCAGGTGTATCCGCCGCATCGGGTGATCTACTTCTTCAGACGCTTGAAGCTTTCTTTCTTGCCCTTGGTATCTTCACCTTCCATCTCCTCATCCGTCAGCTTGGTGATGGTGACGGTTTCCTTGATTTCTTGATCCATGAACTTCATGGCGAGGGTGAGCTTGTTGCCATCGAGCTTGTAGGTGCCTTCGATCTTGAGTTCCTTGCCGCCGAGGTCGCCGGTAACGGTGAGCTTGCCGTCTTTCGTGAACTCGATGACGCCAGGGCCGCCCTTCTTGTCGGTGGGCTCCCACTTGCCGATGAGCTTCTTGCCATCGATCTTGTCTTCCTTCTGGGCGGCCACGGCCCCGGAGGTCATGAGGCCCATGATCGACAGCAGTGCCAGGCTCAGAATGATCCGCATGGTCTTACTCCGAAAATAATGGACCGATGCACACCGCACCTTGCAATGGCGACCGGGCCATGAATCCATGGTATGAGTGGGTCTATAACCCGCTACTTTGTTTTGACGCGAAGCAACAGTTCCTTGGACATCTTCGAATCGATGGTTTCGAGTTCGTCGTCGGTGAGTTTGGTGATCGTCATGGTTTCGAGCTTCTCTTTGCCACCAAACTTCAGGCCGACACTGAGCTTGTTGCCTTCGAGTTTATAGGTCCCCTCGATCTTCTCGCTCTGACCGGCCAGGTCGATGGAGAGGATCATTTTTCCGTCCTTGGCGAACTCGATGATGAGACCCGCTTCCTTCTTGTTGTCCTTCGGGGCCCATTTGCCGACGAGTTTCTTGCCATCGATCTTGGCGTCGTCCGCCGTGGCCACGCTGACCAGACCCATGGCGGCCAAGAGTGCAAGTCCGAGAATGATCCGCATGTGTTGCTCCGATGGAGTGTGACGTTCTGAAAGCAGAATCTCGAGAGGGATCCAGGCGACTCACGCCCGGGCTCAATCCTGGACGCACTACCGCTTCATTTTCTTCAGTGCAATCGTCATCCCCCCCTTGGGCTCGACATATTCGAGTACCGTGTCGTCGAGTTTTTTTAGCTTGAACGTCGTGGACTCTTTCTTCCCCACGAGTTCGATCGTGACTTCCAGGTCGGTCTCCTTCAGCACCCAGATTCCTTCGACCACGGTCTCGCTGCCATCGATGAGGATTGTGATGATCAGTTTGCCGCCTTTCTTGAACTCCAGAATGGCTCGCGCTTCCTTTTTCACATCCACCGGCTCCCATTTGCCGATGAGTTTCTTCTCGTCGAATTTCGCGTCGTCCTGACGGGCTCCTGCTCCGGTGGCGACGAGCAGAATCGCACCCAGCGCCACGCTTACAATCGCCCTCATACTTGCTCCTTGACTGGGGGATCGAGCCCGACAGCATCCGCGGGAGTGCAGTGCCATCGCTGCGACCACTGCCGAACAGGTTATCCAGTTCGGGGCCCGGAGTCGATTACCCAATCTGCAGAAGTCGATGTAAAGTGTGTTTTGCTTGGATTCTACTCGAGTCGCGTTCCAGTGCGACCGACCGTTCCCATAAAAGAAACGATTGAAAACAGCCTCATGCTTTATCCTCGCCCGGAGGTGTGCGGTGTTCACTGAACGAGCAGTCTCAGTCGTCGGAGGGCGGCGAAATGTGGCGGAAGGGCCGAAGCATGGGCCGCCGCTGTGGCTCTTCCACGGCCTCGGTCGACGCTGGCAGGACTTCACACCACTGCTGGCCGATCTCTCGCTCGGCTATCACGCCCTGGCTTGTGATCACCGTGGCCATGGCCGTTCCGAACGAAGCGACAGCTATCTCCTTCCGGATTACATCGCGGATGCCGCCGCACTCGTCCGCACCGCGTTGGAGCCTGCCGTGCTGGTGGGGCATTCACTGGGTGCCGTGGTGAGCCTGGGAGTCGCGGCCAAAGTGCCGACGATGGTTCGTGCCATTGTGTTACTCGATCCGCCAGGCACACGCTTCCTGGCGGGGATTGAATCAACCTCATACGCTGCAATGTGGCGTGGCATGCAGCGACTGGCCGGCACGAAATCGATTGCCGACATCGCAGGCGAACTCGCCGACCTGCGATTGCCTCTCACGAAGCCGGGTGATTCGTTTCGCCTGGGTGATGTGCGCGATGCGGCCTCACTGCGGTTCATGGCCCAGTGTTTGCGCGATCTCGATCCACGGACCATGACGCCACCACTCGAACATCGCTGGCTCAATGGCTTCGACATGCTCGAGACGGCAAGAAGTGTGCGCTGCCCAGTGCTCCTGGTTGTCGCGGATCCCAACCGCGGCGGGATGTTGCCGCCCGTGGATGCCCAGCCGCTCGTTGCCGCGTTCCGCGATTGCACCCGCGTCGATCTGACTGGCATCGGCCACCTGCTTCACTGGCAGGACACACAGGCCACGCTCCGCGTACTGAACGCCTTCCTGATCTCCCTGAACTGAACCACGGATGGCACGGCTCATGGCGAACTCGGCGTACTTCAACATCTCACCGGATCCCACGGCACAAGCACGCATCTTCTGCTTCCCGCACGCTGGCGGCAGCGCCTCGACCTACGCCACCTGGCGAACGCATGTGCCATCAGGGTGTCAGCTCTGCCCCGTGATGCTGCCTGGCCGCGAACGACGCCTCGCCGAACGTCCCTTCAACCGCCTCGAAGTGCTCATCGCGGATCTAATTCCTTCACTGGATGGCTGGCTCGATCGACCGTTTGCGCTATTCGGGCACAGCATGGGCGGACTGATTGCCTTTGAACTCGCCCGTGCCCTCCGCGAACGCGACCATCTGCCCACCCTGCTGGCCATCGCGGGAAGCCTGCCACCGCATCGGCGCGACTCGGCGAAGAACATCGCTGACTTGCCGGACGACCCGTTTCTGGACGCAATCGATAAGCGTTATGGCGGTATCCCGGCGGAGGTGCTGCGTCACCGCGAATTGCTGGAACTGATGCTGCCCATGCTGCGTGCCGATTTCCAGCTTATCGAATCGTACGAACCCACTACGACTGCACCACTGACGTGCCCCGTTCTCGCGTTTGGCGGCCGCACGGATGCCACCGTGAAAGCCACTGATCTCGCGGGATGGGCCGCACATACCACATCTGCGTTCCGCCTCATCGAAGTGCCCGGCGGCCACTTCTTCGTGAAGGAGAGCGGTGCCGCCATCTTGATGGAACTGGCCCGCATCCTGATGCCTTGAACTGCGCTCTCGATTCTCTCTCATCGAGGTGAAATGTGGACCCCGAACTTCTGGGCGAATTTCTGGGCACGATGATTCTCATCCTGCTCGGCGACGGTGTCGTGGCAGGTGTGCTGCTCGGCAAATCCAAGGCAAAAGAGGCCGGCTGGATCGCCATCACCGCAGGCTGGGCCTTCGCCGTGATGGCCGGCATCTACACCGCGAAGGCCATCGGTGCCCCCCGGCTTCATCAACCCTGTCGGCCCGCTTGTTGGCGTCATCAACGGTGCTCTGCCCACTGACAGGGCACTGTCGCTGGCCCTGGCGGAACTGTGCGGCGGCTTCACGGGTGCCATCCTCGTCTGGCTCCACTACTGGCCCCACTGGAAAGAGACGCCCGAGCCCGCCACAAAACTCGCTGTCTTCTGCACGGCACCGGCAATCCGCTGTGCACCGGCCAATCTGCTCAGCGAAGCCATCGCAACCTTCACACTTGTGTTTGTGGGAGCCGCGGTTGTCGAGAAGGGAATCGGCGGTGCACTCGCCGCACCCCTCGGCGGCGCGCTCGTGTGGGGCATTGGCCTGAGCCTCGGCGGAACCACCGGCTATGCCATCAATCCAGCTCGCGACCTCGGCCCTCGCCTGGCACATGCCATGCTGCCAATCGCGGGAAAAGGCGGCTCGGACTGGGCGTACTCCTGGATTCCAGTGGTTGGCCCGCTGCTGGGTGCCACTGTCGCGGCACTGCTGTTGAAAGTGGTGATCACTTCAAGCTGAACGCACGCAATAACCGCGGCTGACTGCTTCGAAGGCTTGCAACTGGGCACTGCTCCAGGCAGCATCGTGCCCGAGTTCACGAGCCATCAACGCCGCCACCTGTGGCGCCATTTCACGAGCCGCTTTCGCGTTCAGGAACAGGGCCCGCGTCCGCCGGGCCAGCACATCCTCCACCGTTCGTGCCATCTCGGCGCGCACGGCCCACACCACCTCCGCCGCGATAATCGGCAAGTCCGGGTGAAGCGGACCTGCCAACGAGGCGTCGTTCTCAGCAATCGCCCGAATCGCACTCGCATCCGTGCCATAACTGGCCAGAGCACCGAAGCCAGTCGCATTCTTGCAATACCCGTGGAGGTGCAGGTGTGCGGTCTCGCTTGGCCGGTGCTTCCACTTCGCCAGCCGTTCGACGCGATCGACGCACTGCTCGGCCATCTCGCGATAGGTCGTCCACTTGCCCCCGGTGATGGTGAGCAAGCCCGGTGCATCCATTCGAATCGTGTGATCGCGTGCCAGTGAAGCCGTGTTGCTGCTGCTCGCTTTTACAAGTGGTCGGATGCCGGCGAAGGTGCTCAACACATCTTCAATCCGCGGCACACGAGTAAGGTAGCGCCCGGCGGTTTCCAGGATGAACGCAATCTCGGCCGCGTTCGGCACGGGCTCACGTGGCACCGTGGGAAGCGCGACATCCGTGGTGCCGACGAGCGTGTGCCCGTGCCACGGTATCGCGAACAGCACCCGGCCATCGGGCGTCTCTGGGATGAGTAGCGCCTTATCTGCGGGCAAGAACGAACGCGGTAACACCACGTGGCTGCCCTGGCTCGCGGCGATGATGGGTGACAGGCTGGCGCGAGCAAGTTGCCGCACTTCATCACAGAACGGCCCGGCCGCGTTCACCACCACGTGCGCCGAGGCATGAAATTCGTTACCGCTTTCCGCATCGCGAACCTGCACACCATTAATCACGCCCTGGCTATTGCGAGTGAGTCCGATGGCGGAGGCATAGTTTAGTACCGTTCCGCCATATTCAACGGCTGTCATCAGGATGTGGAGGAGCAGGCGTGAATCGTCGAACTGGGCATCGCGATACAGCACGCCACCCCGCAGCCCTTCGGGGCACACCGAGGGGAGCAATTGCTTCACGGTGTTAGCCGACAATACGCGTGAGCGGCCGAAGCGGTGGCGGCCGGCGAGCAGGTCGTAGGCGGTGAGGCCGGCGGCGAACATCGCCACATCGCGGCGGCGATAACACGGGATCACGAAGCCAAGATCGTGGACCAGGTGCGGTGCGTTCTGCTTCAGGAGACCGCGTTCGCGGAGTGCACCGAACACGAGTGAAAAATTTCCCTGACGCAGGTAGCGAACGCCACCGTGGATGAGCTTGGTGCTGCGGCTGGAGGTGCCACAACCGAAGTCGCCACGCTCCAACAGCAAGGTGGAGTAGCCTCGACGGGCTGCATCGAGCGCGACCCCGGCACCCGTGGCACCGCCACCAATCACGACGATGACCCATGGTTCCGTGCGTGCCGTGAGCCGCTGGAGCATCTCTGTGCGGTTCACGCCTTCACCGTCAGTTTCACGGCTTCGATGTCGCACCGGCCCGATTTCTTGAAGGGTCGCGGCATCGGCTGGGCCACGCCATTTGCATCAATCGTCCGGCAGCGCAGCGTGTACTCACCGGCTGGCAGTCCTGGCACAAGGGCCGCCCAGTGTGCTTTCGCCAGCCGCATCGGCCACGATTTCGGCAGACCGGAAATGGAATCGAACCCCCATGTTTCCTTGAAGATGCCGGCATCCGGGAAGTTGCCACCCCATTCCTTCGGCGGCGGCAGAATGTGGGCATCGAGCCACGGGGCCCGCGTGAAATGCGGATCATCCGCGGGCCACGTCAACGCTGCCGGACTCGCCCACACCTGCACCTTTGAGAGACCCGAGGCGCCGACCTGAGCGTAGCCCGTGATGGGTATCGGCGCGTTCGCCGCACCATCGGGGACGCTCAGCGTCGCAGCGAAGGTTTTGAGCGGGCTCTCGATGTCGTTGTTCTGGGCGGCATAGGTGTCGTTGGCGAAAGCCGCATTGCTGAGCACCAGATGCGAGAGCCACTTCACCGATTTGAAACCGTACGCTTCGGGCACCACGATCCGCACGGGCCCACCTCGCTTCGGATCAAGCCAGCGACCATTGAGTTTGTAGCACAAGAGCACGGGCGGCAGTCCGTCGGGGTCTTCCAGCACCCGGCCAATGGGCAGCGAACTGCGGAACATCTGGGCTGGTTCGTCGTTGTGGTAGCCGTAGTAGTGGACGCGGCGCAGATTCTCTTTCGGTCGTGTAAGCCAAACGACCTCACGCAACGGCACGCCTTCCCAGATCCCCATGCCCAGCGGGCAGCCAATGTTCAGGCACGTCATCACCTTGGCAAAGCGTACGGCTTTCGTCTCCGCGAGTTTGAGGAGCATGGCGAAGTCGAAGGCCGTGCCAGCCTGCTTCAAGAATTGCTTGCCAAGTGTTGCGGGTGAGTCCGGATCCGAGAGCACCTCGAGTTTACAGGTGTCGCGTGTGAGCCCCACTTCGACTCGCTTCGCTTCCGGCAACGAGTGTGGCACCGGTCTGCCACGCGAGACATCCCGAAAGTCCGCAGGTGCCGTGAAGTAGGGTTCGATCTTCTCGATGGCTTTCGCAAGTTCGACCGGTAGCGGTTCGGCAGGCGACGCGGGCAAGGCAAGCCCCGTCACCGCCATGCCACTGGCACCCAGGAAATCGCGGCGCGAAAGTTCGGAGGCACTCATACTCAACTCGAGACGGATAGTTTCAGTAGCGTATCGCCGTGGCAACCACAATATCATGCCGCAAATTCGCAGTCGTGCTTGACTTTCCCGCTGTGCTGGCCGAAACTAATTATAAACCCACCGCCTGCGGCACCTCACTTGTGCCGTCCGTTTTCCTGCTGAATTTCCACACAATGCCACGTATGTCTGATGCTCCCTACAAGCTGAGCGTGCACGCCGCGATTGTTATCTGTGCGCTTTCGCTCCAGGCTTCGACCCTTCACGCCGAAGAGCCCAGCGGCGAGCAGCTGTACCGTTCGCACTGCGTCCGCTGCCACGGAGCGACGGGTGAAGGCACCAAGAAGGCACCGCAGTCCCTGACAGGCGATAAGCCCATTATCGCACTGGCGAAAGTGATCGATGAGACGATGCCGGAGGATGACCCGGACAAGTTGAACGCAGCCGAGTCGAAGCGTGTGGCCGAGTACATTCACGACGCTTTTTATTCGCCCGTGGCCCAGGCTCGCATCCGCCCGCCGCGAATCGAGCTGGCCCGGCTCACGGTGCCGCAGTACCGCAATTCGATTGCCGACCTCGTCGGCAGCTTCCGCCCTGGCACGAAACTCGATGGCCGGCTTGGCCTCCGCGGCGAATACTTCGACGCCCGGCAGTTCCAGGGCAACAAACGCGTCATCGACCGCATCGATCCCCTGGTGACATTCGACTTCGGCACGGACGGCCCCAGGAAGGATGGCTTCAACCCGAACCTCTTCTCGATCCGTTGGGAAGGCTCCGTGATCGCACCGGAAACGGGCGACTACGAGTTCGTGGTGAAGACAGACTGGTCGGTGCGTCTCTGGGTGAATGAACCCAAGAAGGCCTTGATCGACGCCTGGGTGAAGTCCGGCAAGGACACTGAGTTCCGGGCTTCATTGCCGCTGGTCGCGGGCCGTGCCTATCCCGTCAGGCTCGAATTCTCCAAGGCCAAACAAGGAGTCCAGGACCCGAAGCTGAATGTGCCGGTGAAAGCACCAGCCATGATCTCACTTCTGTGGAAGCCGCCGCACGGTGTGCTCGAACCGATCCCGGCCCGCAGCCTCACACCAACGAAGTCCGCGGAATCGTTCGTGATCAGCACCAACTTCCCGCCGGACGACCGCAGCCTCGGGTGGGTGCGTGGCACGACGATCTCGAAAGAATGGGACGCCGCGACCACCGAAGCCGCCCTCGAAACCACGGCCTACATCGGCACACACCTCGCCGAGTTGTCCGGCGTCCCGGAGAGTGCCGCGGACCGCAAGGAGAAGTTGCGGAGCTTCTGCCATCGCTTCGCCGAGCGGGCTTTCCGTCGACCACTCACGGCGGAGCAAAAAGCCTTCTTTGTCGATCGGCAATTTAGCGCGGCCAGTGACCCGGAGACGGCCGTCAAGCGCAGCGTGCTGCTGGTGTTGCTCTCGCCACGCTTCCTCTATCTTGAAGCCGGCCACGACACGCTCGATGGTTACGATGTCGCTTGCCGGCTCTCGTTCGGCTTCTGGGATTCACTACCCGACGCCGAACTGCTCGCCGCCGCCGCCGCGGGCAAATTGAAGACCCGCGATGAGGTGAAGAAGCAGGCCGAGCGAATGCTGAACGACCCACGAGCGAAGGCCAAGTTGCGTGAGTTCTTCGCCGCCTGGCTTCGCATCGACCACCATCCAGAACTGGCCAAGGATTCCAAACGCTTCGGCGAATTCAACGAATCCATCGCCGCGGATTTGCGAACATCGCTCGAACTCTTCCTGGATGAAGTCGCCTGGAGCGAGAAGTCCGATTTCCGCGAGTTGCTCCTCTCGGACAGGCTGTACATGAATGGCCGAATCGCCAAGTTCTACCACGCAGACCTTCCGGCCGATGCCGGCTTCCAGGCAATGGCGTTCGAACCGCGTGAGCGGGCCGGAGTGCTCACGCATCCGTACATGCTCGCAGCCCTGGCGTACACCGATGAAACCTCACCGATCCACCGCGGCGTGTTCATTGCCCGTGGCCTGCTTGGTCGCAACATTCGCCCGCCGCAAGAAGCATTCACACCATTGGCTGCGGACTTGCACCCGAAGCTGACCACACGCGAACGCGTCGCCCTGCAGACGAGCCCACAGGCGTGCGCCGGGTGCCACAGCATCATGAACCCACTCGGCTTCACACTGGAGCAGTACGACGCCATTGGCCGATATCGTGAACAGGACCACGGCAAACCCGTCGACTCCACCGGAAGCTACCTCACCCGCGATGGCCAGGATGTGAAGCTCAAGGGACCACGGGACCTGGCCGAATTCCTCGCCAACAGCGACGAGGTCCACGATGCCTTCGCGGAGCAACTCTTCCACCACCTGGTGAAGCAACCTGTGCGTGCATACGGTCCCGAGACGCTCACCGAACTGCGAAAGAACTTCGTGCGAAACGAGTTCAGTATCCGTAAACTGATGGTTGAGATCCTGGCCGTCTCGGCGTTGAAACCACGATAACTTTCATCCGCAATCGGAGTGCAATCCCGTGATGCGTTCTCGCCGTGAATTCGTCCGCGACCTCGGCCTCGGTGCCGCCGCCTTGCCGTTCGTCACCAACCTGCCCGGGCTTGGCTTCGCCAACCAGGGCAAGCGGAAGCAACGCCTTGTCGTGATGTTCAGCCCCAACGGCGTCGTGCCGGGTGCATTCTGGCCGAGCGAAGAAGGCGAGAAGTTCACACTCAAGGAAAGCCTCACGCCACTCGAACCGTTCAAGGACAAACTCCTCACACTGCACGGCATCAGCGATCGTGTTCGCGGCGACGGCGACTCGCACATGCGCGGCATCGGCTGCCTGCTCACCGGCATCGAACTCTTCCCCGGCAACATCCAGGGTGGTTCGCACACACCGGCCGGCTGGGCCAGCGGCATCTCCATCGACCAGGAAATCAAGAACTTTCTTCAGAAGGACGCTGCCACAAAGACGCGTTTCGGCTCGCTCGAATTCGGCGTCATGGTGCCGGACCGTGCCGACACCTGGACCCGCATGTCGTACGTCGGCTCGAACCAGCCACTCACGCCGATCGATGATCCGTACCAGATGTTCAACAAACTCTATGGACGAGCCAAGGATCGCGAAGCCCTCAAGAGCGTGCTGGATGATGTGAAGGACGATCTCAAAAAGGTGGAAGGCACACTCGGTGCCGAGGATAAGAAACTGCTGGAGAAGCACGCCACGTTTGTCCGCGAGATGGAAGTGGAATTGAAGGCCGCAGCCGAAGACAAGGCCGGGCATCCCGTGCCGCAACTCGAAGCAGGCGTGAAGAAGGACAACGACCGCATGCCGCAGTTGAGCCGGATGCAGATCGACCTCATGGTGAACGCTTTCGCCGCGGACTTCACCCGTATCGCCACACTGCAATACACGAACTCTGTGGGCGGTGCCCGCATGAAGTGGCTTGGCATCGAGGAAGGCCACCACGCCCTCTCCCACGAGCCGGACAGCAACACCAAGGCCATCGAGAAACTGACCAAGATCAATCAGTGGTTCGCCGGTGAACTCGCTTACCTGGCCAAACGCCTCGCGGACACACCCGAACCGGGCGGCAGCGGCGATATGCTCGACAACACTGTCATTGTCTGGACCAACGAACTCGGCAAGGGAAGCTCACACACACTGGACGACATCCCCTTTGTGCTCCTTGGCGGCGGCCTCGACTTCAAGATGGGCCGGGCTGCGAAGTACAAACGCGTGGCACACAACCGCCTGCTGCTGAGCCTGGCCCACGGTTTCGGCCACCACATCACCAAGTTCGGCAACCCCGCCTTCTGCGAGGGCGGCGCACTGTCACTGACGTAAGAAGGTAACGAGCGGACCAGGACACCTCGCGACTCCTCGTGACCACGCTCTGCGTGGTCACGAGTCTCTTCGATGCTCTGCGTCGCGACGCCCACACGAGGGACAATGTCTGGCACGCAGAGCTTCCGAAGAACCGTGCCCACGGAGGACCGTGGGAACGAACACGACATTCCTGCGAAGACTCGGTGGCCCAGCGCGGCGTTGCTTTGCTCATTGCCCGGGTCTATATCGTCACACACTTTGAGAGTGATCACGGTAGCGTCTCACCACCTGAGCAAACAGGATTCCACCCCGCATTCACATGACTGATACTCCGAACACTTACTCGGGTTTCTTCGTGAGCTTCCACTCTTCCTTCGTCACTTCCAGCCCGCGATGGCCTGCATATTCGTCGTAGACCTTTTCCATCTCTTCAATCGAATCGAAGTAGCCGATCACGTAAGCGGCACCGAATGTGTCGCCGGGCTTCACGGGGCGTCCGCCGATTTCCTGGATCATGCAGACATAGCCCCGCTGATGGCACCAGGCTTCGCTGACGGCCGTGGGGTCGAGCGTCATGCCGGCGAGCCAGGGCCCGTCCTTGATGTGGTAGGCACGGATCATGCGCTTCGGTTCCTTGCCACTCTCGCGCACATAGAGGAACTTCTCATCGGGTGCGAAGTCTTTTGTGAATTCGCTCGAAGGGATGAGGCCGTGATAGCTGAGATACACTTCGCTGAAGCTGTCGCCATTCTTGTGCTTGATGTGCCCTGGTAAGTCCGTTCGCAGGAAGAGTGCCTCGCTGGCATTGAGCGTGGTGACGCGATCCGCAGCGAAGAAGTAGCGTTTGCCGAGCGGGAACACGAGCGTTTGCTCCCACCTGGAGCCTGCTTTCTTGCCGGGTGCGGCGAGTGTGTAGGTGAAGTCTTGTTTCACTGCCACGAAGTCCTTGCCGATGATTGTGGAGGGGCTGAGCTTGCCGGCCTTCGTGCAAATCTGCGGTCCTTCGATGCAGCGCTTGGCACGCTTTCCGTGGTAGGCATTATTGAAGAGATAGGGCAGGTCGCCGGGCAACTTATCGCGATACGCTTCATCGCTGCCCGGTTCCATGAGCCAGTCGACGATGTCGAGCCCGAATCCGAGGTCCTTTTTCCCGGTCTTCGCATCCACAAGGCTGCCCGCTTCCACTCCGCTGACGTAGCCCTTCGCGCGAATCGTCGCCGAGAGTGCCGGACCGCTGATTTGGATGCGGTCATTGTCCTCGATCACCGTGAATACCATGTTCGGTTGAGCCGGAACACCGGACGCGAGGGCCAACACGAGGGCGAACGGCGTGGCATGCCACAATCGGAGAGTCATCGGTTCTTCCTCGCGTCCACTTGGCAAAGCCGCGTTCGGCGGCTGAAATGAGAAGGCGGGGCCAACCGGCACCACCATACGGGACGAACCATGCCACTGCAATCACCGCTTCACGCAATCGCTTCCGCCTCCGGTGCCGTGTTCATCGAAGCCGCCGGATGGTCGGTCCCCGAGCACTTTGGCAACTGGCTCGGCGAATATCAGGCTGCCCTCGAAAATGCCGCACTCTTCGATACCTCGTCCGCGGGCAAGTTGGAGGTGACCGGTACCGATGCCCCGATGTTCCTCGGCAACCTCAGCACCAACGACATCAAGAACGTGCCACTTGGCGGCGGCTGCGAGGCGTACTTCTGCGACCGCACGGCCAAGGTCCAGTTCCAGGCGTGGATTTACCACGTGCTTCTTTCCAGCGAGCATGGAATGTGGGTGGAAACCACGCCGGGCCGAAACGCGGAGTTGCTCGCCTATCTCGATCGTTTCTTGATCTCCGAGCAGGTTGAGCTGAAGGATGTGACCGGCGAGTTCGCCCAGATGCACCTGGCCGGGCCACGTGCGAAAGCGGTAATCGAGAAAGCGCTGGGCGAAGCGATTCCGGAGTTGCCCGAGTTCGCCCACATGGAACGCACGTTTGGCACCAGCGCGACTTGCAGCATTCGCAGGCGTGATCCGCTCGGTGTGCCTGGCTACGATCTCGTCTGCCTGAACGAGCGAGCCGAAGGCGTGTGGCGCTTGCTGGTCGCAACCGGTGCGATGGCTGCGGGTTCACAGACCTGGGAGACGCTCCGCATCGAGGCCGGCACGCCCATGTTTGGGCCCGATATCGAATCGAACCGCTTCGTGATGGAGGTTGGCAACGCGGCCCGTGCGGTGAGTTATGCCAAGGGTTGCTATCTCGGCCAGGAGCCAATCGTCATGGCTCGCGACCGGGCCGGACACGTCAATCGTGCCTTCAGTGGTCTGAAAGTACTCGATGGCGGCCCCCTGCCGCACGGAACGAAACTCTTCCGCGATGGGCAAGAGGTCGGTGTGGTGACATCGAGTTGTCAGTCGCCGCGGCTGGGCGTTCCCGTGGCTCTGGGCTACCTGCGCTGGAAGCACCAGGAACCCGGCACCCGCCTGGAAGCAGAAACCGTTGCGGGCCGACCGTCGATTGAAGTGGTGGGGTTGCCGCCCGTTAAGTGATTACGAGCGTGCATCATCGTTCTTCGGTGCTTCACTCTCCACGGGCTTGAAGAAGTCCAGTTCCGGATTGCGTTCGTACGGCGATTCGCTTTCCTCAATGGTTCGCACACGAAACGGACTGGCACGCTGACGATTGCGATAGAGCATGCGGAACGACCACCAGCGCACGCCATTGTAAAGGACGAACACGAGAGCCAGACAACCCGCGAGCACCGATTGTGGTCCACCAAACTTCTGGGCCGCCTTTTCAGGCATCACCCATTCCGGCTTGATGAGCGCAACCGCGATGCCGAGCCAGATCACCATCAACACGAGATTATAGTATCGCCGAAACATGACCCTTCTCCGCTCGATTCGTTCTGAAAGATCATATGCCGGGCACGCCAGAGCGGGCGGGAAATCAGAAATCTCACGGCGGGACAGCGGGACTCATCCGCCACAGGGCGGGTCAATGGGATCGTCGCCAGCCACGGCGCTCGCCCGGGTTCGCATCGCGATCGCCTGCATCATTCCATTCTCGGCATGTCTGCTTCTAGAACGTCTGGTTTTCGACTTCAGAATCCTGCGGCTTCCATTCTGCGGCTCACCCATATTCTGATCGTGCGGCTTCACAACACTCTTCCCACTTGGAGGTCTTCTCCCATGGCCAAAAAGGAATTGCGGGTTGGCATGATCGGCTACGGCTTCATGGGCCGGGCTCACTCGAATGCGTACAAGCAGGTGGGGCAGTTCTTCCCCTCGAACCACACGGTCGTGCTCAAGGCGGCGTGTGCCCGAAACAAGGACGAGATTCAGAAATTCGCGGACAACTGGGGCTACGAATCGATCGAGACGGACTGGCGGAAACTCGTCGAGCGTAAGGATATCGACGCCGTTGATATCTGCACGCCCAACAACCTCCACAAGGAGATTGCCCTGGCAGCCGCCGCGGCCGGCAAAATGATCCTCTGCGAAAAACCCCTCGCCATGAACACGGCCGAGGGGCAAGTGATGGTGGATGCGGTCGAGAAGGCCAAAGTCCCCAACATGGTGTGGTACAACTATCGCCGCGTGCCCGCTGTCACGCTTGCCAAGAAGCTCATCGAGGAAGGCAAGCTCGGCAAGATTTTTCACTATCGCGCCAAGTTTCTTCAGGACTGGACCATCAAGGCCGATTTGCCGCAGGGTGGGCAAGGGCTCTGGCGGCTCGACGTGGCCGCGGCCGGCAGTGGTGTCAGCGGCGACTTGCTCGCACACTGCATCGACACCGCCGTCTGGTTGAACGGTCAGATGGAGAGCGTCTGTGCCATGACCGAAACGTTCGTGAAGGAACGCATGCACAGCCTCACCGGAAAGGTTGAAAAAGTGGGCATTGATGATGCCTGCACCTTCATGGGTCGCTTTGCCAATGGCTCGCTCGCCAACTTCGAATCCACGCGCTATGCTCGCGGCCACAAGGCTCTCTACACATTCGAAATCAATGGCGAGGACATGTCCATTTTCTGGGACCTGCACGATTTGCACCGTCTGCAAATCTTCGATTACCGCGATGAGGGCAAGCTCCGCGGCTGGAAATCGATTCATGTCACCGATAATGGCGGCGAACATCCGTACATGGATAAGTGGTGGGTGCCGGGTCTGCAAATCGGTTACGACGTGACCTTCACTCACCAGGTCGCGGACTTCATCGCTGGCCTGGAAAGCGGCACGCCCGCCAGCCCCACGTTCCGCGATGCCCTGGAGACGCAGGCCATTCTGGACGCCGTGCTGGAATCGGCCAAAGAGAGCAAATGGGTGAACGTGGCGAAGTGAGAACTGAGCCTGCACCAGTTCTCGGGGCATGGTATAAGGAGTTGAACGACTCATGTGTGGAGAGGGCCAATGGCCACGACGGCAACGCGACTGATCACCGCCGAGGAGTTCTACGAACTCCCGGCTCCGCTTGACGGTTCCAAGTTGGAACTCGTACGCGGGGAGGTTGTATCCATGCCCGGCCCCGGTTTCGAACATGGTGAAGTGCAAGGTAATGTTCACGGTCACATCTGGACATTTCTCAAATCTCAGAAGATCGGCCGCGTCGTAGTCGAATCGGGAACGCGGACGGATTCCAATCCGGACACCGTACGCGGCCCGGATGTCAGCTATTACAGCAAGGAGCGCGTTCCGCTCGATCTCCGAATTGTAAAATACGCTCAGGTGCCACCCGACCTCTGTGTGGAAGTGGTGTCGCCTTCGAACACACGCAAGAAACTGCGTGAGAAGATCAAGGAATACTTCTTCGCCGGTGTGCGGGCCGTCTGGATCGTGGAGCCGGAAGATCGCAGTGTCACCATTTTGCTCGCACCCGATGAAGGCCGCACGATTTACGAAACCGGCACGCTCGACGGCGGCGAGGTGTTGCCCGGCTTTACATGCAAAGTGATCGAGCTTTTTTCTTGATCGCATGCGTATAATTCGGACGGAGAATCGAACCTCCAGGGACAAGGAGAGCCAATCATGCGGAATCTACTCGCACTCGTGGGAGCGGTGGTTGTCGGTGTCGGCGGAGCAGGCTGGTATCTCGGCTGGTACAAGCTGGACATTTCCAAGGGAATCGACGGCAAGCACGAGATTAAAACCACTGTGAACACCGACAAGCTCACGGAAGATTCCGGCACCGCCATCAAGCAAGTGGGTGCCTTTATTGGTGAGCATATCGACAAGGCCAAACAGGATGCCAAGCCCGCCACAACTCCCGGCCCACTGACCATTCCCAATAGCAACACCTCGCTGCGCGGCGGTGATCCGGATGCTTCCGTGTTCTGGCCGGTGAGCTCCCCAATGCCAGCCGAGACAAGGCAACCGATTCGTCTGGTGCCTCCCGGCCGTGATTAATTGTCCGGACTCACCCACCATCGGCCGGCACGAGCTGTCTCGCGCCGGCCAATGGTGTTCTGTGAGGAGTGTGCGATGGAACGGATCGAATCGCGCTCGATCTTTTCCCCGGCCACAGGCTTCATCCAACGTGGCGGCTTCGACTGGACCTGCAACCCCTACGTTGGCTGCACGTTCGGCTGCACTTACTGCTACGCGGCCTTCTTGCCGCAGAATCGCCGACCCATCAGTGAATGGGGCAAGTGGTTCACGGTTAAACGCAACGCCGTTGAACTCGCCCGCCGTCACGCACAGAAGCTGGCGGGCCATTCGATTTACATGTCCAGCGTGACCGATCCGTATCTGCCGGCCGAACGCAGCTTGATGCTGAGCCGTGGCATCCTCGAAGCCCTGCTCCCGCATCAACCCCGCCTCGTGATCCAGACTCGCGGACCGCTCGTTGTTCGCGATATCGACTTGATCACACAATTTCGAAGTGTGCGTGTGAACGTGTCCCTCCCCACCGACTCGGAGCGCGTACGACAGGTGTTCGAACCGAAGGCCCCATCGCTCGAAAAACGCTGGGATGCGCTTCGTGAGTTGCGTGCCGCTGGTGTTCCCGTGGGCATCTGCATCACGCCAACACTCCCCATGGGTGCACCTGGAGCGTTTGCGGAACGTCTCGCCGCGTTCCAACCTGATGTGCTCGTGTGCCAGGATTTCCACGACTCTCACGGGAACTTCGGGGCAAACACGGGCCAAACTGCCCGCCGATTACTCGCCGAGACCGACTGGAATGCCACGCAGTATCACAGCTTCGTTGCCCGATTGCGTCAGTTCCTGATCGTGTACGAAGGTGAAGCCGGCTTTTTCCCACCGCCCCAAGTTGATTCACCATGCCTTTTTTGAAACGCATAATGAAATGGATTCTCGCACTGCTTTTTGTCGCAGCGGGCGTGAACCATTTCCTGAACGCCGCATTCTATGTCGCGATTATGCCGCCCTATTTACCCTGGCATATAGAACTCGTGTACATCAGCGGTGTTTGCGAGGTGTTGCTCGGCATCGCCTTGCTGGTGCCAAGACTGACTCGCATGGCGGCCTGGGGTTTGGTCGCACTCCTCATCGCGGTGTTCCCGGCCAACCTGCACATGGCAATACACACAGAGCGTTACCCGCAATACTCGCCCGTGGCACTGTGGTTGCGTTTGCCGTTGCAGGCTGTGCTCATCGTCTGGGCCCACTGGTTCACACGTTCACCGAAGCCGGATTGATTCATTCGAACCAGATGGCTATGCCGCCCAACGGGGGATAGTTGCAGGCAATTGGGGGCATTGCCATGTTTCGCATGGGCATCGTCGCACTAGCGTGCGGCCTCGTCGGATGTATGGGCACCGGCACCAGTGCCAACAATTTTCTCGCCTGGCAAATCCGCTACGCACGTGATCTTCCCGACGCCAACGCCCGCAACTCGGCCATGATCAGTGTCGCCCGCTCGGCGGCCTATGTTGACGATGTGGATACACTGTCCACGGCCCTGCGCGAACTCCGCAACGACCCCCGGCACGACGAGACCGCCGCGGAATGTGCCCGCTTCCTGGCCGATAGCGGCAAAGTGGAGAGTGCCCGGAAAGTGGCGAAGAAAATCGATGACCCGCTTCGCAAACAGGACACGCTTGAGCACATCGCCGGTAAGACCGGCACGCCAAAGCCCGATGCACCCGTGAAATGAACCAACGACCCACGAAAGCCGATCTGCTGGCCGCGGCAGACAAGACACTCATCGACGTGATCGGCCCCGGACTTGCCGTCCTCTTCTGCGGGATCAACCCGGGGCTCTATTCCGCAGCCATCGGCCACCACTTCGGTCGGCCTGGCAATCGCTTCTGGCCCGCCCTGCATGCCTCGGGCTTCACGCCGCGACTACTCTCGCCCTACGAAGAGGCCGAGTTGTTACCCCTTGGCTACGGCATCACCAACATCGCGGGCCGTGCCAGCGCCACGGAGAACGAACTCCGCAAGGAAGAGATCGTCGCGGGATGTGTCGTGCTCCAGCGGAAGGTCAATAAGCACAAGCCACGTTTCATGGCCGTGCTCGGAATCGGTGCCTACCGCATCGCTTTCAACAAGCCCAAAGCCACTCTCGGGCTCCAGGACGAGCGCATTGGCAGCACGCGTCTCTGGGTGCTCCCCAACCCCAGCGGGCTGAACGCCCACTATCAACCCCACGACCTCGCCCGCGTTTTTGCGGAACTTCGTTTGGCAGTTGAAGAAGATGCCGGCTAGACGGTAGTGTCTCAGTTTTCGTAGTAGGTTAGCCTCTCGAGGCTGACATTCCGCAGAAGTACAGAAAAAGCAGAAAAACGGCAGCCTCGAAAGGCTAACCTACACAAACGGAGTCACTGCTGGATCGACACAGTATTAGTCAAGTGAGGCACAACCCAGTTATGATGTGATCGGAAGGGGGACTGAGCACGAGTATTAGAGAGAAATAATTGAGGCCACAGTGGAAGCGGTCGGCACACTGAAGCTATCACACATGCCGCACATGGCTCCGGGGCGAGTACACGTAACGACCCGAAAGCCGCTGCCAACTTCATCCCACAGTTTGTTAGACGTGCTCCGAGAAATTGCAGCACAGCAACGTGCCAGGGGATTCCTGGGGCGCTCGTCAGTAGCGATTCAAACCGAAGCTGATGAACGGGCAACCGGTGAAGACTACTGATTCGCAGATAAAGATAGCTATTTGTTTTTTTCGTGTTGGAAATGGCATTTTGCAACGGATCCAGAGTGCCTTCAGGAGGTCCGGGTCGAACGTCAGTTGGATGAGTCGATCGATCACCGCGTCGTGTTCGGGGATGTCATCGGGTGTGAAGTTGGCCCACTCGTCGTACTTCAATCACGACCAGACATCCTCCATCGGGTTGAGGTCCGGAGTCCACGGCGGCAACATCACCAGCCGCAGGCGGCGGTTCCTGCGGAGGAACTCACGGATGATCGGCCCCTTGTGGTTGCCGCCCCGATCCCAGACGACGATGACGTTGCCGCGGAGGTGTTTCAGGAGGCCATGAAGGAATGGGACGACCTTCTCCGCCGTAAAGCACCCATTCGGCTTGGTGGCGAAGTCGAAGCCGAGTCGCTGGGCCGATGGGGAAACGCCTATGACGGAGACCTTGTGTCGATGTCCGCCATCCACCTGGCCACGGTGACACTGTGAACGACCAGTTGAGCGGCGACGGCGGCTTGCGTGCGTCCACCGAGAATCAATCGAACCGCCCGCTCGTTCAACGTCTGAATCATGCGCCACCCACTGCTCATTCTTGGCACCTGCCCCGTCGCACGATGTTGATCTGTGCAATCATTTGCATCATCGGATCTATTGTTCTGACGCTCTCCCCTCCGATACCGTTTGCACAAATCCCGGAATCATTACCCCATGCCCGCAAACATTTTGCGTCGCCGTTCGCGATGATTCCGGAAAATGGGCATGATTGCGATGCTTCCGATTGAGGGGGGTGGGAGTTGTGGCTGGAATCATTTGAGCCGGGCGGAGCGGCCCGGAGCCGCCGCCAGTTTCGAGACCGCACCAACACCCGCGCCATAAGATGATCCTGGGGCGAACTTCCGCACTTTGATGCGTGTCGATTCGCCAGGTCCGGAATTTTTCGAACAGGTGCCAGACGTGCCGGAGAAGACGCAAATTCGCATCGTGGCTGGGTCGCTGCGGGGTCGCAAGCTCACGGTATTTGTGCATGAGGGGATGCGGCCCACACCACAAATGGTGCGGGAAGCCCTCTTCAGCATCCTGGGCAATGCCGTACCGGGCCGCGTCTTTTACGACATCTTTGCGGGCACGGGTGTGAACGGCCTCGAAGCCGTGAGCCGGGGAGCCACATCGGCCCGGTTGATCGAGTTCGATGCGCGATTGGTGGCCGACATTCAGAAACATGCGGCTGAGTTCGGGATAGCAGACAAGGTGCAGGTGTTGCGCGCCGATACCTATCGCTGGGCCGAGCGCTGGATCCCGACTGGCACGGAGCCTGTCAATCTTTTCCTGAGTCCACCGTTCCCGGACCTCACCGAAAAAGCGGACGAGTTTCTGACGCTCGTCAAGATCCTCCTCGAGAAAGCCCCGGACGACTCCGTGCTCACCATCCAGGCCGAGGACGGCTTCCCCATCGAATCGCTGCCGGACTTGCCGCTCTGGGATGTCCGAAAATACGGCCGAAACCTTTTGCTCTTCCGCGTGAAGGGCGAGAAAGCGAAGGAAGAAGAGGAGTAGTCGAGCGGCCCTGGAAGGGGGATTGTTCCACGACACGTGCTACGATGTGCGATTGATGAGAAGTACACCAACAGCCCCATGACGGGGCCGCTCGCCAGCATTGAGATCACGATAAATCACGTCATGTGATGCATTCCGCAATCATTGCCTTGAACTTAAAACCGCGGCGGGTCCTTGCGGACGAGTTCGTTGGCCACGTCCAGCGAATCGAGGGTGCCGGCGTCGGTCCAGTAGCCGTCGATGATACTGCAACCGAGGCGGCCCTGGCTGAGGTAATGCGTGTTCACATCGGTGATTTCGAGTTCGCCGCGCCGACTGGGCTTGAGGGACTTGATGAGGCCAAACACATCCGGCGGATAAATGTACACGCCGACGACGGCGAGATCACTTTTGGGGTTCTCGGGCTTCTCTTCGATGCCAATCACCTGTTCGCCCTTCAACTCGGCGACACCGTAGCGACCCGGGTCATGCACTTTCTGCAGACCGATCCAGGCCCAGTCCGGGCGGCTGTTGGCCTTTTCGATGAAGGGGACGAGCGGATCGCGAAAGATATTGTCGCCGAGCATGACACACGAGCGACTCCCCATGCAGAAGTGCTCGGCAAGGCCGAGTGCCTGGGCGATGCCGCCGGCCTCGTCCTGCACGCGATAAGTGAGGCGGCAATTGTGCTCGCGGCCCGAGCCGAGCAGTTCGACGAAGTCACCCATGTGCTCGGTGCCGGAGACGAGCAGAATATCCTGCAGTCCGGCCCCCACCAGCTTCTTGAGCGGGTGATAGACCATTGGCCAGGCCCCGACCGGAAGCAAGTGCTTGTTGGTGACTTTCGTCAGTTCGCCCATGCGGGTGCCTTTGCCGCCGGCGAGGATGACTCCGCGAATGGCCATGTTGATTCCTTAGAGTTTGCCGTACTGTTTCTCGTAGTAACCCAGATAATCCTTGTTTTTGATGGCAGCAATCCACGCTTCGTTCTCGCGATACCAGGCAATAGTATCGCGTAGCCCGGCATCGAAAGGTACCTTTGGCTCCCAGCCGAGTTCGCGTTCGGCCTTCGAGCAATCGATGGCATAGCGGCGATCATGGCCGGGGCGGTCCTTCACATATCGAATAAGCGTGCGCGGCTTGCCGACCAGATCGATGAGCAAGTGCGTGAGGTCGAGATTGGTTTTCTCGCACTTGCCGCCGAAGTTGTACACCTGCCCCGATTCGCCGCGCCTCCAGGCCGCTTCGATACCGGAGCAGTGATCGAGCACGTGAATCCAGTCGCGGATCTGCTGGCCATCGCCATAAACCGGCACCGGTTCGTCCTTCATCAGATTTGTGACGAAGAGCGGAATGAGTTTTTCGGGGAACTGGAACGGACCGTAGTTGTTCGAGCAGCGCGTGATGACGGCGTTGAGGCCGAAGGTGTGTTGATAGGCCTGCACGAGCAAATCCGCACCTGCTTTGCTGGCGGAGTACGGGCTATTCGGGTGCAACGGCGTCTCTTCAGTGAAAAGACCCGTGTCACCGAGGCTGCCGTAGACTTCATCCGTGGACACCTGGACGTACTTCTTCACGTTGAATTCGCGGGCAGCATCGAGCAGCGTCTGCGTGCCGATCACGTTGGTTCGCACGAATGGGCCGCTGTCCTGGATGCTGCGATCGACGTGGCTTTCGGCGGCAAAGTTAATGATGTCTGTCACACCCAGCTGCATGGCCGCGCGGACATCGTCGCGACTGGTGATATTACCCTTGATGAACTGGTAGCGGGGGTGTTTCTCCACGTCCGTGAGATTGGCGAGATTGCCCGCATAGGTGAGGCAGTCGAAATTGAGGACGCGCGTCTCGGGATCGGCTTTGAGTAGCTGGCGAACGAAGTTCGAGCCAATGAAGCCGCAACCGCCGGTGACGAGAAGAATGGCCATGCGGGACCCCGCTATCCTGCGGAAACGAACGCATCCCGGGCAACACTCCAGCCCTGGGAACGTGCTAGATTTAGCGGGAAATGCCCGGCGAGTCAAATCGTATCGACCGAAAACATCATCATGCTGATGGTTAGGACTGCGTCAACACCTCGTCGAGGATCTGCAAACACGTATCAACTTGCCCGGCTCTGATGCACAGCGGTGGGCAGAAGCGGATGGCCGTTTCGCCGCAACCGAGAAGCAGCAAGCCACGCTGGAAGCACGCCTGGACCACGGCATCACGTGCCGCACCGGTCGGCAGATCGAAGGCCGTCATCAGGCCGAGCCCGCGGATGCCGGTAAGTGTGGGATGTTTGGCAGCCAGTGTACGCAGCCCATCGCGGAGTTGTTCGCCGCGCTCGGTGGCGTTCGCCATGTACTCGCGTTCGAGCAAGTCGATGGTGGCGAGTGCGGCCCGGCAGCTGACGGGGTTGCCGCCGAAGGTGCTGGCGTGGCTACCGCTGGGCCAGTTCATCACGCTGGACTTGGCGATGATCGCTCCCAGCGGCATGCCGCTGGCAATGCCCTTCGCCGAGCAAACAATATCGGGTTCCACGCCGTAGTGCTCCACGGCGAACATCTTGCCGGTTCGCCCCATCCCCGATTGCACCTCGTCGACCACGAGCAAGATACCGTGCCTGTCGCACAGGGCGCGCAAGGCCGGGAGACAACCCGCAGGCAACGGGTGGTAGCCGCTTTCACCCTGGATCGGCTCGACGAAGATGGCCGCGACTTCTTCCGGCGGGCAGGTGCGATGGAAGATAGTGTGTGTGATGTCTGCGATGAGTGAGCACACACCGCCGGACGTACATGCCGGATTCGATGCGCAGATGATCGGGCATTCCCGGGGGAATTCGACATGGTGAATGTCCGGCACGAGTGGCGAGAAGCCGCGGCGATGCACGACCTTCGAGCCACTCAGCGACATCGCCCCGTAGGTTCGGCCGTGGAATGCCCCGAAGAATGCAACGATGCGGTTGCGTTGGGTGTGCCAGCGGGCCAATTTGAGAGCCGCTTCGACCGCTTCTGCTCCGCTGTTCGTGAAGAACACTTTCTTCGATGAGGATCCCGGTGCAATGGTGGCAAGGCGTTCGGCGAGATCGATTTGCGGTTTATAATAGAAATCCGTGCCGCTCATATGCAACAGTTTGTCCGCCTGATCCTTGATCGCGGCAACCACTTCTGGATGGCAATGCCCCGTGGCGTTCACGGCGATACCGGCCGTGAAATCGAGGAAGAGGTTGCCATCCACATCCTCGACCACGGCTCCACTGCCACGCTCGACCACGAGAGGATAGGCCCGGGTGTACGATGGTGAGACAAACTCGGCATCGCGTTTGAGAAGTGCCGCCCCGTTCGGGCCGGGCAAGGCCGTGACAAGTGCGGGGACCGTGCGATCGTCGTAGTGGAAGAGGCCCATGATCGATTCCTCCCGGAATCATTCTGCTGGCAGGCCGACGCCTTGTCGGAATTGCTTGCCGAAGTTCCACACGGCCTGGCGCACGGAGAACTCGAGGGCTTCACCCCAGTAGGCCGTGCCGGATGTGTTTTGGCTGGCTCCGAGGCCCTTCAGCGTGAGAACCTGTTCCTGCCCACTCACGAAAGTCAGCCGAATCACCGCATGAATCTCGCAGGTCGCACCGCTCGTGTACTCATCGAAGAAAGTAAGTTCACCGCCCACCGATTTCGGAGTGCCCACCTGGATTCCCAGGGGCGGTGCGCCATTCGTGGTCGTGGGCCCCTGCCCCGTCATTGCTGAGCCGACACGCTGAAGCGTGGCCTGGTCTCCCGATTGCTGGGCGTTCAGTGCCGCCTGATAATTCATGGCATCGCCAACCGCGGCACGACCGCCCGCTGTGCTTCTGCGATCACCCACTTGCACTTGAACCGCATCGCCCAGGGTCACGGGTGCGGCTTCATCCTTTCGCACCAGCCGGAACGCTGTCACCGTGACATCGACACGTTCGGGCTTCTCAGGCATCGCCGCGACGACTGCCTCCGTTTCATTTGCCAGTTGATCCCAGGGATTCGGCTTCACCTTGCCCAGGTGATAAAGCGACACGGGTCCCATGAAGGGGCGCTTCTCCCAGTCTGGCCGGTGATCCTCAATCGTGATGCCATTGCTCGGAGCCGGAATGACATCCGGCGACGGCGTGTATGCTTGTCGTTGATTCACGACTCCCTTGCATCCTACCACGAAGAGCAAGAGTCCAACACACGACCACCGCAGCATGGCTCACCCCCCGTCGCCTGATTCCCCCAATCGCATCACCCTGGCATATGCCAGGCAGACGCTGGGCGGTCAATCGCGGCTACTCCTCAGTCAGCGAGATAGTAGATCAGTTCGCCGAGCCCGAACGAGCAGAAGTTGGCAACTGTGATCGCGACGAAGTCGCGAATAGTCTTGCCCTGCTCACGAGCCAAGGGCCGCACGAAGGCGAACCAGAACAGCAGGCACTCTGCGGCCGGGGCGAAGCTCTCTGCGACCATGAGGAAGGTGGCACGATCCTCGAACAGCGGTGGCAGCACGAGCCACACCACGGGATAAGTGCAGGCGGTCAACCAGATTCCAGCGAAGAGGCGAACGTGAACCGTGTGCCGGCGCGAAAGCCCCGCCAGCAACACCACCGTCTCCACGGCGATGGTGAGCATGTACCCCACCAGCATCGCTTCCCAGTACGCCATCGCGGGCACGTCACACCATGCGTAAAAGAAAGGGAATCTCGGCGAGAACGTGCAGCATGGCGATGGTGAAATAGACGCGGCGGGTCGCTTCGTAGTCGATACCGAAGGAAACCCACAACACGATTACCACGAACAGCCCTGCAACGAGCAACGCTGTGACGCCGTGCTTCCAGGTCGCATTGCGTCGCGCAGCCGGGATTGTCTTGAGCTCCCAGGGCAGCGAGCGCATGCCAACGAGAGGGATAAGCACGACCCAGACGCCGTAGTGCACCATCTCGAGAAAGGTGTGGGCCGCCACGAGGAAATGAGTGGAAACGCCCTCGATCCAGCCACCACCAGCATGGTGCGTGATGGCGGCCGTGAGTGGGTCGGTGCCACGGAGGTCGGGGGCGGCATGGAGTTGCCAGGCGAGCAAGGCGATCAGTGCAGGTATAACCAACAATGTGATGTGGTAAGCGATTCGCCAGGCCGGACGCGAACGCTTCAATTCGCGGTCCAACAACACGAGAGCCAGCAAGGGGTGCAGATAGACCAGCGCAATATTCAAAGTGAGAGGGCTGAGCCAGACACCCGAGGCGAGCAGGAGTGTCGTCGGCCAGACCCAGCCGCCGTCGAAGCGCGGATTGGTGCGCGACCGCATCCAGACGAGCGAAGCAATCCAGACCAGGAAGAGGCTATTCCAGCAGGCGTACAGCGGCGCGATCCAGCCGGCATCGGGCAATTGTTCGATGAGCCAGGGCAGCGAGGCGTAGCCCAACGTGAGGCCAACAATGCCGAGCCCCGAAGTGATGAAGAAGCCACGGAGCTTGCCGACGCGGGCCGGCAATCGACCCATGACATATCGGCATTCGAGCCAGTTATGCGGGCCGGCAAAGAGGAAGACGGTGGCAATCGAGAAGCCTATGGGCAAGGCCCCGGCGAGCACCGCGGCGACGATTGCGAGCCCGAGGAAGCCGAGCGCAAACGCCAGCCCCGGCACGCGGAGTGTCAGGCGCGGCGAGTCGAGCATGGGTGTGGAAACAGACATCAGAGGCCAACGCACGAAGCCCGCTTTTCGAAGCGGGCAATCCACTCACCTGTCGCGATCGACTGGTGCATCGGGTGGATTATCCTTCGCACGCTGTCGTTTTGCCAGCCACAATCCGAGCAGCACCACACCCGTTATCAACAAGGCGACGGCAATCCCCGTGCAGGCGAGGAAGCCGAAGAACAGCCCGGGCGGCGGACCAGCATCGGCCAGGAGCAATGACAGCATCACGACTTCACTCACTTCATCGGCATCGGCAACATCGGCGGGCCGCCGGCCTGGTTAATGATCTGGTTCACGCCGTTCCGATTCTCCGCGGCCGAGGGTGGACCCTTCAACAAGATATTTGGAGCCGCCTGCTGCTTGAGTTGGCCGAAGTGAGACGGGATCGCCTTTGCCAGTTTCTTGTCGAACACTTCTTTCTCGAGTGCCGGCCGAACCTGGTCGAGCGAAACGGTCGCCGTTTTCGGCAAGATCTTGATGCACTTGATGCACATGATGCCAGCGGGCGTCTCGAATAACTGGCTCACCTCGCCTTCCTTGAGTGAGAAGAGCACATTCTCGACGATGGCATTATCTGCATCGGTGTGCCGGCCCATCGGAGCCACGAGCCCGGCCGCACTGGCCAGGTTCGGATCCTGTTGCCGCCGAGCCACGCTATCGAAATTGGCATCGCGCTCCGGCTGCGACGCCCCCTTGCGAGCATCATCCCACTCCTTCTGAGCGGCCCGGAATTGCTCCTTCGGCCAGATGATGATCTTCGCCTGACGCTTCTCCCCGAACTTGTTCTCGACTGCGTTTTGCAGATCCTCTTCTGTCACCTTCACGGTGTCACGGCACATCTTACCGAGCAGGATTCGTGGCTTGATCACATCCTCTTCCCACTCGAACAGCGTCATGCCACGCTTGGGTAGAATGTGCTGCACGAAGTCCGCCTTCATCTGCTTGATTGAGTCTTCGCGCTTGCCTCCGGGCGGTGGCTCCTTGTAGATGCCGAGACCCATGAGATCATCCGTCAGCACGGCCTGAATCTCCTCCGGCGTGGCGGTGAGTTGCCTGCGGGCCGCTTCGAATTCAATGATCTTCTTGTTCACGAGCAGGTCGAGCTTCTCGTATCCGCCGCGGGCGATCAGGAACTCGCCGAGGTCCTCGCGTGTCACCGGGATGTTCCCGAAGATAAACGCGAGCACTTTTGGATCCGGGCATTCGACTCGGACGGCCGTGGGTGAAGGCGGGCTTCCCGGCGGTGTCGCTGCCTGCGGAGGCAGAGGCACATGCTGCGTGTAAGTCGGGTTCGCCCGCTTCTTAATCTCCTCAAACACATCCGGAATCAGCGCACTCAACTTCTTGTCCGCGATGGATTTCTCCAGTTGTGGTCGAACCTTCTCGATGGTCACATTCGCATCCGGCGGAACAACCCGGAGGCACTTGATGATCATCTGGGCATTCGCCGTCTCGAACCAGGGGCTGACTTCTCCTGGCTTGAGGCTGAAGAGCACTTCCTCGGACTTGGGGTCTTCACCCTCAATGTGCCGACCGATCGGCGTGATGCGCCCGGCCACGGTGGCGAGCGCCTTGTCCGGCTGGGCCGCGGCAGCCTTGTCGAACTCGGCCGCATCGGTCTGGATCTTCAACTTCGCATCGGCCGGGATCACTGTGCTCTTGGGATAAACGATGATCTGGGCTTCGCGCTTTTCGCCGTATTCGCTCTCGAAGGCACGCTTCAACTCATCCTCGCTGATCGCGAAACGCGGGCGGGCAATCTTCGCCAGCACCAGCCGCGGGCGGATCACATCGGCCTGCCATTCGTAAAGCGACTTGCCATAACGCGGCAGCACCAACCGCTGGAACTCATCGCGGCTCACACCGATGCTGCGGAGATCATCCATCAGCCCGGCTTCGACTTCATCGGACGTCACCACGACACCCAGTCGGGCCGCTTCCACCTCGATGATCTTGCGATTCACCATGAGGTCGACTTTATCCATGCCGCCACGGGCGATCAGGAATTCACCGAGATCCTCGCGCGAGATCGGATGGTTGCCGTGGATGAAGGCGACGGCCCGGCGTGAATAGTCCGAAGGCTGTGGCTGCCCGACTGCCGGTGCGGTCTGCTGGGCCGAGACCACGCCGGTGCCGCAGAGCGATGTGCCGACCAGTCCGGCTGCAGCAAGGCCACGCACCCAGCGCCGGCCGCGCAGAATACCGAGGAACCGTGGTTCGGTCGTCATGTGTTTCCCCTTCGCCGGAATATGAATCGGCCCGGGGAAATACCCTCGACTCGGCAACCACGCAAGTGAACTTGAGGGAATTCCAAAGATTGGAGTTTGGAGTTCAGGGGCGAGGTCGAATCAGGCGATGTGCAGTAACCTGAGTGCTATTAGCTTCAGATACCGAATTCCGAATTCCACATTCCGAATGATCCCTCAGTCTCCCATGCTGTAGTAAACAGCGGGGCCACTGAGAGTGACGAGCGCATTGATCTTGGCCACGGCTGCCTTGAAGCGGCCGGTCTCGGCATAATGTGTCACAATGACCAGCGGCACCGGCTCGATGACGCCTTCTGCTGCTTCGTGCTGAACCATGCTCGAGATGCTGATACGCTCATCCGCCAGGATGCGTGTGACATCGGCCAGCACCCCGGGGCGATCCGCAACGAGCAAACGCAGGTAAAAGCGACTTTGCACCCGCTCGCCTGCCTCGACCGTGTAGCCTTTGCCGATCGGGCTCCACAATCGCGCCGCCGCGAAGGTGCACTGTGCTCGGCCGACCGCGAGATCGATCAGATCCGCGAGAACGGAACTCGCCGTCGGCATCCGCCCGGCACCGGGACCCTGATAGAGTGTCTCGCCGACAAGATCACCGTGAACCGAGATCGCGTTATACGCGCCACGCACCTGGGCCAGCAAATCCGTGTGCCGTAACAGCACGGGTGCCACATGCAACGCCACGCTCTTCAAGTTTGGCGTGCCAGTACTCACTTCACTTCGCACGCCGCGTTCCGCACTCCGCATTCGCGAACTGGTCCACGCCTCCGCCAACAATTTGATGGTGTAGCCGAGTTCGGAGGCGAAGCGGATGTCCATGGCGTCCAGGGTGTCGATGCCCTGTCGTTCGATCTCGTGCGGTTTCGCCGTGACGCCGAAGGCAATCTGGGCCAGCACTGCCAGTTTGTGGGCCGCGTCCGAGCCATCCACATCCAGTGTGGGGTCCGCCTCGGCGTACCCCAGCCGCTGGGCCTCGGCGAGTGCAGCGGCATAGCTCAAGCCACGCTCGGCCATCGCCGTGAGGATGAAGTTCGAGGTGCCGTTCAAGATACCCTGCACGGCCGTGACTTGATTCGCGGCCAGGCTTTCACCGAGAGCCCGAATGATGGGCACGCCACCCGCAACGGCCGCCTCGAAGCAAACCGTGCAATCATGCTTGCGGGCCGCCTCGAACAACTCGGTCCCGCACTCGGCTAGCAAAGCCTTGTTCGCCGTGACAACATGCTTCCCGGCGGCGAGAGCATCCAGCACGATTCGTTTTGCAGTCGTGGTGCCACCAATTAACTCGACCACCACGTGAACGGAAGGATCGGTAATCGCCGACGCAGCATCTGTGCCAAGGACGTCTTGCGGAATCGCCGCGTCGCGTGCTTTTGAGAGATCCTGGACAACCACACGCCGAAGCAAGAGCGGTCGCCCGGCTCGCGCCGTGATCCGCTCGGACTGCTCCAGGAGCACACTGGCCACTCCACTGCCGACGGTGCCACAGCCAATGAGCGCAATGCCAATCGCTTCCGACATGCCGCGATACCCCTGGATTAAGAGAGGGGTTGTATTAGCCGCGGCGAACGATGTGGACAAGGCAAACGAGGGGACACTTCCGGATCAGGGCATCACTGCTCTTCGAGCAATGACTTCGCACTGCTATCCCGGGCATCCTCCAGCCAGGCGACATTGCCAGACTCAGCAAATCGCCTCACACCAACGCCTTTGATGGCCTCATCGGGAACAACACTTAACGGTGTATAGCGTGGGTGATGGCTTTCCTTATATGGATCATTTCGCGCCGCATTATAACAACAGATCATCGCCCAGCGTGAATGCTCGCTGCGATTCTGATCCGAGCGGTGCAACAGATTCGAGTGGAAGAATAACGCGTCGCCGGGTTCCATCACAATGTGCTCGAGGGGAAATTGCTCGGGGCGCTTCAGCATCTCTTCAACGCGATCGCGATCTGCACCCGCCTGCTCACCTGTGAGCACATGCGTAATGCGGCCACACAGGTGAGAATGCTTGACGACTTGCAGACAACCATTTTCGCGTGTGCAGGGATCGACCGCAATGAAGACACTGGTGAGCAGTGGCTGGAGCACACCATTCTGATACCAGTAGCCGTAATCCTGATGCCAGGCCCAAGCACCTCCGACTTTGGCATCTTTGAGGATCATCTTCGAGTGATAATGGTAAACCTCACCGTCTAATAATTTTTCGCAGCTTCGCACAATTCGTTCGCCGCGTGCAAACATGCCATAGATGCCATCACCGGGGTGGTTCCAGAGCGAGAGCCGCACCACGCCGCCTTCGCCATCAGCCCGGCCAAACGATCGGCGATCGAGTTCATGGTCCTCTTTCGCGGCCCGCAGCAAAAGCCCAATTTCATCGGAATCGTAGAAGCCTTTGGCCAAATAATAACCATCGGTATGGTATTGCCTGACGGCATTATCTGTGAGAATCATGCAACACCCCGCAAAGTGAGAGCAGTGAGTTTCTTCAACACCTCATGAAACGACTCATCCGTGAGCACAGGCCGCGCACCCTCGGCTTCAACACCTTCAGCCAGATGCACCCACGTCTTGCATCCCGCATACTCGGGCATATCCAACACATTCACCGGTTTCGCCAATTCATACACACGCACAGGCAGCACATGGAGCCCTGGCGCGCGGTACTCAAAGCGCTGGCGTATGGTTTCCGCCGTCCAACCGTGGAGAGTCTCGAGTGCCAGTGCCTGCTCCAACTCGGCGAGGTGAATCGCCTTCGCAACCTCCGCGAAGTGCGTGAATTGCAAGCTTCCCGCAGCAGGCCGCGACGTTTCCACGGCATCCAGAAGCGGCAACAACTCGGGATTGATGCCGGTTCGCTGTCGCTCGTGGTAGTAGGTCGGCAGCAACAGGAATCGCTCGTGTTCCGGCCGAAATTCCCCTGCCGCCTCGGCAATGCCACCCTTGCGAATGATCACCGACTGCAAACCATCGCCGAGTGCCCGACAAATCACCGCCCATTCCTTGAACGCCACGTTCAGCATGTTCAACTTCCTCACATAAAACGTTCGTCTTTGGGCCGCCGCGTCATCAATTGTTGCACGGCATCACGCGGAGACTTCCCTTCATATAACACTTGATAAACGGCCGTCATAATGGGGGCATCCAGGTCCATTCTTTTCGACCTTTCGTGCACACTTCGACACGTATAGACACCCTCCGCCACCTGCGGCCCGGCCAGCACATTCTCCAACGGCTCACCCTGCCCCAGCCTCACACCCACGCGGCGATTCCGGCCGTGCCCACTGAAACACGTGGTGATGAGATCGCCCATGCCCGCCAGCCCGGCAAACGTGGCCGGTTCCGCCCCGTGCGCCACACCAAAGCGCGTCATCTCCACAAGTCCGCGTGTCAGGAGTGCCGCCTTCGCATTATCCCCGAAGCCCAGCCCATCGCAGATGCCCGCAGCGATGCCCATCACGTTCTTGAGGGCACCCGCCAGTTCCACCCCGGTCACATCCGAATTGGTATACACCCGAAAACGATCGGTACCCAGGTGCCGCTGCACCCACACCGCCAGCGACAAATCTGCGGCGGCCGCCACCAGCGATGTCGGCAATCCCTTCGCTACTTCCTCCGCATGGCTGGGCCCGCTCAGCACTGCCAGTCTTTCCGTTCGCAGCAACCCCTCCAGAATCTCCGAGGGACGGGCGAATGTGGCCACCTCGATGCCTTTCGTCAGGCTCACGATCGGCACATCGGGATTGCGAAGCGGCACAAACCGCGTCATCGTCGCCCTCAGAAACGCCGTTGGCACTGCCACGATCCAGCAATCCGCTTCTTCCACCGCCTCCGCCTCATCACAAGTCAGCCGCACAGCCTCCGGGATCGGCACGCCCGGCAACAACCGTGTGTTCTCGCGCTCCTGAACCAAGCGCTGCCCCGTCTCCGCTCGGGCGCTCCAGAGTCGGACCCGATAATTTGGGTTCTCGGCCAGCGACAGCGCGATGGCCGTCCCCCAACCGCCGCTGCCCAGCACTGCAAATGTCGTCATGCTACCCGCACCTCTTGCCATGCTGGCACATCTTACCGCACCGCATAAGAATCGCCCCAATGCGAATCGGAACGCTTCAAGTGGAATGCTTTCGCCGGTCGATGGAAGGGCACTGAGGAGCCGGGCAGTCGGCGGAGATGCGGTGTCTGGGCAAATGTTCGCACGAACTTGCCACCTTCAAACGCGACACCGCCCGAACGAGACCGCCCGGTCACGGATCTCAAGGAGGGCTCATCATGGCCGCACGCCTGCGACTCTATGCCGGTCCGGAAGAAGAGGTTTTCGATCGCCCCAGCCCGGAAATCCGCGTCCGCCTTGGCGACCTGCTCCCGCTCGTCGCCATGGCTCAACGCATGAATTTCATCTGGCTCAAGGACTTCCTCGACGACGAGGTCGCCGTCAACCACGACCTTTACGAAGTCATGCAAGCCTTCCGCAGCGCCCGCCCCACCTCGGCGTGACGCAGAAATAACAATCATTCAATCATCGCCTGAATCAAAGACGCAAGCCGTGAGCGGAGCTCACGGCTTGCCCTGCACGGTCACTTCTTAAATTACCCAGTTTGCCGGATCATCTCAATCGTTCGATAAATATTGCCGATCGTCAGTTTCCTTCGCACTCTACCACCCGCCTCGGTTGGGCCGCCTGGTGTTAATTCGCAGGCTATTCCGTCTGTTCATCATGCTCGCACGGCATCACTTTCGTATTTTTCCAAGTTTCGTCTTGGCAAAGTGTGCTATCACTCGATTTAATATCCCTATCTTGCCGAGTCCACGCTGATGGACGCATTTTAACTTGTCCTTGACAGTTAAGTCGTCTGCCGCATCGGCCGTGCCGTGATGGCGTTCTCCTGCCCTCACATTTGAACAAAAATCAGGAAGATTCGCCGCACTCGTGTCCGGTTGCCGGATCGATGTGCGTATTACGCTTAGCCCCCAAGATTGACACCCACAGTCGAGGCCGCCCCATGTCCGCAAAGAAATCCGTCCGCGACCTGCTCACCCGCGCCTTCCGCAGCCAAACGGCCACCCCCATTCGCAAAAGCCCAAAATGCCTGGGCCGGCCGATCGAGATGCTCGAGGATCGGGTGGTGCCAGCGACACTCTGGGTCGACGCCACACCAGGAATGGCTGGTACTGAGTTCACCTCATCGGGCAGCCAACCTGCAAGCGTCACTGGCCTGACACCTGGCGTCGATATCTTTGCCTCACTGTCGGCTGCACTGTTCGCTGCAAATGACACTGATCTGATTAACATCTCGGATGGGACCTACGTTCATACAGGTCAACTTAACATCACGAAGCAGGTGATCATCACGGGTGCGGGCCAGGATGTTACAGTTCTGAAGCGATCGGGCGAGGCAACCGCAACGGAAGATCGGGCGTTTGAAATCCGATACTCTGACGTGACGCTTGCCAACTTGACTCTCGGCGGTTGGCAGACCACATCGCCCGCCTCCGCAGGTCGCGGCTATCTCGTGTGGCTCAACAATGCCGGTGCCCCCGCCACTTACGGCAATGCCGCCACGTTCGATAATGTCCATTTCGCCTCCAATGAGAACCGCGCAGGCATTTTCTTGGGGACCGCAAATGGTGTGACGATTCAGGACAGTCGATTCACAGGCACCTTGAATCGGGCTGCGATTCGCGGTGCGGGCGAGAACATGCTCATCACTCGCAACTCGTTCGAGGAGTTGCACCGCTTCAATGGTTTCGACGTCACCAGCGAGTGGTATAGCTCGATCTTCATGGAGTATAACAGCCCCGCGAGCGGTGAGATTAGCTATAATTATTTCGCCGCAGGCGTCACGGGCAATCAATTCTCCTCGCCGATGAACCAGGTGCATACGATCTCGAATCTGCGCGGAAACCTGCTAACACCCGCAGGATTGAATATCCTCTATAACACATTTGATCTGCGCGACGGCAACCTTCTCTCCGCGGCCGGTTACCAACCAACCGGTTACTATAGCAGCCCGAACTCGACCACTTCTGGACCCGTGCTGGTGCAGGATAACATTTTCCGCGGCTATCAGTTCACACCGACAGTGGGCGCGCCGGTCTGGAGAAATGACGACTTCGCGCCAATTCCAGGGAACACGGGGTCACTGGAATTCGATGGTGTTGACGACTATGCCACTTTCCAGAGCCCACTCTTTGATGTGGGGGCCAAGGGCACACTGAGCTTCTGGGTGAAAATGCATGACGTCACCCGACGAAATCAGTTCTTTGAGGGTCCAACTGAAGGCGGCTTCGAAGTCCAATTTCGTACCAATACGAGCGGGCAGTTCTATACGCGGATGAACACGCCTGTAAACTCCGATTTCGCGATTCAATCTGGTGGAGCCGGTGCCTCGGCGCTCAACAACTGGACAAATATCCAGGTGACCTGGGATCAGTCACTCGGCATAGCGAGAATCTACCTCAATGGCTCAGAAGTCACCTACCTCGCGGGCTTCGACCAGAACATTGCCAACTGGGTGAATCCCATCGAAACGGCGAATCGATTGATGTTTGTTGGTCGGGACCCTGCGGACCTTTCTCGGATGTTCGATGGCTTGATGGACGACATCGGCTGGTTTGATGATGTGTTGAACACGACTGACCTGTCAGCAGTTCGCACGGGCGGTGTCAGCACACTGAGTGCGGATTCGCGATTGGTTGCACACTGGGATCTCGACACCACTTCTGGCACCGTGGAACTGGACAGTAAGAATGGCATTCTACTCAACGTGTACACATCCCTTGACACACTCACGAATGATGGCCCACAGTTTCGCCCCGGCGAGGGTGTCTTTGGTGGAGCGTTAGAATTTGATGGAATTGATGATTATGGCACATTTCAGAGTTCGCAGTTTGATGTGGGTGCCGCCGGAACGCTGAATTTCTGGATCAAGGCAGCCGACCTTTCTGACCGCAACCAGTTCTTCGAAGGACCTGGAAATAGTGGTTTCGAGTTCCAGTACCGCGAAAGCAGTTCGGGGCAGTTCTATGGCAGCCCGCAGCGTGGCGTGAATCCAGATGAGTTTACCATCTCTTCGGGCAATAAGGGGATCGCGGCCAACACGGACACCTGGCTCAATCTGCAATACACCTGGCAACGCCTGACACCGACAGCTGGCGAGTTCCGAATCTATATCAATGGCACCGAAGTCACTTACGCTAGTGCATCACTTGATCAAAACATCACGAATTGGGCGAATCTCGTTGATACCGTCAATGGACTCATGACTGTAGGCCGGGATGGTAGCGGTGTTGATCGCTATTTCGACGGACTCATGGATGATGTTGTGTGGTTCAATGCCGTGCTCACACCTGCTGAACGGGCCACATTAATTGCATCGAGCGGAGCAGCGTTCACAGGCGATCCTCGGCTCGTGGCGTACTGGAACATGGACGACCCCATCGGCACCACAACGGTGCCAGGCGACGCAGGCACCAGTATCGATTTGATTCTCAACTCCCCAGCAATGAAGCAGGGTATTGCAGTGAATGCCGGGGCGGGCACAACTGTCAATAACAACTTGTTCTGGAGCAACGATCTTAATTTCAATGCTGCGGTGACCATCGGCGTTGACGGCAACATCGTGGGTGATCCGAAATTCGATGGCACAGACCCCTTCATCCCTGTTGTCGATCAGACGGATGTGTTCTATGCCCTCAAATTCGGTTCGCCGGCATTATTCACAGCCACAGGCTTTCCGACCGTGGGTGCCAGCAATATTGGAGCCTATCAAGGTCCTCCCGTGGGATTGCCAGTATTCTCGTATGTGAATGATGAATGGACCGCTGCCAATGGTTTCCCGGATGGTTTCGTGATCACGGATGCGGATCCTTCGCTTCCCGGGAACCAGCCTGCGGTGGTTGGAACGGATGCTTTCTCTGACATCGCCCCGGCACTGGCGGCTCTCGACCCCTTGGGTGGAGAGGTTGTGGTCTGGGGTAATGGGGCCACGGGTGTGAACGCCACATATGGTGCCTTCACCCTCACCAACCCCGCCACCTTCCGTCTGGTGCGCGACACCAACGGAGAAGGCACCGTCACACTCGATGGTTCAATCGATCTTGTCAGTCAGAACCTGAGCATCACGCTCGACCAGGGTGCCGGGCTGGTTGGCCTGACCACGACTTCACTCGGCATCATCGATGCCGCCAGCGGCACACCGACGGTCGCCATCGGCACCTCGGTCGCCGGGCAGGGAGCGGTTACACTTGGGGGTGCCATCGGTGGTGTCGGACCCATTACGTCGTTCGCGCTGACCTCGGCATCTACGGCTTCACTTTCCAGTATCACCACGAACGGCAGCGGTATCACAGCCTCCGCGGTGGGCAACATCGCTGTTGGAGCACTCGACGCTGGCGTGGGCAATGTCACACTCACATCCAGTGCCGGTGCCATCGTCGATAGCAATGGTGGCTCCACGAATATCAGTGCGAACTTGCTGACGGTGAGCGCGTTAACAACCATTGACCTCGATACGGCCATCACGAATCTCGCGCTCACCTCCGCGGGCCTGAGCACCATCCGTGAGTTTGATGCGATCAATTTGAATTCCATTAACACGGGTGCAGGTATTTTTGATCTCACGGCCGGCGGGGCGGTCACCCAGACGGGCTCCGTTATCGGCAGCGGCCTCCGCGTTGTGGCTGGCGGCAGTGTCAACCTGCCTAACACCTCTAACAATTTCGCCACGATCGCGGGAAGCTCGGTCGGCAGCTTCTCCTACTACGACACCAACGCCCTCTCGATCGGCACCGTCGGTGCCTCCGCAGGCCTCACTGCCACGTCCGGCGGCAATGTCCTGGTCACCATCGGCGGCAACCTCACTGTTTCAAATGCGGTGTCGGCGGCCGGGAGTGTGAATTTGAACTTCGGCCGACTCGGCGGAGCCCAGCAGGCCACGATCAGTGCCACAGTCGATGGAGCCACGGCGCGAGTCGAAGGCTGGACCGGCAATAACACAATTACAGTAAACAATACGGGAACCACGACACTCACACTCGATGGTCTCGGCGGCTCCGACTCCTACATGGTGAACTTCGGCTCGCTCGGAAGCGGCTACGTGGCCATCGCGGACAGCGGTTCGGGCGGCACGGACTCTGCGACTCTCACCGGCGGCCCGGCGGCTGAAACATTTGAAGTCAACACCACTGCTGCGGGTGGAGCCTCGACGATTGGTTATGGTTCGCCGGTCTCACAACATGCAACATACACCGGCACACTCGAAGCGATGACTATCAATGGTGCCAGCGGCTCGGATACATACAATGTGCAATTCTCTAATGGCCCATTGCCCTCAGCATTCACGATCGCCGATTCGGGCGGCTCGGGCACGGACACGGCCAACCTCTTCGGCACAGCGGGTGCTGATAGTTTCCAGGTGAACACGACTCTCAACGCGGTCAGCCGCGGCAGCGAGACCGTGAGCTACACGGGGAATCTGGAAGCCCTCACCGTGAACGGGCAGCCGAACCCGCTGGAGGCGAATCCGCAAGCTCCAAGCGTCACCGATCTGGGCGATACATTCTTTGTGCTCCCGAGCACGACGACCACCATCACCATCAACGCAGGCCTGCCCACCATGGGCACTGGCGACACGCTCGTCCTCAATGTGGTTGGTGTGTTGAACCCAGTGATTTCGCCGTTGCCCGCGTTGCCCAATGGCATGTTGTCGAGCACGAGCCATGCCGATGTGAACTGGAATTCCATCGAAACGTTCCCGGTGCCGCTGGGGTTGGGCGGGTCGTTCGACTTCGGCTACTACAACGATCCGGCGAAGGTGCAGCCGGGCTTCTTGCAGGTGCTGCCGAGCGATTCGTGGACGAGTGGCGCCTGGTCCTCGGCGGGCGTGGGC
>JBGSZR010000070.1:0-25040 GCA_041750275.1 Gemmataceae bacterium
GCGGGCCACTGGCGCAGGCCGCTCTCGGGGCGATTCAAGAAGTTGCCCTGATATTCTTCCAGCACGGTGTGGAAGTTGGTTCCACCGAAGCCGAAGGCACTCACGCCGGCCGTGCGAGGATGTGCAGCACCATGCACCCAGGGGCGTGCCTCAGTATTCAGGAAGAGCGGGCCGTCGTCCAGGTTCGCCTTGGGGTTGGGCACTTCCGCCAGCGTGGGCGGCAGCACCTTGTGGTGCAAGGCGAACGCAGCCTTGATGAGCCCGGCGAGCCCGGCAGCACACTTGCTGTGGCCGATCATCGACTTCACAGAACCGATGGCACACGAGCGCGGCAAGCCACCCGCATCGCGGAACAACTGGCCGATCGCACGGGCCTCGGTCTGGTCGCCAACGACTGTCCCGGTGCCGTGGGCTTCCACCAGTTCCACGCGTGCGGGCGAAATACGAGCCTGGGCATAGGCACGGTGCAGGGCGCGAAGTTGCCCCTCGGCACGTGGGGCCGTGAGCCCCTTGTCGCGGCCATCACTGCTCGCACCCACACCCTTGATCACGGAATAAATGCGGTCGCCATCGCGTTCGGCGTCGGCGAGCCGCTTCAGAACGGCAACCCCGATGCCTTCGGCAAGCGCAATACCATCGGCGCTGGCATCGAACGGTCGGCAGCGGCCCTTCGGGCTCAGGGCGTAGGTCTTGCTGAAGGCAACGTACGCGTAAGGTGTCTGGACCGCGTCGGCTCCCATGATGATGGCGACATCGCTGGTGCCAGTGTTCAGTTCGCGGACACCGGCATAGAGAGCGGCCAGCGAGGAACCGCAGGCCGCATCGATGGCCATGTTCGGCCCGCCGAGGTTGAAGCGGTTCGAGACTCGCCCCGCTGCGACGTTCAGCAGGATGCCGGGGAAGGAATCTTCGGTCCACTCCGGCAGAATGCCGGCTCCTCGCTCGATGACCTCGTTGCCCGTAATGGGGATGCCGGGGATTGTGTCCAGCAGCGGCATGCATGTGCGGAAGCCATAGGAGACGGAGAGCGGCATGCCGCCGCCACCGACGCCGAGGATGGCACAGGTGCGTTCGCGGTTGAATGGACGAGTGAGATAGTCGGCATCCGCGAGCCCCTGGTTCACGGCTTCGAGGAGCAGCAGTTGCAAGGGCTCGATGCTCGGGATGGACTTCGGTGTGATGCCGTATTTAATTGGATCGAACGTGATATCACCCATGAAACCGCCCCACTTGGACACCATCTTGTCCTTGGCACGGGGGTCGGCATCGTAGTACAGCCGCCAGTCCCAGTGCGTGGCGGGAATCTCCTCGACGGCGTTCACCTTGGCGAGAATGTTCTGCCAGTATTCCGTGAGGTTGGCGGCTTTCGGGTAGAAGCAGCTGAGGCCGATGATGGCCACATCGCACGGCGGCGGCGCTTCGGGTTCCGCAGGCAGGAGCAGCAGGGAAGGTGTCGCATTCAGGTGCTTCACGCTGCCTGCCGAGACATCCGCATGAAGTGCCGCAATCGTGGTCACTTCATCACGCAGCGCGGCGACCTGGCCGATCATGTACATGCCGCGCTTGAACTGGTCATCGGCCGGGAGAGTGTGCAGACCCGTTCCGTTGCCGCCACCACTGGCACGTTCAACGCCCTTGCTGGCCACACGCAGCCGGCCGAGGTTCATACGTTCCAGGGCCATCCCGACATCGAGTGGTGTCTTTCCTTCCGCCCGTAACTTCCGCTTCTCGGATTCAAACGTCTCGGCGTAAGGTGTGGGAATGCAACGAATGGCATGGCCCGGGCCGGATTCGAGCAGCACCGTGTCGCCGCAGCCAAGCGCTTCCTTCTGAAAACGAGCCGTGATGGCACCCGCGGAGACGGCTTCCTTCGTGAAGAGGTACGCGGTGCCGAGGAGCACACCGACTTTCACACCCTTCTCAGCCAGCCCGGCGGTCAGTGCAGCGACCATGGCCGCCGAGGTCGCATCATGAATACCGCCCGCAAAAACGACATGGATATCGCCGCACGGTTGGCCCGGTGCAATGGCTTCGTTCAGCACCTCGACAACGGTTTCCCACAGTGCAAAGCTTGCCCGCGGCCCGACGTGGCCACCGCACTCCTGCCCTTCAAATATGAATCGCCTGGCCCCATCCTTGAGGAACATCTTCAAGAGGCCGGGCGAGGGCACGTGCAGGTAAGTCGGGATGCCCTGGCTCTCGAGTTCGCGAGCCTGATCGGGTCGGCCGCCGGCAATGATGGCGAAGGGCGGCTTGTGCGTGCGAATCGCTTCCAACTGTTCCGTGCGAATTTCGTTGGGCACGAAGCCGAGGATGCCGACACCCCAGGGCTTCTTGCCGAGCTTGGCTTTCGTCTCGGCGAGGAGCGCATTGGTCTCGGCCTTTCGGAGCAGCGCCAGTGCGAGGAACGGGAGCGCCCCGCCTTTGGCGACCGATTCGGCGAAGGCCGCCGTGTCGCTGACCCGCGTCATTGGGCCTTGCAGGATCGGGTACTTCGTGCCGTGCGATTTGGCGAGCGGCGCACCTTCACCCAGGTGTTGCTGCGCACGGGCAGTATCGAGAAGTTTGCCGGCCCTCTCGCAGAAGTACTGCACGACGCCGGCAACGGTGACGCCCTTCGACGCCAGCCCGGCCGCGAGCGCCAGGTCCTGCCCGACGAGCCACAGACCCGTGGCCGGATCGCTGGAGACACGCGATCCTATAAACTCGCGCCAGGCGGAAATCTTTTGTTCGGGTGAAGTCGTCAGGCTGTGCAAGCGTTCTTCTTCGCGCTGCAGTTCCTGGGCCGCGGAGCTATCAGGGCGTGCGTAGCAGCGGTAGGACTCTCCGAGTCTGGTGCCCAGCACCACGGTCTCACTGCCATCGAGCCCGGCGAGCCGGCGGCGCGTGGCATCGCCGATGGGTGTCTCACGAGCGAGCAGAACCTGCGAATCGAGCACGACACCACGGGCCCCCGCCGCGAGGCAGGCTGCCGCGGTGTGCGGGCCAACTCCACCGCGAACCCAGAAATCGAGCGTCAGTTCGTTCTTCCGGGCGAATTGCAGCCACTTCTGCACGAGCACGAACGAGGTATCCGCGCCGATGCGGCCGCCGGATTCATGCCCTTTCAGAATAATGCCATCGACTCCGGCCTTCACCGCAGAGGCCGCCTCGGTCAGGTTCACGGCCTCGACGAAAACCTCGACGCCCAGCCCACGAACGGCCTTGTGTGCAGTGAGTGCGTTTCCCGCGAGGATCACGAAACCGAGTTCTTTGGGCAAGAGCGGCAGGAACGCAGCGGAATTGGCTCCGAGCTTTACACCGAAGCCGGGCGGTGCGAAACGCGTCAATCGGGCAAGTGCGACCGCCGTGGTGGGGGCGGCCGCGTCCGCGAATTCGAGATCGAGTGCTCCGCGTGCCCCGGCTCGTGCCGCGGCAATGGCCAGCGACGGCTCTGCGGGTCCGGTGGGAGTCAGAACGATCAGGTCGCGGGGTTCGATCACTGCTGCTTCTCGTGGGGTAAGAAGGACGATCGTGATAGTATCGACTGTCTGGCACGATTCGGCAATTTGGGTAGTGTAGAAAATACGGCATCAAGCCACCGTATTGGAAGGCGGGATCGTACTTCTTACGAGGAACTTGAGTCCGAGTGTAGCGAGTGTAACGGCTTGCACATCTCATGCCAGGCAGGAAGACTGATGTGAAGGGGCAGCTTCGGCCGAATAACTCGGGTGGGTGAATTGCACGCTCTGCGAGGCCGGCCATGCGCATCGTCATGATTTTATTACTCGGCACGCTCGCAGCATCCGGTTGCCGGGGCCCGATCAAGGCGGAAACGACCGTTCGCACCGTGGGAACAGTCGAAACGCACGTGAAGACGGACTTTCCCCCGCCCGTTCCGGATGTGGGGCCCGTTCGTCCTGTGGTTGTGCAGGCTGGCAACGGTGCGGATCGCGTGGCCATTCTCGATGTGGACGGCATTATTCTGAACTTCCCGTTCAACGGACCGGGCTCGGTCGGTGAGAATCCCGTCGCGTTTTTTCGGGAGAAGTTGGATGCGATTGCAGCGGATTGTTGCGTGAAGGCCGTGGTGCTGCGTGTGAACAGCCCCGGTGGTGGCGTATCCGCGTGCCTCACCATGCGCAACGAACTGCTGCGTTTCAAGGCTCGCACGGGCCTGCCCATCACCGCGTGTCTGCTCGATAATGCCACGGGCGGTGCCTATTTCCTGGCCTCCGCCGCGGATTATGTGGTGGTGGGGCCTGCCACCGTCACGGGCGGTGTCGGTGTTGTGCTTAACCTCTATAATCTTCAAGACTTAATGGCACAGTTCAACATCATTCCGCAGATCGTGAAGGCGGGTGAATTCATTGATGTCGGCAGTTCAACCCACAAGCTTAGCGATGAGGAGAAGAAATTACTGCAGACCATGGCGGATGAGTTCCACGCGCTGATGATCAAGGAGATTCGCCAGTCGCGCCCGGGCATCAAGCTCGAAGATGGCACCACGTTCGATGGCCGCATCTTCACCGGCAGCCAGGCTTTAGAACGCGGATTGGTCGATCGCATTGGCGACCTGGAGGATGCACTCCAGCTGGCGGGCCAGTCCTGCGGGGTGCCGCCACAAATCGTGTTATATCGCAGGCCCAATGATCCCGCCCGCTCGCCGTACGCCGTGACGGCCAACGTGCCCCTGCAGGCCACGGGCATTCTGCCAAGCATCCCGGGTTTGGACCGCAGCAAGATGCCCACATTCTTATCGCTGTGGCAGCCTGAGCTCTCGATTGAAAAATTAGGCGGAAAATAGACACACCTGTGATCGTTCTTGCGCTCCGCGGTGAGCTTTTGGGAAATTGGAGCATCTGGGTCGAGCCAGCGGGGTGGTGTGTGTAAAGTGATGGCTACCGTTCCACCCCACGCGTCGGCCACCATGTTCACGCATCAACACCACCTGCGGCACCTGCTCCAGCCGGAACATTACACAAGCGAAGCCCAGCACAGTGCCGAGATGGAGCAGCTGTTTCATCCGGCCTGGCACCCGGTTGCCACCACCCGCGACCTCGCTCGCCCTGGCGACTTCCTCACGCTCACCATTCTCGACACACCACTGCTGCTCAGAAACGTCGATGGCGAACGCTGTGCATTCCTGAACGTGTGCCCACACCGGCACAGCGAGTTGACATCGAAACTTCGCGGCCGAAGCCAGCGTTTCATCTGCCAGTACCACGGCTGGGAATACCGTGCCGATGGCCGCACCGGGCAGATCCCTGATGCCCGGGCTTTCCGTCCCTGGGACCGTGAGAATAGCTGCCTTCGCAAGTTCCGCCTCGAAGCGTGTGGCGAATTGCTCTTCGTCAATCTCAGTGACAACGAGGTGTCACTCCGCGACTGGCTCGACCCGGTCTGGGACGAATGGCAATATTATGGCGGAGTCTATCGCCACGCGGCGACCTGGGAAAAGGAGTTCCCGTGCAACTGGAAGGTGGTGCTCGAGAACTCACTGGAGTCGTACCACATTCCGCAGGTGCACCCGCTCACGTTCAAGGAGTTTCCGCCCGAGGAAGAGGCCTGGCATGAACTCACCGACAGCTTCACCTCATTCAAGACGATCCCGCCGCGCGACTTCGGCGGCCGCATAACCGACTGGCTTGTGCGCCGCGTCGGCCATCCCGTCGTGCACGAATACTGGCACCGCTGCGTTCATCCGCACGTGACGGGTGCCTCGCTCGACGTGATGAAGATGATGCAGTGCGTCTTCCCAACCGGGCCGCGTTCCTGCCGGTATCGCAGCATCCTTTTTACCCTCCGTGGCCGCAAGCGTGGCCCCAGCGCCTGGGGCTTCTACCGCTGCTTGAAGACCCTTTCGAACCTGATCGCCCGCAAAGTCTTTGCCGAGGACGCCGCGATCTATGGTGCGGTACAGCGTGGCATCGAATCCAGTCCACACCCCGGCGTCATCGGAACGCGTGAAGAACGCATCTACTACTTCCAGAAGTTCGTGCTCGACCGCACACAAGGCAAGCCCAGGAGCTTACCTCTCGCTTCGTGGAACGGAGATTGAAATGCTCGGTGTCTGCCTTGTGGTCGCCAGTGCGCTGGGTCCGTGGGAACGCTTGCCCTCCCTCCCGGATGTGCACGGTGTTGCAGGTGCTTTCGCGGGTGTGAGCGGCGATGCCCTGCTCGTGGCGGGCGGTGCGAACTTCCCGGACAAGAAGCCGTGGGACGGCGGTACGAAGGTGTGGCACGATACCGTGTATGTGCTTGATGGTGTCGATGGCACCTGGCGAACTGCAGGCAAGCTACCGCGGCCGCTCGGATATGGCGTGAGCGTCACACATCGTGGGTCCGTGATCTGCGTTGGCGGCAGCGACAAGGACCAGCATTATTCCGATTGCTTCCGCATGGCCTGGAACGGCACGAAGCTCGACTTCACTCCCCTGCCCTCCTTGCCGCGACCCGTGGCCAACGCCTGCGGGGCAGTCGTCGGCGACACCCTCTACCTAGCCGGCGGCCTGGAAAAGCCCGACGCCTCGGCAACACTCAAATCGCTCTACACACTCGATCTCGCGGCCAAGAGACCGCACTGGGTCGAAGGAGAAAGTTGGCCGGGTGCCCCGCGAATGCTCGCCGTCGCAGCCTCATTTGATGGTGCCTTTTGGCTCATCGGCGGCGTGGATCTCGAACCCGACGACGACGGCAAATCGCGCCGCAAGTATCTGCGCGATGCATACCGTTTCGATCCACGCAAGGGCTGGTCCCGTGTCGCCGACTTGCCTCACGCCTGCGCCGCTGCGCCGAGCCCTGCACCCAGCGATGCAGGCAGCTTCCACCTTTGCGGGGGCGACGACGGCACGAATGTCAACTTCACTCCACTCGCGAAACACCCAGGGTTCACGAAGTCGATCCTGCGATTCGATGCGAAGACCGCGAAATGGAAGGCCGTCGGAGAATGGCAGACGCCAACTGTCACCACGCCTTGTGTGCAGTGGAAAGAGAAGTGGGTGATTCCAAGTGGCGAACTTCGCCCCGGAGTTCGCACGCCCGCAGTGTGGCAGTTCGCACTGACGGGTCATGAGAAATAGTTGCGGCCAACGATCGAGTGTAAAAAGTGTCGTGCAACCACAGTTGCAGCAGTTCGCCAAATTGGGCTGATCGCACCGTGCTGGTGCGAACGCATGTTGACCACATTGTGATGACACAGTTTCAATCGTTCAGATACCAAGAGTACGACGCGACTCCGTCCGCTCACTGGAACGCGCGATGTTGTCGGCGTTTGTCGCTGGTGAATTCCTCGGCAGTGCCGCGGGCGATGAGTTCGTAGAGCACGGCTTGTTTGTCCCCGTATTTTCGCAAGATGCGGCCGAGTCGTTGCACGTTTTCACGAGCGCTGCCCGTGCCGGAGAAGACGATTCCCACACCCGCGGCCGGCACATCAACACCCTCATTCAGCACCTGGCTGGTCACCACCACTGTGTACTCGCCGCTGTGGAACTTCTCCAGGATGCCTTTGCGTTCCTTGATCTTGGTCTGGTGCGTGATGGCCGGGACGAGATAACGGCGGGCGATTTCGTACACCGTGGCGTTGTCCGCGGTGAAGATGATGGCACGTTCGCGAACGTGCCGGGCGAGCAATTCCTCCAGCTTCAGGAACTTGCCGCTGGCCGCACGCTCGATGTGTTTCTGCTCGCGATACGCCCGCATCGCTTTCCACCCTTCAGGCGACTTGCTCGCCTCGAAGATGAATCGCTTCCAGCCATCCGGGCCAGACATTGAGATGCCGCGATCCGCCACGAATTGCCGATAGTGATCGCGGCAGGTGCGATAGCGTTCCTCTTCTTCGGGGGTAAGTGGGATGAAGAGTTGCCGGGTTTCGTAAGGTGCCAGGAACTCGCCCGCGACATCGTTGATATCGAGGCGGTACACGATGGGGCCGATCAGTTCGGGCAAGCGTTCTTCACCACCGTCGGCACGTTCAGGCGTGGCGGTGAGGCCAAGGCGGAATGGTGCGAGCCCGGCGTTCGCGGCTTCCGAATAGCTGGCACCGGGAAGATGATGGCACTCATCGAAGACGAGCAGACCGAACTTGTTGCCCCATTTTTCCAGGTGGATGTACGCGGAATCGTACGTGGTGACGGTGATGGGTTTGAAGTCGTGGTAGCCGCCTCCGACCAGGCCGACCTCGACGCCGAAGAGATCGGTGAGTTCTGCGTACCACTGGTTCATCAGGTCGAGCGTGGGCGTGATAATGAGCGTGGGCCGCCCCACTTTCTCCAGGCAGAGGAACGCTGTGAAGGTCTTGCCGGTGCCCGTGGGCATCACCACCACACCGCGGCGGCCGCCACGCATCCAGGCATCGACCGCGGCCCGCTGGTAGTCGCGCGGCTGGCGTTCGGTGGTGAGTTTCCACTCGGTGGGCTTGTTCTCCCAGCCGCGGGCGCTGTCGGTGTAGGGCAGTTTCTCGCGGATGAGGTGTTCGACGATGGCCCGGTAGTGTCGCCCCTGGGCCCGGTGCGTGCTCGTGCGCGGATCGAATAGCACACCGGGCAGCGCGTTATAGTTAAACTCGGATGGACCACTGGCAATGACGACGGTGCCGCGGTCGTAGGTCAGCAGAATTGGCGTCTCATCCATGCGGCGATTATCGGGTGAAAACAGCACGCTGACCAGCGGAAGCCAGCTGTTGTTGCGATTCGGGCATTTTTCGGTGACGCGCTTGCGGCTGTGCGGGGAGTATCTTTCCGGAGGGGTGAATTACGATGTCCGCAGCGCGGGCCGTGGAGATATTGCGTCAACAGGTCCCGATCGCCCGGACCGAGAGCGATTGCGAACTGTTGGAGCGGTTCGTGACCCAGCGCGAGCATGAAGCGTTCGCGGAGTTGCACCAGCCCGAGTGTTCGAGCCGAATCCGAACGGCGGCACGAGGCTCGGCTTTTGGGACTTTCGTGCCGACAAGAAGTGAGACCGGCACGCGCAACCTGCGGTGTTCGTGCAGAAGGTCCGTGAGAATCAGCCAATGCTCGATTGCCGGCCCCGCGGGGTTATGCTCTAATATCAGTCTGCTGGTTAATCCGCTGGTTTCCCGCAAGGGCTTTTCGCGTGAATCATTCTGCCTCGTTCCATCGCCGCGAGTTGCTTCAGGTCGGTTGCTCGGGTGTGCTCGGGCTTGGGCTCTCATCCTTGCTGCAGGGCCGGGCGCTGGCATCGGCACAACGAGCCAAACCCAAGTCGGTGATTCTCGTGTTCCTCACCGGGGCACCCAGCCACATCGACATGTTCGACCCGAAGCCCGATGCGCCGGTCGAGATTCGCGGCGAGTTCAAGACGATCGCCACGAAGACACCGGGCTTACTTGCCACGGAGCATTTGCCGAAGTTGGCCGAGCGCTCGCAGCACTTCGCCGTCGTTCGCACGCTGGCCCACAAGGACAACAACCACACCGCGGCCACGCACCACCTGATCACGGGTGCCAACCAGCCAGGCGTTCGCTTCGACAAGCCGCTGTCGCGCGATGATTTCCCCTGCTTCGCGGCCGGGGTGAGCTACCTTCGGCCACCAACCGACGGCATCCCTGCCGGCGTCACGCTGCCGACTTTTCTTGCCGAAGGCCCACTCGTGTGGCCCGGTCAACATGGCGGCTTCCTCGGGCCCAAACACGATCCCTGGCAAATCACCCGTGACCCGAACGGTGCGGACTTCAAGGTCGATAATCTTCGCCTCGCGGATGGCCTCCAGGTGGAACAACTGCGCGACCGCGTCGCACTGCTCGACGGGGTGAACCGGCAACGACAGGCACTCGGCGAAACGGTCGAAGGCAAGCGACTCAGCGATCAGCAGAACCAGGCCGTGGCCGTGCTCACCTCCGGTGCGGTGGCAAAAGCCTTTGACCTCAACGCAGAATCGCCTGCCACGCGAGACCGCTATGGCCGCCACATGTTCGGGCAATCACTGCTTCTGGCCCGCCGGTTGGTGGAAGCGGGGGTGCCGTTGATTCAAGCGAATCTGGGCCGGGTGCAGAACTGGGACACGCACGGCGATAACTTCAAGCGCCTCAAGAAGGACCTGCTGCCACCCACGGATAACGGCGTGGCGGCGCTGCTGGACGATCTCGTCGAACGCGGAATGCTGAACGACACCATGGTGGTGATGATTGGTGAGTTCGGTCGCACGCCGAAAGTGGATGCGAAGAACGGCGGCCGCGATCACTGGGCCCCGTGCTTCCACGGACTCTTTGCCGGTGGCGGCGTTCGCGGCGGCCAGACCGTGGGACGCTCGGACAAGACCGCAGCCTATCCCACCACCACGCCTTATTCACCAGACGATGTCGGTGCGACGATTTACCACGTGCTCGACATCGACCCCGCTTCGGAGGTCCGCGATCGCCTGAACCGCCCCGTGACGCTCAACCGCGGCACTCCCATCACGCCGCTGTTCTCGGGGGCGTAATCCCATCACTCAGGGCGGATCATGTCGTCGAAGCCGAGAGCGTCGAGTTCGCGGCGGAAGGCGAGGGTTTGCTCCGCGTTCAAGTTAGCGTGCGGCAGGCGGACGCCGCCGAGATCGACGCCGCGGCCACGCAGCACTTCTTTCGCAGCCGCGAGATAACCATGACGGAACAGAGTCGTGATGACCTGCACGGCACGATGCTGATCGTGGCGAGCGCTGGCGAGATCGCCACGTTTGAAAGCCGCAATCAAACGGTGAAAGTGCGGCGACAGGAAGTTGTAGCTGCTGCCGACGGCACCTTCGCCACCCAGCACGTACGCGGCGAGCAAGTATTCGTCCGTTCCCCACAGTACATCGAACCGGCCATCGTGCATGTGCAGAATGCGCTGGAACGTCGTGAGGTCCGGGTTCGTGAACTTGGCACCTGCCAGCGAGGGGATGCGCTCCGCGGCGGCTTCCAGGAAGTCGGTCATCGGATAGGTGACGCTGGTCATGGACGGGATGTCGTAGAAGTAGAATGGCAGTGCTGGCGATGCGGCCGCGAGTGCGGCACACCACTCCACGAGCAGTTCCAGCGAGCGCGGCTTGAAGTAACTCGGAGCCAGCGCCGCAATCGCGGCCGCACCTTCGCGTTGAGCCTGTGCCGCCAGCGCCTTCGCATCGGCCAGGCAGTTCGAACCCACATGCACGACCACCCGCAACGGCGTGCCCTTTGCCACCTCGACCCAGCGCTTCGTGAGTGATAAACGCTCCTCAGCTGTGAGCGAACTGAACTCGCCCGTGGTGCCGCCGATGAAGACAGCCGCGACGCCATCACCCATCAGCAGGGATGCTTGCTTCTCGATCGCGGCGAGGTTGAGTTCACCCTTTGAATCGAAGGGCGTGAGCACGGCCGGGACGAGCCCGGTGAATCGCAACGGCGTGGCTTGGGGCATGGATGCACTCATGTGGGGTGGAGCTGTGCATCTTATGCTCGCGTCTTACAGCGTCATCATGGCGATTTCGATGACACGAGTCTGATATTCAGAAGTGATCGAGATCCGAAGTGACTTGTCGAGCACTTTGCTCTCGGTGAATGCAGGTGAGAAGTTGCCGAGGCCGCTGCCGGCTCGGACAGACCCGAGTTGTATTTGGCCAGATCAGGCTGCTTGCCGGTCATCAAGATGGAAGACGAATCGAAGTTAGGTCGTGATGCTTCCACTTCGCGCGGCAACAAGCACTTGCCACTTGACGGACGAAGCGTCCTCGAAGGCACGTGGGCGAACACTCACACGAGCATTCGCCCACGTGATTAAGCACTACGGCCCAATGGCGTCCGGGCCTCGCTCTCCCGTGCGGATGCGGACGCAGTCTTCGAGCGGCGTCACGAAGATTTTGCCGTCGCCGATCGTGCCGGTGTCCCCTGTGCGAGCCGCGTGGATGATCGCCTCAATTGTGGCTTCCACAAAGGGTTCGGTGACGGCGATTTCAAGTTTCAGCTTCGGCACCAGCCGGACAGTCACTTCCGTGCCGCGATATACCTCCGTGTAGCCGCGTTGCCGGCCGCAGCCACGCACGTCACTGACGGTCATCAGGTAAACATCGCTCTCGGCGAGTGCCTTCTGCACATCCTCGAGCTTCTCGGGGCGAATGATGGCGACAATCAGTTTCATCGGGTCTCACGGGTAGGGAGTGGGTGGGCAGGAATGTGTCACAACAGCAAGCGGTATGCCGATGACGATGACAATCTGGGCAATCTGTAAGACGTTATTCTATCGGCGTTAACGCGCTTCGTGGGCAGATTATCCCTGAGAAGGCATCGTGGCAATGTTCGTTTCACAGGCAGCCATGCTCAATAAACAGGCACACTTGAGCCGGGCGATCAGCACCCGCGGGCGAAACTTTTGCCTGTAGCCTTGGCATAGAGTTGCACGAAATGTGGCGGAACAACCTGTTTTTGCAGGCCGCGCGCCTGGCCCGATCTGTCCGCAGCGCGATGCCATTTTGCATAATCTTTTGAGTGGCACTATTTTTGTATTGTAAAGTCATTCAGCGGTTCATATACGCCAACTGCCCAGGGACCGCACAACCACGAGCTGCAGAGGGCATTCCCGGCACGGCCGCATGCCCACCTCTTCATCAGCGCAGCACCGGTTCGATTGAACTTCTCTCTTTTGTAGCGGAATCCACAATCCGACCGCATGTGTGGTGTCGTTCGCGCGTGGCGTGAGTGGCACGGCCATGCCGGGAGGGCCCACCGATGACACCCTGCGATCTGGTTCTGGCAACAGCACTACTCACGGCACCACTCGGCACGATCGAGTCGAGACCAACCGCGGAGCACTGGCCCCGCGCACAAGCGGCCATTCACGAGATTGCCGTGACCTGGGAGCTGCTCGATCCCCGTGAAGTTCGTTATGTGATGTCGCGGCCGGAAGACTTCGAGACGGACCTGGAGTTGCTTCGCCGGAGGCACCTGGAACTACACGATGCTCCGAAGATTGCAGACGCGGGACGCTTGCCCGATCGGCAGACAGTGAATGAGTTGCTAAGGTTTAACCGGGAATATCGCAAGCACCTCGAAGCCCGGCTCGCCTGGGAGGTGGACCGATCCCACATCCTTCGACAGGCGCTCTGCGAGACCGACCGCGGATACCGCATCTGGGACGCGATCCGTGATGCCCGCTGCGAGTTCTACTACATCACCATCCGTCGACAGGCCCTGAAAAAACTGCGGGATCTGATCGGAAACGATGCCTACGACACCTGCGATCTACCACCCTCCGTGCCCGAATGGCGATTCACGGAAGTGCGGTGACTGGCTCAGCGTCGCACCACACGGAGGTTGGGCATCTCGTCGGCGAACTTGAGCGCCGCTTCAGCTGTGACCCTCGTACCGGCGACGTGAAGTTGGTGCAAGCCCTCCAGAGGCTTCAACTCGGCGAGTCCCTGATCGGTAAGGCTGGTTTTGCCGAGGTAGAGCTTCTGCAAGCGTTCGAGCCCGGCGATCGTGGCCATCGATTTATCCGTGATGCGGGGGTTCTCGGAAAGTGCCAGCACTTCGAGCCGCGGCAACTTGGCGAGGAGGAGCACACCCGCATCGGTAACGCCAGACGCCGGGATCACGAGTTCGCGCAGGTTCTTGCACTCCACGATCACTTCCAGTTCCTTGTCGGTGACTCCGGACACGTTGAGCACAAGCCTTCGCAGATTCGGCAAGTCTTTGAGCAACTCGAAGCCCCGTGTGGTGCACTGTCGACCGTCGAGTGCCTGAATGGCACCAATGGCGGGGTACTTTTTGAGGTCCCGGAGCGTGAGATCGGTGGCGGTTTCAAACTTGGCGGTAACTCGGCTGCCGACGGGCAGATCGGTATCGAGTGTGGCCTTGCCGCCGAGCCTCACCACCGCGGCCAGGGCGTCCTTTTCCTCGGTCGTGGTATCCGATTGTGCCTGCGTCGCGGCGAGCCCGATGAAAAATGCAAAACCCAGAGCGTAACGAAGCATGATGCCCTCCCGTGGTTCTCAATCGCTGCAAAGCCCAGATGCCAAACTGCGAACTCAAAACTGTCGAACGCCACTGATCCCCAGTATGATACTTCACGCTCGCCGCCGTCGCCGCAAACTGCCTTTCGCCGGAGCCGGAACTGATGCCGGACACTTCGAACGAACCCTCGGCTACACCCGACTTGACGGGTCGAACACTCGGCGACTTCCTGGTGCTTCGTAAACTCGGTGCCGGCGGCATGGGGCAGGTGTATCTGGCCCGTCAGCTTTCACTCAAGCGTGAAGTCGCCCTGAAATTCCTCCGCACCGACCTGCTCAACAACGCCACAGCCCTCAAGCGATTCGAGGCCGAGGCCCAGGCCGTGGCCCGGCTCACGCATCCCGGCATTGTGCAGGTGTACCAGTTCGGCGAACACGATGGCGTCCGTTTCATGGTGCTGGAATACGTCGAGGGCCGTAACCTCCGCGATTATATGGCCCGCCGTGGCATCCCCGAACTGCCCGTGGTGATGAGCGTGCTGAAGCAAGTGGCAGCGGCCCTGCAGAAAGCTCACGAACACGGCATCGTGCACCGTGATATTAAGCCCGAAAACATTCTCGTGACCCGCAAGGTGGAAGTGAAGGTCACGGACTTCGGCCTGTCTCGTTTCTTTGCACATGGCGAAGCACTGAATATCACCCAAAGTGGCGTGACCGTGGGCACTCCGCTCTATCTTTCACCCGAACAGGCCCAGGGTCAGATCGTTGATCACCGCAGCGACATCTATTCCTTTGGCGTGAGTGCGTATCACCTGCTCAGCGGCGAACCACCGTTCAAGGGCACGACTGCCGTCGAGGTGGCCCTGAAACACGTTACCGAACAACCGCGGTGTCTGGCGGAGTTGTGCCCGGACTTGCCTGCGGATCTGTGTGCAATGGTGCACAAGATGATGGCGAAGTTGCCGGCGGATCGATATCAATCCGCCCGGGAAATTCTCCGCGACCTGGCGAAGATCCGCGAAGGCATGAGCCTCGGCATCACGCAAGCGGTCACGCTGACCACTTCGGACCCCGCTGCATCGGCCACGTCGGGGACCACGGTGCTGGCACTCACGCAAAGCCAGGGCGCGATGCCCACTGCTCCCGTGCGCTGGGCCCGTTGGGTGGCGGTGGCTCTGGCGTGCGGCCTCGCCGCTCTGGCGGGAGTGTTGGTCCATGCGATGATCAACCCCCTCGTGAGCCCGCTGCCGCCGTCCGGTGCACCCTCAAACGCGATCCCGCAACCCGGACTCCCCGAAGTGCGGCTCGACGAGAGGCTTATCACCCTTCGTGAACGCGAGCTACTCACACTCTTAAAGGACCGCGACACCCGCTCGGACAGGATCATCGACGGCTACATCGAACTCGGCTTGCTCTATGTACGTGAACGGCGGCTTGCGGAAGCTAGACAGGCATTCGAAAAACTGGCCGAGCAGAACCTGGATGGCCCCTTCTCCCTTCAAACGCTAACCGCGGAACGGGTGGGGAAACTGGGTGTGGCGATCGTGCTGGCCGAGCAGGACAAGGCAGATGATTCGGTGAAGCATTTCGACGCGGCCCTCAAACTGCCGCTGCCGAAGTTGTTGCCGAAAGAAGGTCGTGATCCGCTTCGGGTGATGCAAACGATCCTGCTGCAACACCCGGATCTGGCCCAGGCGGTATCCAACGCCCTCAACCGTGACGTTGCTAACGGTTCGAAGTTGAATGCCTCACTTGAGGCGCTCCGCTCTCCACGCGGCATTTCACGGAAGGAATGACCCGCTCAAGGCTTCGAAACATCCCAAACCCAGACGTTGCCATCCCGGCTGCCCGCGGCAAGCATCGATCCATCGGGCGTGAAACGCACGACCTGGAACTCGCGACCATTCCCACGATAGACCTGCAATTGTTTACCAGTCCCTGCATCCCAGAGACGCACGGTGCTATCCGAACCGGCGCTGGCAAGAGTCTTGCCGTCGGGGGCAAACGTCACGGACCAGACATCGCCATCGTGGCCTTTCAGTGTTTGCAAGAGATCGCCATTCTTCGGATTCCAGAGCTTCACGGTGCCGTCCCAGCCGGCACTGGCAAGAATCGCTCGCTTCTCCGAAGCTCCAAAGGCGACAGAGTAAACTGGCCCGGTGTGCTGTTGCAAACTCTGCGGCTCAAGGTTGACTTCCGTATCCCACAACTTGACCGAGCCATCGGAAGCCGCACTGGCGAGCATCTTGCCGATCGGGCAGAAGGCCAGGCCGTTCACCGTGCCGTGATGACCACGGAGTTCGATGGGGACTTGCAGTTCCAGGTCCCAGACGCGAATGGTCGAACTGCGGTCGCCGGTCGCCAGCTTCTCGCCATCCGGGCTGAAGATGGCGGCCTTGGTCGAGGTCGGTTCGGCCAGAGTGATTGAGGACTGATTGGTCTTCAAATCGTAGACCTTGACCTCGGCATCGTCGCTGCTGGCCACGAGGAAGCGGCCGTTGCTCGAGACATCCGTGCTCCAGACGTTGCCACCCATCTTGGGCAACGATCGACGCAAAGCTTTCTTCTTCCAATCCCACAGGTTCAGTGTGCCATCCTCGGCTCCCACGACGAGCGTGTCTCCATCGGGGGAGAAGGCGATCGCCCAGACGGGGCCAGCCTTGTTTCCGTCGATCACAATGCGTGGTATTGGCCCGGATTCGGCAACGGCGACACCAGCCGGGGCAGGTGCAATCAGGCCGTTGGGTGCCGGCTTCGCACCGGGCCAGAATGCTGCCATGGCGAGCACGCCGATCGCGGCACCGCCAAGCCAGGGGAGTGTGCGAAACGACACGCTCTTCCAACAGATATGCTTGCGTGGTTTTAACGCGTACGCCGATGTGCCTCCGCACATCTCGGCAGGCACATCGAGCGGCGAGATCGAATGCCACCGGGTCAATTCTGTCGCGAAGATTTCCGCAACTTCCGAGGCTGTCTGAAAGCGATCGGCGGGATCCTTCGCCAGCAAGCGATCGATCACATCCGAGAGCCATTGCGGCACCTTCGGATCGAGACGACGCAACGGCGGTTGCGTCTCGTCCGCCACGCGACGAAGCACAGCCAGTGGCGTCTTGCCATCGAATGGTGGCGCACCGGATGCGGCTTCGTAGAGCACGCTGCCGAGGCTGAAAAGATCGGCACGGGCATCGATGGCGTCGCCGCGGGCCTGTTCCGGAGCCATATATAACGGCGAGCCGGCGACGAAGCCGGTGCGGGTGAGCTTCACATCCTCGGCGGCACGGGCGAGGCCAAAGTCCGTGAGCTTCACACGGTCCGAACCGCTCTCCAGCAGAATGTTTCCCGGCTTGATGTCGCGGTGAATCAGCCCGCCCGCATGTGCCGCTGCGAGCCCAGCCGCGGCCTGCATGCCAAGACGGGCTACTTCCGGAGCACTCATCTTGCCGACACGCTTCAGACGCTGATCCAGTGATTCCCCATTCACCAGTTGCATGATGAGATACGGCAACCCAGAGGATTCATCCTCGGTCACCTGATGCACAGCAACGAGATTTTCGTGTGTGACTGCCGCTGCCGCACGCGCTTCGCGGCAGAATCGCTGTCGCGCCGTGGAGTTTCCGGCGAGAAGCGGATCAATCACCTTGATGGCCACATCGCGTTGCAGGCTGTTATCGAATCCATGCAGGACGACACCCATGCCGCCACGCCCGACGACACGCACAACTTCGAACGCCCCGAGAATGCCCAGGCGTCCGGCGGTCTGCGAAGGCTTCAAGAAGTCGAGCGTGAGTTCTCCCTGAGGTGAGCCGTCCGCGACGCCGTTCATGAACGCTGCCGTCGAGGCCAGCAACTCCGCCTCCGCGGCCGACAGGGCGGGCCAGAGTGCGGAATCTTCCGGTGTGGAGTTCTCGTCGATGTGGCGAAGGCTGCGGCTGAGCGTCGTGTTGACGTCATCTGCCAGTGAATCCATCCGTTCCTGACAACCCGAGCACTGGCCGACATGTTCGGTGACAGCCGTGGCTTCAAGATCGTCCAGCTGACCGTGAATCAGTTGATCGAGTTCATCGCTCGGTGGGCAGTTCCCGTTCATGCAACGCTCAGCGGCCATCACAGTCCTCATCATTTAGCTCACCACGCGGCGAATCCGGAGGCTAGGCAGGCTCCTCATCGTCCATCATTTTCTTCACTTCGTCGCGGAGGCGGGCGAGCACGCGACTCTTGGCGACATACACCGCACCGGGTGTCATTTGCAACCCGGCCCCCACCTCTGCCGCGGTCTTGCCATCCACGGCAGTTTGCCAGAAGGCCTGCCAGGTGCTCGGCTGAAATTCACCCTTCACGCGGTCCATCGCCCGGGCACTCAGGCGTCGCTGATACTCGCGTTCCCAGTCGGCATCCGGACCTTCACCATCATCGCGGGCGGGTGTTGCATCGAGGCGCTCATGGGCATCGGGATCGCCGCTGGCTCGTGGCCGGTTCCGCTGCGAACTCAGGAAGTTGTAAATCTTGTTTCGCGTTACGGTGTACAACCAGCCGCGGAACGTGCCCCGTTTGGGGTCATACTCCATCCGGTGAGCATTGCGGGCTACACTTCGCATCACATCTTGCATCAAGTCGGCAGCATCGGCGTCCTGGAGCCCACGATTCCGGGCGAACCGATAGACAACCGGTCCGTATAATTGCACGAATTCACGCCAGGCGTCCGTGTCGCGGCCATCCCGAATGCGGGCGAGCAGCGTCACGCGGGTGAGCGGCGGTTCGGCCATGCGGTCCGTTCCCTAATTAATACAGGCCAGCACACGCCGGCTTACACAACTCTGCACCGGCCAACGAGTGAAGAGGTGAGCGAAAGAGTGCCCCAGCCCAGTGCGGTTTCCATTTTAGGAAGCGGGCAAGGGCACGGCGGAAATGAAGCGGAGGAACGCAATCTTGATCAATTTGTGAATCGCACTTCTTTCAACATCACAGCCTCGGCAAGGCTCGCGAGATAGGTGGCACGCGATATCTCCATCGCACCCATTGTCGCCGTGTGCTCGGTCTGCATCTGCACATCGAAAAGCACAAAGCCACGCTCACGAAGGTGCTGCACGAGCGAGACAAGAGCAACCTTGGATGCATCCGTCACGCGGTGGAACATCGATTCGCCGGCGAACAGCCCGCCTATCGCGATACCGTAGATACCGCCAGCGAGTTCGTCGGCCTGCCACACTTCGAGGCTATGGGCTAACCCCTCCTTGTGAGCGGCACAGTATGCATCTAGCATCTCCTGTGTGACCCAGGTGCCCTCGGGACGTGTCGCCCCACAGGCGTGCATCACCTCGCGGAAACACTGGTTGATGGTGACCCGAAACTTGCTGGAGCGAATGGTGCGAGCGAGTCGCTTCGAGATGTGCAAGCCGTCCAGCGGAAGGATGCCGCGCGGATCGGGCGACCACCAGAGGATGGGGTCGCCATCATTGAACCAGGGGAAAACGCCTTCCGAGTACGCCAGGGCGAGCGTGGCGGGTGAAAGGTCGCCGCCGACGCCGACGAGACCGCGGGCATCGCCCAGTTCAGGCGGCATCCAGAAGCCACCCGATCTCTCCGGGCGATCCCGGCGATTGGGCCGCATGCGGCTCACTTGTTCAGTTGCTCCAGGAGTATCTTGGCCTCGGCGGCCGCCTTGCTCTTCGGGTGCTTATCGATCACCAGTTGCAACACGGCCTTCGCATCCGCGGCCTGATTCAGTCCGATCAGCGTCTTCGCGGCTTTCAGGCGGCTGGCGGCCTTGATTTCATCGGGGTCGGTCGGGTCCGGTTCGGGCGTCTTCGCAGTGGTGGTGTCCGCATCGGGATATTTGCCGGTACCGCGTTCGCTGCCCGTGGTGATGCGCACCCAGCCATCATGCTTGTGCTCGTCCTTCGAGACGATGATATAGCCAATGCCAGCCAGCTTGCAAACATCGTCCATCGCCTGATCGAGCGGCTTCTCGTCGCAGGCATAAGTGATCAGTTGCCCGGCCTTCACATCGGGAGCGTACGTCCAGAGCACGATCCGTTCGTTCTGCATATCGGCCTGGGCTGCGAATTCTTTGAGCACCTCACGGAGCGCGGTGTCCTTGTAGTCAACGGTGATCTTGGACTTGAAGAGCTTTGTGCGTGTCATTTCCGCAGCCGGCGTGTCTGCACCCGAAACTGAGCTCGCAGAGTGTAGTGTTAACAGGCCCGCGATCAGGCATATTCGCATTATTTGGTCCTTATCTTAGTGTGGCAGCAGAGGCCCTGCAAATACAGACGTTTTGCCCTGCGAAAAGGTTCCGATTCAGCCTGCTTCGCTGCTGGTTGATGATACTCTTTCTTCATAAAATAGCCTGGCAAAACTGGCACCCCGCAGGAACCCTTCCGGTTAGTCGAGGAGTCCCCTTGGCCGATGAAATTCCCCCACCGATCGGGCCGGACGAACCCGTCCTCGCGGCGGGCGCCCCGATGGACGACCTCGACATCGTCGATGAACTCCGCGACAGCTATCTCACATACGCGCAATCTGTGATCGTTAGCCGGGCCTTGCCCGATGTGCGCGATGGGCTCAAGCCCTCGCAGCGGCGCATTCTCGTGGCGATGAACGACCTGGGCTTGAGCCCCACCGCCGCGACCAGCAAGTGTGCCGGCATCATCGGCGAGACGATGAAACGCTATCACCCGCACGGCGACATGTCAATTTACGACGCGCTTGTGCGGATGGCCCAGGACTGGGTGCTGCGTTATCGGCTCATCCACGGCCAGGGGAATTTCGGCTCCATCGCCGGCCTGCCGCCCGCCGCCCACCGCTATACCGAAGCTCGCCTCACGCCTCTCGCCGCGGATATGCTCGAGGATCTCGAACGCGAAACCGTCGACTTCATCGATAACTACGATGGGAAGTATCGCGAGCCGCTGGTGTTGCCGAGCAAGGTGCCGAACCTGCTCATCAACGGGGCCGATGGCATCGCCGTCGGCATGGCCACGCACATTCCGCCGCACAACCTCAAGGAGATTTGCACCGGCCTCGTGAAGCTCATCGATGAGCCCGATCTGCACCTCCGCGACCTGCTCGAAATCATTCCTGGCCCGGACTTCCCCACCGGCGGCATCATTATGGGCCGACAGGGGATTATCAATGCGTACATGGATGGCCGTGGCAAGGTCACGCTGCGAGCACGAGCCGACGTCCTCGAAGAAGGCAAGGGGAAGAGCCAGGTCATTCTCATTCGCGAGGTGCCCTTCCAGGTGACCCGCAATGCCCTGATGGCCGAGATCGGCGATCTCGTGAAGGACGAACGCATCAAGGACATCTCCGGCATCCGCGATGAATCGAGTGCCCGCCTGGGCGAACCCGTCCGCATCGTTGTCGAACTGAAACGCAACGCCGATGCCCACCTGGTGCTGAACCAGCTTTACCAGTTCTCGTCCTTGCAAAAGACCGTCAGCATCATCTTGCTTTCGCTGGTCGATGGCCGGGCCCGCACGCTCCCCATCAAGGAGATGATGCAGAAGTTCCTGGATCACCGCGTGGTGGTGATCCGCCGCAAGACCGAGTTCCAGCTGCGCGAGGCCAAGCGCCGCGGCCACGTCCTCGAAGGGCAACTCATCGCCATCGCGGACATCGAGCAAGTCATCAAGATTTGCCGCACCTCTGCGAACCGGGGTGAGGCCAAGGTGCGGTTGCAGGGCATGCAGGTCGCCGCCAGCATGATGGAACGGGCCCTCGGCAGCGAGGCGTTCGCGGCACTGCAGAACGAACTCGGCGAAACCACCGTTTACCAGATGACGGAACAGCAAGCGGAAGCCGTGGTCCGCCTGCAACTCGGCCAGCTAGCCGCACTCGAAAGCGATGAAATCCTGAAGGAGTACACGAAACTCCGCGGCGAAATCCGCGGCTTCGAGACGCTCCTCTCCGATGAGGGGAACATCAAGGCCGTGATCCGGGCCGACCTGGAACACCTCATTGCACGCTACGGTGACAATCGACGCACCGAAATCAGTGATGATGGCGGCGACGTCGAGATGGAAGACCTCATCGAGGACGAGCCAAACGTCGTCACGATCTCGCATGAGGGCTTCGTGAAGCGGATGCCGTTGGATGCGTATCGCGTGCAGGGGCGAGGCGGTAAGGGCGTTTCGGGCGGCCAGCGCGATAACGACTTCATTGAACACTTCTTCGTCGCCAGCACCAAGGCTTACCTGCTCTGTTTTACGGACCGCGGCCAGCTGTACTGGCTGAAGGTCTACAAGATTCCACTCGCTTCGCGCACGTCCGCAGGCCGTAGCATCGCCAATGTGCTTTCACTCAAGCCGGAAGAGAAGATCGCCAGCATTATCCCGGTTCGCGAGTTCACAGCCGGTTCGCACCTGATGTTTGGAACCCGCCGTGGACTTGTGAAGAAGACGGATCTCATGGACTACAGCCGGGTGCGCCAGGGCGGCATTATCGGAATCACCATCGAGGATGGCGATTCGCTGATTGCCGTGTCTCTGACGAAACCGGGCGACGAGGTCGTGCTCAGCACCCGCAACGGCATGGCCATTCGCTTCAGCGAGGCGAATGCACGCTCGATGGGCCGCGGGGCCAAGGGCGTGAAAGGCATCAACCTCAAGAGCGACGACGAAGTTGTCGGCATGGTGGTGACGGATCCGGAAGGCTTGCTCCTCACTGTCTGCGAACTCGGCTACGGCAAGCGCACGCCCTTCGGTGCCAACAGTGCTGTTCAAATCGCCGGTGACGAGGCGGCCGAGGACGCAGTCGATGTGGATGCGATTGAAGAACCCTCCGCACTCGCCGAGGCTGAAGGGGATGAGGAAGCGAGCGATCCGTCGTCGATGCGATATCGCCTCCAGCGCCGTGGGGGCAAGGGTGTCAAGGATGTGCGCGTCACCGCGAAGAATGGCAAGGTGGTCGGAATCACCAGTGTCCGCGATGGCGATGAGATCATGCTCATCACGATTCAGGGGATGGTGACGCGGAGCAAGGTGGAATCGATCCGCATCGTCGGCCGCAACACTCAAGGCGTCCGTGTGATGAATGTGAACGAAGGGGACCGCATCGTTTCACTTGCCAAGGTGGCCCGCGAAAACGTTGTGGATGTGCCTCAAGATGCGACACCGTCAGGCGAACCAGAAAGCACGCCCGAAGGCGAGCAACCGGTGTAAACCGGCTGTTCTTGACCTCTCACTTAATCTCACCAGATGATTATCAACGCATACAATTTCACGCGACAGAATACTTATCATTAAAAGTAATTATTCCATCACATAATTTGTTCCATTGAACATCCGGCTGACGCCGGGCCGCTCGCCGGGAGTTGTCTCATGCGTGTTCTCATCACCGGTGGTTATGGCTTCATTGGTGCCTGGATCATCCGCAACCTGCTCGCCCGCGGCGACCAGGTGTGGGTGTACGATCTCAAAGAGGATGCTCGCCGCCTGAGGCTGATCCTGCCCGAAGAGCAAGTGAAGCAAGTCGCATTCGTGCCGGGCGATGTCTGCGATTTGCCAACCCTTTCCGCTGCAATTGCCGCCCACCAGATCACGCACATCATTCACCTCGCAGGATTGCAGGTGCCCACGTGCCGGGCCAATCCGATCCTCGGGGCCCAGGTGAATGTGCTGGGCACACTGGCGGTCTTTGAAGCGGTGAAGGCCGCGGGGACACAGGTGCAACGCCTCGTGTATGCCAGTTCCGCAGCCGTGTTTGGCGGGCCGGACAAGTATCCCGCCGGGTCGCTCGCGGATGACGTGCTGCTTGTGCCGAGCACGCACTATGGCGTCTTCAAATGCTGCAATGAAGGGAACGCCCGCATCTACTTCCAGGACAACGGTATCTCCAGCATCGGCCTGCGGCCCTGGACCGTGTTTGGCGTGGGCCGCGACCTCGGCATGACCAGCGAACCCACCAAGGCCATCAAGGCCTGCCTGCTCGGCCGGCCCTATCATATCAGCTTCGGCGGCTGGTCCGACTTCCAGTACGTGGATGACGTCGCCAGGGCTTTCATCGCCTGCCTCGAGCGACCCTATTCGGGTGCGAAGAGTTACAACCTCCGCGGCGCAGTCATCACGCTGGCCGACTTCCAGAAGACTCTGACAAAAGTGCTCCCGGATGCGGAACGACTCGTGACCACGGGCACCACGCAGATTGCGATTGCTTATGATCTGGCCGATGCGGGAATCGAACGCGATCTGGGGGCGATGCCCCGGACGAGCCTGGAAGCGGGCATTCAGCAAACCGTGGCGATCTTCCAGAAACTGCAGGGCGAAGGCCGACTCGACACAAGTGATCTCGAAGGGCCAAAGCCGCCCCCCGTGACCGTCGTGGATGAAGTGTGATCGACATTAATCGTGCCGAAGCAATCCCGCACGCCAACCAGCCTCTCCACGACGAACGATGTATTCGGCACTGCGGCTGGTGTAGCCGTGGTTGCTGTTGATGAAATCGATCGCGATGCTGCCATCAGCCATCACGCCAAAGCGATCGATCCAGATCCCCAGTTCCCCTTCGACGAGCGGCGGGCTATCGCCTCCATTTCGCACGACCACGGATATTCCTGGCACGGCCGGGCGATACGATCCGTGCACGGATCGTGAATCGACAACTACACACTTGAGATCGGGCTGGCTGCCATCGAACGGCCCAGCCATCGAGTCAACCAGCAGTGCCTGCGACCGTTCCCGCGTTTTGGGAATCGTGAACCAGTGCGTGAGCACGGCGTTCTGAACCGCATCGGCTTCGCGCGAATCGGACTGATAATCGAAGAGTTGCTGTGGCGGTGTTGCGACGGGTTTCACAGTCGTTGCGGTCAGGACTGGCTTCTCGTCAACAGCGGCGGGTTGGAGTCGTGGACTCGCGAGCTAACCGAGCCCCACACCGGCCAATCCGGCCATGAGGCATGCCACGACGATCCGACTGCTGCTTGTCATCGTTTCTTGCACTTGGGTGGGCCGAGAATCTCCATGAGAATGATAGCGACGGCTGGGCCCTGGCCGGAATTGAGCAAGCCTGTGAGCGTGCGGGCGATATCCGTTTTCGGCACCGTTTGCACGCGCGGGCGAAGTGCAGCGAGCTTCGCCGCGGTCGCCATCTTCGGCTGGGCGGCCAGTGCCACCACGGCCACCGGCAAGTCCTCGGTCGATGAGGGCGGTGGCAATGGC
>JBGSZR010000071.1:0-1783 GCA_041750275.1 Gemmataceae bacterium
CGCCGCCGGTCGAGCCGCTGCCACCCGGTGCCGAACTTGGCAAAGACTTTGAGTTCACGCTCCGCTTGCTGAAAGAAAACGGCGACCCGCTCGTGAACGCCGAGGACGCCAAGAAGCCCTACGGCAAGCAGATCGCTGTGAAGGTGCAGCGGCCCGATGAATACGTGGCGACACCCAGCGGGCAGACGGACGTGGCCGAGAAGATCACCGGTGTCGAGGTGATTTTCGACCCGAACAAGAAGCCCGTGTTCGTCGGCACCGCCACGGTCACGCTGGATTTCCCACCGCAGCCAGGCACGGTCAACGCCATTGTTCGCCAGGGGCAGTATCGCCGCACGCTCTTCGCAGAACCCGGTGTCAAGGCGGCCAACGTGAAGCTCTCCGGAGCGATCGAGAACGCCGGGGCTGACCTCAAGATGAACGTCGGCATTGATGGCATCGAGCGGGCCTTCATCTTCAAGCCCGATCCGGCCGTCTCCGGCAGCCGCAAGCAACTCATCCCCGTCACGACCCCTGCCGTGCGTGTCTTCCCCGCCAGTGAGTTTGCCGTGAAGACCGAGACGCAGCCCGTGCCCGGCTTCCCGGTTCGCGTGGAAGCGGATAACGACTCGGCCGGTGCCACACTGGAACTGTGGATTCGCCCCGTCGGCTCGAAGGACATGAGCGAGGCCGAGGTCATTCGCCTGGGTGGCAGCCGCAATAACCGCGTCTGGATCGATACGGCCGGCCCAGGCGATGCCGGTGTGCTCGTCAGCAGCCGGTCGAAGGACTGGGTGAAAGTGCTGGATCTGCAACCACTCCGCGGCATCCATGAAGTGGTTGGTGTGATGAACTACAAGGACAAGAATGGTGCTGACCGCACGGCCATCTCCGAGCCATTGTTGCTCACGGTCGATGCGAGCGGGCCGGAAGCCATTGCCTTCGGCCCATTCCCCAAGAAGCACATCAAAGGGAAGCCGCTCATCGTCTCCGCCGGGGCCATCGATCCGGAAACGGAGGTCGTGAAGGCCATCTTCTTCATCGGCACGCTCACCGAGGAAGGGAAGATTCCGCCCGAAGCGGTCAAGGTGAACGGTGCCAAATCGCTGACGGAACCAGGCGTGTGGACCGCCGAGATGCCGCTCGCTCCGGAGAAGCGTGGCGAGGTGATCATCAGCGTTCAGTTCTTCAACAAGGTGGGGCTCACCCGGTCGGACAAGACCGTGATCGTGCTGGAGGATGCCCCACCGCCGAGTGGCAACATCGCAGGCGTAGTGATGATCGGTGAGCGACCGCAGGCGGATCTCACGGTCATCCTTCGCAACGCCGATGGCAAGGACGTGGGCCAGACGAAGACGGACACCAAGGGCAAGTTCAAGTTCGAGAAGCTGCCACCCGGCGTCTATGCCACCCTGTCCGCGAAAAAGGACTCCGCTTACGGCACCGCCGGTGCCGCCCTCGCCCAGGTCGAAGTCGACAAGACCACAAAAGTGACCGTGACGCTCGTGAAGCAGGTGAAGTGAATCCGAGCGATCAGAGGGCAGAAGCCCAAGCCTTTGTCCTCTGATCCTCACAGCTAGGGCACGGGCACCACCACCCGGAAGCCGGTGAACTTGTTCGGCACACCAGCAAATTGCGTCTGTGGCACATCTTCGCGCTGGTACTTCAGTTTCGCGTAGGTCAACGGGCTCGTTGAGTTATAGCGCTGGCCGCGGAGGATCACCAGATCCTCGGCACCGGTGGGCGGCCGTTCGGTGCCGGTGCGTGGGCCGCCGGGGACGAGGCTGGCCCGTGTCCATTCCGT
>JBGSZR010000072.1:0-15135 GCA_041750275.1 Gemmataceae bacterium
CCCGACCACCACGGTTGCGGTCGCCCTGTTCGCGTTCGCGCGCAGCACGCTGCTCGTCGAAATCATCGTTAAAACCACGACCTGTGGGCTGAGCAACGGGTTCCGGCTCGTTCTCATCGACCACCTCATAGCCGCCGTCCTCTTCCTCGGAAGCTTCGGGCACCGCGGCGTCGTCCTCGCCGAACGCGTCTGCGCTGCTGCTCATGCCCACGGGAGGACCATCGGCGAAGCGATCGTTCGGGGCATCCGGGTCGAAGTCATCCGTGGGGATACCTTCGAAGAAGGGGCGAATCTCGGGCTCGTCATCGTCCGGTGTCGTGCGACGCTCGGCTCCACCCATCAGCTTGGGCTTCTCCTCGGGCGGCGTGTCTCCGGTCTCGGGAGTTTCGGCATCGTCCTTCTTCTTGGTCCGCCGGACGCGGGTTTTGGCCTTGCCATCACTGGCCGCTTCGGATGCATCGGCCGCGGGCTCCGCTGCGGCTTCGTCCCCCTTGGCGCGTGGTTTGCGGGCTCGCGGTTTGCGAGCCTTCGGCTCGGCGGCCTCCTCAGCCAGCGCATCGGAGGCACCTTCGATCATCGCCTCGGCCATCTCGGTCGCGGCCTCGACCACCGGCTCCGCTTCCAGTTCCACTTCCGCATATGGCTCGGTGAACGGTACTTCATCTTCCATCGCGCCCGCACAATCGTCGTCCACTTCATCCACGATCCCAGCACCGAAGTCGTCGTCGTAGTCATCTGCGGGCGGTGGCGGTGTGCTCGGACGAGCCGCGGCAGCTTCCACAGGCAAAGGCGGCGGCAAGGCCGGTGCTTGCGGTTCAGGAGCCGTCGCTTCCACGAGCGAATCAAAGTCTTCCGTGAACGGTTCCTCGTCGTCGAGCCCGGCACCGAACTCGGCATCCTCCATCGGCAACGCCTGGGTGGGCGTCGGTCGAGCCGGTGGCAGGAACGACGTCATCGCCGGGGTCTGAGGGCCACGTTCGGCGCGATCATTACGGTTGCCCCGTCCACCACGGTCATTGCGGTCGTTGCTGCGGTTGCGATTGCCGCCACCGCCGAACTCGCGATTCATTTCCTCTTCGTATTCTGCGAGCACTTCCTTTGAGAGCATGTGCTTGTAGTAAGCCGGGTCGACGTCTGACACGTGCAGGAAGCCGTTGCGGCCGATGCCAAAATCGACGAACGCCGCCTGGATGCTGGGCTCGATATTGACGATGCGGCCCTTATAGATGTTGCCGACGTAGCTCTCCTGGCTGGAGCGTTCGACGTAGAGTTCTTCGAGCACGCCATCCTCGACGATGGCAATGCGGCATTCCTCCGGCTGGAGGACGTTAATCAGCATCTCTTTCTTCATGACCTGTCTCGTGTGTGGCGGGACGAATCCCGATGGCCGCGTTCGGCGGATGGCCGAGGCAGCAAGTCCTGGAAACGGCGACGCCCCCGCAACGCGAGGGCGTATGTCATTCCACCACGGGGCCGCTGGGTGAGAGACCCCAGTGAGCCGTGGCGGTTTGGTTCGAATCAACGTCGCGCTGACGCAGTGCCTCGATGGCCTCTTGCTCCAGAGGACGCGTGTCCGCCGGACCGTCCGGCGGGTGGTCGATGGCGTCGATCACTTCATCGCGAAGTTCGACAGTGGTTCGTTCGAGTGCAGCCCCGGCGTCAAATACGTCGTAAAGCCCCAGCAATCGCAAAAGCTCATCCGCTCGTGCTGTGCCCGTGCCTGTGACCCACAAATCCATAACCAGTCTTGGGTTTGGAGTTTGGAGTTCGGAGTTTAACACGAACAGGTTGCGAAGATAGGGGCGGATGTTGAGGCGCTTCGGGTTCGGTTTGAGTCGCTCGACCCAGACAGCTTCTTGTGTGTACAGAGCGATGGCAGCAGAGCGTGCGGCTTCGACGCGTTCCTCGGGCAGAGTTAATTCGTACACAATGCGGCGAGGCATCGCGGTGGCCTTCATCGGCACCACGCGAACGCTGGCAAAGGATAAGCCGATGGGGGCTTCCTCGTTAAGTTTCGCAAGGATGTCGTCCGCTTCGCACGCCTGAAGCAATTCGATCTCGACGACTTCGTTGCGACCCACGACGCCGAGGGGGAGCGACTGGGCGAAGACAACACGAGGGCCAGGGTGGAATCCGAGAGTGGATTTGAATGGGACCGCGGCGCGACGGAGCATGCGCTCCAGGCACCGCATCATATCGTGGTGGGAGAGCAACCGGAGCGTGCCGGTTTTGGCAAAACGGAAGCGGAGTTTGTCTCCGAGCATCGGTTCCCGAGTTCCTCGGGAATGCCGTTGGGACCGATCGCGTGCGTGAGGCGGACGAAAGGGTCTGCCTCGTTGGCCGTTACCGATTCCTTGTGCATTCCCGCTGTCTCAACCCATCCGCTGCCGGTGTCGCCGGGTGCTGGCCAGGGTTTGGTGCCCCCTGGTCTTGATGTGTGCACACCCGGTTTCAGTCGGCGGCCTCGGGGAGGATACGGCGTAGTTGGTCGCGTAAGTAGTTCGTCACCTGACGGGCAGTTTCCAGTCGCTGCGCGTGCTGGGCCACCTGTTGGGCTTCCGGCACACTCAGGTGCCGAATGATTCGTTTGATATCGGGGATCTTGCGGGGGGTCGCGCTCAGTTGCCGCAGACCCATACCGATCAGGAGTGGGACGTAGAGCGGTTCCCCGCTCATTTCGCCGCACACATTCACGGTGATCCGTTCCCGGTTGGCGGCCTCGACAATCATGCGAATCAGCCGTAGCACGGCCGGATCCGCCGGGTTGTAAAGGTTGGCCACGTTCTCGTTATTCCGGTCTGCCGCCAGCGTGTACTGGACCAGGTCATTGGTCCCGATCGAGAAGAAGTCCACTTCCTTGGCCAGGATATCGGCCAGGAGGGCGGCAGAGGGCACTTCGATCATCGTACCAAGCGGCAGCTCGCGTTTGAAGGGCATTCCTTCGTCTTCGAGATCATCCTTCACTTCGTTGAAGAGCGTTTTGCACTGTCGCAGCTCCTCGACGGTGCTGATCATCGGGAACATGATGCGAATATCGCCGTGCACGCCAGCCCGGAGAATGGCACGCATCTGGGTCTTGAACAGATCCAGTTTGCGAAGGCAGAGCCGCACGCTACGGAGGCCGAGGAAGGGGTTTTTCTCGAGGCCGAGGTTGCCCGTGACGTTGGCAAATTTGTCCGCACCGATATCGAGCGTGCGAATCACGATGGGGCGATTCTGGCCAATGGCTGCAATTACCTCGCGATACGCCTGGTAGTGCTCTTCCTCGGTGGGGTCGGAGGTCTTGTTCAGGTAGAGGAACTCGGTGCGGTAGAGGCCGATGCCGTCGGCACCACGGTCCAGGCAGTGCGTGGCTTCTTGGGCCAGTTCGATGTTGCCGAGCAGGCGAATCGCCGTGCCATCGAGCGTGACGGAGGGCTTATCGCGGATCGATTCGTAGCGATCGACACGGGTTCGTTCAGCCGTGCGGCGTTCTTCATAGCGGGCAATCGTCTCTTCATCGGGATCGATGATGAAGAGCCCTTTATCACCATCGACAATGACGACATCGCCACCCGAAACATCCGTGAGAAAGCGGCCCAGCCCCACAACAGCAGGAATTTCCAGCGCTCCGGCAAGGATCGCGGTGTGGCTCGTGGGTCCGCCGCTCTCCGTGGCGAATGCGAAGACGGTGCGGGGCGAGAACTCGGCCGTATCCGAAGGCATCAGATCGTTCGCGACAACGATGACCGGTTCGGTGACGGAGAGCAGTGGTTCATTCCCACGCCCAGTCAGAATTAAGAGGACCTGCTTCTCGAGGTCGATCAGGTCGCCGGCCCGGCGTCGGGTCTCGGCCGCACCATGATCGCTCATTCGCCGGCCAGCGTCTTCCAGGCGCTTCACGAAGTCGCGAAGCACACGGCTGACGGCATATTCAGCCGAGTAGTTTTGGGCGCGGATCAAGTTTTCAATTTGCGCACGGAGGACATGGTCTTCGAAGAGTGATGCCTGGGCCCCGATGATGTTGCCGAAAGCTTGCCCGAGTCGGGCCGCCATGAGTTTGTGCGTTTCGCGTGCGTCGCCAGCGGCCGTGTTCAAGGCCGCGCGAAGCCGATCGATCTCTTCGGGTACTTGCGGAGTGGGAACCTGACGATGCGGGATGCGCACGCCCTCGGTATCCAGCATGAGTGCTGGACCGATGGCCACGCCAGGAGAGACACCAATACCGCGTTTTATTTCCATTCGCCGGGAGTTCCGGTGCCCAACTCTCGTGTCGTCGCGCACCCGGGAGGGCGGTCCGGTGCGTGATGATCCACTTTCGAAACTTCAGATGCCGTCACCCATGTCCGAGGGATAATCCTCGCCACCAGGGTCTGCCAGGATGTCCGCGAGTGCATTCACGGCGAGTTCCGCATCGGGTCCACTCACTTCCAGCACGAGTTCAGATCCCGGGAACGCAAGCAGCAAGAACAGGTCGAAGGGGCTACGGCCATCCGCCTGCTTTTCGCCATACCAGACGGAGATCGCCGAGGTAAACGCTTTGGCGGCCCGGGAGAATCGTTCGGCCGTGCGTAAGTGGAGGCCGCGGGGATTCACGACAATCACATTGCGGCGGAGCGGCCCGGTGCACGGTGAACCGTGAGGCACTCCGTTGCCGTTTGTGGATGGCGTGTGGCTCATAATATCGACCCCGCAAAGCGGGAGATAATCCGTTCGATCACCTTAGATCATCACATGATCAGTTGCCGTTGGATGCGGCCTCGAGCAGGGCCCAGACCTCATCCTGCGTTTTGCAGGTCCGAAGTTCCTTGACAAAGTCTTCATTTCTCATAGCGCGCACCACGGATTCGAGGGCACGCAGATGATCGCCGGGTCGATCCTGTGGCGAGACAAGCAGGATGAACACGTAAACCGGTTCCCCATCCAGGCTGTCGAACGGCAGCCCATCGGGTGCGACGGCGAGAGTGCCGATGAGGCGATCAACCGACGCGTGACGCGAGTGCGGGATGGCAATGTTCCGGCCAATACCCGTGGTTCCCAGTTGCTCACGACGGACGACGGCCTTGACGATATCGGGAAGATCGGACTCTTCAAAGTGGCCGGCTGCATGCAAACTGGCGACCATCTCGGCGATCACCCGTTCCTTGATGGCCGCCACGGCGGCAGTGTCACGTGGCTCAACACCAATCGCCTTGACGGTCAGCGCGGGGATGATGGCATCACGAACAAGAAAGTGATTCAAACGCATTCATGTAACTCCTGGGTGCAGCCAGGGATTCGCACGATCTTCAACCGGCGTGCGAATCACCTGACATCCTCGGCCGGATCACTTCCCGTTCGGGTCGTTGTGGGAGGGATCTCGGCGGTGATCCTGCAACTTCTCCTTATAGCTCTTGATCTGTTGTTTGATCTTGTCCGTCGCGTGGCCGAACGCTGTGGTGATGTCCGGCGCCTCTTCAATCGAGATAAACTCGTGCTTGTGCTCGGCCTCGGCCGTGATCTCCACCTTGATATTGTCGGCTCGATCCCGGTGGAGGTCGACGACCACACCGATGGCGATGAGCCGGTCGAAGTAGGTCAGCAACTTCTCTGCCTTTTCCTGGAGGAGTTGCTGGGTGGCGTCGTCCAGGTGACCGTGACGCGCGGAGACTGTTACCTGCATGAATCACTCTCAAATCCCGCGGCTGCCGTGCAAGGGCGGTTTGCCGCACCAGGGGTTAATTTCACATCCAAAGCATTGCGAACGTGCTGATTATACGATTCTGCGCAGACGCGAGCAACCAATAGCCCCGTTCGATCCTGTCCGGGTGTATCCGAATTCTCTGGGGGTATCGAATTCCTCCGCAGGAATCTGGTTCTGCAGTGCGGAATTCGGAATGCGGAGCGCGGAATGAAAGACCCAGCAAATCGCCGCAATTGTTCTGGTGCCACCCCCAATAAATTGGTTGCACCCCAGCGACTCAGCTTGCGTAGGTCAGCCTTTTCAGGCTGAAGTTGTTCAGCTTTTTCCTGCTTTTCCTGCGGAATGTCAGCCTCGAAAGGCTGACCGACCACGCAAACCGAGATACGACTCCCCGTTCAATTGCCTGTTGCCCCAATCCGCGTGCGGACGCGCTGGCCAATCAGGATGCCTTCGGGCGTTCCATCCAGCGTGATCACGCACTCAATCGTGCGCACGTCATTGATCTCGCCCGGTTCCAGAACCACGGAGCGTTTGCGGGCCACCCAGTCACCGACGCGGAGCACATGCCCCTTCCAGGTCGGGGCATTCGGCCGTGCATCATCCTTAACCTCAGCGGGCATTCCAGCGCGGACGCGACCCAGGAATTCCTGTTCGATCTCTGCTCGCACGACGAAGGGGCCGTCGGGCCGAAAGACTAGTGCCGGCTGCAATCCCGTCGGCGCAATCGTCTCACCAACCGAGACTTGCACACGGAGAACGGTTCCCTTCGAGGGTGCCGTCAAGACGCAATCGCGGACCATCTTGGCCGCCTGTTTCTGGGCAATGAGGGCCGAGCGCTTCCGAGCTTCGGCTGCATCGACACCCAGTTGTGGATTGATGTCCTTCAGTTCCCGGACACGAGCCCGCTCGGCGGCCGCGAGCTGCTGGTATTGCGCGACCTCGGCCTCGGCGGCGGCGAGTTCGGCGGGTGTGCCAGTCATGAACATCTTGTGCTGGGCCTTCCGCTCCTCGAAGAGCTTCTGCGAGGCGAGCGCACGTGCATCGGCCGCCTTGGACGACGCCTCCGCTGCCGCCAGGCGCGAAGGATGGCTGGCCGCTTCCTGCCTCGCGGATTGCAGATCCAGGTCTGCCACTTCCACCGCCACCGCAGCCTCTTCCTCACGCAATTTCGCCGCTTCATCGTCCAGCCGCATCAACGCTTCGCCTTGGCCAACACTCTGGCCATCCTTCACGAAGACTTCCGCCACACGCCCGGGAATGATCGGTTCCAGCGACACAATCGGGTTCAACGAATCGATTCGGCCATGGCAGACCACATCGAGTTGAGCGATGGAATCGGGATCGGGTGGCGGCTCGGGCTCCAGGCGAAGGAGGAACCACGCTCCGACCAACGAGCCGGCCAGGACGAGCGCGGCCACAATGGCTCCCAGCCCTGGAATCTTTCGCCCTGCAGCCATGTCTCGCTCCCACTTCGAACTCAGCGAATGTTGTGTGCGGGATCGACACCCTGAAAGGAACGCAGTGCCGCCAGCCCGGAGATCATCGCCATGGTCATGGTGATGCAGAAGGTCGAGATCAGGATGATCGGATGGAGCCGAACCGTGGTGCCCAGGCGATTGGCAATCTCGGCGATGAGAAAGGCGAAGGGTGTCGCCACGAGGATACCGAAGAGTCCCACCCAGAATGACTGCTCCAGAACCATGTATTTGAGCCGCCAGCGTGGGATGCCCATGGCGCGGAGCGTGGCGAATTCGCGCTGGCTGGCGGCGGTGGCCGCATAAAGTGTCTGGCTCGTCACCACGCCGACAACGAGTAAACCGAGCAGTGACGTGAAGCCCATGGCAATGCCGGATTTGGTGGTCGTGAGCCAGTGGAATCGCGTTCGAAGTGAGAAATCGGGAGCGCTATACGCTGCCAGCTGGCGATAGCCATTGGTACGACGCACCACTGCGGCAGCATCCTCGGGATGACGGCACTTCCCCACGAAATACGTCACTTCATCCTTGCGATAGCCCATCAAGGTGCGGGCCGTTTCGAGCGAACAAAAAACATACGGCCCGCCCAGGCTGCGATGCCCCTTCACAAGACCCACTACACGGATGCGTGTGCCATAGATTTCCGCGATATCGCCGATGCCCTTGATGCCGAGCCGGGACATTTCCGCCTCGTCGACCACCACGGTTTGCGGTTCCGAGAGTTTCACGAGTAGATCGGGATCCGTACGAACGGCTTCCACCGCGGCAAGTGAGTTGGGATCGAGCCGCGTGCCGACGACCGTGCAGACCTCGGATGTGGTGGTGTGGGTGCCGGGTGGTGTGAAGGTCCAGAGCGAGAAGCCGACGATGCACCCTTCGGCGCGTTCGATCTCCGGGTGGCCGGCTGCCCGCACAATCCAGCGTTCCGGGAGCGGTCGCCCCAGGTCGACGCTGCGTGTGCCCGGGAAGCCGATCCACACATCGGCCCGGGCCTTATCCACAGGGATCGACATCATCGAGAGCAAGCCGAGCACGAGCCCCGCCTGCACCGCGACCAGCAGGGCGCTGAACGCCACCGCCAGGATCGCGGGCAGAAATCGCTGGCGCTCATACCAGATTGTGGAAAGCGAATACCCCACCGCGAGTCCTCGCCTTGGTGATGGGGCTATTGTCGCAGAGATGGAGTTTGAAACAACGGAAGCCCTCGTGAAATTGAGGGCTCCAACAGAATCGGTGGCGTATCCTCGGCATAGCCGCTGCGTTCGCAGCACAACCCGGGCCACAGGCACCCGGGTTGTCCTTGTCACTCGGTCCAACTGCGATTAGCCCACGAACACGCCATCCAGGAAGTCCGGGTCGTAGGCCAGGAAGTCCAGCATGAGATCCGAGGTCGTGCCGTTGAAGATGCGGACGTTCGGTGGCAGCGAGGTTCCCGGGCCGGTGGTGATGTCTGCGCGGCCATCTTCATCCAAGTCGACTGTCGCAACATCGGCCCCCGTGAACACGGTCGAGTCGTAGGCGAAGAAACTGGAGAGCATTGCCTGCGTGCGGCCGTCGAAGACGCGAATGTTCGATGTGCCACCGTTGCCAGGTCCGGTGATCACATCCGCGAAGCCATCGCCATCGACATCGCCGGCCGCCACGCGAACGCCGTCGCGGAGCGTTTCCGAATAAGCGAAGTAGCTCTGCAGAAGCTGCCCATTCGAGCCACTGAAGACACGGACCGCGGGACCGCCACCGACACCCGAACCCGCGATCACATCGACGACGCCATCACCGTTCACATCGCCCGCAGCCACGTTGACCCCTCCGCGGAAGGTCTGCTCGTAGGCGAAGTAGCTCTGCAGCAGGGTACCGGAGGCACCGTCGAAGATCTTGATGGCCGGGGCACCACCATCACCCGAGCCGGCGATGATGTCGGCTACGCCATCTCCGTTGATGTCGCCGGCAGCGACGTTCACACCTCCACGGAACGTCGATTCATACGCAAAATAGCTCTGGAGCAATTCGCCCGTGGCACCGTCGAAGATCTTCACAACGGGTGCACCACCGACGCCGGCACCGACGATGATTTCAGGGAAGTCATCGCCGTTGATATCGCCCTGAGCCACATTCACACCGCCACGGAAGCTTTCTTCGAAAGCGACGAAGCTCATGATCAGGTTGCCGAACGTGTCGAAGACGCGGACATTCGGGCCGCCACCATTGCCCGTGCCCGTCACGATCTGAGTGAGAACGGTGTTCGCCGTGATCGCGGTCGTGGCGGTGGAGGTGTTGTTGCCAGCCACCGGATCGGCCGTGTTGGCCGAGACCGTGACCGTGTTCGAGACATCCGTGCCCGCAACGCCGAAGGCTTTGAGTTCCAGCGTGAAGGTGGCCGTGGCACCCGGTGCGAGGCTGGCCGCGGTGGCTGTGAACGTGCCACCCGATCCAAGCGGCGGTGAAGAAAGCACAAAGGTTGGGCCGGCGGTTTGCGTGATGCTCGAGACCACGGTGCCGGCGGGCAACGGATCGTTCACCAGCACGTTCTGAGAGGTGCTAACGCCGAGATTCGTCACGGTCACGGTGTAGGTCAGCGGGCCGCCTGGCTTGGGTGCCACGCCCACGCGGGTTGTGGTGACAGCGAGATCCGCTGAAGGAGCAAGCGTGTCCGTGTCCGTGGCCGTCTTCACGGCACCACTGAGGTCCGGCGAGATGGCGGGAGCCGTGAGCGTGGCCGTGTTCGTCAGTGAGCCGAGCGCGGCGGGGTCGATCAGTGCGGTGATGGTGTAGGTCACCGTGCTGCCGGCCGGCAGAGTCAGGACCTCGTTCAAGCTGCCACTGCCTGCCGCGGTGTTCCCCGTGGCACCACCTGTGGCGATGCTGGTAAAGGTCGCGTTCTGCAGGCTCGGGGAAAGCGGCAGCGTGAGTGTGGCCCCGTTGGCCGTGCTCGGCCCGAGGTTTGAAACCAGCACAGTGTACGTGGTAGTCGTGCCCGGCACGGATGTCGTGGTGCCATTGGTGAGCGAGACATCCAGCGACGTGGTCGGTGTGATGGTTTCGATCGTGGTGAAGATGATCGGCTGTCCGCCCGATGCGAAGGTCCAGCTTCCGGTGTAGCCCTGGCCGTTCACGAAGGTGGCGGCAAGCTGCGGCGAGGTCACCGCACCGAGATTCACGTTCAGAATGTCGCCAGGCAGATTCGCGGGTGGCGGGGCTCCGACCGGGTTCGGCAGGCCACCGGTCACGTTGAAACCGCTTGCCGCGTTCGGGGTGATGCTGATCGTGTCCGTGCCGGCCTGGCCATCCACGACCACAACGGCCGCACTCGCGGTCGGATTGATGTTGAAGGCGTCGTTGCCGCTGCCGCCGAGGATCGTGACCGTGGCCCCCGTGACCTGGCCCAGAACGGTGATCGTGCTGCCATTGCCATCATCGCCGAACCCGCCGGCCAGCGCGTTGGAACCCGAAGCTTGCACGGTGGCCCCCAGCGCGACCGAGAGGGCATCACCCGCTTGCAAGTTCACATTGCCACCGATGGAGACCACGAATGCACCAGCCGGCAGGATCAGGTCATCATTCGGTGATGCGGGCAGCGATTCGGGAACGCGAAGAGAAACATCGCCCGTTCCGACCACGCCGCTGAGGATGCCCACTGTGCCGATGGTCAGTGAACCCTGGTTCACAATATCGACGCCGCCCGTCCCGCCGTTCGCGGCAAGCGTGCTGACGGCCGTTTCGAATGCAGATAAGGGTGCACCGATGCCCGTGGCGGCGTTGATCGCGAGGCTGCCTGCCGTGACATCGTTAAAGCCCCCGGCGACACCGGCGATGGCACCCGTGCTGGTGAGTGTCGCGGCGTTGCCGAGGCCAGCGACGACGCGGGTGATGGTGAGCCCGGCACCTGGGCCATCCGATGCAATCTCCACCGGGGCATTGTTGGTCTGAGCGAGCAGCACGTTCAAGCCGCCAGCGGTATCACGAAGGCGGATCTGACCGGTGCCCGTTGTGGCCGTGAGGTTCGCAGCATCGATATCGAGCGGAGAAAGGGAGTTCCCGAATGAACCCCCATTGGTGCCAATAAGCGACAAGTTGCCTGCCATCACCTCGGCCGCCCCACCGGGCACGAGGGTGAACATCGCTCCACTATTGGCCTGGAGTGTCGCGGTCGCTGTGCCCACATTCACCTGGGCGATGCCAACCCCACCCTGCGTGTCCACGATCCACACGTTCTGCGAAGCTGTGCTGGCATTGAGTATCGAGGCGTCGATCTCGAGGAAGGCCCCGGCTGAGCCGATTTGGCCCGTTCCTTGTGTTGTCAGGACGACGACATTGCCGACGACATCTGCCACCAGGTCGCTGCTATTCAGATCGGTCAGGTTGCCATCGGTCACGGAGAGGTCGACGATTGAACTGCCCGCGTTCACGTTCGCGATGGGAAGATCCACACCCATCGCACCGCGGATCGTGATCGCAGCGTTACTGGTCGTGGCCGTGAGTGCCGTGGTGTTCACATCGAGTTCGATCGTACCGACATCCGCCTGGAGGTTAACCGGCCCGCCGATCACGTCGACCGTTCCGGCACCGGTGCCATCGACGATGGAACCACCATTGGCCCGCACCGAGACGTTCGAACTAGCACTGGCGGTGACGGTGTCGTTGAAGAGGACGGAACCAGCCGCGGAGACGAGCGAGGTCGGCCCGGTACCCGTGTTCATCACGGGGGCGGAGATGTTGACATCGCCGGTCACAGCACCGAGCAGCAAGTTCGAATCGTTCACAGTCGGCAACGTGAGTGCGGTATTGGCGATGAGCGAACCATCAGCGATGAGGGCCAGCTGGCTGCCGATGCCACCCGGCACAATCGCTCCGATCTGGCTGGTGTTGAATGAAGCGGCGTTCACACCGTGCAGCTGGACATTGCCGTTCTGCGTGAAGTTCAGCGTCGGATTCACGGCCAGATCGATGTCGATTGCACCCAAGAAGGCCGCGGTGGGCGTGGTGAGTGCGGAGATCACATCGTCCACCGTGATGGGAACTGCACCACCGATGTTGCCCTGCGAATTCAGGTTGATGACCGGTGCGGAGAGCGTGGTGGTGTCGTCGCCGTCGTCCAGGATGCTGTTGCCCGCACCCGTCACGTTGACGGTGATCGAGACGGACGCGGCCATTCCGGGCAGGGCGATGCTTCCTGCGGAGGTCAGCGAGATGGTGTCCGCGAGGGTGCCGCCAGGGCCGGCCAGGTTCACGCCGATGCCGAAGACGATTGCACCGCCGATGCCATTGCCATCCGGATCGGCCGAGATCACGATGGCCCCGTGCGTGAGCACACTGGAACCATCGCCGAAGATGACGTTTGCCGAGCCGTTCGGACTGCCAACGTTGGACTGAACCGTGATGGTGCCCCCGGCCCCGGCCGTGCCGGACTGCACAACTGCACCTGCAGCGACAGTGACGGCATTCGCACTGCCCAGCGTGATGGCTCCGGTGCCGACGTTCGTGACACCACTGACGCCATCGATCGGCGTGGCACTGATCGAGAGTGGACCCGCATTCAGGATGCGAATATCGCCGCTGACTGTGTTGGTAGCGGTGAGGTTGGCCGCGTCGAGGTTCAAGTTGTCTGCGGAGCCGATGCCGGTGCCCGCGGTGAGGGACAGATTCGAAACCTGGATGAGCGTGCCTTCGAGTGGCAGCGGCGTGGCATCCGTGATCGCACCGCCGGTGATGAGCGAAAGAATCGCGTAGCCCGCCTGGGAAATCAAGCCAGCGAGATTGATATTGCCGGTGTCCACGGCGGCACCGATGCGGAGCAGGCCGGCGGTGACGCGGTCCAGTTCGGCATCGAGAAGGCTCATCGTGCCGACTGCATTGCTGCCGAGCGTGATGGCCCGAGAAAGCGTCTTCGGCTTCAGGATCACGGTGCCAGTGCCCGCATTGACGGCGGCCTGGAGATCGAGGTCATCCGCGGTGAGCGTGACATCCCCGTTGCCAGTGGTAATGGCCTGTGTCACGCCAATCTGGCCACCGGCTGCGTTCACCATCAGGTTCACGGGGCCATTGACCGTGGTGATGCCGACCACGCCATCCACGGTGTTCACGAAGAGATCGGCCGTGTTCGTGAAGCCGAATCCGGCTCCATCGGTGAGCGTGGAACCGGTGAGATTGCTGACAGTGCTGGCGTTCAGCGTGAGATCGACACCGGCCGCACCCTGCAAGGACAGCCCGCTCGCCGTGAAGCGGCCGGCCCCGGTCGCTCCGATGCTGCCGCCGCTGATAAGGTGCAGCACGGTGGCGCTGTTTGCCTCGGAGATCACATTCGAAACGGTGATATTCCCGGCCGTGGCGTTGCCCACCCGAATGACACCCGCGGTAATGGTGTCGATTTCCGCGTCCGAGATGTTCAGTGAGGTGCCGCTGGCATCGCCGATGGCCCCGAGATCGATGGCGCGTCCGGCGGAGAACGGCTGCAACTGCACGAAGTTGTTGGGTCCGGTGCCCACATTGATCTGGGTGATGCCGGTTCCAATGGCCATGCGATCACCGGTGAAGATGGCCGAGCTTCCTGCGACCTGGAGTGGGTTCACACTCAGCAGGCGATTGGCCCCGCCGGCGGTCAGTTGAACGGCACCGAGCCCGGCGAGGATGTTGTTGTTCACCGTCAGGTTGCCATCTGCGGTGGTGACGGTGATCGACCCGTTGTTCGTGGTGATGCCGCTCACGCCATCGACGTTACCGATGGTGAGTGCGTTCACGTTGTTCAGCTGGAAGAAGCTGCCAGCTCCGGTGACACTTGCGGCCACGGTGCCAATGGTGTTGTTGCCTGGCAGGCTCACGGGGCCGTTCGAGGAGATTCGGAGATTGGCCGCCTGGAGCGTGCCGGCACTGCCATCGATGGGCGCCCCATTGATGAGTGCGAAGGTCGTGGCTCCCACCGCAACAGAGGTGCTGAGTGTGATCGTGCCCGCGTTCGCGACGCCGACCTGGAAGACGCCGCTGGTGGCCACCGAAGCAAGTTCCGCACTGGAAAGCTCCAGCACGCCGGGTGTGGTATCGGAACTCGAACCCAGGTTGATGGCTCGGCCCGGTGTGAATGGAGCGAGCGTGACGCGGCCATTGCCCCCGGCCTGATTCGTGACCGTGCCGGCCCCGATGGCCATGCGGTCGGCCGTGAGATTGATCGCGTTCGCTCCGGCATTGCTCACCGCGGCGTTGTTCGTGAGCAGCGAGTTCGCACCCTGGGCGATCAGGTTAATCGCGCCGAGCCCGGATGAGACGTTGTTATTCAGTGTGAGGTTGCCGTTCGCCGCCATCAGGGTAATCGGGGCGTTGTTCGTGGTCACGCCCGAAAGCCCATCGACCACGCCAACGGTCAAGGTGTTGGCATCGGTGAAGAAGAAACCCTGTCCCCCCGTCGTGACCTGGGCAGCGAGCGCACCGCTGGTGATGTTGTTGGCCTGAGTCATCGTCACGGCGTTTGCCGAGCGAATGGCAAGGTTCTGGGCGGTGATGGTGCCACCCGCATTCTCGGTGATGCCGCCGTTCGTCTGAAGCGAAAGCACCTGGGTGCCGGCTGCGCTGAACGCACCTGTCACCACGATGTTGCCCGTCGTGGCGTTGCCGATCTTGAGTGTGCCGGCCGTGAAGGCAGCGATCTCGGCCGAGTCAATGCGAAGTGTGCCGGAGCCAGCGCCCGTTCCAAGGTCGATGGTGGTGCCGGGTGTTGTGGGCTGAATCGTGGTGCGACCCACACCGGAGGTGACCGCGGCACCCGCACCGATGGCGAGGTCGTCGGCCTGGATGATCATGTTGCCGCCGCCGCTTCGCACCACAGCCCCGGCGGCAAGCGTGAAGAGCGCCCCGGCCCCGCGGCCGATCAGCGTCACTGTGCCACCGGTTGAATCAATGTCGTTGGGGGCAGCCGTGTTCAGAATCGTGATGGGGCCCGTGCCAGCAGGCGGGAACGTTTCGATATCGATGGCCGCGGCATTCGTGCGAACTCCTGCGACGCCATCGACT
>JBGSZR010000073.1:0-1904 GCA_041750275.1 Gemmataceae bacterium
CGTTGTCGCGCTGAGCCGCGCCGAGAGCGTGAACCCGCAAGTGGTGATTTACTTGAACCGGCTCTCCGATTTGCTCTTCGTGCTGGCCCGCGCCGCGAACGCGAACGGCACAGCGGACGTGCTCTGGGTTCCCGGCAAGAATCGCTGACATGTGAGAGATACCGAGTGGAGATTGATATGGCATCCGCGACGACAATACGACTGACAGAAGACGCCGAGAAGCGCTTCCAGCAACTAACGAGGTTCCACCTCAGACCGACGAGATGTAAAGAGAGCTCCGGTCGTGCCGATGCGGGGTTATGCTGGAGCATCCCCCATTGAACCGCGAAGCGGTTGATGGTCCGCAAAGGGACCGTGACGACCGGAGCCCCGACCATGAGCCTACCACGCACCGTCGCCGACGTCATCTCCCAACACGTCACGCTCCAAGTCGAATCCATCGACCGCATGTACCTCAATGTCTACCAACCCCGCCTCCAGTCGCCGGCCCAGGTCGCGGCCTTCTTCCGCTACCATCGCGGCCACACCTTCGCCTCCTCCGCACTCATGGATCCCATCAGCAAAGCCTTCATCGCCAACATCGAGAAGTTCGTCAAGCAGAACAGGATCCCGCTTATCCCCTTCGCCAAGGGCCAACGCAAAGACGACGTCGCCAAGGAACACTTGGCCAAGTTCCGAAAACAAGAAGGCGTCCTGTTCGTCGGCAAGGCCCAGGAAAAAGTGCCGGTCTTCCGCACCGAGAAACGAACCAGCCCCACCAACGGCATGAAGTATCCGTGGATCGTGAAGTCCACCGCCATGGTCAATCAGTTCTACTTTTACGGCGTCGACGAAGACTTCGGTCCGTTCTTTCTCAAGTTCAGCACCTACTTCCCGTACACGGCCAAACTCTGCATCAACGGCCACGAATATCTCAAGCGACAACTCGCCAAAGAGAAAATCAAATATGAGGCATTGGACAACGGCATTCTCAGTTGCGCCAATCCCAAGCGGATGCAGCAGATCGCCGACGATTTGTCAGCGGACAAGATCGACGCTTTGCTCCGGAAGTGGCTGGCCAAGCTGCCGCATCCGTTCACCGCCGCCGATCGCCAGGCGGACTACCGATACGATGTGTCGATTCTGCAGGCCGAGTTCGCCCTGACGCAGGTTCTCGATCGTCCGCGGACCGGGCGGATCTTCTTCGAGGAGGTGATTCGCGAGAATCTCGACCTCGGTCGTCCCGATCAGGTGCAGTTGATCTTCGATCGGCGGGTGACGAAGCGGACGCCGGGCCGTTTTCGCACGCGGGTGTTGACGGAGAATGTGACGCCGTCGCTGCACGTCGATTACAAGCATTCGCGGATCAAGCAATACCACAAGGAAGGCCGGGCGTTGCGAACGGAGACGACGATCAACAACGCGCGGGATTTCGGCATCGGCAAGCGACTGCCGAACCTGGCGGCGTTGCGGAAAGTGGGCTTTGCATCCAACCGCCGGCTGTTGCAGGTCGAGCGGATCAGTCAGGATTGTGCGATCGGCGAGGACGCCTTCCGGCAGGTGAATGAGCCGGTGACAGTGGACGGTCAGCGGGCCAGCGCGTTGCGGTTCGCGGACCCGGATGTGCAGGCCCTGTTTGCGGCCTTGTTGGTGTTTCGGTTGTTGCCGCGGGGTTTTTCGAATCGCGAATTACGCGATCACTGGGCGCCCTTATTGGGCAAGGCCTCCACGGATTTGACCCCGGGCCAGATGAGTTATCAGTTGCGGCGGCTGCGTCTTCATCACATCATCGAACGCATCCCCAAGCATCATCGTTATCGGGTGACGGACAGCGGTTGGCGGACGGTGTTGTTCTGTAGCCGACTGTACAACCGCGTCTTGCGTCCGGGATTGTCCGATGTACACGAGGAGTCGGCGGGGAATGG
>JBGSZR010000074.1:0-37824 GCA_041750275.1 Gemmataceae bacterium
CACTGGCTGCCGCGTGGCGGTTCGGCGCCGCGGACTTCTTCGCCCTGTCCCGCTTGCGGGGCGAACTCATGGGCCAGCAGCGCGATGGCGATCCGGGCACCATGCTCGCCGTGCTGGCTCCGCGCGAAGATGTGGAGCGTGTTCTCGTGGAGCACGCACTGAAGTTAGTTGTGGCCAATCACAATGGGCCAAAGCAGACCGTCATCTCGGGCGGCACAGCGGAGATTGAGCGGGCCGAGGGGGCCTTCGCCACCAGCCAGATGCGGACGGCACGTTTCCCCGTTGCCGCGGCATTCCACAGTGAATTTGTGGCCGATGCCGCCGGGCCGTTCCGTGATGCACTGAACCGTGTGAACCTTGCGGATGGCACGGTACCGGTGTTCTCCAACACCACCGCTACAGAGTATCCGGCGAATCCTGATCACGCCAGGGAATTGCTCGCAAACCAGCTGGCGAAGCCCGTGGCTTTCGTCGAGCAAATTCTCGCCATGATTGCCGCGGGCACGCGAACTTTTGTGGAGGTCGGTCCCGGCGGCGTGCTGACACGATTGGTGGAATCGGTCGCAGAGGCGAACGGGTTATCGGACATCGAAGCCTTCGCCCTTGATGCGAGTGGGGCGAATCGCTCCGGTGTGCTAGACTTATGCAATCTGCTGGCCCGACTCGCGGCAAGCGGAGAGCCGATTCACACGATGGCATGGGAGAACGGCAGCCGCTGCCGACCTCCCATGCCGGCGGGCAAACCCGGGCTAACGGTTGCACTGACGGGTGCCAACTACGTCACACCGCGGGAGAAGCGTCCCGCTCGCGCTGTACCGGCGCGAAGTTCGCACTCTGAGAATGTTGAGGGAAATGGAAATGCGCGAGCGCTTGTGAATGTGGGCAAGGAACAGCCGACTCACGTCGGCCGCACGCCTGGAATTGATCGCTCGCCTCGGAATGATTCTTCTCGTGCCAAGGTTTTCGCAATGTCCGATGCTTCGAATAGTTTGCCCGATTCGGGTTCGCTGGCCCAGGCGCTGGCCATGACCCAGCAAAGCCTGCTGGCACTGCAACGCATGCAGGAGCACACGGCCCAGCTTCACCGCCAGTTCCTGGATTCGCAAGAGGCGGCACAACGCACACTGCAAACACTCGTTGATCAACAGCAAGCACTGCTCGTATCTGGGTTCGGTGGTGCGGGAACGGTGCCTGCAGTTCCCCAGCGTGCGGAACCTGTCCACGAGCGCGCTCCGCTTCGAGCCGCGGTGACGCAGCCGGAGCAGCCACTCATGGTCAAGCCGGTTGCCGCGCCGCCCGTTTCGAAGCCGGTCGCGGTGAGGCCCTCCACCTCACGCGTGGCCGAGGCACTGATTGCCGTGGTGGCCGAGAAAACGGGTTACCCCGCATCGAGCCTCGACCTCTCCCTGAGTCTCGATTCGGATCTGGGTGTCGATTCGATCAAGCGTGTGGAGATTCTCTCGGCTCTGCGTGAGAAGCTGCCCGATGCACCTGAAGTGAAGCCCGAACACCTCGGCACGCTGCACACCCTACAAGATGTCGCCAACTTCCTCAACGGCGGCTCGGTTGCACCCGTTACCGATGCGTTCGAAGACACCACGCAGACGATCCCGATGAAAGCCGCCCAGTTGCTTCAGCTGAGCAACGGAATGGCAGCTGACAGCGGGTCCGATGTCGCGAGCACGCTGCTCGAAGTCGTGGCCGAGAAGACCGGCTATCCCGTGGCCAGTCTCGATTTGAAGCTGAGCCTCGATTCGGATCTGGGTGTTGATTCGATCAAGCGTGTGGAGATTCTCTCGGCTCTGCGCGAGAAACTGCCCGACGCTCCTGAAGTGAAGCCTGAACATCTTGGCTCGTTGCACACGCTGCAGGACGTGGCGGACTTCCTGACGGGTCGAGCATCGGTGCTGGCGCCACAGACAACGAAGCTGCCGTTTCCGGTGTCGCCGGTTCATCCTCCGGACTCCACGCTCTCCCAGCCACGGACGAAGCAACTCAGCGAGATCCCTGGTCCCTCGGAATCGACACTTCGTGCGGCGCTGGTGGACCCCGCGCCACCACCACGACCGCGGCCCTCGACGACACCTGCCACCGAGACGTTGCGTCAGCCGATTGCCCCACTTGCCCCGGAGAAGCTCGATCGGAGCATCTTGCAGGTGGTTGATCTGGATACGACCACACTACGTTCTCAGGTTTCCCTGGCAACGGGTTCGGAAGTGTGGATCGTGGGCGACGCGGACGGGCTCACGGAATTCGTCGCAGATGGGCTTGCCCAACATGGCCTGAAGACGCGTGTGCTTGGCTGGACCGAGCCGAGTTTGAACAAACCCACGACTGCTGTGGCTGGCCTCGTGCTGGTGGCTCCGGTCAATGCGGGGCCTGATTTTGGCCTGAGTCGCCTGGCGTTTGAATGGCTTCAACAGGTGGGTCCAAAATTGCGTCAGGTCGGCCGACAGGGTGCCGCCTTGTTTGCCACGGTGGCTCGTCTCGATGGCGCGTTTGGTCTGGGCGATTTGGACCGTGAGGCCGACCCCGCTTCCGGTGGCCTGGCTGGCATCGTCAAAACGGTCCGTCACGAATGGCCGGAACTCACCGTGAAGGCCATCGATCTTGCGCCCACGTTCGAGGACGTGCCTGCCGCCGCCAATGCCGTGGTCGAGGAGATTCTCACAACCGGGCCGCTCGAGGTCGGAATTGCCCCGACACACCGTTGCACTTTTGAACTCGCCCGCACGCTGCGGCGCCAGAATTCGCAGACCATTAACCTGTCGAAGCAAGACGTGATCCTGGTCACGGGTGGTGGCCGCGGCGTGACGGCGGAATCCGCCTGTGCCCTCGCCGAAGCCTTCGGTTCCACACTCGTGCTCATCGGTCGCACACCCGCTCCCACCGCCGAGCCCGAGTGGCTCAGTAAACTCTATGCCGAGGCAGACATCAAGAAGGCCATCGCCGAGCGGCTCGGAGGCGAGGCGGGTCCCAAGCAGATTGGGGAACAGTTCCACAAAATCACCAATCAGCGTGAAATTCGTCGCACGATCGAGCGTATCGAGGAAGCCGGCGCCCGGGCTGCGTACTTCGCGGTCGATGCCGCCGATGGCCAGGCCGTGGCCAATATGCTTCAACAGGTTCGTGTGAAGTATGGTCCGGTGTCAGCCGTCATTCACGGCGCGGGGGTCATTGCCGACCGCCGCATCGAGGACCTGAGCCTCGAGGATTTCGATCGCGTCTTTTCAACCAAGGTTGAGGGATTGCGAAACATACTGGATCTGCTTGGCCATGAGGAGCTGAAAGCCATCGTGCTGTTCAGTTCGACGACGGGCCGATTCGGACGAACCGGGCAACTGGCGTATGCTGCGGCCAACGAAGTCCTGAACAAGACGGCCCAGGTGGAAGCCCGCCGTCGGCCGGGTTGCCGTGTGGTGGCTTTGAACTGGGGGCCCTGGGAGGGCGGCATGGTCACGCCCGGGCTCCGCAAACAATTCGAGAGTGAAGGCATCGGACTCATCCCGCTCATGGATGGAGCCCATTTCCTGGTCCGTGAACTGAACGCAGCCGGTAAAGCGATCGAGGTGATCGTGCTGGGCAAACATCGCGTGGGCAGCGGTTCGGGGTCTCACACCCTGAGCAACCTCACCACGACACCCGCTCCGCTCGGCGGTTCGGGAGGCCACTCGGCTGTTGGAATCGTCTCGCCACCGAACGCTGCCCCAGCGGTGGAACTCTTTCCGGTCTTCGAACGCTCCATCGACATCGAATCGCATCCTGTGTTGCGTTCGCACGTGCTCGATGGCAAAGCGGTGTTGCCCATGGCCTTGCACCTGGAATTGCTGGCCCATGCTGCCCTGCATGGCAATCCCGGTCTCGTTTTTCACGGGTTCAACGACTTCCGCATCACTCAGGGCGTCACAATTGAGGCGGAGGCCACCGTCTCCGTTCGCACCCTCGCCGGAAAGGCCATCAAACAGGACAACAAGCTGTTTCTTGTGCCCGTCGAGTTGCGGGGCAAGCGAAAAGATGGCCGCGAGATGATCAAGTCGCGAGCCGAAATCGTGCTCATGGCCTCACTGCCAAAGGCACCGCCGGCGGATCGGGCACCCAGTGTCGGCCCGGCCCCATTCACCGTTGAGCAGGCCTACGGCGAGCTCCTGTTCCACGGCCCAGATTTGCACGGCATCGAGCGGATCGAGGGTGCAGCCGAGAACGCCTTCGTGGCCACGGTCAGCACGGCCCCGAAACCGGCGGACTGGTTCGCCTATCCGCTGCGAAGTGGCTGGGTGGCGGATCCGCTCGTGCTCGATGTCGCCTTCCAGATGATGATCCTGTGGGGGATGGCCCAGCATCAGACGGAATCGCTCCCGAACTACGCGGGACGCTACCGCCAGTATCGGCGATCGTTCCCCACCGGATCCGTGACCGTGGCGATTCGTGTCACGCGTGACAACGGCACCTTCGCACGGGCCGATATCGACTTCCTCGATGCGGATGGCCAGGTCATCGCACAGATGCAGGACTACGAGTGCATGATGGAAAAATCGCTGCACCACGCCTTCCACCGCAACCAGCTTGGCATGGTGAAAGCTTAGCGCAACTTCAGTCAGCGTGCGTCCGCCTCGCTGGCATCGTGGACGCAGGTGACATTCGTGGTGACGCCGCCACGTGGCGTCCAACGGCTCGTGACCTCGCAACGAACGGGCTGGCACGCGGCCACGAAATCATCGAGTAGCTGGTTCGTCACTGCTTCGTAGTAGATGCCCTGATTGCGATAGCGCTGCAAATAAAGCTTCAGTGATTTCAACTCCACACACAACTCTCCCGGTGTGTACCGATACGTGATGGTTCCGAAATCGGGCTGACCTGTGACCGGGCAGACGCTTGTGAATTCCGGGCAGACAATCTCGATGGTGAACGCCCGGCCTGGCCGCGGATTCGCAAACGTCACCAGTTGGTCGGCGGAAGGTGTCTCGGTGAAGTCCATGTGTGGCAATCCCTGGGTGCATTCTCTTCCTATTGTTGATAGGTGAAGTGCGAACACGGTTCCATAGCGTTAATGTTGGGAGCAGCACATGGCCCAGGCCGTCGTCCTCCTGAGTGGTGGGCTCGATAGTGCCACAACACTCGCGGTCGCGCTCTCACGAGGCTTCAGCATCACGGCGCTGAGTGTCGATTATGGCCAGCGGCACCGTGTGGAACTCGAGCGTGCGGCCGCCGTTGCACGCTTCCTGGGCGTCGTGGACCACCGCACCGTGAAACTGGACCTCCGTGCCATCGGCGGCTCCGCACTCACGTCTGGTGTTATCGACGTCCCCAAGAATCGCAGCGTGGAGGAGATGAACGCCGGCATCCCCGTGACGTACGTCCCTGCACGCAACACGATCATGCTTGGCCTGGCACTCGGGCTTGCCGAATCGGTCGGTGCGTTCGACATCTTCTTCGGTGCCAACGCCGCGGACTTTAACGGCTATCCCGATTGTCGCCCGGCTTTCTTCGAAGCATTCGCCAGCCTGGCCCGTCTCGCCACGAAAGCGGGCACCGAAGGCACCGGTCGCTTCACCATCCACACACCGCTCGTGACAATGGATAAGCCCGCCATCATTCGTGAGGGAACGCGGCTCGGCGTCGATTATTCGCTCACGCTCAGTTGCTACGATCCGGATGAAGCGGGCCGTGCCTGCGCGAAGTGTGATGCGTGCCAGTTGCGAAGGCAAGGCTTCGCCACCGCCGATGTTCCCGATCCCACCATATACTGCGCCTAGCTAGAGTTTCTCCCCATCGACCGTGCCAGGTTGCCACGATGATTGATCTCTCCGTTTCGCTGGGAAGGTTGCAATTGCGGAACCCCATCCTCGTGGCGTCTGGCACATTCGGCTACGCCCGCGAAATGGCTCCGCTCATCGACTTCGCACGACTCGGGGGGGTGATCCCGAAGACCGTTACCGCAGCGGCTCGCGCAGGCAATGCGCCACCGCGAACAGTCGAAACGGCCAGCGGCATGCTCAATGCCATCGGCCTCGATAATGACGGGCTCGAACACTTCCTCGAACATCACCTGCCTTATCTGCGATCGCTTCCCACGGCCGTGATTGGCAACATCGCGGGCAAGACAGAAGAAGAATTCGTGGAGATGGCCCAGCGCGTGCACGAGAACGGCAACGGGCTCGCGGGGCTGGAATTGAATCTCTCATGCCCCAATGTGTCCGGTGGAATTGACTTCGCCATCGATCCGGAACTGACGAAGCGAATAGTTCGCCGCTGCCGGGATGTGTGCCCCGATCTACCCTTGATTGCGAAACTGACGCCGAACGTCACGGACATACGCACGATCGCCAGAGCAGCGGCCGACGGCGGAGCGGATGCGGTGAGTGCCGTGAACACCTTCGTCGGCATGGCCATCAACTGGAGACGGCGCAAACCAATCCTCGGCAACATCACGGGTGGACTCAGTGGCCCGGCCATCAAACCGCTGGCACTGCGAGCCGTCTGGATGATTGCAAAGCTGAAGGCGATCCCCGTGATCGGCATTGGCGGAATCGCCACGCTTGACGACGTCGTGGAGTTTCTGCTCGCCGGCGCGAGTGCAGTGCAGATCGGCACCGCCAACTTCTACGACCCCACCGCCAGCCTCAAAGTCGTGGACGCACTCCCAACGGCCTTGCAAACCCTGGGTGCCGAACACATGAGCGATGTGGTCGGCAGCCTGGAGTCGAACTGAATACGGCCAGGCCATTCACTCGGTCACTTCTTGATCTTTTCCTCGGGCTTATAGTCCACGGCCAGCCGACGATAAGCGAACCGCAGAGAGGGAATAATCGCCACAATGGAGAACGCCCAGACCATGGCAATGAAGGCACCGGGCTTGATGATGTAACGCGTGGCCCCGGTCACAGGGTCCTTGTCCTCCAGCTCCAGGGCGCTGCCGGCCATCCATTCCTTCATGTTCAACAACACCACGATATCCACCACGATCAGCGTGATCGCGAGCACCAGGGCAATGATGCCCGGCCCCAGGTGGCTGGCCCAGTCGGCCGCTTCGGGTGCGATTGTCTTCTTGGTCTCGGCTTTCACACGCGTCTTGTTGTTGAAGCCACAGTGCAGGCACACCTCCGCTTCGGGCGGATCCAGTACCTGGGCACAGTGCGGACAGCGGGCGATATCCTCTTCCTTGATCACACCCATCGGATTGGGATTATCGTCATCGTCGTCATCCAGAAAGGGGCTCTTGGGCTTCTCAACAGGTGGCGGCGGAGGTGGTGCAGCGGCTTTCGTGGCAGCCGGTTTCGCGGCTTTTGCGGGTTTCGCACTCGCGCTCACCACGATGATCTGCTGACATCCCTTGCAGCGGATCTTCTTGCCTTCCAGTTCGGTGGGCACTTTCATCACCTTGCCGCACTTCGTACACGAGAGATCCAGCGTGGCCGGCATGATTGAACCTCGATCGCGGCGGATTCTGAACGGGCCGCGGGCATAAAGCGGACGGGATGGGCTCTAGACTCTAGAAATAACTTACATCCCGCTCCGATTGCAACCAGGTATTCGCACCGTGCTGCACGCCGCTGAATCGAAATCCGGTCCAGTCACTCCGGATTCCGCCACTTCCGAGCCTCGCATCCTCGTGTCAATCGCGACATACAACGAAGCTGGCAACCTGCGGGCACTCATTGAAGAGATTCAGAAATACCTGCCGCTTGCTCATGTGCTGGTGATCGACGACAACTCCCCGGACGGCACTGGCAAGATTGTGGACGAACTCGCGGCGAAGGACGAACGGATCCACGCCTTGCACCGCCCCGGCAAGCTCGGTCTGGGTACCGCCACGCTCGCCGCCATGCAGTATGCCATGGATCATGGCTACGACTACTTGCAAAACATGGACGCGGATTTCAGCCATCCACCACGCTACCTGCCTGGAATCATCGCCGGGATGGACAAGCACGATGTGATGATCGGCTCTCGCTATACAGCCGGTGGCGGCACCGAAAACTGGCCGCTGGCTCGCAAGGTGATGAGTCGTGGCGTGAACACCGTGGTGCGGTTCCTGTTCCGCATGCCGGTGAAGGACGCGAGCGGTGCGTTCCGCTGCTATCGCGTCAGCAAGCTCCGCGAAGCCCACCTCGAGCGAGTCCGCTCCCGCGGCTACTCGTTCCAACAGGAAGTGCTGCTCCGCTGTCACAAGGCCGGCTGCCGCCTGGGTGAATACCCCATCATCTTCGAGAACCGCCGGGCCGGCGCCAGCAAGGTCAACAAGAAAGAAGCCTTGCGCTCGATCACCATGATTTTCTACATTGGCCTTCGCAATTTCTTCGGTGTGTTAAAATAAAAATGATGTGATGAAGACTAATATCTCACATCATATCAATTTACGTGCAGCTTCACTTCCCGAGTTTCATGCGAAAATAATCCAGGGTGCGCTTCAGGCCGGCCTCGCGGTTGATCGCGGGTTCCCAGCCGAGAAGCTGGCGGGCCCGGGTGATATCCGGCTGACGCACTTTCGGATCGTCCTGCGGCAACGGCTTGTACTCAATCTTGCTCTTGCTTCCCGTGAGTTTAAGAATCTCCTCCGCGAACTCCAGGACGGTGATTTCCGAGGGATTGCCGAGGTTTACCGGCTCATGGAAATCAGTGGCGAGCAGGCGATAGATGCCCTCCACGAGATCGGAAACATACTGGAAGCTGCGCGTTTGTTTCCCATCGCCATAAACCGTGAGTGGTTCACCGCGCACAGCCTGGCACATGAAATTGGGCAACACGCGGCCATCATTGAGCCGCATGCGTTCGCCATAAGTATTAAATATGCGAATGATGTGGGTGTTGAGGCCATGTGTGCGGCAATAGGCCATCGTCATTGATTCGGAGAATCGCTTGGCTTCGTCGTAGACGCCGCGGATGCCGATGGGATTCACGTTGCCCCAGTACCCTTCCGGCTGCGGATGCACGAGCGGGTCGCCGTAGACTTCGCTGGTGCTGGCAAGCAAGTAGCGGGCGTCGTGAGCCTTGGCGAGCCCCAGTGAATTATGCGTGCCCAGCGAGCCGACCTTGAGTGTCTGGATGGGGAATTCGAGATAATCGACTGGGCTCGCCGGACTGGCGAAGTGAAGCACGTTATCGATCTTCTCGCGAATTTTAAGTGGGTTCGAGATATCGTGGCCGATGAAGCGGAAACGCGGCTCAGAGCGGAAGGAATCGAGGTTCGCCAGATCGCCCGTGAGCAGGTTATCGACGGCAATAACTTCGTGCCCCTCGGCGAGGAAGCGTTCGCAAAGGTGCGAACCAATGAAGCCGGCCCCGCCGGTGATGAGTGTGCGCACGTGGGACTCCTTCGAGTGCGAATGAGATGGGATTGAGATATGCGGCGCGGCGCGGTCCCGCAAGGCGGAGCTGTCTGTTAGATATGGCCCTGCGTGGTGTAGGGGGAGAATCACATGAGCCCATCCGATTCACCTACCGTGGCCGTGCTGGCGGGCATCAACGGTGCAGGCAAGACAACCGTCTCGCAGCGCATCCTGCACGAAGGGCTCGGCATCCCGTGCTTCGTGAACGCCGATACGATCGCCCGCGGCCTGAACGCCTTCGACGTAGAATCTGAAGCCGCCAAGGCCGGCCGCATCATGCTCGAGCATCTACGCGAACTCGCCGCCAGGCGGCGCAGTTTCGCCTTTGAGACGACACTTTCAGGCCGAGCCTATGCACCGTGGCTCGCCGAACTACGAGCCATCGGCTACGAAGTGACGCTCCTCTACTACTGGCTGGATAGTTCGGATACCGCAGTGGCTCGCGTGGCGACGCGAGTGCAAAGTGGCGGCCATCACGTGCCCGAGGCCACCATTCGCCGACGATATCGATTGAGCGTGAAGAACTTCTTCGAGCTGTATCGACCTATCGCGTATCACTAGCGCGTGTACGATAATACTCATGGTGAAGCCTACTGCTGGGTGTCGGTATCGAGGACCGTGAGCATGTCGTGGATGGTGACCGCTGGCTTGATTTCGAACGGAGTGTTCACGATGGCGGAGTTGCTTCAGGATCGGATGAGTGATCTCCTGGCAATGAATGAGAAACTCGACGCTGCAAATGCGCGCGCCACGCGCGATGCGCTGCTGGAGCATGCCCGGATGGGGCGTTCGGTGCCTGAGTCCCATGATGGCAAGGTCGTGTGGATCACGCCTGCGGAGATCTTCGCCCGCTATGGGCTCGATGCGAACGGGAAGGCACCGGCTCCATGAGCACGGACACGCAGGAGGCACTTGAGCCCATTGCGTCGCGCTCGTGGCGATTCTTGCCGTGGTTCGTGCTCGGGGTGCTGGCCCTGGCCGTGTTCGAACTGTTCGCCCATCCACTGCTGGCCGCGTCAGTGTTCTGTCTGAAGTTTGCGGTTAACGATTTCCGCACGGCACACTGGCTCTGGTGGCGCGATCCGAACCGCTGGCGAGCGCGAGCGTGTGGTTTGCTCTTCGTGGCCGTCGGCTTCTGGAAAGCGGCCGTCGTCAACTTCGGCATCTTCGCAGCGGCGATCGTTTACACCTTGCTCAGTGGCGAACCCGCCTGGCCGCAGCGTGATCCGAATGCACCTGCCGCCGATTTCCTCGAAGATCCCATCACGCCCTGGGCCGCTCCCACAGTTTTCGCGCATGTTCTCGAATACTTCCTCGGTGGTGTTGCCCTCACTATTGCGTACTCCACCCATCGCAAACTCTGGTTCTCACCCCGGATCGCCATGAGTCGGAAGCTCGACCTCTGGCCGCCGAAGGACGACCGCGGTGTGAACTGGCTTGGCTGGTTCCCGGCGCTCTCGGCAGCCGCAGTGCCGGCGTTGATCTGGGCCATCGGTGCCGTGTGCCTCACGTTGATCGCACCACCGCCCAGGGTGAATGCGAAGGAATGGGAGCTGATGTTGCCGCTGCTGTGCTGCTTTGGGTTCATGCTCACGCTGCCCGTGCCGCTCCTCTCCGCCTGTGTGCAGGACAAACGAAACCGCTACATGCTCGCCCAATCACCGGAGGAATGCTGGGGAACAACCTGAAGTACGCCGCTTACCCATGCCGATAATGTTGAAAGTGCGGATTCTGCGGATTCTCGGCAGAGGGCGGCATGATTCGACAACTTCAGCGAGCCTCAATGGCCGTGCTCCTCGCGGGCAGTGGTTGCCTCGCACCGGATAGTGGGTCCGCTCTGGTGCCAACGCCTTCCCCTCTAACACAACGCGACTGGCGTACCACGTCCTCGAAGCCACCTGTAACAGCGGACGCGGTGCCAGGCGAGATTCAACAGACCTCGTTCCTGAGTGCCGCGTTGCCGCCAAAAGCGCTGGCCGATGCTAACCTGTCCACAAATCTTGATGACCTGGTGCGAATAGCCGTCGAACGCAATCCGCGGATCGCGCGAGCCGCGATTGCCATCGATGCGGCCCAGGGCCGCTATATCCAGGCGGGGCTCTATCCGAACCCCGACCTCGCCTTCATCTGGGACGACATCGGCGACCGGACCGCGGCCGGCGGCGTCATGTATGCGCCGCAGATCGGCCAGACCTTTATCACGGGTCGCAAGCTTTCACTGGCGCAGTCCGTCGTCAGCAAGGAGATCGATCAGGCTTCACTCGGTGTGCTCACTGAGCGCTATGCCGTGGTGGGTTCGGTGCGAGCGAACTTCTACGAAGTGCTGGCACTCCAGGAACGCCTCGCGATTCTTCAGGAACTCGTCACGGTTGCCGAGCAGAGCGTGGAGCAAGGGAAAACGCTTGTGGCCGGGCAGCGCCTGGCCCGGCTCGATCTGATTCAACTGGAAGTGGCTCTGGAGCAATTCCGTGCCGAGGCCGCAGCCGTGGAACGTGAATTGCCTGCGGCTTATCAGAAGCTCGCGGCAACGATTGGGGATGCCCGCCTGCCCTTGCGAAAGCTAGCGGGAGTGTTCGATGCCCCTCCGGAATACGACCTGGATGCGGTTCGTGATGCCGTGCTCACGTACCACCCGGAAGCCCGCTCGGCCCATGTCGGCGTGGAACGGGCCCAGGCCGCGATTCGCTCCGCGGAAGCCCAGCCAATTCCAAACGTCACGATCTCCGGCGGCTTCATCCGCCAATTTGAGAACCAGTCGTACGATGGCGCTTTTGGTCTCTCAGCCCCTATCCCGGTGTGGAACCGGAACCAGGGCAACATCCGTGAAGCGCGTGCGAACCTGAGCATGGCCATGCAGACAGTGCTCCATGTGGAGAACACGCTGGCCGATCGCGTGGCCATCGCGTTCCGCACCTATGCTGCCGGTCGCCATCGAGCGGAGCAGTACCGCGTCGAGATCATCCCGCGTGCCGAGGAGACGCTGCGGCTGTCGCTCGAAGCGTTCAAGGGCGGCCAGTTCGAATATCTGCGCGTGCTCCAGGCCCAGCGCGCCGTGGCGGAGGCCAAGCTGGAACGAAACCGCTCCCTCGGGGAAGCGTGGAAAGCCGCAGGCGAACTCTCGGGCTTGCTCCTCGAAGAAGCCTGGCCCCGCTGAGTGACGATTCGCACGATTCTCATTGATTCCGGCTGATCGACCCACCCCCCTCCATCGGAATCATCTCATCTGTCTGGAAGGATGAATGTCAGAGCGATTTTCTGCTCTGTGGGAACAGTGAGGAAGCACGGGAAGGTGTTCCTCCGTATCACTTCCCGCCGGCCCGGCATCTCCCGCAGCCAAGATGTTGTGGCAGCACCGTTGTTCCACTCGGGCTCGAACCAGGCAAGAACCATATTGAATTTGCCAGGATCCAGGGTGAGAATCGCAGTGCTGTCCAGATCGAGCAGTCGAGAAGCAGTGACGGGTGATTCTGATCGATGAGCGACCCGGCGTGTGCCGGGATGGCGGCGGAGAGTTTCCGGCGTGGTGCGGACCTTCATGAGGGAATGACATGGGAACGCCAGCGAAGAACACGATCTGCCTTTGGTACGACTCGGGTGCCGAGGACGCTGCACGGTTTTACGCCAGCACCTTTCCCGATTCCTTCGTCGGAGCGGTGCATCTCGCTCCGGGGGATAATCCATCGGGAAAGCAGGGCAACGTGTTGACCGTCGAGTTCACGGTCCTGGGCATTCCGTGCCTCGGGCTCAACGGCGGCCCCGTGTTCAAGCACAACGAAGCGTTCTCGTTTCAGGTTGCGACCGAAGACCAAGCCGAAACGGATCGCTATTGGAACGCGATCGTTGGAAATGGTGGTATGGAGAGCGAGTGTGGCTGGTGCAAGGACAAGTGGGGCATATCCTGGCAGATTACGCCGATCGCGCTGACGAAGGCCTACACCAGTTCGGACCGCGCTGCCGCCAAGCGGGCCTTCGATGCAATGATGACAATGAAGAAGATCGACATCGCCGCAATTGAATCGGCATACCGCGGATGATCGACGCTGACTCGAGCCGCTCCAGGAACTGCTTGCCCCAGGGCCCACTTGTCGTGGAGCGGTGTTTGATAGGTAGGCTGCCTCAGCCTTCTCTCACTTTGTCTGTCCTGAACTTGCTCGCAAGCTTGTAGTGAGATGTCTTCATCCTGGTGAACACGAAGCACGTTTACCGGCATCCACGCTCTTCAGTGTGATGCTACCTGCAATTTGGCAGCAGGATCGGCATCACCCACTTAAAACACAGCGGACGAGCCGCGGCCCTTTTCGGGGGCGGGGGCCGGGATGATGCTCGTGGCCTGCAGGCCGGCCAGGGGCGGACGGTTCGCGTGAGGCAGTGGCGGAATGAGGCCGGGTGTTGTTGGTCGCAGGGAATCCGCAGTGGCACCGTTCGCCCAGGCCAACACGCGACGGGCCACATCTGCCGCCATCTTGCTATTCGGGGAAGGCAACTCATCACTCTGGGGCAGTCCCAGATCAAGACCGAGAACGGCTTGCAAGATGGCACCAATCTGCACCGCGAGTTCGCGGTTCGGCTGCCGGGCCAGGCCGCGAAGCACATCCACGCCATCGGGATCATTCGGATTGGTCCGGAGCATCACCTCGGCTGCGAAGAGGCGAATCGGGCCCGGCTGATCGGGATTCGTCAATCGATCGAGCAAGTCCGGCGAGAGCTGGTGATGGTCACGCAGCAGTGCGGCGAGCTCCACGCGAAGTGCGGGTGGCGTGCCAGGATTGAGCATTTCGTAGGCGAGTTCGCTGCCGAGTTCAGGGCGGTCGCCATCCGTCAGGCTGCGGTTGTGCTGCTCGATGAGTGTCATGATCGCCCGGCGAGCGAGCGGGGGATGGTCCGCGGCCCAGGTGGTGAGGTCGGCGATTGCTGCCACCGGCAAGCGTGTCGTACCCGTGAAGAGCGGTCCATCTTCGGAGAGTCTTGGATCGGCGAGTGCATCACGGACCGCATCACGTGCGTAGGCCCAGCGGCGGTTGCCATCCCAGAGCAGCGATTCCGCCGCTGCGAGCCGGACTTCCGGTGCGGGATCGCGCAGGAAGCCGGCCAATCCCGCGATGAGCTCCGGTTGTTCGACCCCTGCCAGCGCATAAGCCGCCGCGGTGCGAACTCCGGGTTCCGGAGAGAGTTTCGCCACTTTCAGCACGAGTTCCGCTTCACCCGGCTTCCAGTTTGTGCGGTATTCCAGTGCCCCGAGCGCAGCGGTGACAACCTCGGGCCGCGGATCGGACAACAGCGCCAAGGCCGGGCTGGCCTCGTCGCGAATCGAGTTTCGGAGCCGGCTGGCTTCGGGCATGGTGCGGCAATCGGCCAGCGACATCGGCCAGCGTGAACGGCCCGCAATGCGGCGTGACCACTTGTTGGCCCGGCGATTCGGCTCCGCTCCCGTTCGGGTCAGATCGTGGAGTGCCAGAAGGCCGATGGCTGCCAGGAGCAATATGCCCTGGCCGGTGTGCACTTCCCAGTCATTCGAGCCACGCGTGGGCACAAACACCCAGCCCAGCGCGATGAGGTAGAGCACGATGATGGAGGCACTGGCCGGCGGCCGCCACACGGGATGGGCACGCAGGAAGACGAAGGCGAACATCGCCTGCACGCCTGCACCCGCCCAGAGCGGCACGGCATTGAAGCGGATGGCCAGCCAGGTCAGCACGGCCGTCGGCGCGAGCAAAAGCCCCACGCTGATCAACGCGCCAAAAAGCCCCAGCTCACGCCGGGGAGTTGAATCACGCAAGGACATGTGAGCCTGCCCGACGCACGGTCGGGTGGGCCGCTGCGATAAGGGGGCGCAGCAGCGCGGGCCGGACGGGAGTTCCGTTCCGCAGTTAGCGAAACTTAACAGAGCTTTTGCCATTGGTCAAATGAGGTGGCTCGAAGGAGAAGCGAATTGGTCACTCATCCCGCAGGATAGGGCACCACATAAGTGCAGTTCACGTCGGGGTCGATGAGTGTGAGCGTGGCACCATCCGGCCAGGTCACGATGATGCGAAGAACACGCAATTGTGTGCCGAGCCCGAAATGAGCGACCGGTTCCATCTGGCTGGCATTACCGCTGCCGCCATCGATGAATCGAGCCCGGATGCATGAACCAAAATCTGCGCGAACGACGGCACCGCGTGCGGGAGCGCCAAAACGCGTGAGTGGTTGCACCCTCAACCAGCCCTGCGTCACCGTGGATCTGGCCTTGAACAAGCTCAGCGGTTGACCGCTCTCCTCGCCGTGCGAGACGAGTAACTCCAGCACACCATCACCATCGATATCGGCAATCGCAGTGCCCGTGCCAATACCTTCCGGAAGAAGTGCTTCACCTGGTTCGAGCATCTCGAGATCGAATGCAGACTCGTGATCGCCAGCGAGGCCCAGTCGAAAGAGGCGGTTCGCCTCGGCGAAGTTGTTGAAGAGGATTTCTTCATGGCCATCGTTGTCGAAATCAGCGACGGCAATCGACCGCACGGCGGAGGGGAACGCGAATCCTGGTGTGGCGAGATCCTTCCAGCCACCATCCACCCACGGCACGAACAGGCGGTGCGGCCCTTCCCAGTTGCCACATGCAAGGCCGAAACGATTGCCGAGGTTGATCGCCATGGCCACACGGCTCGGTTCGGCGTCATCCGTCAAGCGCAGGCGGCCGGCGCACCCCTCGAATCGACCTTCACCGCGGTTGCGGAAGAGCGTATTCGGGCCGTTCTCGTTCAAGATGAGCAAGTCGGTGCGTGACCCGAGGAGCGGAGCGGCGAGGAGCCCGCGGTGTGCAGCCGCCACGTCCAGGCCGAGCGCCGGGGCGAGGTCCGCGAGTGCATTGTCCACACCGAGCTCGAAGTGCCGGGCCGGAAGTGTGTGGTTGGCAACGAAAAAGCCATATCGTCCGGTGCCACGCCGGTCGAAGGTGGCCGCGCAGCGTCCCGTGCCGCAGTTGCGAATGCCCTGGTTCCGGGGCTGGCGGAACAGATCGGACCAGTGGCCATCGGGTTGCCGATCAAACAGCCGATCCGCGAACGTCTTCGGCCCCACATACACATCCGCGTTCACGGCGTAGAGTTCTTCGACGCCATCGCCATCGATGTCGCCAGCGGCAAAGCCAAGGGTGTGGCGATCCGTGTCCGCAAGTGTGCGCGACACCAGATCGACGAGCCGGCCGTCGACCCACTTCAGGATGCGGTTGGGGCTGCCGAAACCCGCCACAATGAATTCGTTCCAGCCATCGCCATCAATATCGGCGACGCAGATGCCACCCTGGCGGGCGGGTGGATTGTGAGAAATGCAATGCGAGATGTCCACGAACATGGAACACCTCGACGAGGTGGAACACGAGACGCGAATCGGTCAGAAGCTTACTGCACCTGGCTCGAATGCCCCTTCCCCTGCGCCTGCTGAATCTGCCTCAGCGACACGGGGCTCGACGGCTGGCCGCCCGGCTTCGTGTAAAACACCAGCGTGCGATCAGGATCAACGCCCGGCGGCAGGCGATGCCGAACCGCTGCCATCGCGGCGGGAGCGCCCGGCACCTGAACCACCCAGCGAGCCGAGTCCGGCAGTTCGTAGAAGGTCAGCGTCCGCGAGGTCTTGTCGTACTCGATCTGGTCCGTGGCCGGCGGCGGCAGTTTCGACCCCAGATCGGGCCGATCGCGGTTGGTCAGTTCGACCGGCGTCGCCGGGATCGCTTCGGGCTCATCACCCTCGCGCGGCTCGCCACCACAACCTGCCGTGCCCACGAGCAATAGAGTGGCTACGCCGGCACGCACGCCTCGGCCGAATCGCATCCAGAGACAAGAAATTCGAGTCATCCGTAACGGTGTCATGTCAGCTCTCCCGAGCTGTGAGAGGGGGCGACACATGAGCTTCGCATCGGGAGAATCCGGCGGCTGCGCGGGCGAGTCGAGCGGTCGGAGCACTCAAAAAGCGAATCCCACACCCGAAATGGTAGCATTCGCCGCAACCGAAGTGAAGCCAGAGTCTGGCGGTGCCCAGGAAAATTGGGCAAGTGGCGCGTTCAGTCCCGCATCCACACCAGCCCGATGGTGAGGCAGGCCACGCCGACCATCCCGCCATACATGGCACTGATCGGCACCGGATGCATCATCGCCTCCGAGGAACCGGACAGGCAGCAGAAACCGCCCCAGCACGTGCCAACGACACCCACCCCCGCCAGGAGCAAGCCGATAAAGCGTTTCACCGTGCACCTCACACCCGGGCCAACGGGCGACCGAACCGTGCCAAAACTCTAGTACACGAACGAACGCCGTGAGAGCCACAGCATGATTCCAACCCCGCACGACCCCAACCCGGACTCATGCGAGCTTTTCGGATTCATGCACACATCGTGAAACGTGGGCGATGGGATAGGGTTCAGGGCGGCGGAAGTATGAGAAGTTCCAGCGGCGATCATCGTGTCGCCTCGATCTCCCGGTCCTGCTTGGGGGCGGCTCTGCCTCCTGCGCGAGGGCAACACGCGACGCGGAGCGTCGAAGCGGGCGTTGCCACGCGGAGCGTGGTAACGAGGGCACCAGGGCGACGGGAATGACGTGGGGAAATCGCATTCCGTGTGCCTCACACTTCGACCCAGGGTAAATGCTCGACCGTCGGGAAACGATCGCGCATTCCCGTGACCACCTTGGGGTGGTTGAAACACTGCTCGACCTCGATCTCGGGGAGGAGGCTATCGGCAAGTCCCTTGCGGACGAAAAATGCGTTGTACCCGTAGCGGTTGATCCCCACGAGCCGATATCCCTTCCGCCTGCCGAGTTTCACGAATGCACCCAGTGAAGCGCCCGCGAAGTTGGGCATCCCGTTTGTCGTGGGATATCCGGTCGACGAGAAGTTGTCCGAGTAGGGCACGGTCCAGTTGCGGTGGGGGCCGAGAATGTCCTGATATTCCACGACAACCACGCGGGGTAGGACGGCGTCCAAGGCTTCCCAAATCCAGTAGTCGATGCCGTCCAGGTCGAGCGTAAGGAGGTCGATTTCACCTGCAAATCCATTCGAAGTCATGAGTTCGTTAACCCCCGCGCGCGTGATCCAGGAGCAGACGAATTGGGGCGGGTAGACAATCGATTGCGGCGATCGTCGGTAGAAGCTCTGGCCCCGTTCCACGAGCCTTTTGTCGCCGTCGACGAGGAGGCCATGCCAGCCGTGGTTGAGGATGAGGTTTGCCGAGTTGCATTCTTTTCCGTCACCCGCGCAGATCTCGACGCACAACTTCGTGGTTGTGCCAAGCACGGCGAAAAGGAACAGAAGGATGCCGTCCTCATCGGATTGCGAGTAGCACTGGAAGCCGATGTCTGCGATCCGGGGCAACGGGCGGCCTTGCTCGGCTAGCTGACGATAGGTGAGAGACAGTTGAATCTGTGCGACAGCATTCGACTGCCGGGCCACCCGACCTATTCCGTTCAGAGTCGGCGTGGCAACATAACCCAGGACTCGATCGGTCCAATGCCTGAGGAAACCACGCATAAGATCTCACCTGAAAGTCTACAGAAAGAAGCCGTGTCCAGAGTGGCCAGGTTATCAAGACAGATCGCACATACTCGATATGAATCGACCACAGCTCACGGCAATTCACATCCCTGGCCGCGGCACGTTCACCAAGTGGACTTTGATGATCCCAACAGGTTGCATGAGGCAATCCGCACACCGCATGGGGACTGTTCACCATTTGCGATTTGCCGCGTCTAGTCCCGTTTGCCCTCTCCCCCGCTGGCAAGGGCTCATTTCTACTGTCCGGCCGGATCGCATAACCAGTGAATCGCATCTTCGTAATTGCGGAAGATGCAGTCCGTGCTGTATTGCTCGGCAAAGACCTGATATTGCCGCGATACGCCGAACTGGACGGGATTTTCGACGACCAGTGCGGTCTTCCAGTCTCGTCCACGCAGAGCGGGGATGGCCACGCTCGAGACGAGGTCCGACAACTCGTTGCCCGTGAACAGGATGTTCGCATCGCGGAGATCGGCGAGTGTCTTGCGCAGGGCCAGCACATCCGGGCTCGAGAAATACGCGTTCCAGAGGGCGCCCAGATCGGCCGCCGTCACGTCGCCGTGCCACTCCTCAATGATGATTCCCAGAGACCGGTCGATGGTGTACGAGATTGGAGGCTTCGCCGGGTCGCGAGACATTGGAATCTCCTTGTGGAGAAGCTCTCTAAACCTGGGCGGCCCACCTGCCAGCAGCGCGGCTGCCGACACTGAGTTGCCACAACGACCTGCGAAATCTGCTCGGGTTCGTTCCGTGAGACTGCGGCACTCGTGCAGCGACGCGGGCCGGCCCGCCGCGGTCCGGTTTCGGAAGCGTTATGGCCTCGTTGAATGCGGGTTACACGTCTGTGTTCACGCCGGTGCTGGCTCCGAACGACTTCGCCTCGATGCCCATCTGGTGCAGCATCCGCAGGTAGAGGTTGGCAAGCAGCGTGTTGTTCTTGCGATCGTACGCCAGGTGGCCCCTGTGCTTGAAGCCGCCACCGGCGAGAAGAATGGGCAGGTTGTTGTTGTCGTGTGAGGACGAGTTGCCGAGGTTGCTGGCGTAGAAGATCGCGGTGCGGTCCAGCAGTGTGTGCTCGCCTTCGGTGGTCGTTTTCATCTTCTCCAGGAACTCACCCAGCACTTTCAATTCGCCTTCTTCGATGAGGGCCAATTGGTCCAGCTTGGTCGGCTCCTGGCCGTGGTGCGAGGCATCGTGGTGCGGGATCGTGACGCCCGTGATCTCGGGCCGTTCCTGCGAGCCGAGCCAGAGTGAGATCACCCGCGTCGAATCGGTCTTCAGGGCGAGTTGCACCAGGTCGTACCACTGCCGGCTGCGTTGCAGCAGTTGAGCGCCGCCGAAGTCGCTGGTGGGTGGCGGATAATCGACGACAGGTTTGGGCGTCGTGCTCCACTTCTCGTCCTGCTGCAAGCGCTGTTCCGCCTCGCGCACGGAGGAGAGGTAAAGGTCCAGTCGGACACGATCCTCATCGCTGAGCTTGCCGTTGAGCGACTTCACCTGTTCGCGGACATCGTCGAGAATGCTTTGCCCATCGCGGATGCGCCGGATCTCGCGGGCGACCTCGTCGGGCGTGCCCTTGATGAAGAGTTGCTTGAAGAGTTGCGTGGCCCGTGATTCGGACGGGATGCGCACGCCGCGGCGATTCCAGGCCGCGGTGCCGCCACCGAGGACGAGCGAGGCAAAGCGCGTCTGCCCGCCGAGGTGCGAGGCCGCTTCCTGATCGAGCGAGATACCATTGCGGATTTCGTTCGGACGGATGAAGTCTGGATGGACACCGGTGAAGAGGCCGACCTCGGCGAAGTGCCCCGCAGGATAGCGATGCGACATGCCCGAGAAGACGGTGAAGTGCTCGCGGTGCGCCTCAAGTAGCTTCAGGTAGCGGCTCGGCTCATAGTCCTTGCCGGGCTTCTCGGGGAAGAAGAAGGGGGTGTACATTCCGAGCGGTCGGCCGATGAGCACCATGCGTTGCGGTGCCAGCGGTGCCCGTTTTGCCGCTGTCGCACGGGCCGGTAGCATGGCATCGAGGAAGGGCAGCCCGATGGCCACGCCCGCGGAGCGCAGCATCGTGCGGCGGTCGAGTCGTTTGAAGGGCATTTCAGCATCTCCAGAAGTTGTTCGGGTCACGCCGTCGCGTTTACTTGTTCAAAAACATCCGGCTCTGCACCACTTCGTGAACCAGGGTGCGGAAGCCGTAATTCTTCGCTTGCAATTTCGTCACGATCTCTTCCACCACCTCGCGATCGGCGAACTGAATATCGGCACCGGTGGCATAAACAAGCAGTTTCTGCGTGAGGTTGCGGGCAAGCTGCTTCTTGTCGGCGAGCAGCAGCTTCTTGTACTCGTCGATGCTGTTAAACTTTTGGCCGTCGTGCGTCTCGCCACCGGTCTCGACATCCGGGCCACGGTAAAAGGCACGGCCGGTGTAGCCCGGCAGTTTGACAATGCCTTTCGGCGTGCGGGCGGAAGCCCGGTAATAGTCACGCCAGCCACCGATGGGGTCGAAGTTCTCGAGTGCGAACCCCGGTGGGTCGATGTGAACATGGCACGTGGCACACGAGGCGATGTTGCGGTGCTTGTCCAGTTGCTGGCGGATCGTGGTCGCGCCGCGGATATCCGGCTCGATGGCGGGCACGTCTGCCGGCGGTGGGGCGGGCGGCTGGCCGAGGATCTTGTCGAGCACCCAGGTGCCGCGAAGCACGGGCGAGGTGCGGGTGCCATCCGCAGTGACCTTCAGCACGCTGGCGTGGGTCATCACGCCGCCGCGATGGCTGCCGGGTGGGAGTTTCACCTTGCGGATGTGGTTGCCGGACACGCCTGCGATGCCGTAGTGCTTGGCGAGCCGCTCGTTGAGCATGGTCCAGTCCGAGTCGATGAACTCCAGCAAACTCAGGTCGTTCTTCAGGACCTCTTCGAAGAAGCCGTGCGTCTCACGCGGCATCGCCCAGAGCAGTGTGCCATCGAAGTCGCCGTAGAGTTGCGGGTCGGGGATGGTCGATTCGATCTTGCGGGTGTCGAGCCACTGACCCACAAAGTTCTCGGTGAAGCCGCGCGAGCGTGGCGAGTTCAGCAGCCGCTCCACCTGGGCCCGCAGCACGGCGGGCTGGGATAACTCGCCTTTTCGCGCAAGTTCCAGCAGTTCGTCGTCAGGCAGCGAGGCCCACAGGAAGTACGACAGTCGCGAGGCCAGGGCATAGTCATCGAGCTTCGGCGAAGCGAGGTCGTTCCCGGGAAGCAAGGCGGTGCCACCCGGTTCCACCAGCAGCAAGAAGTGCGGCGAAGTCAGGATTGCCTTGTAGCCGTAGACCATGGCATCGAGAAAGGTGTAGCCCTCGTCGAGTCGGGCGTGGACGCGGGAGATGAAGTGCTTCTGCAATTCCTCATTCACAGGCCGGCGGAAGGCACGCGGCAAGAAGGCGCGAATCAACCGTTCCGCGTCTTCCTTCGGATGAGAAGACGCGGGCACCAGCGGATCGTTGGCCCAGCTGTATTCCGAGCGGACCGCTGGAATCTTTGGCGGCTTCTTCCCTTCCGCTTCCGCCTTCGCCACCGAGCGCGGCTTCAGTGGAACGTCCGCAAAGAGCGATTGATAGCTCCTGGGCGGCCAGGCACCCACAGGCCCTTCAATCTCCATCCACTCGATCAGCAAGCCTGGCCCGGTGTGTTCCTCGATCGGCTGCTTGGTGGCCCGGATGTCCCAGTTGACAAGCAAATTCACCACGAACGCCTGCCGACGCTCGAGATCGATTTCCAACTCCACCACCGTCGGCTTCCCGGGTGCGATGTCGCGCAGCTCGACCAGGACCGGGTCTTCACGTCCCTGGCCAACGGTCATGAAGGCTGCGGGCACGGCGTGGTTCTCTGCACCCACGGCCGCGATCGACATCTGCACCTTGTAGCGCCCCGCGGCTGGCACCGGTGCGGTGGCACACAACCCATAGCGTGGCAGCTTGCTGTACACGATCAGGGCGTCGCCCTTGAGCATGCAGCTGCGTGTGAGCGTCTGCTTGAAATTCGGCCCCTTTTCGGACATCTCCTTGCCGGTTCGCCGATCGCGGAAGGGAAGCGGTGGCGACGTGGGAATCACCGAGAACACGGCCTTCTCCGCGGCTTCCTGGTAGAGGAGTTGATGCGTGGCGGACACGTCCAGCACTGCCCCGACGTTGTCGAAGCCGGCCAGGGAGTTGTCTTCGGGCAGAATCTCCTTCAGGGGCACACGTGTGCCGAGCAAATCGTGGAGTGTGTTTTCGTACTCGGTGCCGTTGAGTCGGCGAACGAGGACCCGGCCCTTCTTTTGCTGGTGTTCTCGCGAAGCGGCGTGCAGTTCCGCGTGCAGCCAGGTGGTGGCCGCGTCGCGTTCAGCTGGGGCGGGCCGCTCGCGCTTCTTCGGAGGCATCTCGCCGCTCACGAGTTTGTCGTGCACCGCGGCCCAGCGAGCAGCCGTGCGAGTGTCATTCAGATCGGGTGGCAAGTTATCCAGCCGGAGATTGGCCTTCTGCACATCCGGGCCGTGGCAATCGACGCAATGGGCCTCGATCAAAGGTTTGACGCGTGCCTGAAAGGACGCGGGCCGGTCCTGACCCCAGGCATCCGGTGTGGTCAATGCGAAAGCGATGACGAGACGTGAGAGAGGGAATCGTGTCATCGTGAGTCGGGCTATGGGGTTGGAATTCGTTCGATCGCCAGGCGGTGCATCATTTAATTTACCATCTTGCCGGTTCGCCGGTCGAAGATTTTCACATCGAATTGTCACACAGATCCTTGCATCTAAATTCATGCTCGCCAACGCATCGGTGCGGGGTATCATTCGCTTCAGCATTTTGCGACTCACGAGATCACCAATGATCCGCCTGGCTGCGCTCATTCTCTGTACGACATCCCTCATGGCTGCCGATCAACCGGTGGAGATCATCGCGCATCGCGGCGCTTCCCACGATGCACCAGAGAATACCGTCGCCGCGATCAAGCTGGCCTGGCAGCAAAAGGCCGACGGCTCCGAGTTCGACGTTTACCTCACGAAAGATGGCAAGATCGTGGCCATCCACGACAAGGACACCAAACGAACCGCCGGCGTCAGCAAGCGGATTGCCGAGACCACATTCGACAATCTCCGGCTGCTTGATGTGGGCAAATGGAAGGCGGCGCCATTCACGGGCGAGAAGATCCCGGAACTGAGTGAGATGCTCGCCACCGTTCCGGCTGGGAAGAAAGTCTTTATCGAAGTGAAGTGTGGGCCCGAGATTGTCCCTGAACTCGACCGGGTGCTCAGAGCGGCGAAACTCAAGGCCGAACAGACTCCGGTGATCGCCTTCGACGCCGAGGTGATCGCGGCGCTGAAGAAGGCGCGACCCGATCTGCCCGCGTACTGGCTGGTGAGTCTGGCAGCCAAGAAGGGAGCAAAGCCGCCGACCGCCGCGGTGCTGATTGCAAAGGCGAAGTCGATCAAGGCCGATGGCCTCGACCTCTCCGCCGCCGACACGCTCGATGAAGCGTTTGCCAGGGCGGTGAAGGATGCCGATTTGAAGCTCTACGTCTGGACCGTGAACGACGCGGATGTCGCCCGGCGCATGGTCCGCATCGGCGTGGATGGCATCACGACAGACCGCCCGGCCTGGCTGCGGGAACAACTCGCAAAGTAACGCGAACCTGCGGGCACTCTTGCGACAACGGTCTTGCGTTTCCGGGTTCCTTGATCGGCAACTTCGTTGAGGATGATTCGTTGTTCACATCGCGCCTTCTCGTGACTGTGGCGGTGTTGTTGCTCGCGGTCGGTCTCCGGGCCGTGAAACTCGGGACATGGTCTTTCGCCACGGATGAAGTGGCCAGCATCCAGGAAGGCGCTGCACTGCAGGATGGTCATGCGGTGACCGATGATCCCCTGACTCGTTTGCCGCGAATGACGCCCCTCGGTGTCGGTATTCACGCCCTTTCGTATCGCTCACTGGGCCACAACGAATTCGCCGCTCGGTTGCCGGCTGCCGTGTCGGGGGCGCTGCTCTGTGGCCTGGCCGTGTTCGGGCTCTGGTCGGCACTGGGAGGATGGTCCGCCACAGCCGTGGGTTTGTTGCTGGCTCTCACTCCCGAAGAACTCTTCCACTCGCAGAACAACCGCTACTACGCACTCGGTGCACTGCTTGCCGCAGCCAGTGTGCTTGCGGCACTGGCCGCGGTGCGGACACGCTCGCCGGTGTGGATGGCACTTGCGGGCATGCTGGCGCTGCTTGCGTCGTTCACGCATCTCGTGCTGGCCGGGTTATTCCCAGGGCTCTTCGCCGTGGCGTTGCTCGCACCAGGAGCGACGCTGCGTGAACGCTTCAGGCTCGCGCTCGTGGCTGCCGTGGTCTGGCTCGTCATGGCGGCCGTCGGATATTTTTACTGGATGCCGCTGGTGAAGGGCTGGAATGCAGGCGTCGATTGGGGCTATTCGATTCCGCGTTCGCTACTCAGTGGTGCGAATCAGCTGGGTGTGCCGACGGCCCTCTTCGCGGCACTCGGTGCGCTTCTGATGTTGATGGGCAAGCACCCGCTCCGCTGGTTCTGGGCTGTCTGGGCTGCAGGCTGGCTGGCGAGTCTCGTGGTGCTGCCGAAAGTGGTGGCGTTTCACCCGGGCTATAGCTTTCTGTTCCTCTTCGGCCCGATGGTGTTGGCCGGTTATGCCGTGGGTGCCCTCGCCGAACGCATCGGCGGAACCTGGGGCGGTGGGGCGAGCCTGGCCTGGATCGGCGTTGCGGTGCTCCTGAACGCACCTTCACTGGTGAGCTACTACGCCGATGGTTCACGCCACGACTTTCGCTCGGCGGCCCAGTTCGTGATCGCGAATCGCCAGCCGGGTGACGCGCTTGCGGCTGTGTCGCCGGGCAATCTTGGCTACTACGCACCGGAATTTCATGACGCGGCGAGCCTGAATCCCGATCGGTTGATGGAGGGCTTTCGCAAGCTGGAAGCGGCCGGGAAACCGTGTTGGCTCGTACTGACCGCAGGTCGCACACAGCGTGATGCCGAGGCTCAAAAATGGCTGAATGAGAAGTGCCGGCTCCGGGCCACGTTCCAGCGGATCCGGCTTGATTACTACGATTTCGCTGTCGAAGTTTACTACCTCGAACCGCACTGAGATCACGTCCCCATGGCGTGGTAACCGCTGTCCACGTAGAGGATTTGCCCTGTCACGGCGCTGGCCAGTGGGCTGCAGAGATAGACGGTGCTGGCGGCCACTTCATCCGCCTCAATCGGCCGGCGCAGCGGCGAGTGGTCCGCAGCGTGCTGCACCAGTTTGTCGAAGTCCTTGTTGATGGCGCGGGCGGCCCGGCTGCCATACGGCCCGGCCGAGATCAGGTTCACACGGATATTCTTGTCGCCGACGAACCACGCCAGTTGCTTCGCATCCATTTGCAGGGCCGCCTTGGCCGTGCCCATGCCGCCGCCATAGTGCGGTACTACCCGTTCGCCCGCGATATACGTGAGGCCGACCACGCTCGCCCCGCCCGGCCGATTCGCCATGTACGGAGCCGCGGAACGCACCATCGAAATGAGCGAGTAAGAACTGATTCCCATCGCCTCGTGATAACCCTTGCGGCTGGTGTCGAGGATGGACTTGGTGATCTCGCGGCTGAAGGCGATGGAGTGCACCAGAATGTCGATGCCGCCGAATTCCTTGCCGACCGCGTCCATTGTGCCCTGGATGGAATACTCGGGGTATTTCGCGAAGCGGCGATCGGTCCGCACTTCCTCCGGCACGTCTGCCATGGTGTCGTAGCTGGCATCACACGGGAAGATCTTGACCGGAGCGAAGTCCGAGCCGTCCGGCAGCTTCCGCTTGGCAGCATCATCGGCATGCGTGGACTTCAGCAGATTCTCGACGATGGTGAGCATGCGCGGATGGCAGGCCAGCACCACCTTCGCACCGGCCGCCTGCAACGCTTTGCCGATGTACCAGGCGAAGCTATCGTTGTCGCCCACGCCCGTGACGAGGGCAATCTTTCCCGTGAAATCGATGGAGATCATGGCCAGAACCTCGGAGACAAAGCGACACGCGGACGCAATCCCTCGCAAGGAAAGCTCCGCGTGCCGTTTTATCGATTGACTGTGGCTTCACCAAGGCGCAGGCGACTGGGTTGTGTCGGTGGTGAAAACGTGCACCGCGCCAATTTTGGTTTTGTCGTCATTCCACTTGATGTTGGCCCTCTCCGGAGCGAGTAGTCCACAACCGACAATCATCGTCTTGCCATCCGGGGAGAAGGCCACTGCACGCGGCGGTGTCTGAGGGAAGGACGTGATCTCCTGGATCCGCTTGCCATCGGCCGGGTTGACCAGATCGACGCGATTCGGTTGCTTGCCCTCCCGGAAACTCATGCACACGGCGATACACTTGTCCTCCGGTGCGAAGGCCAGACCATGAATCGTCGCCTTGCCAAAACTCACTCGGCGCACTTCTTTGTGCGTCGCAGTGTCCCAGAAAAGCACGTTCCCATCTGCACCCCCCGTGGCAATGAGCTTGCTGTTATGAGACCAGGCCACGGCAGTCACCGGGGCTGTCCCATGGGGCAAAACCACCATTGGTGCTCCCGAGCCAGCACCCCAGACCTGGGCGAACCAGTGCGTGGCTTCTTTCTGCGTCTTGGATTTTCCACTGAGCCAGTCAGGATCGATCTTGTGGTTGGGTATGAACACCAGTTGTTTCCCATCGGGTGAATAAGCGACGGCAGCGGGCAAGGTGCCCTCGACCTTGGGCGGGTCTTTGAGTGGGCCAAACTGGGCTCCGCTGACCGGTGCATCGTCGTACCACTGCTTCGCCCACAGTGTGCGGCCATCCGTATAGGCGAGGCGATTGAGTTGCTTCCCGTCGACGGCTTCGCCGAAGGGACCATAGGCGACCGCACGCGGTATCGCTCCTCGCTCCAGCAGACCGGATGGTAACAATCGTCCCTGAGCCGCGGACCAGTACACTCCGTCGCGGCAAGTCGTGACCCGGCGTTTGCCATCGGGCGAATAGGAGATAGCCGCCGGATCACGATGGACATCATCGCGGGTGTAGAGTTCGATGCGTTCCAGCGAAGGGAAATGCCAGGTGCAACCGGTGCCGGAATAGTCGCCCCCTGCCGCAAACCACTTCCCGTCCGGTGAGAACGCCACCGAGAAGATCGTGTCCTTCGCATCTGTGAGCACGGCGTCTTGATGCCACGGACCCGGCTCGATGGAATGAGTCGTGCTGTTCGAGTCACGTATGGCAGCGGTCCCACCGAATGGCACGTTCGAGTGTGAATTGACCTCAATTGATGCCCAGAGCAGCCCGCCAGCAGTGAGGACGATGCTGGCGATAGCCAGGACGGATAGTGCGTGTTTTCCGGTGAACATGGTTCGTATCACTCCATCTGCTAGAGTTCGCACGGCTGATGAGAACGCCGTCGATTTGGTACTTCCCAGATAGGCACAGATGGCCGCCTCGGTTGAACGTGTGAGGTCGGCCGTGACAGTTTCAGGGGTCAGTACGACTGCAAGCCCGCCGGCCGCAACCGTAATCCCACGACGTGTGAGACGATCCTGAAGTTTCCGTCGCGCCCGATGCAAGCGTGCTGCGACGGTACCTTCGGGCCAGCCAAGTTCCGCGGCTGCTTCCGCGCGAGTTCGGCCATTGACATCGCACACGATGACAGCTTCGCGCAAGGCTCTTGGTAGCCGGGCCAGCTCTTCATCGAGAAGCGTGCATAGTTCCGCACGTTCAATTGAAGCCATCTGAGTCTCGCGTTCGTCGATCGCCGCGATGTGGATCATCTCGCCCTTTCCACGCCGAGCCGCGTCCCGTTTTGCCTTGCGTGCCACATTGACCGCCACGCCATGAAGCCATGCACCGATCGCGCTCGGTGGCTGCACGCACGACGCCTTGATGGCCAGCACCAGAAATGTGGCCTGAAATGCATCATCAACGTCATGTACATCACCAAGCATCCGCCGACAGACACCCAGGACTCCGGGACCGTGACGACGCAGCAACTCCACGAACGCCGCCTCGTCAGCGACATGGGTGTACCGTGTTAACAGTGCAGCATCAGTCGCTGAACCTAGTTCGATCAGGCCCAACTGATGCGACACGCTACGCAGGACAGAAGCAGGCATTTCACTCATCTCTTTTCACGATGCCGCTCGAAGCGGTCTGCCAGCGACACACGGCCATCTCACTATTCTTTGCTCGCAGGGGTCTGAGTTGTTGCAAAAATCTCGACGAATGGGAGCGACCCGGTGAAACAGATCATGGTGCGAATGCTTTCCACCATTTACAATAACCTTGCAATTCCATGCGAACGCCGCGCACTGGAGACCATCATGCCCGGGACAGTCGTGTGCCGTGGATGTGGCCGTCCGCAGCAAGTCGGCGTGCATCTCTGCCCCGCCTGCCGGGCCCGGAAACCCGAACGCGTCTATTCACTCGATGACGAACCTCCGGTGCGTGCATCCACTGAGCCTCCCCCGACCTGGCTGGTCGTGGTGGCAGGGCTCTTCGCGCTGGCGCTGTGGGCGGGTCCGATTGCAGTGAGCCGCGCCGCCGGTGTGAACCTCGGCTGGGGCATCCTGATCGGCGGCTTGCTCGCGGGCGTGGTGCTCGGAGTGAATTCGCTGATCGCATTCCTGTTGCGTGCGGCTGATGTGCTGAAGGTTGGGCTCATGGCTGGGGTCGCCTTCGTGGCCATGACCGGCTACTTCCTCGGTGCACACTTCCTCACGCCCACCGATGCCGTGCAGGCAGAAAGTCCCTCTCCGCCGGAATCGCCGCCGGAATCGCCGCCGGAACGCGAGAAACCGCTCCGCCGAACCGGCCCGATACCACCAGTTGTGTTGCCCTCGCGGCAGCCGCCCTCGCACATCGATTTCGCCTATCGCGATGGTCTCACGCGCCTGGAAGAGGGCCCCGCTCTGGTCTCGGCACTGGCGGTCTCGCCTGCGGATGGGGCTGCGGTCGTGGGGTATGCGGATGGCACCACGCAGATCTGGTCGCTGGATGCACCCGCGTTTGAATCGCCGCGCCTCGGGCCACGCGGCGCGGGTGCCATTCGCCGGATCCAGTTTAATGAGACAGGTCAGTTCGTCTATCTCACCTGTGATGAGGGGCTCATCGCCGCTGATTTGTATTCGCCATCGCTGGCACCATTAAAAATCTCTGGCGATCCCGTGGTGATCTACACCGACTGGAATAAAGACCGTTATGCTGCGGTGCGTAATAAGAAGCTCACCATTCGTTATGTTCCAATGGATCTGGTGCGATCGCCATCTCCGGTGAAGCCGCCCACGATGTTCTCGCTGTGCCCGCCGAACGCCGGTGTGAGGCCCATCGGCATCAATGCGGAATACACCACCGTGAACGCGTCTCCGACATTCGTCGCCTGGCATCCGAAGAAGAAGCTGCTCTGGGGCTCAGCGGATGGCTCCATCAGTGCCTACCCCGGTGTGCAGAGCAATCGCGCGGAGTTGCTGTCGAAGGATCACACCGCGGCTGTGCGGACCTGGGCCGTCTCCGGCTGGGAGTTCGCCACGGGGGACGACAAGGGCCGCGTCGGGGCCTGGATGAACAAATCTTTGAAACCGGTGATGTTCGCCAATGACGACGCCGCGATCACGCACCTGGCTTTCGCCAACTGGGGAACGGAACTCCTCGCCACGGACGCCCGCGGTGGGCTCTTCGCCTGGAATCTCCACTCGGGCGAGCGAGTCTTTGAAGCGGCCCGGCCCAAGCCGGTGACCACCGTGTGCTATGGACCTGCCGATGATCTGCTCTTGCTCGCAGATGGCAAAGGGGTGCAGCTCTGGTGGATTCCCGAACTTGTAAAGATCTCACCGAAACCCCGCGTGTGAGATTCTCACTTCCCAGAAACATCGAGAAATTGTCTAAAGGGCTTCAAACCATCGCGTGGTTCGAACGGCATCGTTAATGTGATCCAGATATTTTCACCGCCGACTGTGGCACCGTCAGCAACCTTGGCCCGAATGGCGTCGCGCAACTCCGTGGCGGTCGCTGTGTCGCGGCACTGGATATCCGCGTGTGCTGTGGGTGATTCGCCGAAGTTCAGCCCGATCACCGCGGCGCGGCCCCTGGCGAGTTGCGGCAGCCAGTCTTTCTTCCCGGCTTCGATGGCCAGCGCCTTTACGAGTGGTTTCTCGGCCCAGTTCCCTTCGCCCGCCGCCAGCCACACGGCGCTCTCGGCAGGCACCCGCTCCGCAACGAGTTCGCGAAGAGCGGGTGAAAGCCCGCCGCCGCCGTGCTCGGCAGGTGCGAGGTCAGCATCGCCCCAGCCGAAGACCCACATCGTGGGTGAGACCCGCACCAGCGCCAGCGGCAGCTTGCGGCCCACATCAAGGTTGGCGTTGTAGCGGCCATTGCCGGTGGGTGAACGCCGGGCGTCGAGCGCTTCCAGGAACTGCTCCTCATCCGCGGGCGGGCCACGCAATACCAGCACAATGGCAATGCGAAGTTCCTGCTCGCTGTCGCCGATGACCGTGCCCGCCAGCACGTGATCGATGTGCGCGAGCGGCACCCCGGCTTTATCCAGAAACAGGAACACGCCCACCGGCACACCGGCTCGCACGAGCAACCCCTTCGCCTCCTGATTCGTTCGCGTGGCGTATTCGAGAACCGGCCCGGGTTGCACCGCGAGCACCAGGTTGCAATCGCCGGGCAGATACGCGAGTCCGGAGAGTTCGAGTGGCTTCACCACACCCGCTATTCCCTCGGGGTCTGGTGTCGGTGTGGGTTTGCGAAGTTTGAAGAGCACGAGGTAGAATCCCGCACCGATGATGAGCACGGCGAGCACGAGAAGAGCGAGCGAGGCGAAGCGTCGTCCGGCCCGGACCTCGGCCGGACTACGGCCTGGATAGACGGCGGGCAGCGGAGTCGGGCTTCCCGGTTCGGATCCACCCTCCGGCGACTTGACGGCGAACGTCTCGCCGCAACGCGGGCACTCCAGCCGCCCCGAGGGCAGGACGGCATCCGGTGCGAATGAGGAGTTGCAAAACGGACAGGAAATCCGGGTGGTCATGCGGCACAATCCAGGCGAGCGGAGGAGATCACACCTCTAATTCTTACAGCAACTCGGGCGATCCTCACACCCCGCTCGCCGGTCGGTCCGTCACATTGCATCGGCGAAACCGTGTTGTTTGCGGTGGTACGGGCCATCGAAGTCGATGGTGGACTTGAAGCGTTCGTGACGTCCATCGCCGGCCTGTGGCTTCACGCGAGCCAGCAGGGCGTCCAGTTCCGCACCTTCGAGCGGCTTGAAGTTGCGAACGATCTTGAGGTCCTGCTTCAGCACGTCCATGGAGTCGATGCCGCACACCAGCGAGGCAATCGGCTGCATCAGTGAGAAGCGAATGCACTCCTCGGCGGTGGCGATCTTGGCCCCGGGGATCTTGCCGCCACCGCCCGCCATTGCACCACCGCCCAGGCTCTTCATGCCGATCACGCCCGTGCCCTGCTTGGCCGCCATCGGGCAGATTTCCTTCACGAAGCTGCGATAAAAGTGGTCGCACACATTCACGGGCATCTGCACCGTGTCCCACTTGTGCACCGGCATCATCTTCGCGTGAATCAACGGCGACTTGTGCCCCGTGAAACCGACGAAACGCACCTTCCCTTCTTTCTGGCACTTCAGCAGTTCCGCAAGCCCTCCCTGCTCCACGACCCATTCCGGATCATTGTCCCAGTTCACTTCGTGCATCTGCATCAGGTCGATCACATCCGTTTGAAGGCGTCGGAGGCTGTCCTCGATTTGCGAGCGCACATGCTTGGCATCGCGGGCACAGACCTTTGTCATGAGGGTGACCTTCTTTCGCCACTTGCCGCCGTCCGCGGCGAGTGCGGTGCCCATGATTTCCTCGGAGCCACCGTCATGGTAGTCCCAGCAGTTATCGAAGAAGTTGACGCCTTCCTCGATGGCGGTGTGCATGATCTTCACGGCTTCGGTCTTGTCCTTGACATCGCCGATGTGCCAGCCACCGAGGCAGAGTATGGAGACGTTGACCCCGGTCTTGCCGAGCGGCCGCTGGGGCAACCCCGTGCCGGGCTTGTCCTCGGTTGCACTCGCGCTGCCACCGAGTGTGATGGCCGCAGTGGCTGCACCCGCCGCCTGAAGGAACTCGCGACGCGTCTCATCGCCAGCAGGAAGGTCGGACATGATGAATCTCCAGGCAAAGGAAGAGTAGGGCCACTCATCGAGGATAACCCGAACCGCCTTCGTTGGGCAGCGGTGCTGCACCGATGTTACGGATGGTAAATTCGTGTGCGCGCACGCTCAGCGTTTGACTTCACGAGGTGCTGGTGCGACGGGCCGCTTCGCGTCCTGTTTGGCTTTCTCCTCAAGCGTCTCTTCGAGGTTCACTTTCGCTCCCGGATTGCGGGGATCGATACGCAGGGCTTCGCGGTATTCGGCGATGGCACCATCGAGATCGTTCTTCTCTTTGAGGGCATTGCCCAGGCCGTTATGAGCATTCGCGTAGTTCGGAGCGAGTGCGATCAGTTCGCGATAAACGACGATTGCTTCATCGACTTGACCGGTGGCTCGCAGGACGATTCCGAGGTTATTGCGGGCTCGCATGTTCCGGGGGTCGAGCCGCACCACCTCGCGAAACGCAGCGACAGCGGCACGGGCGTCCTCCTTGGCCATCAGGGCGGTGCCGAGGTAGTAGTGGCTGGCCGGGTCGCTGGGGGCAATGCGAATCGCCTCGCGGAAGTGAAGGATCGCCAGGTCGATTCGATCCGCATCCCAGAGCGCATTACCCAGTCCATTGAAGTAGCCCGCATTCGTGCGATCGAGTTCAATCGCTTTCTGGAAGGCCGCGATTGCGCCGTCCGGGTCGCGCTGCGCTCGCAGCACATCTCCGAGATCGGCGAACGACGCGGCATACTGCGGATCGAGGCGAATGGCTTCACTCAGTTCCTCCCTCGCTCCGTCGAGATCGTTCACCAGGAACAGCGAACGCCCGAGATTTCGATGGGCGTAGGCACTGTCCGGATCCCGTCGCAGCGATTCACGGAAGCTGGCGATGGCTGCTTCGAGGTCGTCCTTGTCCGCGAGGGCGCTGCCGAGGTTGTTGTGAACGACACCATCCGTGGAATCAGGATCGATTGCAATGGCCCGGCGATAGGCGGCAATCGCGTCGTCAAGATTGCCCGTGGCTCGAAGGGCGACGCCGAGGTTCACCAGGGTGTTGGTGTTGTCTGGCTCGAGCTTCTCGGCTTCGCGCAGGGCGGCCAGTGCTTCCGCGGATCGTCCGGCGTCCGTGAGGGCGACACCGAGGTATTGCCAGGCCGCGAGGTTTTTCGGCCGCAGTGCCACGGCCGCCTGGAACCAGCGGACGCGCTCGCTGGCACCTTGAGCGCGATTGATGGGGTAACTCTTGCCGAGTGCCATCAGAACGGAGAAGCTGCTTGTGGAGCGAACCCAGGCGGCCTCCAGCAACGCACGCCGCCGCTCTGCTTCGAAGATCTCCGCGGAAGCAAGTGCTACGACGAACCTTGGTGGCTGGGCCGCGTTTTCGGGCATCGGCTCGGCGAGTCGCGCTCCCATTTGTTGCCAGTCCCGCTTCCGGGCTGCTGTTCGCACCGCATCACGAAGCGGATCTGGGTCCGCCTGCGTGAGAATTTGATGCAGACCAGTCGTGAAGCCATCGAGCGGTTGCTCGGGATCATCGGGAATGCTGGCCAGGAACCAGAGCTCGAGTGCTTCGAGAACGCGTTCGCGAATCGGTGAATCCTGCAATCGTGCGGCGACCTCGCCGGCGTGCGTCTGGCCCGGAACGATGCCGTGGTGTGCGAAGGCGGCCGCCCACAGGGGTGCGGTCTCCGCAAGCTGGGGGAACTTCGCATTTACGAGAACCCAGCGTGTGGCCTCGATGCGGTCGAGTTCCGTGAGGAAGTGCAGCTCGGCCCGGCGGCGTTCAATGTGTGTCTGAAACTCCTCACCACCCGGCTGGTTCGCGCGACGATCGATCTCACCGAGTGTGGTTGTCGCGAGGATGGCATCATCGGCACGCAGGGCCGCATCGAGGCGTTCCAGCAACTCGGCGACCGCCAGGCCGTTGGCCGAGCGGGCCTGTTCGTCCTTCAGTTTCTGCACGGTGGCGGCCGCTTCCTGTTCGCGCTCGACCCGCTGGCGCTTCACTTCCTGCTCGTTCTGCCACCACGAGAAGGCCAGCCCGGACGCCAGGAGTAGCAGGATCGAGCCGGCGAGAGCCAGTTGCACCTTGCGCTTCTGACGCTGCCCCGCAGCCCGGGCCTCCGCGGCCGCTGCAAATCGCTCGGCTTCGCGCAATCGCATCTCGACACCGGCACGGTATTTCGCGACCAGTGTCGCCACTTCGCCGGCATCCGCGGGCCGGTCCTCCGCCTTCGCATTCAGGCAACGCACGGCGAGCGCAACCAACTCGGCATCGACCGCACATTCCTCGAGGCGAAGATGCGCCTCACCCACATCGCCGCGGGCCACGCGATCGAGCACGTCAATTGTGGATTTGCCGGTGAAGGTTTGCCGGCCGGTCAGAATCTCGCAGAGGACGCCGCCGAGGGCGAAGACATCGGCTCGCGCATCCACGACCTCACCGCGGGCCTGTTCAGGAGCCATGTAGGCGGGCGTGCCAAGAATCGAACCGGCTTGCGTCTCCGAACCATCTTCGATTTCTTCACGTGCTCCGCTCCGCACGCTCCGCGTCGCGGCTACACCCGCGAAGGCTTCTACACTCCCTGTTCCGTGTTCCGTGTTCCGGGTGTCTTTGGCGAGCCCCCAGTCCATCACCTGAATTTCGCCGAACGCTCCCACCATGATGTTGGTCGGCTTGAGATCGCGATGGATGATTCCTTGCGAATGTGCGAAGCCCACGGCCTGGCAAATTTGCTCGAAGATCAGCACCAGGCGTGGCAGGTCCTGGACACGATCGACGACCCGCAGTTCCTCGGTGAGGGTGCGACCGCGAATCAGTTTCATGGCGAGAAAAGGCAGCCCGTCCGCGAGAGTGCCCAGTTGGTGCACGGGTGGAATGCCGGGGTGTGGCAATCGCGCCGTGATCTTCGATTCACGCACGAAGCGCTCGGCCGCTTCCTCGTACGATAGATCGGCGAGCAAGACCTTGATCGCGACTTCCCGGCCCAGCGAGAGGTCGGTGGCCGCCAGCACACGTCCCATGCCGCCGCGGGCCAGTTGCCGGTGCACGACATAACCCGGCACCTCGGGAAGCCCGCCCGAGCCCGCGTGTCCCGGTGAGTCCCCGGAGTGTGCTTGCGTGTAGTCCGGATCGCTGAGAGGTGGTTGTGTGCAGTCTGGATCACTTTGTGGCGGTTGCGTGCAGTGCGGATCGCTCACTGGCGGCTGGGTGAGTTCCGGATCATCGGGCAGTGCGGGCATGAATGCACCTGAAGGTCGAGTGCGAGACCTGAGGTTATCGCAGAGAGGTCAGGAATGCGAATACCGCCTGGGTGGCGCTCAGGATCTGAACCACTGTCGAATCGCATCGCCGCGGGGATGGGTGAGGCCATCGAGGATGGTGCCGGAGGCGGAACGCAACTTCATCACCTCAACGAGCGGTGCGTAGGTGCCACCTGCGAGGCCATCGGCGAGAATGGCGGCACCCTGGGCGGCTTCTTTCACATTCGCTCCGGGCAGTGAGGGCAAGGCGATCACCTCGTACTCGGAGCGGGCAAATGGAGCGAGCGACTCGGTGAGATGCAAGGATTCGACGAAGGCGGGTTCCGCGCCGAAGAGCCGGCCCGAGAGCACGATCTTCTCGAAGCGATCGGTCGGTTCGTGCAAGCCACACAGCCCGGCCACGGTCTTCACCAGTGATTCCAGGTAGGCCGCACGGCGAACTTCCGGATCGAGCAGGCTTGAAGCCCCGCCGTGGAACAGGTCTGCCTTCACAAGCGGCGAAAGGAGATAAGCGGCTTCGCCATCCCAGTTGCCACAGGCGTTCCACCCGAGCCCTCCGGAAGAACCGCCGGCACCGTCGATGATTTCACCATGCTCGCTGATGACGAGCACAGCCGAGAAGCTGGTGCCGAGTTCGATCACACAGATGGGGTCTTCACGCGTCCAGGTGTCCGCGACCTGGGCCAGCGCGAGTGCGGCGACGCAGAGCTTGTCCGCGGTGCCAAGGTCGATGCGGTTCAACTTGCGCTGCGGTGGAACCGTGCCGAGGTGAACCACACCGGGCAGGAAGACGACGGGCAAACCCGAATCGCGGAAGGCACGCACGAGTGCCGAGAAGCCCGCAATGCCGGTGAAGCTGCCGCGCTCATCGGGGCGGACCAGCGACATCAGGTGCAGTTGTGCCTCGGTGCACTGGCAGGCCGGCACCAGCGGCAGGCCGTATCCCGAGGGGCCCGCGATGAGATCGAAGGGGCCACGCTCGCGCAGCCAGTTGATGGGAGCGGCGGGATCGGCACGCACGGCGTCTGCTTCAAAACGTATCTGATCCGTCACGAGGCCATCGGTGAGGATGAGCACGTCGAGCGAGGAAGTGCCAGGATCGCAACCTGCTACGCGAAGCATGAGAAGGGATCACATTGCCCGGAAGGTCCGCCGCAAACGGCGGGTTTGATAGCTCCCATGTTACCCATCAATTCAGGCGCTGTGCAATTTCGTAGATTTGTTCGACATCGAGGAGGGCGTTGTTGCTTTCGAAGAGCTTGGTGAGCGCGGCCTTGTGGGTCTTCATCTTGGTGTCGCCGACGCCGATGGCACCGTAGCAGATGAGCTTGTCGCGTTCCTGGCCCTTGTCTGTCACTTCGACGCCCTCGATGCCCGCAGGCGGCACGGCGTTCAGGTCGATGAGCACCCGCAGTTCGCGGGCGGCATCGCGCACCTTCTTCGGCAAGAGCACGGCACCCGCGGCTCCGGCAGCCACGACGAGATCACGCCCTTCAATCGCACGCGGGCCATCTGCACTCGTCCCCACGCTCACCGCCTCGACGTTCGCATTCGGCACCTGGGCCCGAATGGCCATGCACGCAGCC
>JBGSZR010000075.1:0-99480 GCA_041750275.1 Gemmataceae bacterium
GGCAAGGGCCTGAAGCCCACCGGCACCGAGCCCGGCAAGGCCGCCCTGAGCCTGACCGGCGACGAACCACGGTTGCGTGGACTGCACGAGCGGGTTCACCACGTTCGCGCTGATGGCCTGGATGAGCACCTGCGAGAGTTCATCCGCGAAGGCATTCCGGAGTTGGAAGACTCGGACCTGGTTCACCGCGATCGAAACGTTGTTATCGAGATAGGTGATGAGGTACTCGATATCGAGCAGGTCCGCACCACTGGCCTGCACAAGCACGGTGTTGCTCGGCAAGTCGTAGTTGATGCGAACTTCCATGTTCTGCGCGACTTCACCCGGGAAGCGCTGGCTATAGAGCTGCTGCAACTGCTGTGCGACGATCTGGGCCGAGGCCTTCTTCAGCTTGAACGCCTTCGGACGAATGTCCTTGCTATTCGGCGTGTCGAGTTTCTTGATCTCAGCGATGATGTCTTCGAACCGACCTTTCGGACCCGCGATGAGCAGCGAGTTCGAACGCGGCTGGGCGAAGACGTACACGTTTTGCGTTGCCGAGGGTGCCCCGGTGACGCTGGTGAGGATATTCGACTGCGGATTGCGAGCCGCGGGCGGGATGAAGTTGCCGTTCAACCCGATCTGCACACGAGCGAAGATCGTGTTGAGTGTGTTGGCGATCGTGTTGCAGTCCGCGTATTGCAGTTCGACGACCTTGATTTCCGGCTCTGCCTGCTCGGCTTCCTTGCGGAGGATTTCGAGTAACTGGAGGAGCAGTTCCATGTCCTGCTGATCGCCCGTGCGAAGCACGATCACGCCCGGCAAGCTCGGCAAGCCGTACGCATAGACCGTGCTCTTCGGAACGGGTACGTCCTTACCCTCGATCTGAAGCGGTTGCGTGCCAGGCAGTGGCTGCGCACCCGGCATGCCGCCAGGTTGACGCATGGGCGGTTGCCCGATCCCGCCGCTGGGGGCGGGTGTCTGGGCACCGAGTTGAACGACGAGGGGCGAGCCACTGGGCGAGGCAGCGCGAACTTCAGCTTCGGGGTCGTACAGGGTGCTGATCTGGGCCGAAGGGGCATCCATGCCCCGGTCGTCAAAATTTAAGGGGCCCTCCGTTCCGAGGTTGGCCTGTCGGCCACCTCCCCCGCGACTACTCCCGCCTCCCCCACCGCGGGTGCTGCCGCCTCCACCGCGGGTGCTTCCTCCAGAGCCGCGGGTGCTCCCTCCGCCGAAGCCACCGAAGCCGCCGAGGCCGCCCTGGGAGCCAAATCCTCCGAGCCCGCCTTGTTGGCCTCCGAAGCCGCCCTGCTGGCCGCCGCGTTGCTGCTGCTGCATTTGCTCATTGATGCGTTGGTTCGGATCGCGACCCTGAAGCGCGTCCACGGCTTGCTGCACGAGGTTCGGGTCGAGTCCCTTGATCTGGACGATGCGAACCGTGTCGGTTGTAGGAGCCGCGGCTGCGTCGGGCGTACGGTCCAGTTCCATCACGAGTTGCTGGATATCGACCGCCATGCTCTCCGAGCAGAGCAGGATGAGCGTGTTGGTGCGGTCGTCGTAGCTCAGTGTGAGTTCGGGTGGCTTGGCCGCAGCATCGGACTGGTTGCCACCGCGTCCACCGCGTCCGCCGAGCAAGAACGCGAAGCCGCCACCGCCGCCACTGCTGCCACCCGTGCTTCCCGTGGCAGTCTTGTAGACCTCCTTGATGGTGGCCGCCATCGTGGAAGCCGGCATGCTCTTCACGGGGATGATGTACGTTTTCTGAACGACAGCATCAGTCTGGCCACTGTCCATCACATCGCGGAGCAGTGCCTTGATGGTGAGCACGTCCACCGGGCTGGCCTTGATCACGATGAGGCTGTTGCTGCTCTTTTCGGCGACCACGCGGATCCGACCAGCCGTTGGATTGGTCGGTGCACTACTCCCGCCACCGAAACGGCCCAGCAGACCCGAGAGCGGGTTCAAACTTCCGAGCCCGCCACCGCTCTGGCCCTGAGGCTGAGCCGGACCGTTGAAGATCTCGGTCATCACCTTGGCAGCGTCCTCGGCACTGACGTACTTCAGTCGGATGACTTCGAAGAGATTATCGTCGGCCTCGCCGGGCTTGCGGGTGTAGTAGCGGATCAGTTCCGAGATGAGCTGGACCGCAGCCGGATCCTCACTCTCGATCTGGAGTTTGTTGCCGACCACTGTGATGATCACGGGCTTCTGGTCGTTCTTCTGATTGGGGTCCGAGATCTGGGCACTGACCTGGCGAATATCGGTGCGAACGCGCGGCCCGTAGGATTGCGGCACGCCACCCAGCGGCAGCGGCGGCGGCATCATCGGCACCGTCGTGGGCACTCCACCCGGAGGCGTGAACGCACCACCCGGGCCACCCGGACTCATCGGCACGGAGCCCGTTCCCGGGTTCAGCGGTGTGATGCCGGGGCCAGTGAGGTTGCGGATGATGACGGGGTTCTTGCCCATCTTCTTCATCGACTCGGCGAGTCCCTCGGCGAGCACCGAGGCGTTGCCATTCTCGACCTGCATCAGGCGGACGTTTGGCCCGAAGATGGTGTTGCCGCCGTTGCCGCCGTTAACATCCACCGTTTCGCCCAGCGACCGGAGCAGATCCTTGACCTTATTCACCTGGTCGGGCGTGCCATTGATGAGCAAGCTTCCATCACCGCGGGCTTCGAGAACCGGTGCACCGGCCGCGGGGAAGAGTTTCACGGCAAGTGCCGCCACTTCTTTCGGCTCATTACGCAGCAAAGGAATAATGGCCAACTGTGTGCCACCGGCACTCGTGGCATCGCCATCCGGATTCAGTTGCTTCGAGATTGCCGCATGTTCGTCCGGCGTGGCATACACCATGATCTGGTTGGTGTTCGGAATCGCCGTGATCTTCGCTGAGGGGTTCTTCTCCTGCAGCGTGCGAGCGTAGACATCGGCGGCACCCTGCGGCACCGTGTACGTCTTCACTTCCGGCGGCTCCAGCTTGATCGGCAGATCGTCCTTGTGCAGCGGCTTGTCCAGGTCTTCGACGATCTTCTTGGCGAGCGAAATCTTGTCCGGCGGGCCGACCACGAGCACGGAGTTCTTGCGATCGTCGACGGAAATCTGCACGGTCTTCACGCGTCCGGCGAACGCCTGACTGGATGTATCGCGGCTGCGTGAATCGCGGCTGCGCGAATCACGTGAGTCGCTACCCGGTTGCGGGTATCCGCCGTAGCCGCCATAGCCACCACCATACCCGCCGTAGCCACCATAGCTGCCGTAAGGTGGAGCCTGTGAACTGCCCGAGACATTAATCGTGCTGGTGGGATCGCTCAGGAGCGTCTTGAGCACTTCGGCGACTTCACGGGCCTTCTTGTATTTGCAATCGTAGGTCAGCTGGTCGTTGTTCTTGGTGCGGTCGCGAATATCGTCGAGCACCTTTTGAACACGCAGGATGTTGCCAGCCTGGTCGTAGATCTGCAGGGCATTTTGACGCGGGAACGGCACGAGCTTGCCGAACGGCGTCAGCATCTTCTCGATTTCCGGGGCGGCATCCTCGACGTTCTGATCTTCGAGCACCAGCGTCACGACCACGAGTTCCGTCTTGCCGCGGTTCGGCAGATCGTTGGGTGTGATCTGGGGCACGCGGCTCCAGTCGATCTTTTCATCCACGGGGATGATCGTGAACGACGTGTTCAAGCGCACGAGGATGAACTTCTGCGGGATCATCGCCTCGTTGAGCAGGTCCGTGACCTCGGAGATCGAGAATTTGCGATCGCCGGGTGGCTTGATGGTGACGCTGCCGGTCGGCTTGACCGTGGCCACGAGGATGAGCCCGGACTCCTTCGAGTACCAGTCGAGCACGGTGCCCCAGTCGGCCTTCTCGAAGCTGACGCCGATCAGCCTCTCGGGCACCTTCGGTGGCTCCGGCTTCTTCTCAACTTTCTTGTCGTCCTGTTTGCCAGCCTCATCGACCAGGTAGATCGTGGAGACGGGCTGCCACACCGGAGCATCGGGCAGTGCAGGTGCCTGAGCAAAGGCCCAGTTGACCGGGCCTCCGATGCCGGCCGCGACCGCGAGCATCGCTGGCAGCCACTTCCGAAGTCTGAGTAAACGAAAGCAACTCTTCGACGTGCTGTGTCGCGGGCTCATGGAATCCCCCCAACGTATGGACGCCTGGCCGAGACGATCGCAGCGTGCTACTCGCAACGCGAGCCGCACGTTCCTGCCGAACCGTTCCCCCACGGTTCGGCTTGGTGATCGACCAGTCGTCTCCACAAGTGTGCGGTAGATAACGTCCGCTGCAGGGGCAAGCAACGTAAATCAGCCCAAGAAAGCCGATTTTTAACAACACCCAGCTTATCAGGTTTCTCACCGCGAAGCGCGATGAGATCGCTGTGAGAGAAAGGGGCGAACCGGGGCGATGTGGCGAATTCGCGATGCGAATGAACAGCTCATACCAATCAGTTCCCGGGTGCCGTCGCATCCACGGGTCGCGGTGGCGGAACAGTCTGGAGATCCGCGGCCGGGTTCGCTTCGATCAGTCGTGGAGCCGGGGCAACTTCGAGCGGAACGGGCGCCGGCACCTGGATCGGTTCCGGCATAGGCACGTTGGAAGTGGACGCAGTGGGGCCGGTCTCCGCGGCACGGTTCAGGAAACGCAGTGCCTCATCTTTCGGGATCTCGACGACTTGCTTCAGTGACTGGCCAACCGACCAGCGGTAGAGTTTCGTGGTGGCTCGCCCCTGGGCAATGGGTAGCCCGATGGCGGCTGCCAGCGGAGCCTCCGGGGTCGAATCACCCATTCGGGGCGTGGGCGGCTTTCCGAACCTCGCGGCTGGTGCGGGCATGCCGGGCCGCACCGGTGGCGGTGTCAGGTCGGCCACGATTAAACCATCGTTGTCGATGGCGATGATCTTGAAGACCTTCTTGGTCCCCGAGTTATCATCCTCAATGGTGAGTTGGGGCGTGGGGGCTCCGTCTTCACGCTTGCGCGGACCTGCGAACCAGAATTTTTGAACCTTCACGCCCTTGGGCGTTGCCTCGATCTCGTAGTTCTGAGGTGTGTAGTGATCGCGAATGATCGCCGAGGCCGTGCCATCGCTGCGCGAGCACGCCAGCACCAGGGCGATGTGGGCCGAGATATCCGCCTTGGGATCCGGCGGAATGATGCTGACCTTGAACGACGACTTCAGTTCCTTGCCGTTCGGGAGCAACGCACTGATGTGAACGGTTCCATTTCCGCTTTCCCCCAGTGCCGTGGCGATGCTCAGGGTTTGCCGGCGTTCATCGATCTTCACGGAGCCCCCACCCTCGGTCAGGAGTTTCCCTTCACCGCGTGCCGTCCATTTGATCTCACCGGGGGGCACGTCGCCTGTCAGAGCGAGCTTCACGGGTGAGATCGGCTGACCCAGTGGTGCGGACACATCCGAGGCCCGGGCGAGGGCGGCAGCCGGCGGATCGGGGTAGAGGCCGTGGAACATGTCGCGACGGACGACGAAGCGGTAGTCGCGGTTGCGCGAAGCGAGCACAGGTGCATGCTGGAATGGCGTGATGCGGCGGGCCGGTTCTGGGTCCGGGTTGAAGGCCAGGGCATCATAGCCACGCCAGCCACCCAGCGCGGCGAAGGCCGTGGGAACGGGCAGAAGCGTCCGTCGATCCTCGGCACCGGCGATGATGATTGCCTCGGTCGAGATCGAAAGCGACAGATCCTTGCGATCCGCGGGCCCCTTCCTGGTGCCGCCGTTATCATCCTGGCGGAGCGTGATCGTCGTGATCTGGTGAAGCAGATTCAGTTCGTAATAATCCTTCAAGAACTCCTGCACTTGCCACATGTCCAGGTTCTTCAAGTCGATATCGTACGCCACTTTCGAGTACGCGGGTTTCTTGTTGGCAAGCAGGGGAATACCGCGGTTATCGGCGACCGCTTTCTCCTTCACCGTGATGGCCGTCTGGGGGATCTTCGCCCGCGCCAATAGCCGCGTGAGCATGACGGAGTATTCGCGGCGTGCTGTGTTCGAATCGGCCGGGAGGCTGCGCATCTTCGCCACCGCCATCTTGGGGACGATGGCCTGGAGCACCCGCTGGCGGTCCTCGAGTTTCTGGACTTCGCCCTGGAGAGCATTCGCCGCCGCCGCCTTGGCTTGCAGGGGCTCGTAAACGAGGACATACCCGGCCGCGAGGGTCGCGAGCACGACGCACGCACCGCAGATGAGGGCCAGTTTTCGCTCGCGCGGATTCATATCACGTCAGCCTTGTTCGATGGTGCAACTCGTGGATTCGTCCGACTCTCGTTCCTCACGCCACGCGACTACGGTTCATAATCTGGGTCCTGCGCCGGTGCATCCTTCGGCGGTGCGGCGAGCAAATTGCGATTCGGTGGCGAGAACGCCGGGAACCGGGTGTATTCGTTCGGCAGTCGGCGATTCACCTTTGTGATGATGGTGAAGACATCCTGCTGAGCGATCTTTTGCGTGCCGACATACAGGAGCTTCTTGCCAACCTTGTTATCGCGCTCGATCGCCGTCATCAGGTCATCGACCTGCTGAGGAACGGAGGTGGCCAGTTTCATCTCGAGCCGGGCCTGGGCTTCTTGCTTACCGGCGCGATCTGGCTGGATGGCGGTTCCGGAGAACTGCGTGAGCCGCATCCGGTCGCCATTCGGGAAGCGATCGGCCATATCGTACAACTCATCGAGCCAGGCCACTTCGCGCGATTGCCACTGTTCGACCGCCTGGTACTGCTTCTCGAGTGGTTCGAGCCGGGTCACCGATTCCTGGAGTGCAACCTTGCGTGTCTCGAGCATCACCAGTCGGTTATTCGCAGCCTGCAGTTGCATCCAGCCGAACACGGCCCCGGCCGCGATGAGCAACATGGCCACGAGGGCCGCGAGCAGCACCTTTTGCTTGAGGGGGTGGGCTTCGGCACGCGGTTGCCGTGGTGAAGCGAAGTTGATCGGGAGAACGGAGCCGGCCCGGGCGGCGAGCAGCCCGGCAGCCCCGGCGAAGTGGCCACGCGCCTGGCCGGTGATGTCGGGCGCGGCTCCGTCGAGTGGGTCGTACGGGTGAACCGGGATGCCCACGGCAGCACGGAGCCGAGAGGTCCAGCCGATGGGGCCGGATTCCGCAATATAGAGAGCCTTGACGGGATGGGAGGGGTCCTGGCCCGCAAACACGGCGAGGTTGCGGCGTATCTCGCTCGTCAGTTGGGGTTCGCTCGCCAGCACGGGAGCTGGAACAGCCCGGCTGAAGCAGACTTCACCCTCGCGAATGACGGCGTACTCGCCACCGGAAGCTCCCACGCTGAGCACAGCGAACGATTCACTCAGCGACTCAGGAGGTGGTGCCGAGGCAGTGTGGAACGCTCGCAACAGGCCAGATGCGACGGCGAACGGTCGCGGGGTGACTCCGGCGAGTTTGAACCCGGCCGCGGTGCACATCGTCTGAATCGCCGTCAGCACATCTTTTCGAAGCACCACCGCGAGGGCTCGCTTCTCCCCTTCCGCCGTGGTGCCCGTCTGCGGCACGTAGTCAATCACGACATCATCGGGCGAGTCCGTGATCTCCTTCATCGCCTGGAAGCGAACAAGAGCCGGTTCCTCACGGGCGTGCACGGCCGGATGACGGATCTCCTTGAGAATGACGCGATCGCGACCCACTGAGACCAGCACCGGAGCCGCCGGGATGCCGGCAGCCTTGAGCCGATCACGCAGTTGTTCGCCCAGGCTGCGGGCATTCTCCTGGGACAGGGTCGGTGGGCCCGGATCGGCACCCGCTGCCCAGGACAGCGCCTGCTCGATCTTGGCAGTGCCGCTACGAGCCGTGCCTGCCACGACGTACAGACCGGAAGACTCCAGATCGATGGCGATATACTTGGACACGCGGGGAACCTCAAAGCTGTGCAACAAGGAGTCGAACGAGGCTGAAGCATCTGGTGCTTACATTCCTGCGGGTGCCGCGAAGCCGCGGGGGTTATCCAGGTCCGTGAGTTCACGGAAGTACAGAATGCGGGGCGCGCCACGATTGGTGTCGATCACGGCCTCGACACGGGCTTGCGGACCACCCTTCGAGGCATAGCCGACACACTGCACGCGGTAGACCATCGATTGGCCGGTGACGTAGCGTTCGATCCGGCGAAACGTATCGGGCGTGATGGCACCGGACGTGGCCAGCCAGGCACCGGTGGTCGTGGCTGGGTCGCCCGGTTTCACGTTGGGCCGCATCGCGATGATGTTGTCCACATCGGCGACTTCCAGGCGAGGAATCGTGAGTAACACTTCGCGGGATGCCGTGTTCACGTTGATCCGCGGGGCGAGTTCCACCTTCGTGGTCACCGTGGTGCGGTCGAGGAGCAACGGCAATAATGCATTCAGCCGTGCGGGGTCGCTGAGCGGCGACACGTAGACCGGCGTGGGATCGTTCTGCATCGCGCCAGGCGGCTTCGGCAGGGTGATTTGCACACTCATCATGTCGAGAACGGATTTCGGCCGTTTGCCACCCATGCGAATCGAGGAGACCGCGAGAGCCGCCTGGACCGCACTGTGCAGTTCGTCAGCCGTGGCTGGCCGCGTGCTCTGCGACTGGCTGCTGCCACCGCGGGAACGTCCACCACTGCTGCTGCTGCTACCGATCCTGGATGAGGACATCAGTCGATAGGCCATGATGAAGTCGGCCATCTCGGGATCGAGCTTGGTCTGCAGTCGCTCATACAGACCCTGCAGGTTCTCCACCTCCGATTCGTTGATGTACTCGCGAATCACGCCGGTCGAATCGAGGTTCAGTTCGCGTCCGTAGACCGTGAGATAATCCGAGAGGCCGCGATCGAGAACCTGGCCTTCGAAGTCATCCGCGACACCGTTGCGGTTGCGGTCGTTGCCGAAGAGCAGTTCCGGTGTGACGCCGCGGACCAAGAGCAGTTCATCGAGACTATTCAGCGGGCCGTTCTTCGCCATGTAGCCGGGCTCGATGCCCGCGTAATAAGACGACTCGGCACCGGTCTCCCGCGTTTCGTCGTCGGCATCGACCCAGTCGACAATCGCGTCGGCGAGTTCGGGCGTCATCAGCGGATTCGAGTCGGCCAGTTTCATCAAGGCATCGTAAAGCTTGTCGCCCGACGCATCGAGCATGATGAAGTAGTTGATGTTCAACTTCCCCATCTCATCGATGACGGCACCATCGCGGCGAAGATAGTTGCCTGGCGTGTCTGGCACCGTGGCGACCAGGAAGAAGCCACGATTCAAGCGTGAGTTGTTCGGGTCGGTAAAGACATCGATGCCGCTGCCCTCGGCGTGGAAGGCACCGGGAGCCGTGGGATCGCCACCCAGCTGGTTGTACATGAACTCCGGGTCAGCGAGCGCGGCGGCTGTGTAGTGCACACCGGAGATCGCGCTGAGGCGAGCTTGCGTGTGATCGTGTGTGCGTGTTGCGGCGGTGTGCTCGGCGGACATCAGGTCCGTGAACGAGTACGCGGCGAGCGAGAGCACCACGACAACGATCAGTACGGCGACGATGACATAACCATCGCGTTGGGGTTGGTTACACTTCATCGTCCACCTCCGCCGCCGGTTGTGCCACCTGTGCGAGCGCTGCCACCACCCGTGGGGGCGGCACCGCCTGTTCCGCCACCACCGGATGCTGGAGTCATGGTCCCGCCGCCGGTGGTAGGTGTTCGTCCACCAGCACCTGTGGCTCCACCGGTTGATGTCCCGCCCGTGGCTCCTCCCCCTGTTCCACCCGTCGATGGTGTGGTAGTTCCGCCACCGCTTCCTGTTCCTGTCGTGTCGGTTCCACTGCCTGTGGTATCTTCGGTTCCAGTTCCGGTGTCTGTGGCCGGGTCGATGAAGGCGAGTGTGAGCAAGCCCGGAGCCGTGCGAATCGGAATCACGTGGGACACGGTCCGTTCCAGTGGCGGTGCGGTCGGGCTGGTTTTGAATTCAAATACCAGCGTGGCGCGGATGGCCCGCGGAGGCCCCATCGGTGTAATGCCATCGGGCCCAGGTGCCGAGCCATCCCAGGTTGTGGTCCAGCTCATGCCATCGAAGTATTCGAACGAGAGGTCGGTAACTTCTTCGAGAATCGTATCAGCTGCTTCGTTGGAGCGGTCGGGATCCGTGGAGTTCCGAATGCCTTCTGCAGTGACCCACGGTTGCACTTGTCGGCACAACCCGCCGTTCTCGCCGAGCCAGTAGCTGATGCGGCGCAGATCGTGCGGAACAACGCCCGAGAGCGGATCGGAGGACTGGAGCATCGCGTTGGCGTTCGTCAGCGGTTCGGGCACGCGGCTGGCGAAGAAGGTGAACTGCTTGTCGGTGCCGACCAGTCCGCCCTGAAAAGGCACATCCGCGGCCACGGGAGTCGCTTCCGCGGCTGTCTCGTCACCTGTGGCGCTGGGATCCGTCGTGGCATTGGGATCGGTTGTTGCGCTGGGATCGGTCGTGGTTGCGTTGGGGTCAGTGCTCGTGGCGCCCGGATCAGTTGTGGTGGGTGTTGTCGTTGGCGCGCCCGAAGCCGCGTTATCGTTGTTGCCACCCGATTTGGGAGGCAGCGGGCCAAGCACGGTGGAGAGATCGAGCGTCATGCGATTGAACGCCCCGCGGGCCACGGCGTCGATTTCCACCGCGTCGCGGGCATCCTGCGTCTGCCGCAACGTGATGTTCATCAGAAAGTACAGCGACGAAAGCAGCAGCGAGGCGATCAGAGTCGCGAGGAGGAGTTCGAGCAACGTGAAACCGGACCGGCGTGGTCTGCGCATCATGGCATGGTCCCTCCGGTGGTCTCTTCCTCGGTCTCGGCGGCTGGCTTCTCGGCCTGGGCCGCCGTGCCCATCGCCTGCGGGTCCAGGATCATCTGTGTGAGGGACACTTCAAAGCGGCGGCCACTCACTTCGCGATAGACACGTACTGTCACCTGATACAAGTTCGCGGGCCCGGGCTGTTGCGTCTCCAGCGACCAGGACCAGGAAGGTTCTTCTGGTTCGAATGTGCCGCCGGAGGAATCGAACGGCACGGCCCCGGCTTCGACCTCGGCGAGCTTCGACTCGGCGAGGCGGTTGGCCCGCGCTGTGAGCCGGCCCTCGTTGGCGCTATCGGTGCCCATGTCCACGAGCCGGCCGATGGCCACGAGTGCGAGCAACATGATCACAAGCCCCAGCATCACCTCGATGAGTGTTAGACCCGGGCGTGGTTTCGAGCGAATCCTCACTGGCTCGCTCCTGTTGTGGGCTGGGCGGGCAGGATGCGCGAAGTCCCGGTGACACCGCGAATATGGATACGCATCGGCGGGAAGTCGCCCTCGTTGATGGTGACGATGGCGTTGTCCTCGACGCAGGTGCCATCGGGCTTGAAGGTGGCAATCGTGGTCCAGGTCCCATCGCTGAAGGCGGCGGGCGTCCCGTCCTGCGTCTGCAACCCGGCCGTGGCCCGATCGAGCGAATCTTCGTTCACCTTGGCCCCGCTGCTGCTGAATTCTGCAGGGGGCAACTCGGCGAATTCGGGGACATCCGGTGCGAGGCGAATCTTGGTGCCATCCGTGCTGATGGCGAGACGATGCGGAACACCGGTCTCCATCGCACGCGTTCGCGCATTGGCGATTCGCGTGCGAACCAGATCCACGGCGGCTTTCTGGCGCGAGTTGCCACGCAGCCCCTCGAAGCTCGGCAGAGCCACCAGCGCCAGGATGAGCAGCAAGGCCATGACGACCATCAGCTCCAGCACTGTGAAACCGGATCGTGTTTGGCGTGTGGTCACTGGCTCACCACGTGTTAAAACCGGGGCGAAGGAGCGGATGGCGGCTCCTCTCATCGTGAGGAGCCCTGTCACTACTTACGCGAGTTCACACCAATCCCGAACTGGCTGATGGGTGTCTGTGTCCCATCCTTTGCATACGTGAAGACAATGAAGCCTTCGGAGCCATCGGCCTGCTGGATTTGCTCCATCTGATACTGCTGGCCCCAGGGATCCACGAGATCGGCTTCGCCATTCTTCAGGTAGCCCGTGCCGCCGAATGGGGGGTTCACCAGATCCTGGACACCGGTGGGCGGCAAGCCCTCGGCGTTGGCCGGGTTCTTGATGTAGTTATCGATGGCCTGGGCAATACCCTGACAGGCCAGCTGAGCCTTGGCCTTGCGGGCATCTTCGAGGTAACGCGTCGTGGCGACGACGCCCACGCCGGCGAGGATCACGAGGATGGCAACCACGACCAGCACTTCCAGCAGCGTGAAAGCAGCCCGGCGGGTGGCACGTCGGGGGGAATTGGCAAGCATCATGATTCAGACTCCTGAGAGGCCGGCATCGGCCGACACGGGCACGGGCGTTCCGGGTTTGTTCACTCTAAGTATAAGCAGATGGTGCGTTAACCAATAATGAGAGAACCGGCATTCGAATGTTATCAGGCGGCTCTCATCACTACCTGGCTAGCACGAAAAAGGTTTCAATTCCCTACGCTAATTGCCGCTCACGGTGCTACCCATCTTAAACACGGGCAGCAGCAGTCCGGCGACAACGAGCAGCGTCACGCCGGCCATCACCAGCAGCATGATCGGCTCCAGCAATTTCACCGAAAGCTCCAGTTGCCGGGAGGTGCGCTTCTCGAGGCCGTCGGCGATGTCGATTAGAACCTTTTCCAGCGAGTTCGATTCTTCGGCAATGGCGATCATCTCGACCACATCCGGCGGGAAGTACCCCGATTTTCGCAACGGATCCGCGAGTTTCTGCCCGGCGGTCACGTTCTCCGCCGACTTCTCGATGGCGGCGGACAGCACCTTGTTGCCAGTGGAATCCTTGGCGATCGAGAGCGCCTTGAGGATGGGGATGCCGTTGTGGAGCATGGTGCCGAGGATGCGTGTGAAGCGAGCCAGGGCGAGGTTCAGGAAGATCTTGCCGAACAGCGGCAGGCGGATGCGGGTGCGATCGGCCCAGACGCGGCCGGCTCCACGCGTCCACGCCAGAAAGACGAACACGCTGACGATGGAGCCCACGATGGTGAGAATGCCTGGCCAGCTGCGGAGGAAGTTGCTGAACGCCATCAAGTACATCGTGAGCACCGGCAGCTCGTTCTTTTCCTTGAGCTTGGCGAACACGGGTTCGAATTTCGGGATGAAGAAGATCACCAGCACGTTCAGCACCACGAAACCCGTGACCGCGAGGAACACGGGATACGCGAGTGCTCCGATGACCTTGCTCTTCATGTCCTCCTGGTGCTCGACGAAGCCCGCGATGCGGCGCAGCACGTCTTCGAGAAAACCGCCTTCCTGACCGGCCCGGATCATGCTGACGGCGAGTTCGTTGAACACGCGCGGATGGGCCGCCATGGCCTGGGCCAACCCTGTGCCATCGGCCACCTTGGTTCGCACGTCGCGGAGCACGGACTGAAACGTGGGATTCGTGTTTTGACGATCGAGCAGTTCGAGGGCACGCAGCAAGGGAACGCCTGAAGTGAGCAGATCCGCGAGTTGTGCGTAGAAGGCGGCGAGGTGACGGCCCTTCACACGCTTGCCGAAGGAGAAGCCGCCGCCGCTGCTGGCCTGAGTGCGTGCGAGCGCGATCTTGAGGGGGAACAACCCCTTGCCGTCCAGCACCATCGCGGCTTCCCGCTCGGTGTTGGCCGCGACTGTGCCGGTCGCTCGTTGGCCCGTTTTGGCGAGCGCTTCGTAGGTAAAGTCAGGCATACTTTGCAGTGCGAAATCAGGTTATCAGAGTTCAAGGCGAGCGGTGCCCGTGAGGGCACTGTTCTCTCGCCCATGAACAGTGCCCTCACGGGCACCGCTCGCCAGTGGTGTTAGCTCATATCGCCGGCCGTCACGCGGGAAATTTCGTCGATGGTGGTGGTGCTGTTGAGCACCTTGCGCCAGCCATCCTGACGGAGCGTGATCATGCCGGCCTTGAGTGCTTCGAGGCGGATGACGCCAGCGTTCACCCGTTGCACGACGAGGTCCTTGATCACCTCGTTATTCACGAGCAACTCGTGGATGCCGGTCCGGCCGCGGAAGCCGGTCTGGCGGCAGGAGCGGCAACCGGTGCCTTTCCAGAGTTTGCCGCCGTTGGCGTCGGCTGCGTCCATCATCTCGACCATGCCTTGCTGAATCGCGATATCCGCCGCCGGCTTCACACCGCCCTTGCGGAGCGGGAAGTCCAGCGGCAGCTCATCGAGATCCGGCATGAAAGTCGCCTTGCATTCGGGGCAGATGGTTCGCACGAGTCGCTGCGCCATCACCCCTTCCACCGTCGATGATACCAGGAATGGTTCGACACCCATATCAATCATTCGCGTGAACGCGCTTGGAGCGTCGTTGGTGTGCAGCGTGCTGAACACCATGTGACCCGTGAGTGACGCCTGGATGGCCATCTCGGCCGTTTCCAGGTCGCGAATTTCGCCCACGAGGATCACATCCGGGTCGTGACGCAGGATGCTGCGCAGAGCGTGGCCAAAGGTCAGGCCGATCTTCGCATGCGTCTGAATCTGGCTGATGCCCGGCTGCTGGTATTCAACCGGGTCTTCCACCGTGATGATCTTGGTAATCTCATCCTTGATCTCATTGAGTGCCGAGTAAAGCGTCGTCGATTTACCCGAACCCGTGGGCCCCGTGACCAGCACGATGCCGTGCGGCCGATCGATGAGTTGCTTGAAGGTGTTGTGCACATCCGGGAGCATGCCGCAACTGGAGAGATCGAACGACATGCGGCCCTTGTCGAGCAGACGCATGACGATGCCTTCACCGTGCACCATCGGGATGATCGAGACGCGGACATCGACTTCGCGGCCGGATACCTTCATCTTGATGCGGCCGTCCTGCGGCAAGCGTTTCTCAGCGATGTTCAGCCGGGCCATGATCTTGATGCGGCTCACGATCGCCGCCTGGAACCGGCTGATCTCCGGCGGCAGGTTCTGTTCCTGGAGCAGACCGTCGATCCGATAGCGGATGCGCAGCGTGTGCTCTTCGTGCTCGACGTGGATGTCGGACGCGCGTTCGTTGGCCGCTTCCACGAGAATCTGGTTCACGAGCCGCACCACCGAGGCTTCCTGGGCCTGCTTGGCGAGTTCGCTATCGTCCGCCTCGATGTCCTCAAGCAGCTCGATATCGTCCCTGGCGGCCTTGGCTTCTTCTGCGAGTGCGGCAACGGTGTCGCCCCCGACGCCGAAGTACGCTTTAATCAGGCGAGAGATTTCGCGGGGCGGGGCCAACACCGGCATCACGTGCAGACCTGTGAGTGTCTGCAGTTCATCCAGTGCATAGGCGTCGAAGGGATCGGCCGTGGCCACGATCAGTGTGCCATTGTGCCGCGACACGGGCATCAAGTTCTTGCGATGCACCAGCTTCTGCGGCATGAGGGCGAGCACATCCGCTGCGATCTTGGCATGGGAAAGATCGACCAGTTCCAGACCGAATTCCTCGGCCAGCACCGGCAGCATCGCCTCTTCTTTTACGAAGCCCTTGTCCACGAGCACCTGGTGCGGCGGGAACTCGGGCGCGTGCTTGATCGCGTCTGCAGCCCGGCCTTGATTGGCTTCGGTGAGCAGACCACGCGTGACCAGTGTTTGCAGCAAGTGCATGGAGGACTCGGAGTAGCGCGAGCGATCGGCAGAGTATTCGAGGAGCGTACCAGATTCTAACCAATAATAAATGAGAAGCTGCTGAAACTGGGAAAGGGATGCGGCCCGGCAGGCGTTACATCCCAACATTCCGGTTATTCAAAGGATGGCGATTGGGATGGTGAAAAGCTTTGAATGTCTGAATTCCCATCATAGGATAACTGAAAAGACAGATCTTTTGCGGACGCAATCGGATTCGCCATGCTCGGCTGGTTCTTGCCTCGCTGCCCCGTCTCGACTCAGGATAAGGTGTGGGTCGAGCGTCGCATGCTCTGGCTCGTCGACAAGTTTGGAATCGAACGCCTGAGAGACACAGTTGTAGTTCTGCCAACGCCCGAGTTCTTTCCCGATCCTTACCAGGGTGATGAGCCAAGCGCCCACGCCTGCTTCAAGCGTGTATGCCAATACATGGGGGTAGACGCCAGCGCTGTTTCACTCGTAGTTTCAGAAGATTGGGCGATGCCCGATGCAGCGGGTCTCTACGAACAGCAACTGCGATCCAATATCTACATCTCGCGATCTCAACTCGTTCAACCTACCCGGCTGCTCGCCACACTCGCACACGAGCTTGCTCACGAGATATTACTGAAAGGTAGCTACCTCACGCGTGAAGCATCCGATCACGAAGCGGTCACGGACCTGCTTCCTGTCTTCCTGGGATTGGGCATCTTTGCTGCGAATGCCACCGTAGAGTCGACAACGTTCTCGGCAGGCCAAATGACGTATTTCTCCATCAACCGCCAGGGTTATCTCTCATCCATTGTGATTGGCTATGCTCTTGCCGTTTTCGCATTTCTGCGCGAAGAGAGACACCCATTGTGGGCCCGGCACCTCCGAACAGATGCCCGAGTTTCACTCCGCGAGGGGTTGCGGTATTTGTACCGAACGGGTGACACGATCATCGCACCGTCTCGGGTCCATGGCATACAACCCACACCGAATACAGATGCGATAACGGCTCACCTTTCACATCGTAGCCCGACGTATCGACTTTCTGCGCTCCGCGATGTCTTCGAGCTGGATACTCCTCCTGCGGAGCTGCTTGAGTCGGTCATTCTTCGCCTCAAAGATTCAAATCAAGACGTCCAATACCATGCGATTACTGCGATTGGGCGATTTGGGCAGGCGGCTTCTGTCGCTGTTCCGGACCTGATAATGGTTTGCTGGTACGGCGAGGCACGTATGCGGCTCGCTGCGGTTAATGCGATCGGGACCATGGCAGTTTGTCCCGGGCAGGTGGTTCCCGTTTTAGCCTCAATGCTCGCCGAGAAATCTGAGGATGTCGTTGCCGCAGCGGCAAGCGCACTCGCCAACTTTCGTGATGCTGCAGAATCTGCGGTACCACAACTCCTCCAAGCCCTCGAACGGTCGGCGTCTGTCAATAACGCGTACGCGATAGATGCTCTCATCACGTCCATACAAGCGATTTGCATTGATCCGATAAAGAGAATCCGGTCATACTTCAAAGACCGGGATGCGGACGTGAGGCGACTTGTGGTGGCGCACTTACGTGACCACGAATTATGAACTGACTCAAATAATGTCTGGAGCCTGCGTCCGCTGACGGATTCGCTCCATCGCCCACCGGGCCGCGTCCGCGACTACTTCATCATCATCGAGTGCGCGTTCCAGCGCCGGCAGCGCACGCTCATCACCGACATTTCCCAGCACAAGGGCGGCATTCCGCAATAATCCCACACGGCGATTGCGGAAGAGCGAAGTGTGCTTGAACCGTGTGCGGAATGCCTCGGCGTCCAGGCCCAGAAGTTCAATCGGGTCGAGCGATTCGAGGGCCGGTTCGTGCGGAAATGCCGGGTTCGCGCTCGCCTTCCGATTCCACGGGCAGACATCCTGGCACACATCGCAGCCGTAGAGCCAGTTGCCGATCGATTCGCGAAATTCTCTCGGCACAGATGTGCGCAGTTCAATGGTCAGGTAGCTGATGCAGCGCGTGGCATCGAGCACATAGGGTTCGGGAAAGGCACTGGTGGGGCAGGCATTCAAGCAGGCGGTGCAGGTGCCACAATGTGATTTGAAGAATGGCTCATCCGCTTCGAGGGCGAGATCCGTCAGGAGCGCCCCGAGGAAGAAGAAACTGCCGCGGTGCGGGTTGATCAGCATCGTGTTCTTGCCAACCCAGCCCAAGCCAGCACGACGGGCGAAATCGCGTTCGAGCAAGGGTGCCGTGTCCGTGATGGATTTCGTGCGGCACCCCGGCACCTCCGCTTCGAGCCAGGCACCCACTTCACCCAGCCGTTCCCAAATGAAACGGTGATAATCCGGCCCCGCCGCATAGCTGGCGACGCGCCCCATGAACTGTGGTGTGTTGGCATCACTTCCGTCGTATTCGAGCCCGACCATCAGCACGCTGCGAACCGATTCCAGGATCGAACGCGGGTGCCGACGAGCTTCGCGATTGCGATGCAGGTAATTCATTTCCCCGGCATGGCCGTGATCGAGCCAGGCCGAGAAGTGTTCAAAGCCATCGGCATCGGTTGCGGGTGCAATACCCACCAGCGCGAAGCCCCGCTCGTTCGCACGTTGCTTCAGTCGCGATTCGAGCATACCCATGACGTTACTGTAGCGCGAACCAGGCCCGTGGCCAATCGAAGGCATGGAACCAACTGTTCCCAGGAGCACGTATTAATCGCGCCGCCAGTTGCGTTGCTCGGCGCGTTCGCGGTTACGCCGGCTGATGCCCGGGGTATACGTGGGGCGTGGCGAGGGGCCGGGGCGGAAGAACGATGTGACATCGCTGAGCTTGTCGTTAAGCCGGTCGAGCAGGTCCGGTTGGTGGTACGGCGAGCCCGGGAAGCCCGTGGTGGGGGCGGCGATCATCGATTTATCAAAGCCGGGTTGCTCGTACGGATTGATGGGCGTGCCCGACATCGGGTTCACAAACGGGCTTCCGATGGGCATCCCGGCCGGGCTCACCGCACGCGGAATCATCGCTCCACCGGCGCTGAGCGGATAGGTGCTGCCGACGACTTGCCCGGAGGTGCCGAACTGGGCGCTGGCACTTCCCCCCGCCGCGCAGGCCACCATTAATGCCAGGAACTGGCGCATCGGAACTCCCCCAAAGATACAGACTGATCTCATCTGGGTATTCCGAGTCGACGAGATGATGTCAAGACCAGTTCGGGGTGGGGTGTGCTAATTTTGGCATCTATCGACTCACGGGATATAGAAATGCCGTGCAACTCCTCCGCTTCCGAGAAGTCTCGGAGTCGTTCGCACACACGATCGTGGCGAGAGGTGATTTTCAGAAAAGGGTTATGCGAGCACAAGTGCATCAGGAAAGCGAGTGATCAGTGCGTTCACATCTCGCGCGTTCAACCCATTGCGTCGGACATCCAGATAATAGAGGCAGAGATAAGGCGAGGCGATGAGAGCGGAAGCTCCCTCGGAACTCAGATCATTTTCGGCCAGGCCAAGCCAGCGGAGCTTCTCGGCATCAAGATTTTGTGCAATTTCGCGGGCTCCCGTAGCTCCCAGACCCTGGCCTGACACATCAAGCAAACGGAGGGCCTTCCAGGGAAACACCCAGCCGATATCGAGATGCGTAAGGGGTCCAGCGACGCGGGACCCGCCAGTCCAGCGCAGTCGCAATTCCTCGACACGGCTCACGGCCCGGCAGGATAATATCTGGATTAGAATATTAGATTGGAACATCACATCCGAGAAATCCAGACTTTTGAACCTGCTTCGCTTTTCTTTGGTGAGACCGCGGAGAATACTCGTGCCGATGTGTGCAATCTGGCTGAGATCGAGTGCGGTGAGATTGGAGAAATACCGGCCGGCGATGAGGTCCGATACCCAGTCGGGCGAAAGTGGATTACCACGGAGTGAGAGTTCGCGAAGCTGTTCCATGTGCGGGCTGACCGTGAGTGAATAACACTCCTCAGGTGTGAGGTTCGTGAACGGCAACTCGAGTCGCGTCACGCGCTCGAAGAGATCCGACTCGAAGATCGGTTCGAGTGGCGAGAGCAGGCGTTCATCGAGGGATAACGCACGTGTCAGAGACAGTTCGCGCACCGGTTCTCGCAAAAAGATATCCGGTGCAATTGGGGAAAATGCGGGGGCTTGCAAACTGATACGCTCAACGAATCCTCGCACGAACGCGGCTTCAACGGCATACCCAAGCGGCCTGGTCCATTCCGTGCGGTTACGGATCAGAAGTTTGAGGGCACGCTCTTCCGCGTGGCGAGCCCCGGGACTGAACGGCTCACACCGGGCTGCCTCGATCTGGGCACGGATAAACGCGGCCCGATCCGTCTGGTCATTCTCGTCCAGCCAGTCGGCGAAGATAAGTCGCGGCAAATCGTCATCCGGGTTCGCAACGACAGCCGCGCGTAGAGAGTCTCCATCGGTCATGGATCACTTCACATCGATGAGATAGATATCACTACCACCGTGGCGGGTTGAAACGAACGCCAGTTTCTTGCCGTCTGGGCTCCAGGTCGGGCTCGAATCCTTTGCGGGATGAGTTGTGAGATTGGAGAGGCATCCACCATCTGCATCCATTAACCACACATCGTAGTTTCCCGTTCGATTGGAGACGAAAGCGATCTGCTTTCCGCCAGGTCTCCACACGGGCCAGGCATCCAGAGCCTCCCCATCTGTGAGCAGTTTGGTGCCAGTGCCATCGGCATTCATCGTGAAGAGCTTTTGGCGACCCGTGCGGCCACTGGCGAAGGCGATGCATTTGCCATCCGGACTCCAGGAGGGGTGCAAATCATAAGCAACTTCGTTGGTGAGTCGTTTGATGTTTTTGCCATCGGCGTTCACCGTGTAGAGTTCAGGGTTCTTGTCACGCGTCGAAACCCAGAGCACGGTTTGGCCGTCCGGGCTCCATCGAGGCGATTCCTCGAAGGCCGTGTGCGGCACCAGCATCTTGTCGTCGCTGCCATCCACGGCGCAGGTGTGGATAGCGAGTTTTCCATCGGTGCCTTCGAGTCGGTCAAACACATAGACAATATGCTTGCCGTCCGGCGACCAGTGCCCATCGAAGTGGGGCTGATCGTGCTGAGGCAGCAATCGCTTCATTCCGGTGCCATCGAGAGCCATGATCCACAAGGCGAGTTTTCCTTCATGAATGCGGGTGAACAGGAACTGCTTCCCATCCGGCGACCATTGCAAATGCTGTTTAAAGCTTCCGTCCTGGGTGAGCCGTTGTGGCTCAACACCACGGCATATGGCTGGCGAGACAGACGCGAGGAGGAGAGTGAACAACCGCATGGAATTCATGAGATCACGGTTTCGACCAAAATTATCTATGAATAATGTCGTGCTACGGGATCGTAGCGTGCGGATCACAACAATTCTTCTATCACACGACCGGTGGGTGCCAGGCCGATACCCGTGATTTGCTCACTGGTGAGGCCGATGAGGTTGAGCACTGTGGCGTTCAGATCAGCGGGTGTGAGGGGTGTGTCCGCCGGTTGGGCGGTCTTCGCATCGCTGGTGCCCACGAAGCGGCTGCCCTTGACGCCGCCACCCGCGAGAAGTGCGGAGTAGCAACCTGGCCAGTGCTCGCGACCAGCCTTGTCGTTCACCTTGGGTTCGCGGCCGAACTCACCCACCGCGATCACAAGTGTGGAGGCAAGCAGGCCGCGTTCATGCAAGTCACTGATCAATGCGGTCATCGATTGGTCGAGCCAGCCAGCATGACGGTCCTGCATGATCTGGAAATTGCGGTAGTGGTGGTCCCAACCGCCATCCCCCGAGTCCTCCTCGGCTTCCACGTGGTCGCTCCAGTTCACCTGAACGAACGGAACACCACCCTCCACAAGTCGGCGTGCCAGCAGGCAACTTTGCCCGAATCGCGTGAGGCCGTACCGCTCCACGCTGGCCCGCGATTCCTGGCCGAGATCAAACAGGCTTGCGGCCGCAGGGTTCGCGAGCATGGCGAAGGCACGAGCACGATACTCATCGAGCGATTTTGTAGCTGCGAGTTCCTGGGTGTGTTTTTCGGCTGTTCCAAATGCTTCCAGCAAACTTTTGCGGTCGGCGAGGCGTTCGGGTGTGAGATCCACCGGGAGTTGCAGAGCGGGAACCTTTGTGCCGGTGGTGGGGTCGTAATGCAGGCGGAAGGGGTCGTACATCGCACCAAGCGTACCGCCACCCTCGCCGATGATCGCTTTCTTGCCCTGGTGGAGTTTGCCGCCAACCACGAAGAATGGATGCACACTTCGCGTGTCGCCCGTGCCGCGGACTCGTGCCACCACGGAGCCGAGTGCCGGGCGTGGCGAACCTGGAAGCGGCTTTCCATCGAGGCCGGTGCCGCCCGCACCACTCCCGGTGAGGCCGATGGTGCCAGCGATGCCGTGGTCATTCGACTGCGTCCTGAGCGTGCGGAGGACAGCAAGTTTGTCCGTGATACCCGCGAGTTGTGGAAAGAGTTCACAGAAGCGGACACCGGGGATCTTCGTGGCAATAGTGCTGAATGGCCCTCGGTAATCAAGGGGTGCGTGCGGCTTGGGGTCGAAGGTGTCAAGTTGGCTGGGGCCGCCCCAGAGCCAGAGCAAGATGACGTTCTTTGCCGGAGCGGTGTTGCCTGCAGCACGGCAAGCGAGCAAGTCCGCAAGTGAGAGCCCGAGCACGGAAGAGGCACCGACCTGCAGGAAGGCCCTCCGATGCAACGTTGAACAAGTGCGCTGATTCTGTCGGCCAACGAGTAGCATGGGAGATGCTCCGTGAGCGGTCGGATGCCATTATCCCAGGTGCCAGGGCAAGAGCAAGCGGGAGCGGTGAATCCAAAAGAAGGCGGTTTGTTAACTCAGGCAACAAGAACGATAACACCCATTCCTGCAGTCGCTGGGGAACCTCATGTCACGGATTGTGATTCAACGAACTCATGATTCCGAGACGCTTCATCTTCCCGAGCTTCGACCGCTGATCGGAAAGACAGTTGAAATAACCGTGTCTCAGCCGCCGCCTCGTGCAGCGAATGAAGCTGAGTGGATCGATCTTTTTCGCTCTTGGGACAGATGATCAGCTTGATCCCGAGGTTTATCAAGGATACCGCGACTTCGACACCCAGAGCAGTCAGGTGCCGGAGATATGATTCTCGCGCACACATCGATTGTTGTGGAATTTCTTCGCTCGGCCGATCCCCAGGTTTCGGCACATCATAGCCACCGAGCCTGCAGTTGTTAGTGGTGTGGTTCGAGCCGAGGTCTTCCATCGAGCACGTGATACGTCGCATCGATTGCGGTTGATCAATGCTCTGGACATGTTCGGACAGCTACCAATCGCGGATTCACTCTGGAACCAGGTGGGGGGGAATCTGGCCGAGTTACGCCGTAGTATTGTGACGCTACCATTTGCCGACGCGATCATCGCCACGTTGGCGATCAATGTAGATGTGGCGCTTGGGACGCGGGACCACGACTATCAATTGACCCAATAATTCTTGCCAGCACTTCAATTGTTTCAGGAACCGCCCTGACCTGTTCCAGATTTGCACAAACACCCAACCCCATTCGAGGCTGGGTGTTCGCCCTGGCTCACACACCGGCGGCTTTCTTGAGGGCTTCGGCTCGATCGGTTTTCTCCCAGGAGAATTGTGGGAGTTCACGGCCGAAGTGGCCGTGGCGGGCGGTTTCACGATAGATAGGCCGACGCAGATCGAGCGTGCCGATGATGCCCTTGGGCGTCAGTTCAAAGTTCTCGCGGATGAGATCGACGAGCTTCGCTTCCGGCACCTTCGCGGTGCCGTTAGTGTTCACCCAGATGTTGAGCGGATCGGGGTAGCCGATGGCGTAGCTGAGTTGCACTTCACACTGCGAGGCGAGGCCGGCCTTCACGATATTCTTGGCGATGTAGCGAGCGATGTATGCGGCGCTGCGGTCCACCTTGGTGGGGTCCTTGCCACTGAAGGCCCCGCCGCCGTGCCGGCCCCGGCCGCCGTACGTATCGACGATGATTTTGCGGCCCGTCAGGCCGCAGTCGCCGTGCGGCCCGCCGGTGAGGAAGCAACCCGTGGGGTTGATGTGGCAGGCGATGTCGTGCTCGCTGAGCTTCGGGGCTTTCGTGCCCGGCGTGATCATCACCAGCTTGCCCTTGAGCAGGTCCGGGCGATCCGCCTTCAGCACGGGCAGCAAAAGCTTGTCGATGATTTCCTGGCGGGCGTCGTCCGTGAAGTAGTCGCCGTTCTCATTGCAAACCATCACTTCGCGGGTGTGCTGGGTGGAGAGCACCACGGTGTGGATGCGGTTCGGCGTGCCGTCTGCGTTGTATTCCACTGTAACCTGGCTCTTGGCGTCCGGGCGGAGCCATTTGAGTTTGCCGCTCTTGCGCATGTCCGCGTGGGTGGCCACGAGACGGTGCGCGAGGTCGATTGGCAACGGCATGAGCGTGGGCGTCTCATCACAGGCGAAACCAAACATGAGGCCCTGGTCGCCGGCACCGCCCGTGTCGACGCCCTGGCTAATGTGCTGGCTCTGGGCATGAATGCGGCAATCGACCTGGCAGGCATCGGCCGTGAACCCAATCTCTTCGCGCTCGGCCTGATCCTTGGCAACATAGCCGATGTCGCGAATCACATCGCGAACGAGTTTGTCCACGGCTTCGCGCGTCAGCGGAGCGCCCGTGGTGATTTCACCGGCTACCACGGCCAGATCCGTGGTCACAAGCGTTTCGCAAGCCACTCGGCTTTTAGGGTCGTGTTGCAGGCAAAAATCGAGCACGGCATCGGAAATCTGGTCCGATACTTTATCCGGATGACCCATCGACACGGATTCGCTGGTAAACAGGTAACGTTCGGCCACGGCTATCCTCTCCGTTGGGGAAATGCGAAATCGCAGTGTGGGTGTTATACGCTGTCTGTGCGGCCGCGCATAGATGAACGCAATCCACGCGCGGATTGCGAAACCAACAGTGCCCTCACGGGCACCGGCCGCCTACATTGAATGTCGCGATACCTGTGAGGATTCTTCGCTCATGCCCGCACCCGAACGCATGCTGACGTACCTGCGCCAGGCGATTGCGCTCGTGCGTGCCACGCCCGGGCGCAGCGGGCATGTGGTCGAACTGCAGAATTGCACCGAAGTCCTGGTTGCTGGCGATCTGCACGGCCACGTCGCCAACTTCCAGACCCTGCTGAAATTGGCCGATCTCGCCAAGAATCCGACCCGCCATTTCGTGATGCAGGAAGTGATCCACGGGGTTTATCGTTACCCTGATGGCAGCGATAAATCGCACCAACTCGTCGATCTCTTCGCGGCGCTCAAGTGCCAGTTTCCCCGCCAGGTGCATTACTTGCCCGGCAACCACGAGATGGCCCAGTGGACCGCTCGCACGGTGCTGAAGGCGGATGAGGACTTGAACGCCCTGTTCGAGGAGGGCGTTTCCGTTGCATATGGCAAACAACCCGGGCCGGAAGTTTATCGCACGTATCTGGATTTGTTCCAGGTGTTGCCCGTGCTGCTGCGTTTGCCGAATAAAGTGATCCTCTCGCATAGCTTGCCGCCCGCGAAAGCGATGATGCAGTTCGACCCGGCCCGGCTGCAGCGCGAACAGTACGAAGACATCGATCTGCAACCCGGCGGCAGCGTCCACAGCTTGCTCTGGGGCCGCGACACCAAGCAAGAGACGGTCGAACACTACTTGCAAAAGATGAACGCCGAACTACTCGTCAGCGGCCATATTGCCAGCGACACGGGCTTTCTCGTACCAAACACGCGCCAGGTGATTGTGGATTGTGCCGAGAGCCCGGCGGGCTATGCGCTGATCCCCGCGGACCGCACACTGACTCACGACCAACTCGTGGCGTGTATCCATACTTTTTAAGCACTTCAAGAATCGATATGTCGCCGCACATCCATGCCACGCCGCCGGAAGCCGTCTCGGAAACGCTTCGGGACACCGTCTTTATCGATGACTTCACCTTTCGCATCGACCGCCCGGCCGATTCGGACAAGATCCTGGATCACCCCTGGGTGCGTTCGGCGTATGCGGCGGATGAATATGTGCCGTACTGGACGCAACTCTGGCCCGCCGCCCGGATGCTGGCGAAGGTGGTGGTGCGCGAAAAGTGGGAGGCGTACAGGCAGCCAGTGCATGTGCTCGAGGTGGGCTGCGGCCTCGGGCTGGCCGGCGTGGCGTGCCTGGCCCGCGGGCTCCGTGTCACTTTCTCCGATGTCGATGAAACCGCGCTTGCATTCGCCGCCGCGAACGCCCGGCTTAATGGCTTCACCGATTTCAACGCCGTCCCCATCGACTTCCGCTGCCCGCCCACGGATGTGAAATATCCCGTCGTCATCGGCTCGGACCTGATGTACGAGGAACGCCTGGTGAACCCGCTGGTCGCGCTCTTGCAAGCGGTGCTGGCCCCCGATGGCGTCTGCCTCATCGCCGACCCGGACCGCCTCGCCGCCCGCGTCTTTAAGTGGAAGCTGCAGGAAGCGGGCTACGATGTGACGACAGAACTGATCCGCGCCGGCGAGCCCGGCGGCCAGCGCACCAAGGGCACGCTGTACCGCATCAAGCTGGCCCACTTTGAATAGCCCGTGCCTGACACCCAATCTCCGACGGGCGTATGGCGATTCTCATTGATTCCGATCCAATCCCTCACCCCCCTCAATCGGAAACACGGGAAGAATGTCATGTGTCTGGAAGAATCAGCGTCTGAACCTCGCAACCCCCGGCGGTGCAAAGCCTTTCCCTGGGCGATGCGGTGTTGCCCTTTCAGGGCAAGTTGGATGGGGATCGGACAACCCCGGGCGGCGCAAAGCCATTCCCTGGGCGATGCGGTATTGCCCTTTCAGGGCAAAAACCCAACCTCGCCCTCGGGGCATGTACGCAGCATCGTCCTCGATCATCGGACGTAAGGGATTCGCGGCAGTGGTAGAAGCAGGATTTCACGCTGAAAGCGTGGCACGACTTAGCCGAGGGCAAGGAGCGCAGCGACGCCGCCCTGGGTTGCGAATCCAACAACTCGTCACGCTGAAAGCGTGAGACTGAACCAACCCCGGGCGGCGCAAAGCCTTGCCCTGGGCTATGTGGTGTTGCCCTTTCAGGGCATAAACCCAACCGCACCCTCGATCATCGGACGTAAGGGATTCGCGGTAGTGGTGGAAGCAGGTTTTCACGCTGAAAGCGTGGCACGACCTAGCCCAGCGCGACGGATTCGCTGCAGAGGTGGAAACAGGTTTTCACGCTGAAAGCGTGGCACGACATAGCCCAGGGCAAGGAGCGCAGCGACGCCGCCCTGGGTTGCGAATCCAACAACTCGTCACGCTGAAAGCGTGAGACTGAACCAACCCCGGGCGGCGCAAAGCCTTTGCCTGGGCGATGCGGTGTTGCCCTTTCAGGGCAGCGTGCATCTATGCAAACCACATTCGTCAATTCGATGAAGCGCATCGCTTGTTGCGGCGTCGTATCATCACGTGCATGTCGCATTCGCGTCCGGGGCAAATGATGCCAAACTCATCGCAAACAACGATACCGCTCATTGCACTGGGCATTGCACTCACCTCGCCATCTCAGGCGAGTGCCGGAATGCCAAGCATCACGCTCACCGATGCCGCGCGAATGCGATTCGAGAGCATATCTTTTTTCATCGTGGTGTTCCTGATCGCTTCGCTGATTGTCCGGTTCCTGTGGAACAGTTTGCGCAGTGATTTCCCACGCTTGCCGCGTTTGAGCTACTCAAAAGCGTTGGGAATGGTGGCCTTGTGGGCATTGCTGTTCATGCTGGTGCTGGTGATGATTTCGGGAGCCCGCGAACTGCTCACACCCGGTGCCTGGAAAAAGGATGGCCTGACGTACACACTCAATGACACCAAACCTCCCGCTGCGGAGGTTGCAAGGCCGGGGCCGACCGAGGAGGCAAGGCGAGCGAGACTGCAGATGTTGTTCAACGCCCTGACCCTCTTTGCAGATCGGCACGAGGGCCATTTTCCGCCCACACGCGATGAGCCGACTGTGCCATCGATGTACTGGAAAACACTGCACGATTCGGAGATGCGATATCTCTATGTTCCTGGCCTCAGCAAGAGCGAGAAGGGTCGCCTGTTGGCGTGCGAACCGGAGTTGTTCGGCGCGAAACGATTCGTGCTTTTTACGGACGGCTCAATAGCGGCGCTGACGTCCGACGAACTGGCACCGCTGCTCCTGCCCGAGGGAAAGTGATGCGCCGCTCTCGACACTTGATCCTCATCGCGCTGTGCGGCATGCTCTACGTGTCGTTCACGCTCTTATGCCTGTGCGCAGGGATCGCTGTTGTCGTGCAGGTCCCGTTCACACTGGCAATCGGCTGGGTGAACTATCTCCAGCGTGTGCTGCCACAATTGCATCCGGATCCAGCGTCTGTCATATCCGCGATGCTGTGCCTATTGGGTGTAACTCTTGGCGGCCATGCGTTCCTTCGCTGGCTGTACACGTCAACATCACCTGATGGACAGCCACGGCGCTGGCCCTGGAAATGGACGATTCAACTCGTGGCACTCGTGGTGCTGCTCTTCGTGGCGGGAATTGCCGCGACGGGAGTGGCCCACCAAACAGGCTGGTTGATGCGATCACCGGAGCTGTTGATTCGAGACAATCGAGACGCCAGCGACCGTAGCATTTCGATGAATCGTTTGAAAGGGATATACGTGGGGGCAATCTCGTTTAACGACGAGCCCACCGTTAATCAGCTTCCACGTTCCACTTTCGATGCGTCAGGCCGGCCCTTTCATTCCTGGCAAACACAGCTGTTGCTCTATGTCGACCAAGCCAATGTGTACCATCGCATCGACCTCACCAAACCCTGGACGCATCCGGACAACGTTGCGCCGCTGGCCACTCCTGTCAGCAGCTTTCTGCATCCCGCTTCGGACGTCCAATTTGTGAATGGTTTCGCGGCCAGCCATTATGCAGGCAATGTGCATGTTGTGCTGAGCGACACGCCGAAGCAGTTCGCGGACTTCCCACAAGGCACGTCGAGCACGATCTTTGCTGGCGAGGTGAACGCAGAGTTTCGGGCCTGGGGCGATCCCCTGAACGCACGCGATCCTCGCCACGGAGCAAACGGACTGCCAGGCGGATTCGGCGGTTTCAATGGCAATCCCGCACAGTTCGCCATGCTCGATGGCTCGGTGCGAAGCTTCAACCCGAAAGAACTCGCCGATCTCGCCGCCGGCAAGGTTCCCGAGTGAAGGCCACCGCTCCCGCACCACCGTCCGCACTTCTCGCTAAAATGGTTCTTGCGGCAATTTGCCACGACGAACATGCGAGGGACGAATGGGCGAGAAGTACATCTTCAACATCAACCACCTCACCAAGCACTACGGGAAGAAGGAGATTCTCAAGGACATCAACTTGAATTTCTACCCGGGAGCCAAGATCGGCGTGCTCGGCAGCAACGGTGCGGGCAAGTCCACGTTGCTGAAGATCATGGCCGGCGTGGACAAGGAATTCATGGGCGAGGCCTGGCCGGATAAAGGAGCGTCCGTCGGCTATGTGCCGCAGGAACCGCACCTCACGCCGGGCAAGACAGTGCTCGAGAACATCGAGGAAGCCGTCGTTCACATTCGCGCCTTGCTGAGGAAGCAAGAAGAGATTGGCGAGGCGATGGGCGATCCCGATGCGGATTTCGAGAAACTCTCGGACCAGATGGAGAAAGTGCAGACGGAGATCGACGCCACGGATGCGTACGACCTCGATCGTCAACTCGAGATCGCCATGGACGCGATGCGGTTGCCGCCGCCGGACTCGGGCGTGGAACACCTCTCGGGTGGCGAGCGCCGGCGAGTTGCCCTGTGCAAGGCGTTGTTAAGACGTTATGACTTGTTGCTTTTGGACGAGCCCACGAATCACCTGGACGCCGAGAGCGTGGAGTGGCTCGAACACCACCTGGAGAAATACCCCGGGGCCGTGGTGGCCGTTACGCACGATCGATACTTCCTCGATAACGTCGCCAAGTGGATTCTCGAACTGGATCGCGGCCACGGTTATCCGTTCTCAGGCAACTATTCCAGTTGGATGGAGCAGAAACACGCCCGCTTGAAGGTCGAGGAGAAACAGGAAAGCGCTCGGCAGAAGCAATTGCAGCGCGAACTCGAATGGGCGAAGAGTTCGCCACGGGCGCGCATGGCGAAGAGCAAGGCACGCCTCGCCGCCATCGACAAGTTGCAGGAGCAAATGATCGACGAGGATGAAAAGGAACTCACCATCCAGATTCCGCCTGGCCCGCCGCTCGGCGATCTCGTGGTGCGTGCCGAAGGGGTCAAGAAGGGTTATGGCGACATCCTGCTGTACGACGATCTGACCTTCAACCTGCCGAAGGGCGGCATCGTCGGCGTGATTGGCCCCAACGGCGCGGGCAAAACGACACTCTTCAGAATGATTGTCGGTGCCGAGCAACCCGATGGCGGCAAGCTCACGGTGGGACCCACGGTGAAGGTGGCCCACGTCGATCAGAACCGCGATGCCCTGGTGGACACGAACTCCGTCTTCGAGGAAATCACCGGCGGCACTGACTACATCATGCTCGGCAACCGGAAAGTCGCCAGCCGCGGCTACTGTGCTCGCTTCAACTTCAAGGGGCCGGACCAGCAAAAACTCGTGGGCAGTTGCTCGGGCGGCGAACGCAACCGCATCCACCTGGCGAAGCTCTTGCGCAGCGGCGGCAACCTCCTGCTGCTCGATGAACCGACCAACGACCTGGACGTCGAAACGTTGCGAGCACTCGAGGAAGCGGTGGTGAACTTCGCTGGCTGTGCAGTGGTGATCTCGCACGACCGCTGGTTCCTGGACCGCGTCGCCACGCACATCCTCGCCTTCGAAGGGGACAGCAAGGTGGTGTGGTGCGATGGGAACTTCCAGGTGTACGAGGAGCAGAAGAAGGTGCGCCTGGGTGCCGACGCGGATCAACCGCACCGCATCCGCTACAAGAAACTGATGGGGTGAAACGCGGGTACACCTGCATAGATGCAACGCGGAGTGCGATTGGGGAGGGGAATGCAATTGCCGCATCAATGACCGGCATCCGGGGCGTGGTTCGCGACGGCGTGGTCGTGTTCGACCCGCCGACCGACATGCCCGATGGCACCGAGGTGAACATCACGGTGAACCCCATCCCGTTCACCCCCGAGGAACAGGCGGAGTTCGCCATGTGGGAGAAGCTCGGCGACGAAGCCTGGGCGATGATCGTCGATATGGAAAGGGAAGAAGGAATTTCCTGCGAGAAAATGGCGCGTGAATGTGAACCGTGACGCGCTCCGCTCAGAGGACTCCGCATCGCGGCTACGCAAGGGATTAACATGATCGAACTCATAGATGCCGTGAAATCCTACACCCAGGGCCGGCGTGTGGTGAACGCGGTGCGGGGGGTGACGCTGCGAGTGAACACCGGCGAGTTCGTCTCCATCATGGGGCCCTCCGGTTCCGGCAAATCGACCCTGATGCACCTCATGGGTGCACTGGACACACCCTCGGGCGGCCGGGCCGTCTTTCACGGCCAGGACATGCAAATGATGACCGACCGGCAGCGTTCGCTCCTGCGGCGCGAGCGCATCGGCTTCGTCTTCCAGGCCTTCAACTTGCTGCCCAATCTCACCGCGGCCGAGAATGTGGCGTTGCCGCTGCTGCTGGGCGGGCAACCGCGGCGCGGCTCACTTCACCGCGCCACCGAAAGCCTCGAACGTGTGAACATGGCCCATCGTGCCGATCACTTCCCGGATGAAATGTCCGGTGGCGAGATGCAACGCGTGGCCGTGGCCCGGGCCCTCATCGCGGAACCCGAAGCCGTGCTCTGCGACGAACCGACAGGCAACCTGGACACCGCCACGAGCCGGGAGATTCTCACGTTGCTGGCGGCACTTCCGGAAGTGGGCAAGCGGGCCGTCATCATGGTCACACACGACCCCACCGCGGCATCCTACGGCACCCGCCTCGTCAAGATCCGCGACGGCACGGTTGAAGCGGACGAACCGGTTTATCGCAACTGACGCACGCAGCAGGCGAGCGGTGCAGGCGAGCGGTGCCCGTAAGGGCACTGTTGAAATTGCAATCAGGAAGGACGCCGATGATTCCCGCGGTCTACCGCTTGCTCGGACTCCGGTACGTGCTGCAGCGCTGGGATCGCGCGGCCCTGATCATCGCCAGCATTTCGCTCGGTGTCGCCACGCTCGTCTCGGCGCGCATCCTGAATCAATGCGTGGAGGTCGCTGCCCAGGACACCACCACCCCGGCCGGGTCCGCGGATCTGTATGTGACCAATGGCGAGGCGGGTGTCTACCGTTCGCTCACGGAAGAGATGCGGGCAGCGAACATTCCCGGCGTGCGGGCCGTGCAACCTGTTGTGTACGACCGTGTCTCCTTGCCGCAGCTCGATCAACGCGTCGCCGTGCTGCTCGGTGCCGAAGTCTCGGGGCAGATTCTGTCACGCGACAACCCACTGAAGATGAAGGTGGAATTGCTGCGTGAAGCGCCGCTCTTTCAACTGGCACCCCTCATCGGTGCCATCAGCGAGGGTGATTTCAGCAAGGCGAGTGAAGCATGGGATCGCATCCCCGGTCGACTTGTGCTCGTCACCCGGCCCATCTACGACGACTGGAAAGCCCGTGTGGGTCCCGGCAAGCCCCTCGTGCTGCAATACGCCGGGCGCGCGGTCGATTGCTTGCCGATCGGCGTTGTGCAGTTCGATGCGGATTCACCGCTGGCTCCACTCGGCGGCAACTTCATCGGCATGGAGGTGAATCAGGCGTCGCGCATTCTGCGCCCGATTCCGCCATTCGGTGCTGTGCTGGGTGGCCCCGCGGAAGTCACGGCTGCGGCAGCCTGGGACCGCACGCACCCCATGAAGGTGAACCGCCTGGACCTGTTCCTGGAACCGGGCACGGACAAGGAAGTCGCCCGCCAGGCCGCGGCCGCGGTGATCGGCTTCCGGGCCGAAATTCGCACGCCCGAAGCGCAGCGGCGCAGCACGCAGGAGATCGTTTCCGGCCTGCAAATCGGCTTCCTCGTCTGCTCGGCCGGGGCCATGATCGTTGGTCTGTTCCTGGTGTACAACGCGCTCGCCGTCACCGTCGCCGAACGCCGACCCGATATCGGCATCCTGCGTTCACTCGGGGCCACACGCTTCCAGATCGTCGCGCTCTTCGCCACCGCCGCCGGCGTGCTCGGCCTTGTGGGAGCCGCGCTCGGTGTGCCGCTCGGCGTGATGCTGGCCGAAGTGACGCTCGGGCAGTTCGAGGACGAACTGAAGTCGATGTTCCTAAACCCTGCTGTGAATCCCACGCGGCTCACCTGGACGAACGCGTTGCTGGCCATGGCGGCGGGGCTCTTCACCGCGGTTTTCGCCGCACTCGTGCCGGCCACCCAGGCCGCGATGGACGATCCCGCACACGTTGTTCGCCGCACCACCGCAGGTTCGAAAGGTCTGTGGAAACTCGCCCATCAGATCACCTGCGTCGCGCTGATCGGCATGGGCATCGGCATGATCCTGCTTCGCCATGCCTTGCCTCCGCGGCTCGGCTCCATCGGCGGCATGATGCTCGTGCTCGTGGGCTTGCTCCTCGCCGCACCATTGCTTGTCGGCATGCTCGTCGGCCTGTTCCGCCCGCTGGTGCGTGCCTTCTGCGGCCTGACGATCCGCATGGCTTTCGACAACCTCAGCCGCACACCGGGCCGCACGGGTGTCGTGATCGGTGCACTCGGTGCAGGCGTGGCCATGATGTTCCAGACCGCTGGCGTCGGCCGCAGCAATGAAGAACCCGTGGTGGACTGGATTTCACAGGTGGTCGTCGCCGATCAGTTTGTCTTCGCCGGCAACATGACTTCCGCGAACAGCAGCAACTCGCCAATGTCTGACTCGGTGGCAAAGGATCTTCGCGCCCTGCCTGCCGTTGAACGCGTGATGACCATTCGCTACAGCCGGCCGGAGTTCAACGGCACGGTGGTCTATCTCATCGCACTGGATGCCACGGAATATGCCCGGGCCACCCGCAGCCGTGTCCCGGATGGGCTGCCCGATGTGGAGAAGTTTCTGGACCTGCCCGGCACCGACGATGTGCTGGTGAGCGAGAACTTCGCCCGCCGACACAACGTGAACATCGGCGACACCATTCAACTTCCCGGCCCGAACGGGCCTGTGAGTTTGCGTGTGATCGGCACGATCGTCGATTACTCCTGGAGCCGGGGCTCGGTGTTCATGGACCGCAAGCGATATGCCGAACTGTTCGGCGACAACCTCATCGACATGTGCCATGTGTTCGTGAAGTCGAACCACCCAACAGGCGCGAAGGATGTGGAGCACTATGCGTCCGAGAAAGGGCTCTTTGTCACCGATCGCGATGCCTTGCGGCGCTTCCTGAGCGAACTCATCAGCCGCATTTACCTGCTTGCGTACCTTCAACAGATCGTGATTGGTGTGGTCGCTGCGCTCGGCGTGGTGACGGCACTGCTCATCTCGGTGCTGCAGCGCAAGCGTGAACTCGGCCTCCTGCTCGCCGTGGGTGCGACGCCAGGCCAGGTGCTCCGCAGCGTGCTCGCCGAGGCCGTGCTCATGGGGTTATTCGGCACTGCGCTCGGCATCCTGATCGGCCTGCCGATGGAGTGGTATGTCTTGAAAGTGGTGCTGGTCGAAGAATCCGGCTTCGTGTTCGACGTGGTGATTCCGTGGAAGCAAGCGCTGGGCATTGCCACGGCCTCGATCGGCACGGCCACGCTCGCCGGGTTGCTCCCCGCGATCAACGCCGTCCGCACCCGCATCCCCGAGGCGATCCAGTGGGAATGATCAGCTTGCACGTGGCCGGGCCAGTTTGACAATCAAGCATTCGAGTTGCACACGCGGGGGCAACTCATTGCCGCCCTTCAACCCATGGTTGAGTTCGACGAGCCACTCGGTGAGCTTGCCGAGCCTGTTCTTGCCGAGCCATCGTGCCTGTTTCGCATACCCCTCGCTGTGATAGCGCGGCACATTCGCCGATGCGATCGCGGAGTCCAGCGATTGCCCGCTGGTCAGATAGCGGCCCACCGATGCGAGCATTCGGAGTTGCCAGGTGAGCGGGCCCATCACGGCCATCGGGTCCTCGCCTTCCGCGAACAGTTCTTCGAGAATCGCCAGGGCCTGTGCCGGCTTGCCTTCCCCAACCGCTTCCATGATGCGGAAAACATTGGCCGAGCGGCTGCGGCCCACGAGCCTGTCCACAGTCTCGGCATCGATCGCCGGCTTTTCGCCCACGGCCACGGCAAGTTTCGCAATCTCCTGATCGAGCAGCCCCATTGTCGGGCCAACCAGTTCCACGAGCAACTCGGCCGCATCGCGGGGCATTGCCTTCCCGTGCGCACTTTTCGCCCAGTCGCTGCACCAGGCCGGCAGTCGGTGCGACTGGGGTGCCTTGCATGAAATCTTCGCCCCATCCGGCAGCGCTTTCGCCAGCTTCGTCGTCTCGGGAAAAGCCTTCACATCGAGAATGAGCACACCTGCCGCAGCCGGTTGCACCACGTACTTTTCCAGTGCCGGCCGATTCTCAGTGACAAACTTGTCCGCATTCTCGATGACCACGACGCGGCATGGGCTCAGAAAGGGCAGCGTTTCCAGATCGTTGCGAACCGTGGAGAAATCGAGCTTATCACCAGCATAATTCGACACGGCAAATGCGGGATCGGTTTCGCCCAGCGCCAGTGCGATGAGTGCATCGCGCACGCGGCGCTTGAGGAAATCCTCATCGCCGACAAGTGCGTACACGGGCTGCTTTTTCGATTTGCTGGCCTTGGGGAGAAACGCGAGGGCATCCATCGTTATGTCACCGTTCGATATTCATCCACCAGCTTCCGCGGGGCACCAATGTCGATGACGTGAATGGTGCCGGTCCACTTCTCGGAATCGGGATTCAGGAAGCCCTTCTTGTGGGCAACGAATGTGGCGGTGTGGGTGGCTCGCACGGTGGGGCCGAGTGGTTGGCCAGTATCGCAATCGAGACCGGAAGGCACATCGATGGCCAGGATCGCCTTGCCGCTCTGGTTGATGAAGGGGAAGAGTTCCTGGAAGGGTTCCGCGAGCGGCCGGCTAAGGCCGGTGCCGAAGAGGGCATCGACGATCCAACCCGCGGCGAGCACGTCCTGCGCCAGGGCTTCTTTCCAGTCCCGCCCGGATGTGAGGTTCGTGGCGATGGGGTGCGAAGCGGACCAGATCGAGGCGTTAATCTCGCAGTCGTGGGAGAGCCGGCGATCGATGGCCGCGGCAGCCTGGGCAAAGCCAAAGGTGCGGGGATTGGTCTCGGCCCGCAGCAACCAGAGCTTCACGGGCCAGCCGTGGTTATCGAGATGGCGTGCGATCACGAACCCGTCGCCGCCGTTGTTTCCCGGGCCGCAGAGGATCACGACGGGCTGCCGTTCGGGGTTCAATCGCATCAGCAGTTCGGCGGCACCACGGCCCGCGTTTTCCATGAGCACGACACCGGGGATGCCGTGATCCTCGATGGCCCGGCGATCGAGATCACGTACCTGATCGCGCGAGAGAGTGAATGTTGAAATGGGGTCCATGAGATAACAGCCCACTTGCGTGGGCCGCTCGCCGAATGCTTTGAACAGCCCACTGACGTGGGCCGCTCGCCTTTTTCTAACGTCGGATGCGCAGGCCCTGGCCTTGCATCACGGCTTCGACTTCTTCGCGTGTAACCCAGGGCAGGTCGCCGGGGATGCTGTGCTTGATGGCACCCATCGCGGCACCATAGTTCAGTGCCATCTTGAGATCGCCTTCGCACAAGCCATGCAGGAGCCCGGCGGCCAGGGCGTCGCCGGCTCCGAGGCGGTCCACGATCTCGACTTCGTACCAGGGCGATTCGTGCAACTGCCCGCCGGAATAGGCCATCGCCGCGAAACGATTCCGCCACACGAGCGAGGCTTCCCGATTCGTGCCAACGATGGTGGTGATGCCGAAGCGGGAAATCAATTGTTGTGAGATTTGTGCAAAACCAACCCCCGTGATGCCAAATAATTGTTCCGCATCGGCCTCACTGGCGATGAGAACATCACACATGGGCAAGAGCGAAGACATCACACGTGCCGCGTCCTCGCGCGACCATAATTTCGCCCGGTAGTTCAGATCCACGCTGACGCGTACACCGGCGGCCTTTGCCGCGGCCATCGCCTCGCGCACGGCCTCGGCGGCACTGGCGCTCAGCGCACAGGTGATGCCCGTGACGTGAAACCACTTCGCCCCGGCAAAGATGGCCGGCCAGTCGAACAGGCCCGGCTGCACGCGAGCGATGGCCGAATCCTTGCGATCGTACAGGATCGAACTCGCACGCGGAGCAGCACCGAACTCCACGAAATAGAGGCCGCACCGGCCATCGGCTTCGTATTGCACATGGCAATCATCGACGCCGATTTCGCGAACGCGATTGGCGACAAGTTTGCCCAGCGGATTATCCGGCAAGCGCGAGACCCAGGCCGCGGAGCGACCGAGCCGCACCAGTCCGGAGGCGGTGTTCAACTCGGCTCCGCCAATCTCAAGATCGAGCGAGCGGGCCTGTTCCAGTCGCTGGAAATGAGGCGGGGCCAGCCTCACCATTGCCTCGCCAAATGTAATAATTTCGTGTGACATTTATTTCGAGCGATGCTGTTGAATAATCTCGATATATTGTATGGCAAGACTGGTGATCTGGGCGAAATTCTGGGTGGCAACCAGATGGGGATCCACCATCTGGCTGCCCACCCCGAGGCACACCGCTCCGGCTTTCAGGAATGCGGGTGCCATCTTCAAATCAACGCCTCCCGTCGGCATCAGCTTCACTTGCGGCAACGGCCCCTGCATGGCCTTGAAGAAGGCGGGGCCGACCACATCCGCCGGAAAGACCTTCACAATGTCCGCACCCGCTTCCCATGCCGTGAGCACTTCTGTCGGCGTGAAGGCTCCGGGCATCACCAGCCGATCGTAGCGTCGGCACATGCGTATCACGTCCAGATTCAAACTCGGCGACACGAGAAATTCGGCACCGGCGAGCAGGGCAGCCCGGGCCGTTTCCGGGTCGAGCACAGTGCCGGCACCGAGCAACACGCGCTCGCCGAGTTGCCGTTTCGCCTCGCGAATCACGTCAAGTGCATTCGGCACCGTGAGCGTGACCTCGGCCACGGTCACGCCTCCTGCCACGAGTGCACGTACAACCTCGACCAGCGGTTCCGGGTCAGCAAAGCGGACCACGGCGACGATGCCACAGTCCAGCACACGGCACAAATCCTGTTCTCGGCTCATCTCGGGATTGTCTGGCTTGCCAGCAACTTCGGCAAGCCCGGGCATCCACAGCGCGAGCCACAGTGCATACACTGGTCCGAGGCCACACCACCGAGGAAGCCAAAATGTCGCACCGTTCGTTGCCGCTGTTCACCCTGTCGTTGGGGTTGATTGCGATCGTGCTCGCCCTTGCCGGGCCGGGTCGGGCTGAGAATGAGCCAACGGCCGCTGCTCCGGCAGAACCCACGGCGGCCACCACCTCGGTGCGCATCGAACGTTATGAAGGTGAACCCGTCGAAGGCAAGTTGAAGGCCGATGCGGTCACGCTGAAAACGACAACCGGTTCGATCACCATCGCCATGAGTCACGTGCGTCGCATCACACTGCAACGTGATGGTCACGACCTGGGTGATGTGGTGATGCTCACAGACAAGTCGCAGGTTCGCGGACGCGTGATCGGTGATCAGTTCAAGGTCGAGACAGATGCCGGTGAAAAGTCATTCGATCGCCAGTCGGCCCGCGAAATCGTGGTGAACCGTGACGAGCAACTATCGCTGCTCAGCATCCTGATTGGCCTGTTAACCCTCACCGCGATGGAGATCATCCTCGGCATCGACAACGTCATCTTCCTGGCCATCGTGGCGTCCAAGTTGCCGAAGGAGCGCCAGCCGCAGGCCCGTCGCATTGGTCTGGCCGCGGCACTTGGCACGCGGTTGCTGCTGCTCTTCACGCTCTCGTTTCTGCTCGGACTCACGAAGCCGGTGTTCACACTGCCGGACTTGCCGCTGCTGCACGATCTCGAATCGCGCGAAGTCTCATGGCGTGACCTCATCTTGCTCGGCGGCGGATTATTCCTGGTTGGGAAGAGCGTGCTCGAGATTCATGAGAAGGTGGAGCACGCGAATAAGCGGATGCTGCCCGATTCGACGGAACCGCCTGCACGCACCGTGAGCTTCGCGCATACCATCGTCACGATTGCCGTGATCGATATCGTCTTCTCACTCGATTCGGTCATCACCGCTGTGGGGATGGTGGAGCACGTGTGGGTCATGGTGATTGCAATGGTGATTGCGATGGGCGTGATGCTCTGGTTCGCGGGGCCGATTGCGAACTTCGTGGAAGAACACCCCACGATCAAGGTGCTGGCCCTGGCGTTCCTGATTCTCATTGGCGTGATGCTGGTCGCCGAGGGAATGGGCCAGCACCTGGACAAGGGCTACATCTACACGGCGATGGTCTTCGCGGTCGCCGTGGAGATGGTGAACATGCAACTCCGTGGTGGGAAGAAAGTGAAGCCAGCCACGGAATCGGCGGAAGGTCACGGCATTGCGAGCACGTAGGCGGTGCCATCGCCATTCGCCGTGATGACGAACTTGCCATCGGGGGTGAAGGTGGCACCATTGACCGTGGCCGGGATTTGCCAGGTGCGAGTTTCCTTCAACGCCTTCAAATCCTTGAGGCTCCAGGCTTTCACCTCGCGGTCCGCACCAATGGTAATGAAGGCCTCGCCGGTGGGCGACACCACCAGGGCCGTCACGCCATCGTTGTGGGCCTGTGTGGAAGCGAGCGTCTCGCGCTTGTCCACATCGGCCACCTTCACAAGCCCTTTTCGGTCGAGTGCCACGAGCAACTTGCGGTCCGGCGTGACGCCCACATCGGCGATCTCATTTGCGAACAGGGCCCAGTTGGCACCGACACGTTCTTTCTTGGCCAGATCCCAGATGTAGACGCCTCCGGTGTCGTCGCCGGAGACGGCCCAGCCGAGGTCCGGGGTGAAGTTCACGGCCTTCACATTGCGGCCCTGATCTTTCACCACACCAAGCAACGCACCATCGCGGTCGTAGAGTTCGTACGCGGAGTTCTTGGCTTCCTCACCGATGGCAGGCCGGATCGTGAGGGCAGCGAGACGTGAGCCATCCTTGGCCGTCACGAGGTTGTACACGGAGCCGGTGGGCACCACGCGAATCTGCCGACCCGGTTTCGTGTTCCAGTAGTGCAGGTTGCCGGGTGGCGTGCCGCTGCGGATGGCAGTGCCGACAACGAGGGCATCGTTGCCCAGGAAGCCGAGCGCGTAAGGCGTTTCCGATTCGCCGATGTTGCCGACCAGTGTGCCGACCTCGCGACCCGTGGCAATTTCCCACAGCTTGATGGTGCGATCGCGTGAAGCTGTGGCGACGACCTTGCCATCGGGGCTCACGGCCACCGCCGTGACGGCAAGCAAGTGGCCGCTGGGGGGCGAAGTCTCGTCGCGGGCCATTTCAAAGATGCGGACCGAATGATCGACACCGGCCGTTGCCAGCCACTGACCATCGGGGCTGAAGGCCACGGACGTGGTCCAGTCGGTCTGGCCGCGGAGGGAACGTGCCTCGGTCTTGGTCTGGATATCCCAGACGCGGACGATGGCATCGGCACCGGCGGTGGCGATGAAGCGGCCATCAGGGCTGAAGGCCACACCGGTGAGCGGATAGAAGCCGGTGGAACTTCCGGCTTTGGGTTGGCCTTCGAACTTCACAAGTTGCGAAGGCGTGCCGTTCTCAGCCACGGCCCACACCCTGGCGGCTCCGTCGCCGCCGACCGTGGCGATGCGGTTGCCATCGGGGCTATAGACCACGCTGGCCACCCCTGCAACATGGGCGTTGGCCGTGCTGAGTTCCTTCGGCTTACCGCTGGCCAGATCGAGCACCACGAGGTTGCCATCCGCCAGGCCCACAGCCACTTGCGGACCGCCCTTGCGAATCGCCACTCCGCAGACGGCGGACTTGCCGGTCCACGACCACAGTTCTTTGCCATCCTCCGGGTTCCAGGCACGCACGGTGCGGTCCGCCGAGCCCGAGACGATTGACTTGCCGTCTTCGCTCACCGCCAGCGTGAGAATGGCGGAATCGTGTGCGGGCACATCCTTTAGCGACTTCTTCGCCGCGACATCCCAGATCTTCAGGACGCGATCGCCACCCGCCGTCACGAGCCGGTTGTTATCCGGGAAGAAGGCGGCACTCGTGATGGGGGCCTTGTGGCCGGGGAGTGTGGCTTCGAGCTTGCCCGTGCTGGGGTCGTAGATCCGCACGAGTTTGTCCGCACCGACCGCGGCCGCTCGCTTGCCGTTGGGGCTGAAAGCCACAGCCCAGAGTGGGTCGGTTGCTTCCTGCATGGCGAGGTGATCGTCGCTGGTGTTCAGATCCCAGAGTCGCACGGCACCATCGTCGCTGCCCGAAGCGATCTGTTTGCCATCGGGCCGCACGGCCACCGAGATGACGCGATCCAGATGGCCGGGGAAGACGCGAATCTGCTTGCCGCTGCCGATCTCCCAGACGCGGACGGTGCGGTCTTCGCCACCGGTCACGAGGAACTTGCCATCGGGCGTGACGGCCAGGGCGAAGACCGCTTTCGAATGGCCGACGTATTCGCGAAGCTTGCTGCTCGTGGCCGGCACCTGATCGCCGGTCTCGCTCGTGGCAGCGGTGAGCCGCGGTCGGCCATCGCGACCGGCTGTGAAGACGGATGTTCCATCCTTGTTAAAGGCCACGCCGAGCGCTTCGCCGTGCTCCACGGCTTGCACGGACATTGGCATCGGGTTCGAACCGCCCGGCACATAAACCGCGACATTGCCCGGCGTCTTGCCGCCGCTGTCCACCACGGCGATGAGCTTGCCGTTGGGGCTGAAGGCCACGTTCTCGATGCGAGCATTGCGTGACGGGCTGGCGTAGAGTTCCTTGCCAGTGGCCACTTCGATCACACGCAGGATGCCATCGTCGCCACCCACTGCGAGCCGCTTGCCATCCGGGCTGAAGGCCAGTGATTTCAAGGGCTTGTCGGCCTTTTCGAGGTTCAGCAGGACCTTGACGAGCTTGCCCGTTTCGGGGTCCCACAGGTGCACCTGGGAGCCGGAAACGGAGGCTATGACGCTCTCCGTGGGGCTGAAGGCCGCCTCGGCTGTGCGGAGCACATTGGCCCCCCGTGTGGGGTCGTCCGGTTGGTCCAGGTGGCCGCGATAAACGGCAATCTCGCGGCCGTTGCCGAGGTCCCACACCTTCACGGTGCCATCGCGCGAAGCGGACACGATGCGGGTGCCATCGGGGCTGTAACCCACAGCATTGACGCGATCAGCATGCCGCAAGCGGCCTTCACCGAGCACCCGCACCACGTTCGGAGGCAGGTGCCGGGGCACGTACGGAAGCTGCCAGCGGGCATCGCGGAAATAGCGGGCGGCCGCCTTCGCATCGTTCGCGTCGAGTGCGGATTCACCGCGTTTGGCGAGATCGTCCGCCGCGGTCAACGTGTCCGGGGGAAACTGCGCCTTCACCGCCTCGGCCCGCTCGGATTCAAACAGGACCCGAATCGCCTTCGCATCCGGGAGCTTCATGACAGCGGCCTTCGCATCATCCTTCTTGCCCGGTTCATCCTGAAGTGAAGCTCCGAACGCAGTCAGCGACACGAGCAAGGTGAACGCGATGGCACGGCGAACAAGCATGGCCAACCCCCGAGACAACTCAAAAGCGCAACAGCTAGAGTATAAGCGAACGGGCAGCCTCCGGGGAAGCCATCAGTGCTTCTTGAACACGCCGCGAAGGCGTCGCTTCATTCGATCGCGCAGTGTGCCAATGGGTTCATCGGGATCGGGTGGTGGTGCGCTATACATGGGCAAATCACCAATGAAGTGCTCATTGCGGACGCTCTGGATTTGGTTGCGATACCTGGGCTCGTTGGGGAGGACGAATCGCTCTGCCCCACCGAACTCGGAGAGACCGAACATCGGCACGACTTTCGCGAACGGGTTTAAGATCCCGGCGTTGCCCAGACCCGCCTGGAAGAAATCGGAGGACGAGAACTTGATCGGTGAGCGGAACAAGTAGTTCTGACGATAGAACGACTCCACTGCACGTGCGGATGAGGCGAGCATATCGAACTGAAAAGTGGAGTACGTGCGCGGCAAGATCAACACTTTCACGACATCGGAACCCATCGTGAAGGTTCGGTACTTCGCATCGGATTGCTTCGACTTATCACGCGTGCTTTTGGTGAACGCACCGAGCACCTTCGGCGTCAGCTTATCGTCCATTTCCTTCATCTCATCGGTAATCAGCTGACGGACACCATCGCGTGCGAAGAAATCGCGCATCTTGGGTGCGGAGACGTTGCGGATGTTGAAGAGCTTCGCAAACGCGCTGAGAAAGTCTGGCCGTTTGCCGATGTTGCACGATCGAAAAGCCACGTGGTTCAACTGGCAGGCCTGGATCTCGGCAATCTTCTTGAGCATCAAGTCCACAAGCACGGATGGAAACTTGTAACGCTTTTCGAATTGCTTGGGCGTCAGCTCGCAGAGCGCGTTGACGACATCGAGCGTCATCAAAATCTTGTAACCATTGGCGACCCACATGGAGACGCCAATATCGCGGTCCGCATCTCCATGCGTGTACAACACCATATCGCTGCCCGAACGCAGCGCGGTGGCGACGCGGTGGAAATCATCAATGGTGCACTTGGCATTCCAGGTGTCCGTGGCATTGACGGGTATATCCGCCAACCCCGCGCCGCCCGGCTCGATGGGCTTCTGGGCGAAGTAATAGCGTGCCCATGGGAACTCACTGGGTGAGTACAGCGCGTTGATCATGGTTGAACCTGCTCGAAGACCGAGAGGCAATGAGGGGATGGATTGTTAGGATTGTAGCTCAAGAACAGCGGGAAGCATCGCGGAAAGTCCGCCGCGGATTGGAGTCCCACTGTCTAGCTAGACTTGACATGTCTGACGAATTTGCGTCAGCGACTTGCGCCAATTAATCCATCCATCGGGCTGCTGGCGTTTGCGTAAAGCTTCTTCGGGATGCGGCCGGCGAGGTGGGCGAGGCGGCCGGCTTCGCAGGCGTAGCGCATGGCCCAGGCCATGCGGAGCGGGTCCTTCGCGCTGGCGATGGCGGTGTTCAGCAGCACGCCGTCGCAGCCGAGTTCCAGGGCCAGGGCCACATCGCTGGCGGTGCCCACCCCTGCGTCCACGATCACGGGATAATCCGGGTCGCCATCCTTCAGGTATTCGAGAATGATGCGGATGTTGGTGGGGTTCTGAATACCCTGGCCGCTGCCGATGGGGCTGCCCGCCGGCATCACGCTCACGGCTCCAGCCTGCTTCAGCCGCCGCGCCAGAATGGGATCATCTGTGGTGTACACGAGCACCTGGAAGCCGTCCTTCACGAGCACTTCCGTGGCCCTGAGCGTGTCGATGGGATCGGGCAGCAGCGTCTTCGGATCGCCCAGGCATTCGAGCTTCACCCACTTCGCGCCGGGGTTCTCGAGGTTCGTGAGAAGTTCGCGGGCGAGCCGGGCGTGCCGGATGGCATCCTCGGCCGAGAAGCATCCAGCCGTGTTGGGCAAGATCGTGAGCTTCTGCAAGTCGAGGAAGTCGAGGAGGCTCTTGCCATCCTTGTCGATGAGCCGTTCACGCCGCACGGCGACCGTGGTCACCTCGCAGCCGCTGGCATCCAGCGAGCTTCGCATGAGTTCCGGTGTGGGGTATTTACCCGTGCCGGTGAAGAGCCGCGATTTGAAGGTGAAGGTGCCGACCTTCAGGGGTTTGTCGAAGGGTGGATCAAGTGCAACCGAACCGCCTCCCACGAGCGTGACCACTTCGACCGCGTCACCCTCGCGGAGCAACCGCTGGGCGTGCTCGGCCCGTGGCACGACATCGCGATTCACTTCCACGGCCAGTTTGCCAGGGTCCTTGGCGAGTTCCCGCAGCAGATCGGAGACGGAGAGCGGATCGGGAAACGAACGCGGCTCGGCATTCACGGTGATCGTCGGCATGATGATTCCTTCGGTGAGGAGGTTAACATACCGGAATCCGTAACATTCGAGAACAGGCGAGCGGCCCATCTGAGGTGGCGAGTTCTGATCCCATCGGTACAAAGAGTTGAGCCGCCATGCCATCGAACCCACCGGTGACAACCGATGAGCAGTGCCGCCGACCCGTCGGCCCAGTTTCTCGCCGCACTCCAGGCGTGCACACTCCTGACCGCTGAGCAATTTCAGCAGATCGCCGGCTGGCACGCCCAGACGAAAGCTGACTCACAGGCGCTCGCCAAGGAACTGCACCGACTGAACTGGCTCTCACCCTTCCAAATCAAGGAAATCTTCAAGGGCCGCGGCAAGCATCTCGTGCTCGGCCAGTATGTGGTGCTGGACCTGCTCGGCGAAGGTGGCATGGGCCGCGTCTTCAAGGTGCACAACAACCGTCTCGGCCGCGATGAGGCCTTGAAGGTGATCCGCAAGGAGAAGCTCAAACACCCTTCGGCCGAGGCTCGGTTTCAGACGGAGATGGAAGCGCTCGGCAAGGTGAAGCATCCCAACGTGGTGACCGCGTACGATGCGGGCCCGCTCGGCGACACGCTGTTCGTCTCAATGGAATTCATCGACGGTGCGGACCTCACTCGCATGGTGCGAGAACGCGGCCCCATGCCCATCCCTGCGGCCTGCGAGTATATTCGGCAAGGCGCACTTGGCCTGCAGCACGCCTTCGAGAAGGGACTGGTGCACCGCGATATCAAGCCGAGCAACCTGCTCGTCACCCGTGATGGCCGCACCGTGAAGCTCGTGGACCTCGGCCTGGCCCGCCTGGAAGAACCCGCGGGTGGCGGCGCGAATCGTGTCACGCAGGAAGGCTTCGTCATAGGCACGCCAGACTTCCTCGCCCCCGAACAGGCACGCGACCCCGGTGCGGTGGATATCCGTGCGGACATCTATGCCCTCGGCACGACGCTGTACTACATTCTCACGGGCAAGGTCCCTTACGACGGCGGCACACCCACCGAGAAACTGGTTCGCCACTGCACCGAAGCCCCACCCAGCTTGCTGACGCTTCGGCCAGACGCTCCACCTCAGCTCGATCAGCTTTATCAGTGGTGCCTGGCGAAACGTCCGGAAGATCGCCCTCAGACACCGCAGCAACTCGCAATCGCTTTGCAGCCCTTCTGCCCCGTGCCGGTCTCGGGACAGCACCCTGTGCAGGGCTCCGGCCGCATGCCCATTCCGCCGAGTGTGCCCGTGGCCGCAATTACACCGCTTCAGGCCGCGATCTCCCAGATCCCCAACACGGACCCGAACTCCAGCAGCCAGGTCTTCAAACTCCCACCTCGTTCCAACAACCAGGACCCAATTCGCCGCCGCGGCGAGAGCAAGTTCCCCACCGGATACCTGCTCATCGGCCTTGGCATCGTGCTCTTCCTCGGCATCGTGAGTTATGGTGCCTATCGCATCCTTCGCAGCAGCGACGACCCGCCGTTCCAGAACTTCGACAATTCTCTTGGCATGAAACTCGTGTTGCTCGAGGGCGGCACCTTCAAGATGGGCTCGCTCGACGCGGAGCCCGGCCATCAGCCGGATGAAGGACCGATTCACGATGTCACGATTCCGGGGCCGTTCTTTATGTCCGACAAGGAAGTGACTCACCAGCAATTTCAGACGATCATGGGTAAGGCACCCTCGGCGTCCACGCGGTTCGCCCGGAATGCGGCCGATTTGCCCGTGGATAGTGTGACCTATGAACAGGCGGTCGAGTTCTGCAAGAAGCTGACGGAGAAGGAATTGAAGGAACCTTATTCACGCCGCGGCTGGGCCTATCGCTTGCCGACGGAGGCCGAGTGGGAATACGCGTGCCGGGCCGGCTCCACGACGCCGTTCTCTTACGGCGATACCCTGATGCACCATGCAAAGGATCGCGATCTGACGATGGCTCGTTATCTGCCCAGTGGCGAGGAGACCGACTCAGCCCTGGAAGGGCTCAGCGTGCCGCCCGTGCAACCGTATCAGTTTGCCGCACCCGTCGGTTCGCACCGGCCCAACGCCTGGGGTCTTTACGACATGCATGGCAACATCGCCGAGTGGTGCCAGGACTGGTATGCCCGCGGCTATCCCGCGCAAGGCCCGGACAATGGCACGCGTCGAGTCGTCCGCGGCGGCTCCTTCGTGGACCCAGCCGTGCTGTGCCGCTCCGCCGCCCGTCGGGCCATCCGCCCGGATGAACGCCTCGATACCATCGGCTTCCGCGTGGTGTACGCACCAAAGTAATCCACCATCATGGTGTGTGAGATTATCTCACACACCGAGTTTCCCACGGGATCATTGACATGAGCAGTGTGAACTGGCAAGGCGTGTACCCGGCTGTCTGTACGCAATTCCATGATGATGATTCACTCAACATCGCCGGAACGCTCTCTCACATCGACGCCATGCTCTCAGCCGGGATCCACGGCCTGGTGATGATGGGGAGCGTGGGCGAAAACACCACTCTCGACGCCAGTGAGAAGCGCGAATTGTTGAAGGCATCCGTGCAGCATGTGGCGGGCCGCGTGCCCGTGCTCACAGGCGTGGCCGAGTATACCACCGCCGGGGCCTGCCGATGGTCCGCCGAGGCTGCGAAGCTCGGGGCGGACGGGCTCATGGTGCTCCCGCCGATGGTCTACATGACCGATCGCCGCGAAACGATTGCCCACTTCCGTTCAGTGGCCAAGGCGAGTGATTTACCAATCATGGTCTATAACAATCCCCCAGCATACAAGGTCGATATCACACCAGAAATGTTTGTGGAGATGGCCGATGAGCCGAAGTTCGCCTGCATCAAAGAATCGAGTGATAATCCCCGCCGCGTGACGGATATTATCAATCTCACCAAGGATCGCTATGTGATTCTCGCGGGCGTGGATGATTTATTCCTGGAATGCATGATGCTTGGGGCCGTGGGCTGGGTGAGCGGGTTGGTAAATGCCTTCCCGGCCGAGAACCGCCTCATCTGGGATTTGGCCTCGGCCGGGAAGTGGAACGAGGCTCGCGCCGTCTATCGCTGGTACACACCGCTGTTGCACCTCGATACGCACATGAAGCTGGTGCAGTACATCAAGCTGGCCTCGGCCGAGTGCGGCTACGGCAACGAGCGTTGCCGGCCGCCTCGCCTGCCACTCGTGGGCGAAGAACGCGAACGTATCCTCAAGATCATTCGCGACGCCATTGCCACACGCCCCGCGAAGGCATGACGCCGTGGCAGAATTTCCAGTTCCCGCACTACTCCAGGAGCAGCAGCATGGCGGATTCCATCGATCGCCGGGCCTTCACCACGCTCACGGCCGGCTTCGTGCTGGGTGCCGCCTCGGACCTCGAAGCGGTGCAGAAGCCAAAGGCCGCGGGGCCAGTGGAAGCCGCTTTCGAGCGTGACTACGAGGCACCACAATTCCAGCCGTCCTGGAAGAAGCCACAACTCAATCGGCTGCTCGTCCAGGATTTCGTGATCTTCGCCCACTCCGATATCGACATGGCCAAGAAACTCGCCGAGAAGGAACCACTGCTTGTTAATGCGTTCATGGACTGGGGCGGTGGCGACTGGGAATCCGGGCTCGGCGGGGCCTCGCACATGGGCCGCCGCGATATCGTCGAGATGCTGCTCGAGAAGGGAGCACGCATCGACATCTTCTGTGCCGCGATGATGGGCTTGATCGATGCCGTCAAGGCATTCCTGACGCTGCAGCCCAAGCTCATCGACTCCCGCGGTCCGCACGGCTTCTCCCTGCACTTCCACGCTCAGGTTGGCGGCAAGGAGTCTGCGAACGTGCTCGATTATTTGCAGTCTGTGAAGAAGATCGAGCTCAGGCCGAATCCTTTCCTGAAAAAATGAGCGATTCTCGCCAGTTGTTGTTGCTCGCACATCGCATCTCGGATAATGAACATATTAACACTACTTCGGCCGGTGAGGCTGGGGTGGTGTTTGGCTCATATCATCCCTGTGCGGAGTCGAATCATGGCCGTGAAACCGATCCCTGATGGCTATCACACCGTGACCTCGTACCTGATCGTGAAGGGTGCCGCGGAGGCGATCGCCCTTTCACCAGGAAGCCTTCGGGGCCACCGAGGTGCTGCGGCTCGCCGACCCCACCGGCAAGGTGGGCCACGCCGAGATCAAGATCGGCGACACCATTCTGATGATGGCGGACGAGTTCCCCGAGATGGGCCACAAGAGCCCGACCACGCTCGGCGGTTCGCCCACGGGCATGTGCATCTATGTGCCGAACGTCGATGAAGCCTTCAAGACGGCCATCGCCGCGGGCGGCATCGAGAAGCGACCGGTGCAGGACCAGTTCTACGGCGACCGTTCCGGCACGCTCGAAGACCCCTTTGGCCACCAGTGGACCATTGCGACCCACATTGAGGATGTGGCCCCGGACGAGATCAACCGCCGCTTCGAGGCCGAGATGAAGAAGCATCAGGGGTGAGCATTCGCCTGAGAACTCGCCCGGTAAGAAGTGGGGCGAGTTCCCGATCCGTCTGTGTTACACCGTGGCGTGTTCGGCGACGCGGTTGACGATGGGCTCGGGTAGCTCGGCGGCAATGCGGATTGGCCCAACCACCTGGACGCCGAGCACCTCGTTGGCGAGTGCGGCATAGTCGGCGGCACCGCTGCTCCTGGGTGCGTACGCGAAGATCGACTGGCCGAAGCTCGGGCTCTCGGCGAGCTTGATGTTCCGCCGCACCTTGGTTTCGAACACCTTGGCCGCGGCCCAGGGCACATTCGCGGATCGGCTTCGCTCCAGGAACGCCTTCAGATCGACCACAATTTCCTGGGCCAACTTCGTCGCGGCATCGAACAGGCACACCATCACGCCGCCGACCTTCAGGCCCGGGTTGATGCGGCGAGCGACCAGGCCGGTGGTTTCAAGCAACTTGCTCAGGCCGTGCAGGGCGAGGAAGTGCGGCTGAAGCGGGATGAAGACTTCGTTGGCCCCGGCCAGTGCGTTTAGTGTGAGAACGCCGAGTGAAGGTCCGCAGTCCATCAGCAGGAAGTCGAACGACTCCGCATCGGCGGCGAGCGCTTCACGCAGGATCACTTCGCGGCCGACGATGCCGGCGAGTTCCACCTCCGCGGCGGCGAGATTGATGTCCGAAGGGAGCAGCCAGAGGTTCTCACCGACTTGCCGTCGCACGTCGGCGAGGGGCCTGTTCGCTGTCAGCACATCGTACAGCGTGGGCATGGTGCCATCGGATTCGACACCGAGATGCGTGCTGGCGTGCGCTTGCGGGTCGAGATCGAGAACGCAGACACGCTGCCCCTGAGCCGCCAGAGCCGCGGCGAGGTTCACCGTTGTCGTCGTCTTGCCGACTCCACCCTTTTGATTAATCAAGGCAATCCGTCGCATCATCTCGTCCTTTCCCGGGCACAGTTCTTGCCAGTCATCGGCAACGGCTTATAACATTCCCAACCTCTCCACGAACAGCCCAACCGCGCCATCCATCCGATCGGCCGTGGCACTGTGCTTTCGCAGCAATTTCCTTACCCCGCTGGCTCTCGAATCACACCTACGAGGAGCACCGGACCGATGGGTAATGCCCGCCAGAAGGCGATCGAGGCGATCGCCAACACTGAGTACGACCTGAACCAGATCGATTTCCGCGCCGAGGCGTTGAAGGATCTTTACGGATCGCTGGTGTTCAGCGAAGAAGTGCAAAAGAACCGCCTGCCGAAGCCGGTCTTCAAGGCGTTGCAGAAGACGATCAAGCAGGGCGTGCCGCTCGATCCCACGATCGCTGATGCCGTGGCCAGCGCGATGAAGGACTGGGCGCTGGAGCATGGTGCCACGCACTTCACGCACCAGTTCCAGCCGATGACCGGGCTCACCGCCGAGAAGCACGATAGCTTCCTCAGCCCCACCGGCACGGGCACGGCGTTCGCCGAGTTCAGTGGTAAGGAACTCGTGAAGGGCGAACCGGACGCCAGTTCATTCCCGAGCGGCGGCATCCGCGCCACATTCGAGGCCCGCGGCTACACCGGCTGGGACCCCACCAGCCCGGCATACATCCGCGAAACGCCCAACGGCACCACGCTCATCATCCCGACAATCTTCGTGTCGTGGACGGGCGAAGCACTCGACAAGAAGACGCCGCTGCTGAAGTCGATGGAAGCGCTGAGCAATCAGGCGCTGCGTATTGTCCGCCTATTCGGCAACACCGAAGCCAGCAAGGTCTTCACTTCGGTGGGCCCGGAGCAGGAATACTTCCTGATCGACAAGAACTTCCTGTACTCCCGCCCGGACCTCATCAACTGCGGCCGCACGCTCTTTGGTGCCAAGCCACCCAAGGGGCAGGAACTCGAAGATCAGTACTTCGGCACCTTCCCGGATCGCGTCATTGCATGCATGGCCGATTGCGAAGCGGAGATGTTCAAGCTAGGCATCCCGGTGAAGACCCGCCACAATGAGGTGGCCCCCAGCCAGTACGAATTCGCCCCAATCTTCGAAGACTCGAACCTCGCCACCGACCACAATCACCTCTGCATGGATGTGATGCGGCGCACGGCCGAGAAGTACGGGCTCGTCTGTCTGTTGCACGAGAAGCCCTTCGCCGGCATCAATGGCAGCGGCAAGCACAATAACTGGTCCATGTCCACGGACCTCGGCGAGAACCTGCTGAACCCCGGCGACAATCCCCACGATAACACGCAGTTCCTCGTCTGCTGCGTGGCCGTGATTCGCGCGGTGGCCAAGTACCCGGAACTGCTCCGCGTCACCGTGGCCAGCGCTGGCAACGATCACCGCCTTGGTGCCAACGAGGCTCCGCCCGCGATCATCTCCATCTTCCTGGGCGACCAGCTGCAGGACGTGATGGATCAACTCGAACGCAGCGATCTGAAGTCGACGAAGCAGGGTGGCTACATGGAGATTGGCGTCTCCGTGCTGCCGAAGTTGCCTCGCGATGCCGGCGACCGCAACCGCACCAGCCCGTTCGCTTTCACCGGCAACAAGTTCGAGTTCCGCGCGGTCGGCAGCAGTTTCAGCGTCAGCGGCCCTAACACTGTGTTGAACACGATTGTGGCCGAGTCGCTCGATTTCATCGCCACGGCTCTCGAAACGGACGTGAAGGCTGGAAAGACGCTGAACAAGGCCATCCAGGATCTGTTGCCGGGCATCATTAAGGAAAGCAAAAAGGTCATCTTCAACGGCGACGGCTACAGCGAAGCCTGGCACAAGGAAGCCGAGAAACGCGGCCTGCCCAACCTGAAGAGCACGGTCGACGCCATCCCCGTGATCATCCGCCAGGACTCGGTCGAACTCTTCACCAAGTACAAGGTCTTCACGCAGCGGGAGCTGGAGAGCCGCTATCACATCTTCAGCGAGAAGTACGTCAAGGAAGTGACCATCGAAGCGAACATGATGATCCACATGGCGCAAACGATGATCCTGCCTGCGTCGCTGCGTTATCAGGCGGAAGTGGCCGCTGCTGCCAACGCCACCAAGGCCGCGGGTGTCGACAATGCCGCCCAGGTGCAAGCCCTGAAGGAACTGACGGGCATTATCAGCGAATTCCAGTCGGCCATTGCCTCACTGGACAAGGCCGTGCATCACCACCCTGAAGGCGATGCCTATGCCCATGCCAAGGACATCAAGGCCAGCGTGATCCCGCGCATGGAAGAACTTCGCACGCTCGGCGACAAGCTCGAAACCCTCGTGGCAGACGACCTCTGGCCGCTGCCGACGTACCGCGAAATGCTGTTCATCAAGTAAGTGATTGAGGCGATCCGCCGAGCCCACGGATTCAGGTCCGTGGGCTTGTTCATTTGTGTAGCAGTCAACCAAGGCTCAATTCCGGTGTCACGCAGGCGTAACGCTCACGTTCTTTCGCCTTCACGCGCGATGAGAAGCCGATTACACTTCAATGATTCTCGTCGCCGAAACCTTACGTACTTCGTTTCTCAAGATTGTGCCCGTTTCCCGTGAAGGAACTGATTCCCATGAGTGATCGCATTCACGTCCCGTCTCGCCGGCTGTTCCTGGCATCTGCCGCGCTGCCGCTGCTCACGTCGCGCGGAGCGTTTGCCAACCTGCTCGAGGACTTGACGAAGACACCCTCGCAAACGGAAGGCCCGTTCTACCCCAACAAACTGCCGCTCGACACGGATAACGATCTGCTCATCATCAACGAGGGCATTACCCCTGCAATCGGCGAGATCACGCATCTCACCGGCAAGGTGGTCGATGCGAAGGGGAACCCGGTGAAAAATGCCGTGGTCGAAATCTGGCAGTGCTATGGCAACGGCGTGTACCTGCACACCGGCGACAGCGACCGGAAGAAGGAGCAGCAGGACAGGAACTTCCAGGGCTTCGGCCGTTTCGTCACGGGCAGCACCGGCGAATACTACTTCCGCACCATCAAGCCCGTGCCGTACCCCGGCCGCACACCGCACATCCACTACAAGATCAAGAAGGGCGGCAAGCACCTGCTCACCACGCAGATCTACGTGAAAGACCACCCCGGCAATCTCCGCGATGGCATCTTCCGTGCGACGCCGGAAGGCAAGCTGCGCGATTCGATAACCGTCGATTTCGCCAAGTTGAAGGATTCGAAGATCGGCGAACTCGCCGCGAATTGCAATATCGTGATTGGCACCACGCCCGAGAGCTGAACCAAACTGTGCGAGCCGCACCCATGAGGGTGCGACTCACCTCACTTACTTCTCCGTGGACTTCTTCACGGCTTCGATCACGGGCTTCACGTCGGTCTCGTTGACGGAGGTGAAGGCGAAGGACTTGGCCACCTTCCCCTTGTTCACGACCACGACACTGATGTGCGAATCGGTGCTGAGGCCCCAATTGTTCGGCCCGCCCTTGTCGCCCTCGAAGGCCGCCAGCTGTGTCTTCTGCAGCTTGATCGACATGTTGATGCGAGGCAGATATTCCTTGTGCTTGTCGAACGCGTTCTCTCCGAGCCACACCGCGACGATATCGGTGCCGTCGAGCTTGGCGACTTCATCGTCGAGCACCTTGAGGAAGCGGGCCGCGGGCCGACCACCCGTGGGGATGCCACCCGCCTCGGCTGCGACGAACACGTAGATAGTGGAAGCGTCTTTTCGCTCGGCGGCGAAGTCCACTTCCTTGCCTTCGACCGTTCCGACTACGCCATAAGCCTTCAACGCGGGCACCTTCTCGCCCGCTTTCGGGCCCGCGACATCATCGGCACGGCTCATGGTCGAGAGTAAGCCAACTGCCAGGACTGCACACAGTGTTCGCATGATCAAACCTCCGGTTCGGGTGTCACAGACAACGGATATTCCGCGATCGTTAAGCCAAGATGAGGAATCGCTTGCAAGCGCCGCCAGCCACGTGTCACACGCGCTTCCTCGCTCGCCACGAATGCAACGTCGAAGCTCGATTTGGCGAAGGGTCCCACGCACTGCACCGGCTCGAATTCCGCGGCAACAATGTACTGGGCCAGCGTCGGGTTGCAGCGAATGTGGCGTTCGTGGGAGAGGTGCAGGCGCTCCAGCTTGACCTCGCCCAGCACGTAACGCAAGTATAAATCGGAATCGATGACCGCCTCGACATCGCGGCCACAAACTTCGCAGCGGTAACCTTCATCGCACTTTGCCATGCAAATTCATCCGTCGTCCACGTGTCCGATGTAATATGATAAAGGATTGACTGTGAACTCGCGAGACGTCGGAATCGTCTGAATGAGAGCCGGGCGGCCCGGTTCGCTCGCAGTACCCGCCAGATTCACATTGAATTCGCCCACGGCGTCTGTCTTCAAAATCAGTGCCTTCGACTCGTGGACGCGTTGAGGCCGACCCAAGGATCCGTTGCAATGGCTCTCCCGATCGTGGCAATAGTCGGCCGGCCAAATGTGGGCAAATCCTCGCTGTTCATCTGGCTGGCTGGCAAACGCATCAGCATCGTCGATCCGACGGCCGGTGTCACACGCGATCGCGTCACCACCGTGATCCCCGTCGAAGACCGCTTTTGTGAGCTCATCGACACGGGCGGCATGGGGATCAAGGATGTCGATAACCTCACGGACGATATTGAGCAACAAATCCGCTATGCCATTGATGCCGCTGCGGTGATCGTCTTTGTGGTGGATGTGCGCGACGGCGTGACCCCGCTCGACCAGGAAGTGGCCGACCGCCTGCGGCCGCTCGAAAAAGCCATCGTTTTTGTGGCGAACAAGGCGGACACGGACAAGATTGCCACGAACGCGACGGAGCTGTTCCGCCTCGGTTTTGGCGAACCGCTGTGCGTCAGTGCCGACCAGAAGCTCGGCAAGCAGGACCTTGTTGACGCCATTCATGCGAAGTTGCCCACCGACGCGGGAGAGTTGCCGCCCGGCGACCCCGCCCTGAAGCTCGCCATCGTCGGCCGCCGCAACGTCGGCAAGAGCACCTTCATTAACAGCCTCGCCGAGGCCAACCGCGTCATCGTCTCCGAGGTGCCCGGCACCACGCGCGACAGCATCGACGTGCGTTTCGAACGTGATGGCAAGGCCTTCGTCGCCATTGACACGGCCGGTGTGCAGAAGAAGACCAGCTTTGCCTCCGGCATCGAATTCTACAGCTCACACCGGGCCGAACGCTCGGTTCGCCGGGCCGATGTGGTGCTGCACTTCTTTGATGCCCGCCATCGCGTTGGCCGCGTGGACAAGCAACTCGCTGGCTACATCGTGGAGAACGATAAGCCCGCCATCTTCGTGGTGAACAAGTGGGATCTGGTGAAGTTGCAGTTCCCCACGGAGAAAATGGGAGCGTACATCCGGGCCATGTTCCCGATGCTCGAACATGTTCCGATCGCTTTCATCACGGCAAAGAAGGGGAAGAACACGCTGCGACTGTTGCAACTCGCCGTTCAACTCCACAAGCAGGCTGGCACACGTGTGAACACGGGCGACCTGAACCGCGTGATCCGCAACGCTGTGGAAGTGAACGCTCCACCGATGCGCACCAGCAAGACTCCAAAGATCTTCTACGCCACGCAGATCGGCATCTACCCGCCCACGATTGTGCTGTTCACGAACGGTCCTGAACTCTTCGAAGATACGTACGTGCGTTATCTCACCCGCATGTTGCGCGACAACTTCCCGTTCTCCGAAGTCTCGATCAAACTGGTGCTGCGGGCCAAGGGTGAGGGCAGCAGCCGCACAGCACACATCCCCGACCTGGACGGCAGCGAAGCCGTGGCCGAGACAATGGACGGCAACGACGAGATGCCCGTGCTCCGCGAGAAGGAGCGGACCGCGAAGAAGCCGAAACGCGTGAAGCTCGAACCGGTCAACGATCCCACACCCGCCGAATCGCAGCGATCACCCAAACAGCGCAAAAAGAAGTCCACGGCCTCGGAAACCTGGGACGTGTGATGGGTGTTTGGCGTTTGGAGACAAGCACCGGAACATGATCGTTTTCGTGGCTGCACCTCGCGCAGCTTGACAAGCAGGCAACACCCGCACTCGTGCCATGTCACAAACGCGATCATCTCTTATAGTCACTGGCTTTCACACCGAAGGTGTGGGACCACCTAGCCCAGGGCAAGGAGCGAAGCGACGCCGCCCTGGGTCTGCGGCACCCGATCGTTTTCACGCTGAAAGCGTGAGACCGGAATACGCAACTACCCCATCACCAGCATCCCCGCGGCCATGAGCGCCATCAGGCCATCCTCGGCGAGCGTGACGTACGACATCGGCAGGTTGAACACCGCACCCAGACAGGCACACTTCACCTTGCGTCGCGCCAGGATCGTCCGCAACACACCCGCGGTGCCGATGAGCATGATCACAAGCGTGACGGCGTTCGTGGCCGTGGGTTCAATCCGCAACAGGTACGCAACTCCCAGTGCCAGTTCAATGAACGGATAGGCCAGTGCATATGGCCGTGAGCGGGCCGCAATCAAATCGTACATCTGATAGGAATCAGCGAAGGCGCTGACGTTCAGCAACTTGAAGAAGCTGAACACGAGGAAAAACCCCGCCATGAAGTTCATCATGGCCCGCGTGGCGTCGAACTCGCCCGCAGTCACTTCGACCAGCGCGACAACACCGAGGATGTACGCCACGATGAGAGCCAGCGGGAAGTAGCTGGTCTTCTCCTCAGGTGGTTCGTGGTGTGTGGGTGTAGCAGGCGGCTCGGTGGGCAGTTCGTCGAGTACCCGGTAGCCGGCCTGGGCAAGCAGCTCGGCGACGCGTTCGCGTAAGATGTCCTCACCCTCAAGGGTAAGCAACTTATCCGGAACGGAGACGTCCGCTCGCCAGGACTTGATGCCGGCCGCGGCGTCGAGCACGGGCCGGATCGAATTAACGCACGCCTCGCAGCGCAAATTGGTTTTGAACTTGCGGATCATGGTGTGAACCCCCTGCACTTACTCTATGCAGCGGGGTCAAGGCCTTACTTCGCCGGGATCGGGCTCAGCTTGTCTGCCGTGGGGAATTCCTTGGGCAAAGGCAGTGTCACCTGGCCCGTGGCGGCCCATTCGGTGCCACGTGTGAGTGTCCCTGCGAAGCCGAAACAATTCATGGCATTGGCATCGTGCCCCAGCGGGGTGTGGAACACGCGACCCTTGCCGTACGCCACCGTCCAGATCATCGGCTCGTGGGCACCGGTGCCTCGCTTCGCACTGTCCGAATAGGCCGTGGCCAGCACATGCACGTTGGAGACAGGGCCGCGCATGTTGTCGTAGAGTTCATCGCGAACGTGCAGCCATTCCTTCGGCATGCCCTTGGTGATCGGGTGCTCGGCATCGCGCACCGTCACGGTGAACGGCCCAACGTAACGATGGCCCGAACCGAGATCGGTGCCGGCGTCCACGATCACTTCCTTGCCCGCATCGTCGTACTTCAGCCGCTTGCCAAACTTCGCATCGCGCCAGCCCATGCCGATCATTTCGTTGTACGCTTTCCAGCCCGGGAACGCGTTGTTCGCGGCATGGATCACGACGTAACCAATCTTGCCGCTGCTGAGCAACGCATCGAGATCAGCGTTGAGGGCCTCGCCCCAGGGTTCGCCATTGTAGTTGCTGACGATCACCTGGTAGTCCGCAAGCTTGGGGTGGAACTTGTCCATGGCCGCCTTGTGCTCGGCCCGTGCCATTGCCTCCAGTTCCTTAATTGCCTTTTCCTGATCCGGCGTGGCCGACTTCGGTTTCGGCGGGAGGGCCAACTTTGCGGGACTCGTGGCCACATCGACCTTGAATCGGCCGCTCTCTTCGAGCAACTTCTTCAGCACTGGGGTGGTTTCTTGCCACTTGTGATTGTTCTGCCCATCGATGATGAGCACCTTGATCTTCGCTGCATCGTCCGCCAGCGTGACGGCCGGAAGCAAAGCGAAGGCAAACAGAACCAGAGTGAAAAGTCGGCGACTCATGGGTGAGGACTCGCGTAGGATAAGGTGACGCCAGCAGTGTAGCGGAAACGAGACTTCGGCACATCCAACCTGGAGGAACTGACGATGAGCGACAATCCGGATGATGTGGTGCGGGTCGCCTCGGGCGACATGGTGACAATGGAACTCCACAAACAATCGCTGGAGGAAGCCGGCATCCAGGCCCGCGTGATGGGCGAAGCACTGGAATCGAGCTTCGGCTCGGCGATCCCCGGTTCGGTGGAACTCTGGGTGCATCGCTCGGACCTGGAACGCGCCGAGAAGATCATTCGCGCGATCTGAATCTCAACAGCGGCGCGGCCTCGAGCCGCGCCGCGAGCACTCGCCATGTGACTACTTCAGCGCTTCCTTGAGCGACTTCACGGGGCGGATGTTGACGCGGTTGTAGGCCGGCTTGTCCTTGGTCACGTATTCCTGACCATTGAGCGGGTTCACCTTCTTCTCGCCACCCTTCACGGCTTTCTTCTTGGTCAAGGTGATGCGGGCGATGCCCGGCAGCACAAACTTGCCGGGGCCCTTGCTGCCGGCCTGCTGCACCACCACCGCGGTAATCTCTTCGAGGATCGCCTCGACCTGCTTCTTGGTCACCTCGGCCGTTTCCGCCAGATGGGCCACGAACGCCGACTTCGTGAGAGCTTTCTTGCTGTTCGCCTTGGCTGCCTTTGCCATGTCCTGATGCTCCGCTTCGAGAAAGGGGGAAAGCCATGAACTGCTCGAAAACTAAGGGGTTTGGCAGGTCTTTGTCAACGGGCGAGTGGATTTTCCTACGAAATAATCGGTTTTTTCGGCTCACACCGCCCAAAAGTGGCAATTTGCGGGGCTTTTTTTGAGCTGCAACCCCATCGCTTTCCACACACATTCTTGTCTCGAATCGTCGCATGCGATCCATATCATCTCGGTGGTGCGCGTTTGTTCTCCCCAGCTTCCTGAGGCAATTATGGCCGAGTTCACTGCACTCGACATCACCTGCATCAACACGATCCGCACGCTCGCCATGGATGCCGTGCAGAAGGCGAACTCTGGCCATCCCGGGGCGCCAATGGGCCTCGCTCCCGTGGCCTACACGCTCTGGAACCGGGCACTGAACTACGACCCCGCCGATCCCACGTGGCCCAACCGTGATCGCTTCGTGCTCTCGAACGGCCACGCCTCGATGCTGCTCTATTCCCTCCTCCACCTGGCTGGCGTCAAGAACCAGGATCACTCGGGGAAGGTGTTGAATGAGCCGTCGCTTCCGCTGGAGCAGTTGCAACTCTTCCGCCAGCTGGGCAGCCGCACGCCGGGGCACCCGGAAGCGGAGTTGACGGCAGGCGTCGAGACCACCACCGGTCCACTCGGGCAAGGCATCGGCAACGCCGTGGGCATGGCCATCGCCCAGAAGTGGAAAGCTGCGTACTACGGCAAACCCGGCTTCGAAGAACTGTTCGATCACCACATCTATGCCATCTGCGGCGATGGCTGCATGATGGAAGGAATCGCCTCCGAGGCCGCCTCACTCGCCGGGCACCTCAAACTCGGCAACCTCACGCTCATCTACGACGACAACACCATCACCATCGATGGCCACACCGATCTCGCTTTCAGCGAGAACGTGGCGGCTCGCTTCGAGGCATACGGCTGGAATGTGCGGTACGTCAACGATGGCAATGACCTCACCGGCATGGCCAACGCACTCGAACAAGCGAAAACGAGCCTGGATAAGCCCACGCTCATCGTGCAAAAGACCGTGATCGGCTACGGTGCACCGCACAAAGCCAACACGCACGGTGCCCACGGGTCGCCACTCGGCGACGAGGAAATCAAGCTCACGAAGAAAGCTTACGGCTGGCCCGAGGATGCCAAGTTCCTCGTGCCTGAAGGTGTGTACGCTCACTTTCAGCAGGGCATCGGTCAGCGCGGGGCCGAGGCTCATGCGAAGTGGAATGCGAAGTTCGCGGAGTACCGCAAGGCGTTCCCGGAACTTGCCGCGCAGATCGAGACGATGGAAGTCCGCGGCCTGCCCGCTGGCTGGGACAAGGACCTGCCCACTTTCAAGGCCGACGCCAAGGGGATCGCCACCCGCGAATCTTCAGGACAGGTGTTGAATGCACTCGCCAAAAATGTGCCCTGGATCGTCGGCGGTTCCGCGGACCTGAACCCCTCGACCAACACCTATCTGAAGGTCGAAGGAGCCGGCGTCTTCACTCCCACAACGGCGGGCCGCAACATCCACTTCGGCGTCCGCGAACATGCTATGGGTGCCATCATGAATGGCATGACTCTCTCGAAGCTCCGTGCGTACGGCTCCGGCTTCCTGATCTTCTCCGATTATGGCCGCGGGGCCATTCGCCTCGGTGCGATTATGCACATCCCGGTGCTCTACATCTTCACACACGATAGCATCGGCGTCGGCGAGGACGGCCCCACGCATCAGCCGATCGAACAACTCGCCAGCCTTCGAGCCATCCCGAACCTGCTCCTGATCCGTCCCGCGGATGCCAATGAGGTGGTCGAAGCCTACAAGGTCGCACTGCAGGCCAAGCATCAGGCCGTCGTGCTCTCCATGACACGCCAGGCCGTGCCCACACTCGATCGCAGCCGCTTCGCGCCGGCCAGTGGCCTGGCCCGCGGCGGTTACACGCTCATCGAGAACGGCACGCCCAACGTGCTACTCATCGGCACGGGCAGTGAAGTCTCACTCTGCGTCGCTGCATACGAGAAGTTGGCCGCCGAGGGGATCAAGGCCCGCGTGGTCAGCTTGCCCTCGTGGGACCTGTTCGAACAGCAATCGCAGGAGTACCGCGACAGCGTTCTGCCACCCGGTGTGAAAGCCCGCGTCTGCGTGGAGATGGGAAGCGTCTTCGGCTGGGACCGCTATGCCGGCCCCACCGGTGCCATCATCGGCATGCGCTCATTCGGTGCCTCGGCACCCTTGAAGGACGTGATGAGTCACTTTGGGTTCACGGTGGACAACGTGCTGAAAGCCGCCCGCGAGCAGCTGGCATGAGGTGAGTTCGCCAGCGATCAGAGTCGATTCGTGTGTTTAACGCACGCAACTGAACTTGCATTGAGAACCGGCACGTAACCGTGCCGGCTCGCCTCAGAAACAAAAACCGGCACGTATCCGTGCCGGCTCGCCTCATTCACATTGCTCAAAACATCCCGAAGAAGATGCGGCCCACGTCCAGGTAGAGCACGAACACCATCAGACTCAGGATCAGGAACAGGCCCACGTACATTGCGATGGCGAAGAGCCGCTCGGGCACAGGTCGGCCCAGGATCTTCTCCAGAATGAGGAAGACCATGTGCCCGCCATCCAGCACGGGGATCGGCAGGAAATTCACCACGGCCAGGTTCACTGAGATCATCCCCAGGAACAGCAAGAACTGCCAGAAGTCCTCGCCGGCGAACTTGTAAGAAACCTTCGCAATCGTGAGCGGCCCGCTCATGGTTCGAGCGCTGATGCGGCCCCGGATCATGCCGTAGAGGTTGATGTACACATCCTTGATGAACTGCACGGTGCGTCGGCCGCCGCGGTTGAGGGCATCGGCGATGTCGTGGGCCTGATGCACGCGGTAGTCGCTGTTCATCTCCAGGCCGCGCTTGGCCGTGGGCCAGTTCGTGTCCGGCCTCCCCTTGAGTTCAACCTCGACCACCTGATCGCCCTGCCGCTTCACGCGAAGCCCAAGCTCGTGTGGCGGGCGACTCTGGAAGGCAGCCTCGGCGGAGGCCCACTGGTGCTTGCCGACTTCGTCCCAGTCGCCGGTCTTCACGCTGCCATCGGTGTCGAGCGATTTGAATTGCACATGTGTCACGAGATCGCCGCTTTGCAACCTCGCCGCGGCTGCGGCGGAGCCGGGCACCACCTCGTTGATGACGGGCTCGACCCAGTAGGCCAGGCCCAGGCCACTGAGGGGCAAGGGGCTGTTTAACTGGGCCACAATCTCGCGATCGAAGCGGTACGAGGGATCGTATTCGAGGCTGAGTTCAACGGGGTGATCCTCGTTGTGCTCCTTCTGCCGCAGCACCACGAGCCGCAACGTGCGATCGGCGGGCTTGCCGTCGGACCACTTGCTCAGCTCGAGCGGAAGCAAGATCGGATCGAGCGGCTTCACGTCCACTTTCGACGGATCGCCCACCTCGAATTCGGGCTTGGTCCAGTCCGGGGTGCCGCTGGTGAACCAGGTTTCACGACCATCGGCAGCGGGTGGCAACTTCACGGCGAGAATCTTGTCGCCCGTGGTGGTGCCATCTGCCGAGTGGGTCTTCACGCCCGCCTTCTCCGCGGCCGAGCCCTGCCGCACCGCGACGACTTCACCCATCTGCATCCGCAAGCCGAGATCGGAGCGGTACGCGGGAGCCACGGTGATCGATTCCGTCTTCTCGCTGTTCTTGCGCTGCACCACGATGGTGACGGGTTGGCTGGCGAGCAGCACCATGCGGCGGTGATAGTCGCCGAAGCTGCGCTGGCCGTCCTGATCGAGCACAATGGGTGTAACGGTCGCGGGCTTCTCCGGGTCGGTCATGGCGATGATGCGATCGCCACGCTCGAAGGGCGGCGTGGCCGCGGCAGCAGGTGTGCCGGGCACCACGGGGCGCAGGTCGCGCGGCTTGCGAGCGTCGTACAGTGTCAGTTGCGAGGCCGCCTGGATGCCAAGACTGGGGAAGTACGTGCCTTCTTCGCGAAGCGGCTCGATCTCCAGTTCCACACGCTTGCCATCGCGTTCCACGATCACGGGGATGCGCTCGCCCTTGTCGGTGCGCATGACAACGGAGCGGAGTTCCTTGAAAGTGGGGTTCTCGCGGTTGCCGATGCGAACGATGTGGTCATCCGTTTGCAGACCGCCCTGCCACGCGGCGGAGCCGGAGATGACGGCTCCGGCGATGGCCGGCTCTTCGCGCACACCATGCAAATAGGCGGCGACGAAGCAGCCCATGCCGAGGATCACGTTCATGATGACGCCGGCGGAGATGATGATCATGCGTCGGCCGACGGACTTGTTCTTGAAGCTGCGCGGATCGTTGTCGTCGTCGTCCGGATCGCCTTCGGGGCCGGTCTCGCCGGTGCCTTCCCCCACCATGCTGACGTAGCCCCCCAGGGGGATGATGCCAAGCATGTACGTGGTTTCGCCCCATTTGTACGAGCAGAAGGGGACGGCGGGGCCGAAGCCGATGCTGAACGTTTTGACGTGCACATCGCACCACTTCGCGGCCAGGAAGTGCCCGAGTTCGTGAATGAAGATCACGAGCCCCAGACCCAGCACCACCTTCAGGGTGTCAATGGGATCGGTGTAGACCACGACGAGGCCGACCACGAGTGCCGTGATGAGCAGCGAGACGAGGTTCTCACGGAACCACGACTTGACGGCCGAGACTTCAGCCAGATGGTCCGGCTGACCGGTGGCGGGATCGATCGGCCCGGCCTCGGCGATGTCGTGCGGCTTCGGGTTCAATGGGCCGTTGTGCGAACTGTCCAACGCGATACCTCCAGCCTCGCCCAGCGGTCGAGGGCGAAGAGCCCTTCGAGCGTCGGGCTCGGGTCGTAGTCGTGGGCGTCGAGTATGGCCCGGCAACACCGGGCAATGTCCAGGAAAGCAAGATCACCGTTCAAGAATGCTTCCACGGCCGCTTCGTTCGCGGCATTGAGCACGGCACCGCAGGAACCGCCGCGCGTTGCTACTTCGAATCCCAGATCCAGAGCGTGAAACGTATCGCGGTCCGGTTGCTCGAAGTTCAGCTGTGCGAGTGCCTGCCAGTCCAGTTTGCGCGTGGGACCCGGCACACGCTCCGGATGCAAGAGGGCCAGTTGAATCGGCAGCCGCATATCCGGCGGCGAAAGCTGAGCGAGAACGGAGCCATCGATGAATTCGACGAACGAATGCACGATCGATTCGGGGTGCACGATGACGTCGATCTGCTCGGGTGCGAGTCCGAAGAGCCAGCGGGCCTCGATGACCTCGAGCGCCTTGTTCATCAGTGTGGCGGAATCGATGCTGATCTTCCACCCCATCTGCCAGGTTGGGTGTTTGAGAGCTTCGCGTGGCGTGATGTTTTCGAGTTCGAAGGCGTTCTTGCCGCGGAACGGGCCGCCGCTGGCCGTGAGCACGACACGGGCCACATCGGTGGCACAATGCCCTGTGAGTGCCTGGAAGATAGCCGAGTGCTCGCTATCGACGGGCAGGAGTTTCGCTCCTCGCTTCTCGGCGAGTTGCGTGACAAGTCCGCCGGCGACCACGAGTGATTCTTTGTTCGCCAGTGCCACGTCCTTGCCCGCATCAAGCGCGGCCCAGGTGCCAGTCAGGCCTGCAGCCCCGACGACGGCAGACACCACGACATCAACTTCGGCATCAGCAACAAGCTTGCGGACGCCGGCCTCACCACAAAGGAGTTCGGTTTCACGCGGAAATCGTTGGCGGTCCGCGGCTGCAAACGCATCCGGATCGGTGAGCACGGCCAACCGCGGGCGGAAGGTGCGGCACTGCTCGGCGAGAAGTTCCCACTTTGAATGGCAGGAGAGGCCAACGAGTTCGAGCCGCTCGGACAGGTGGCTGATGACATCCAGCGTGTTCGTGCCGATCGACCCGGTGGACCCGAGCACGGCGACGCGGCGCGGTCGTGCGAGTCTGGAGTCGGCTGGAGTCACGATGGATCCCGGGGACAGCGTTAACGGCGGTCGCGGCACGGCAACGGGAATTGTATGATCGAGCCGGCGAACAGAACAAGGTGCAACTGGAAAGCTCGCCGCAATCCTCGTTGCTCGCGGCTTCGAAATCGGCTAACAAGGATTGATGCGATCTGTGCTACGCATCTTCTCACTGTGCCGATGCTTCCGGAGGTTTTGCCGATGATTCGCCTCGATGCGAGCCGGGCGGCCCGCTTCTGTTCAGGGCCGTCGCGGCGTGACTTCCTGCACGCCGGGGCCATCGCTCCACTCGGCCTCACTCTCGCCGGGCTTCAACGGGCCCGCGCCGGCAATGCGGCTCCCGATGCCGATGTGAACTGCATCATGCTGTTCCTCGTCGGTGCTCCAAGCCACATCGACACATTCGACCCGAAGCCGAAGGCACCTGCCGAGGTGCGTGGGCCATTCCGCCCGATTCAAACGAACGTGGTCGGCACCCAGATCAGTGAAATCTTCCCGCAAGTGGCGAAGCACGCGGACAAGTTCTCGCTGATTCGCTCCGTGTACTATGCAAATGCGGCCGCGGTGCACGACACGGGCCACCAGATGATGCAGACGGGCCGACTCTTCAGCGGCGGGGTCGAACATCCGCACATCGGCTGTGCCCTGGGCTATCTCAAGGGCGGCCGCGGCGAACTCCCCGCCCACGTTCTGGTGCCGCGACCCATTGGCCGCACCGGCGGCAACCTGCCCCACGGCCACACGGCCGGTTACCTCGGCAAGCCGTACGATCCTTTCATTCTCAATGCGGATCCGAACGCGCCCGGCTTCAAGGTGCCCGATCTGCTCCCGCCCGACTACATCTCTGGCATCCGCGCGGAACGCCGGCAGAAGCTGCGCGATGCTGTCGATGGTGCCGCCGCGGAGTTCGAGCAGAACGCCGCCGCCAGGCAACTCGATGCGAACTTCGCGCTGGCGTACAAGCTCATGTCGTCGCCGAAAGCCCGCGATGCCTTCGCACTCGAGAAGGAAACCGAAAAGGTCAAGGACCTCTATGGCCGCACCCGTTTTGGCCAGAGTTGCCTGATGGCTCGCCGACTCATTGAAGCGGGCGTGCGCTTCGTCACGGTGAACATGTTCGAAACTGTATTCGACGAAATCACCTGGGACATCCACGGCTCAAAGCCCTTCACGGACATCCAGGAAATGTCCAAACTCGTGGCCCCGAACTTCGATCGTGCTTACTCGGCCCTGCTGGAGGACCTCGGAGAACGCGGCCTGCTCTCGAACACGATGGTGGTGGCCATGGGCGAGTTTGGCCGCACGCCGAAGATCAATCCCGCTGGCGGCCGCGACCACCACCCCGGCGTGTGGTCCATCCTCATGGGAGGCGGACCCATCCAGGGCGGCCGCATCATTGGTGAATCGGATGAACTCGGCTACGGCCCCAAGACCCGCCCCGTGGGGCCCGGCGAAGTCGCCGCGACGCTTTACAAAGGACTCGGCCTCGACCCCCACCACGAACTGCCCGGCCCCCAGAATCGCCCCTTGCCCCTGGTGGACTACGCACTCAAGCCGATCCAGGAGTTGTTCTGAGAGCAACATTCCGAGAAGCCGAAGCCGGGCACCGCGAGCCGAGCTTGAATCGCGATGAGCCACTGCCTCGGGGGGAAATCAGCCGTGTGCGGAACGCACGGGAAGTGAAACGTCAGCAACCGCCGAATGCACCCTGACGCGACCAAGATGCAATGGAGGTGACGCCATGAACCTGCCGCACACGCCGGAGATCATCCGCGGTGCAAAGTTGGGACTGCCCACAGCCAGAGATCTGCCCAGCGAGGACTCTGACACCAATTTCACAGCGCTCGACCATATGCCGCGTGCCGAGGACCTCCCCCACGACGACGGTGAGCCCATGGAGACGCCCTGGCATCGGGACGAGATGAACTTGCTGATCGAGTGTCTTCACGTCCACTGGTGCGATCGCACGGACTACTTCGTCGGCGGCAACATGTTCCTGTACTTCAGCAACGAGCAGGTCTTTAATCGCGACTTTCGAGGCCCCGATTTTTTCGTGGTGAAGGGCGTCGATGGCATGCGCACACGGCTCGCCTGGGTGACGTGGGACGAAGGCGGCCGCCTTCCGGATGTGATTATCGAACTCGTCTCCGCGACCACCGCCAAGATCGATCGCGTGGTCAAGAAGAAACTCTACGCCGAGACGTTCCGCACGGCGGAATACTTCTGTTACGACCCGGAAACCGATCGACTCGAAGGCTGGCGGCTGCATAACGGGAACGAGTACATCCCGATCGGTGAAGAACCGGGCGGCCGCATGCTGAGCCAACAGCTCGAGCTCTACCTTGGCCGCTGGGACGGCAAACTCCTGGATCAACACCACAAGCGCTATCTGCGTTTCTACACACCAGTGGGTCAATTGGTTCCGACGGCTCGCGAACGCGAGTCTGCAGGCCGTGAAGCCGAGGCCAAGCGTGCCGAGGCCGAGGCCAAGCGTGCCGAAGTTGAGGCCAAACGTGCCGAGGCCGCCGAAATTGAACTCGCCCGTGTGAAACATGAACTCGAAGCGCTTCGCCAGCACTTGCCACCCGCCACACCGTGAACCACCACCGGACTTTCGCCATGCGGTCACGCACACTCTCCCTGCTCTTCCTCTTTGCCAGTGCGACACCTGCGTTCGCCGTGGACCTGCGTGCCTATCCGCCGGAGGTCGCCATTGCCGGGCCGAATCGCGTGCAGCAACTGGTTGTGGTTCGTGAGGAGAACGGCCGTGTCCTGCAGGATGTCACGGCGAAGGCGAACTATGCCAGTTCGAATTCTGCCGTGGTGACTGTGGATGCCGCGGGCCTTGTCACGGCCGTGGGGCCAGGCGATGCCACGATCAGTGCCAGGCAGGGCACAAACACGGCCATCGTGAAAATTCAGGTCGCAGCGGGTGAAGGTGAATGGAATTTCCGCAACCACGTGATTCCCACACTCACGCGCTCGGGATGCAATTCGGGTGCTTGCCACGGGGCCCTTGCCGGCAAGGGCGGCCTCAAGCTCTCGCTCCGCGGCTACGATCCCGAGTCCGACCACTTCGTGCTCACGCGGCAGTCGCTGGCCCGCCGTGTCGATCTCACGAGACCCGACAGCAGCTTGCTCCTTCAAAAAGGGGCCCGCATCATTCCCCACGGCGGGGGCACACGCTTCGACGAAGGCGACAATCATTATGCACTCCTGCACCGGTGGATCGAAGCCGGTGCACCCGGGCCCAGTTCGGCCGATGTCCGCCTGACTCGCCTCGACGTTTATCCGAAAGCCGCACTGCTCAAGCCGAAGGATTCAGCCCGCGTGGTCGTGCGTGCCACGTACTCCGATGGCACCTCGCAGGATGTCACGCGCTGGTGTAAATTCGGTTCGAGCGAAGAACTCGTGGCGGGCGTGGATGAAGACGGCCTCATCACCGTGCTCGGCCACGGCGAAGCCGGCATCACCGTGAACTTCGGCACGCGCGTCGGGCTCGTAACCGTGACGTCGCCCTATGAGAATATTCTCGATGCCGCGACCTTCGCCAATGCACCGCGGAACAACTTTGTCGATGAACACGTGCTCGCGAAACTGGCACTGTTGCGATTGCCACCCTCGGAACTCTGCACTGATGCCGAGTTCATCCGCCGTGTCTTTCTCGACACCTGCGGCATCTTGCCCAAACCTGTTGAGTTGGAGGCGTTCCTCGCCGACCGCGATCCTGCGAAGCGTTCGAAGCTCATCGACGCGTTGCTCGAACGGCCCGAATTCATCGACTACTGGGCATACAAGTGGTCGGACTTGCTACTGGTATCGAGCCGGCGCTTGCCGCAACCAGCCATGTGGGCCTTCTACCGCACCGTGCGGCAGAGCATTGCGAACAATCAGGGCTGGGATGACTTCACGCGCGACCTGCTCACCGCCTCGGGCAGCACACTCACGAACGGCGGCGGCAACTTCTTCCTGCTCCACAAGGACACCAGCGATCTTGCCGAATCGACCGCAGTCACCTTCCTCGGCACCTCGATCACCTGTGCCCGCTGCCACAATCATCCGCTCGAAAAATGGACGCAGGATGAATACTGGGCCTTTGCCAATCTCTTCTCGCGCGTCGGCCTGAAGAATGGCGATCGGGCCGGTGAAGTGTTCGTGCAATCGCGTGCGGAAGGCGATGCACTCCACCTGCGCCGCGGCGTGCCGATGCCCCCCACACCGCTGGATGGCCAGCCTTTGCCGCTCGCAAGCACTCGGGATCGACGGCAGTATCTCGCGGAATGGGTGACGTCGCCGACCAATCCGTTCTTCGCGAAGGCACTGGTGAACCGCGTCTGGAAGAACTACATGGGCCGTGGACTCGTGGAAGCGGAAGATGATTTGCGTGAGACGAACCCGCCGACGAACTCCGAACTCTTCGATGCGCTCGCGACGGATTTCGTGGCTCATCGCTTCGACGTGAAGCACCTGATTCGCACCATCACGAACTCCGCCGCGTACCAGCGATCCTCGAAGCCGCTGCCCGCAAATGCCGCGGACGATCGCTTCTACTCGCACTACCTGATTCGCCGCTTGCCGGGTGAAGTGATCCTTGATGCCTATGCGGACATCACGGGCGTGCCGACTCCGTTCAACCAGCTCAAGACCAATGCGGGCGATTCGGTCACAGCCATCACCACCTATCCGCTTGGCACACGCGCCGTGCAGTTGCCGGACTCGCTGGCCGTGTCGCGTTTTCTCGAAGCGTTCGGCCGGGCCGATCGCGTGCAGACGTGCTCGTGCGAGAAGACAAGCGATGCCAGCGTCACGCAAGCGTTGCACCTGAACAATGGCCAGACACTCAACGACAAACTCCGCGACAAGAACTCGGTCATTTCGAGATGGCTCGCGGCCAAGCAATCCGACGCCGAGATCGTGGATCATGTCTTCCTCGCCGCACTCGCCCGCACTCCGACAGTAGACGAACGCGAGAAGTTTCTGGCGATTCTTGGTGCTGCCACGAAGGAAGGCCCACAGGCCCGGCGTGAAACCATCGAGGACTTCGTCTGGGCCGTTCTCACCGGCCGCGAGTTCCTCTTCAATCACTGATCGCCTGTGCACAACAACATCATGCTCCTCAAGGATCGACCGATGACTCGGTTCTTCTCCCTTGCCTGCATCCTCGCTCTCTCGCCTGCGGTGTGTGCCGCTGCGCCTGCGGTGTCCGCGATCGCTTACCACCCCACCGGCAGCATCGTCGCCTGTGGCACCTATGGCGAAGTAAGGCTTTTCGACACCGCGAAGGGCACAGCGATTCGCACCCTCGGCGGGCAGACCGGCCGCGTTACCGCTCTCAGCTTCTCACCGGATGGCTCGCGACTCGCCATCGCCTCCGGCGAACCGAGCCAGGCCGGCATCGTGCGGCTCTACCCGTTTGCGAACCCAGCCGCCGCACCCGTCACACTCGCTCATCCCGATGTGCTCTATGCACTCGCCTTTTCGCCTGATGGCAAGTTGCTCGCCACCGCGGGCTACGATCGCACCATCCGTGTCTTCGAGCTGGGCAACGCCAAGAACGGCACCATCACGCCAAGCCACACACTCAAGGACCACAGCGACGCCATCTACGCCCTCGCGTTTCACCCCGATGGCCAGTTGCTGGCCTCGGCATCGGCCGATCGTGCAGTGAAAGTGTGGGATAGTGCCACCGGCACGCGCCTCTTCACGCTCTCCGATTCCACGGACTGGGTCTACACGCTCGCCTGGAGCCCGGACAAAACGCATCTCGCTGCCGCAGGGATCGATAAAAGCATTCGCATCTGGGAAGCCAATCGAGCGGGCGGCAAGCTCGTGCAATCGGTGTTCGCCCACGAGAAACCCGTCTGGCGCATCGCGTATGCAACCGATGGCAAGACGCTGTTCTCGGCGGGGGAGGACCGCGTTATCAAGGCGTGGGATAGTGTGAAGATGGTCGAGTCGCGTGTTTTCCCCGCCCAGCCTGAAACGATTCTCGCATTTGCCATACGAGCCGATGGCAAGCAACTTGCCGTGGGCCGTTTCGATGGCGTGGCCGAGTTGCTCGATGCCGCGAACGGGAAACGGACCGCTCAGTTACTGCCCGCGAAGCCCGTGGTGCCGAAGCCCGCGAAGCTCACGCCGAACGCAGGTGTGCGCGGCACCACCACACGTGTGCGGGTCACGGGTCAGCATCTGGACGCGGTAACAGCCATCACCGCTTCGATGCCCGACGCCAGAGTGAAAATGATCGGGATGAAAGATGCGGACCTGGAAATCGACCTGTCGCTCCCGGCCAATGCACCGGCAGGTGCCCTGAAACTTATCCTTGCGGGTGAAGCGGGCAAAGCCGCTCCGCTGACCTTCGCACTCGATCGCTACCCGGGCATCCCCGAGGCGGGCTTCACGGAATCGGCTCGCCGAGCCATGCCCATCACGATGCCTGCCACCGTGGTCGGTACTATCGACCGTGCGGGTGATGTCGATTACTTCCGCTTCGAAGCGAACGCAGGCCAGCAGGTCGGCGTGCAAGTGGTCGCCGCCGAACTCGGCTCGAAACTCGATCCGGAACTGGTCCTCACTGACCTCGATGGCTCTGTGCTCGCTGAAGGCAACGGCGGCTTGCTTGGCCACACCTTCACCCAGGCCGGCACATTTGCCATTGGCATCCGCGACCGCGATTTCCGCGGCGGCCCGGACATGACCTATCGCCTCCACATCGGCGATATTCCCATCGTCACCGGTGTCTTCCCGCTCGGGGTGCAGCGCGGCACGTCCGCCACGGTTCACCTCGAAGGCGTGAACCTGAGTGCGGCGGGTCCGCTGACGCTGAACGTGTCGCCCCCCATCGAGGCGATGCCCGGTTCACGCCATGCCCTGACGATTCCGAGCACGGCCCGCGGTGAGAGGCCGCTGGGCCAGGCATTCGTGGTGGTCGATCAGTTCCCAGCGGTGGTGATCGATCCGCAAGGTGGTGCCGATTTGCGGGTGCCGGGTTCCGCCGATGGCATCCTGATGAAGCCGGGTGAGGCACAGCAGGCACGCTTTGCTGCGAAGAAGGGTGAGCCGTTGATCATCGAGGTGAATGCCCGCCGAGCGGGTTCGCCCGTCGACCCCGTCATCGAGATTCTCGATGCGGCCGGGAACCCTGTGCCGCGGGCCGTGCTGCGGTGCACAGCCAAGACGTTCACCGTCTTCCGCGATCACGACTCGGCCGTGCCCGGTATTCGCCTCGAGTACTGGAACGAACTCGCCATCAATGATTACCTGTATGTCGATGGCGAACTGATGCGCATCTTTGCCTTGCCCCGGAACCCGGACGACGATTGCCAGTTCTATCAGGTCGAGGGCAAACGCGTGGGCTTCCTGGACACCACGCCAACGCACCACAGCCTCGGCAGCCCGATGTACAAGGTCGAGTTTCATCCGCCGGGCAGCACGTTCCCACCCAACGGGTTGCCCGTCTTCACACTCGTTTATCGCAACGACGATGGTGGTGCGGGGTATGGCAAGGATTCGCAACTCTTCTTCGAAGCGCCCACCGATGGCGTGTACCAGGTTCGCATCCGCGATGCCCGCCATGCGGGTGGGCCCACGAACGCGTATCGCCTCACGGTGCGCCCGCCGCGGCCCGATTTCACGGTGAGTTTAGCACCCAGGTCTTTTGCGGTGTGGAAAGGCGGAGCGGTGCCGGTGAGTGTGACGGCGACACGGATCGATGGTTATGACGGCCCGATCCGCGTCCAACTCAAAGGGCTGCCCGCCGGTTTTCAGGCCCCCGTCACGTTCATCGAGGCAGGCCAGACCACCACCGCTTTTGCACTCCACTCCCGCAGCGATGCGAACGTACCGCCGAACACCAAGGTGAAACTCGTGGCGACCGCCCGTATCGGTGGGAAGGATGTGGTTCACGAAGTTCCGGTAGGACTGCCCACACTCGCCGAACCTGGCGATATCACCACCACGACCCGGCAAGACACGATTCACATCACGCCGGGCCAGGAAACGCGCTTCACCGTGGACGTGGAGCGCCGCGGCGACTTCAAGGGCCGCATCCCTCTTGAAGTGCGCGGCCTGCCCTACGGAGTCCGTGTGCTGAACATCGGCCTGAACGGTATCCTCATCACTGAGCGCGACACAAGCCGCGAGATCGTCATCTACGCGGAACCATGGGTGGAAGCGATGGACCGCCCCCTCGTGATTGTGGCTCGCTCCGAGCGCAAGAAGACCGAGCACGCCTCGAAATCGGTGCTGTTGAAAGTGGAGAAATGAGACAGCGCGATGCCTGAACTTCTCCTGCACCGCATCGAGATCGAGTATCGTAGTGCGCTCGAACAGGCGGCACTCGAACGATTCGCGCAGGGTGCAGGGCGTCCGCAGTGTGGTTTCTGCGGAGGCCCGTGATTCTCGATGATGGCTTCGTGATCCGCGTCCACGCAATACGATGAACGGGAGTGGATCTGTTGCAGACCTGCCGTTTGTGGAGCCGCTTCTGTGTCCATCGTGCCGAATCGCTTTCTTGTTCGCATCGCGCATCCGTGTCCGTTCGTGAAGGAAGTACCCCACGATGGCGATGATGCGGAACGACTCTTCGAGTTGCCAGAGTCGGCCCGGCTGCATAATTTCGCGGAACTCGATGACGCCACGAACTTTGCCGATGTGCGGGTGGCCTGGAATGATTCCGGGCTGTCTGTGCAGTGTGAAGTGAAGGGCAAGGAGCAACTCCCGGAAGGCGACGCGGACCGCCCCCGGAGTTCCGATGGGCTCACGCTCTGGATCGACACACGCGATGCCCGCACCAGCCACCGGGCAAGTCGCTACTGCCACCAGTTTCACGTGCTGGCCGCGGGAGCCGGCCCGGAGAAGGATGAAGCGTGTGTGGCACAATCAAAGATCAATCGTGCCCAGCAGGATGCGCCACTCGCCAACCTCGCCGAGATTCCCTTCCGCAGTCGCCGCACCAAATCGGGTTATCGCCTGGAACTGTTCCTGCCCGCCGCAGCACTCGCCGGCTTCGACCCGGAGCAGCATCCACGCCTGGGAATTTACTACGCCGTTCGAGACAGCGAACTCGGCGACCAGTTCCTCTGCGTCAACAGCGACTTCCCCTACTCGGACGACCCCTCACTCTGGGCCGTCCTCGAACTGGTGCGCTGAGGGGAGCGATCCGCCGTCAGCCCGACGGCTGATCGCTGACGGCGATCAGTTGCCCACCTTGCGGACGAGTACGACCCAATCTTCTGTTCCATCGGCGGGCGGAACACCCAGCGATTGAGCCAGGCCACCCTTGATTTGCTTGAGAGAACCCGGTTGAAGGGGGCCTCCGCTTCGGGGATTAAACCAGTTCACCTCGAAGGCACCGGCCACGCCCGTGAGGTCAAGATCGCACGAGCCACCCGTGGGTAAGTAGACGACGTACACCTCACCGGGCTTCGCCAAGCAGAAGCGGGTGTTTGCGTGATCGGGATTGCCGACGAGTTCATCACGGTTGGTCATCTCTGTCACGGGCAGCTTTTGATCGCGGAAGAAGCCGAGGGCAATACGGCCGTAGTCCCAGGTTTTATCGCGGCTGCGGAAGTCCTCGCAATTCAGGTCGTTTTGCGGCAACTGGTAGCCGAAGTAGTATTCGACGCCCGCACCGCCTGCTGTGAGGGTGCCCCAGAGGGTGAGCTTGCGGATGTCGTGGGCCGTATAGCCTTTTCCCTTGCCTTTCTTGTCGATCGCCACGCCGTCGTGTCCCGCGTAGCCTGCATCCGGTGGAACGCCGAGTGAGGCGGGACCCTGTTCGTCGTTCGCCACGATCCAGGGCTTGCCGGCTTTCGCCGACTCCGTCACCCACTTGTGCGTGCGCTGGTGTGCGGCGTTCCACGCGTTCTGAAGTGATGCACCGGTGAGTGCGGAGTTTTTGCCAAGCAGCGGGGTGTAAATGTCATCCTGCTTATTGGGAAAAGTGTGGACCACGATGGCGTGGGCGTACGGATCGGTGTCCGCAATGTACTGGGCCATATCTTTCTGCTCGGCTGTGGATTGCGTGTTCTCTTCGCCGAGGTTCCAGTTGAGCGCCAGCAGGTGGCCATAGCGAGCGATGAGTTCGCGCAGATAGAGCTTTCGCTCGAAGCCGAGCTTGCCGCCGTCCAGTGATGTGGGTGCCTTGCCGTCATCGCTCTTCGCACCCAGTCGATTGTCGTCGTTCTCCTGTTCTTGCAGCTTGAAGTGCAGGAACAGGCCGCGGGTCTGGGCATGCTCGAAGACGATCCCCCACTGATCGAGTTTCGAGCAGTCGCAATGGAACTTGTCGTCGCGGGCGATGAACGGCCAGACGTTATCCCCGTCGCCGCCCGCGTTGTACGGCATGAATGAGATCGAGTTCACGCCTTTGCTGGAAAGGTAGTTGATGGCACCGATCATGCCTTTGCCTTTGCCATCCTTCCAGGTAGGATCGCCGTCCTTCCAGTCGCGGACGTGCGGCTTCCAGGTCTTGAGCGGCACCTTCTTCGTTTCCGTTCCATCGAAGTCGCTGTAGGCGAGGAATGTTTCGGGAGAATCGGCACCGACCTTGAGGAAGTAGTCGCCCGTGCCCGCAAAGCGCGGGTAGTGTTTGCCAACATATTCGAGGCGCCCCAGAGCCCGGAAATCCGGCGACTGCTTGTCATTCGCTCCGACTTCAAATGTCCCGGACTTACCGTCGCACCCGGCCACGGGCTGACCCTGTGCCTTATCATCGACCGCCACGTTTTTGCCCGACACGAACGAGAGCCTCCAGTTCCACTTCCCGGGCTTGTCCGGTGAGAGATGGGCCCGCCATTTCGTGCCGCTCGTCGCCGAGGACGCACCAGCCGCACCATCGGCGGCAAAGTAGCCCGGGACGCGATATTCAGGTTGTCCCGATTCGTGCTGGAAGGTCACCGTCATGCGGTAATCGGTGAAGGGATTGGGCTCGGTGCCGCGCTCGTCCGCGAAAGGTCCATCAAGTGTGAGTGTCGCCTTGTGCCACGGCTTCAGGTCGCCCGAAATTGAAACGGAGCCGTTGCCATCCTGGCCCGTCGCGGCTTCCGTGGTTTTGGGGGCAGGTGTCTTCGTCTGCGGTTGCGAGGCGAAGGCCCTGGGGAGTTGCCCGGCTTTCACGAGCGTAGCTGGTCCGGTGCCTTGCGGGAGTTCATATTTATCGCTCGTGGTCATCAGCCAGCGATCGAACTCGAAACCATCTTCACGCATGCTGAAGCAGATCTCGTGTTCGCCGGCCTTGGCGATATCGAGCCAGATCTTCATCGGTTCGCCCGTGTGCTTCTCCTGCGTGCGCTGCTTGCAATCCCAGCGCCAGCTGTTCTTCCCCTCAGCCCACTGCATGCGCCGGCCACTCTCGGGCCACGTGCCATCGATGCCCACATGCAAGCCGTTGTCTTCTGCCCCTGTGGAGAACGCACGCACCCAGACGAAGTAACGACCGGGTGTGTTGAAGTGAACTTTGTAGTGCAGGACCGCCATCTTGCCGGGCTCGTTGGCGAAGTTCTCCCCGGCGATGAGTTTGTCCTTGTCGCTTCGCCGCGTGTCCGGAAGTGCTTCGAGGTACGCTCCGCCTGACGCATCCTCGGTGTGAGCCGGGTCGCCATCGGGCTTGATCGGCGGTGTCGTCGTCGGAGTCGTGAGATGCCAGGCCCGCTTCTCGACTGCCGTCTGCTTGAAATAATGCTCGGCTTCCACGGCCACGATGCCACCCTTCTCTTCGAACACGACCGCGGGCGGCACAATCGGCACCGCACTCGTCGGCGGTTCCGCTCCCACAAGGCAGGAGAGTGATAGGAGCATCACAAGACCGCTCATCGCAGCACGAACAGACATGAATCGACTCCGGAGAGAAGAGATTGCTTTTTCGATAATTGCGATCGTACCGAATCAAGAATTTGCTACAACAGAATTATCGATCAACTTCGTTAAATATTTTCGAATGATCACCAGCCCACTCGATCCCCTGAACCTCCAACAGTTCCGCTCGTTCTGCTCCGTAGTGGAACGCGGCAGCTATGCGGCTTCCGCGCGCGAAAGTGGCCTGTCCATCCCGACCGTGTGGGCCCAGGTTCAGCAACTGGAGCAGCATTATCGCACGCCGCTCTTCGCGCGTTCGGGTCGTGCTGTCGAGCCGACCGAGGCCGGGCGAAGACTCTACGACGCGGCCCGGCCCTTGCTCGATGCCTTCGTGGCGACTTTTGATGTGGTTCGCAACCAGCCCGCTGCTCCGCAGACGCTCACCATCCTGACCGGTGTGCGCATGACGCTCGAAGATCTCGGGCCCGCACTCAAGCACTTTCGTGAGCACCATCCCACGGTGACCCTGCGACTCCTGCATGGCGACAACCGCAAGGCCGAGGAGTTGCTGGCTGCAGGTGAAGCGAACCTCGCACTGACACTCGACCCCGGGCCGGGAATGCGCGGCACACGGGTGCAAGCGGAGCGAGCATTTCGACTGGAATACCTCGCACTGATCCCCGATGGGCACCCGCTCGCCACCAAGCTTCGGCCACGGCTCAAGGATCTCGTGACTCACCCGCTCGTCCTGGGTAGCCGGCAAACGTATGGCCGCCTGTTGCTCGAACAGGCTCTGCACCGCGAGGATCTTTTTGAGCAATTGCAGGTCGCGGCGGAGACGGACAATAGCGCGTACACCATCGCCTGTGTGCGTGCCGGACTGGGTGTGGGTGTGCTGGCGGGTCGGCCCGACGGGCACCTGTGCCAGGGTCTGCTCGTGCGTTCACTTGAGCCGCTGCTCGGGCAGGCGTGGATCGTCTTCCTGTGGCGGAAGGGGAAACGGCTCACGGCGAACGAGCAGGCATTCGTGGACAGCGTTCGACAGCATGTGGCGGCACCTCGCCAGACGCGAGCCAAACGTGGATGAGGAGATTTGATGCACACATATCAAATTGCCGTTCTGCCCGGTGACGGCATCGGCCCCGAGGTGGCCGGGCCCGCTCTCGCATCCCTGCAAGCCGCATCCGAGCGCTACGGGGTTCCGCTTCGCTTCACACAGTATGAAGCCGGTGCGGGGCACTTTCGCCAGCACGGTGAAGCGCTCCCGTCTGCCGTGCTCGATGCGTGCCGTGCGGCCGATGCGGTGTTCCTCGCGGCAATTGGCTTGCCCGATGTGCGGATGCCCGATGGCACCGAGGTGCAACCGGTGATGATGGTCGGCCTGCGGCGAGCGCTGGGGTTGCACTCGGCCCTGCGGCCCATCAAGCTCTACCCCGGCGTGCCTTCCGTGCTCCGCGATACGGGTGTAGGCATCGACTTCGTGATCGTGCGGGAGAACCTCGAAGGGCTGTTCGCCTCGTTCGGTGGCGGCACTCTGGTCGGAGACACGGCCGCGACGGACACGATCGTGATTACCCGCGAAGGCACGCAGAAAATATGTGAAACCGCCTTCCGCCTGGCCGCGAAACGCAGAGGCCGACCCCGCGATGGCCAGCGACTGGTAACCTGCGTCGATAAGGCCAATGTCTTTCGCAGCTTTGCCTTCTTTCGCAAGGTGTTTCAAGATGTGGCCCGCCGGCACCTGCAGATCGCGGCCGATGCGGCGTACGTCGATGCGGCTAGTTTGTACATGGTGCAAGCGCCCGACGCCTTCGATGTGATCGTGACCGAGAATCAGTTCGGCGACATTCTCTCGGATCTCGGTGCCGGGCTCGTCGGTGGACTTGGCCTGGGCCCCTCGGCGGAGATCGGCGATCGCCACGGGCTCTTCCAGCCCTCGCACGGCACCGCTCCGGGCATCGCGGGCAAGGACATTGCGAACCCGCTGGCCAGCATTCTCAGCGGGGCAATGATGCTCGACTGGCTCGGAGAAACCCGCAACGATTCTGCCGCGACGGCGGCCGGGCAGTGCATCGAGGCCGCGGTGGCCCAGGTGCTCGCAGCGGGACAGGTTCGCACACCGGACCTCGGTGGCACCGCGGGCACACGAGCGATGGGGGAAGCCGTGGTGCGAGCCATTGCAGAGGGGAAAGCATGAACCCGCGAACGGTTCTGATCACGGGTGTGACTGGCAATATGGGCCACAAGCTTCGTACGCATCTGCAAGGCCGCTACGACTTGCGATTGCTGGATCGCGATGCCCGTGGCGACAGCACCGTGACCACGGCAGATCTCAGCACCTGGGGCCGCTGGCACGAACAATTCCGCGGTGTCGATACGCTCTTCCACTTCGCCGCGGACCCCGAAGCTTACAAGCCTTGGCCGGAATTGATCGCTCCCAATCTCGATGCCCTCATCCACACCTTTCAGGCGGCGCTTCTCGGTGGCGTGAAGCGCGTGGTCTTCGCCAGTTCCAATCACGTGATGGGTGGTTATCAGGATGACAGTGCAGCGTCACTGAGCGACACCACACCTCCGCTCCCCGGCTTGCGTTATCGTGTGGATGGTGTGCCGCGTTCGAGCGCCGCCTATGCTGCGGCGAAGCTCTGCGGCGAACGCCTCGGCAAGTGCTTCGCGGAAGCGCACGGGCTTGAAACCATTGCGGTGCGAGTCGGCTGGATCTGGCGTGGCGGCGCGAACGATCCGGCCAACCTGCCCCCCGAACGCGGCGAATGGTTCCGGCTCATGTGGCTCTCGGACCGTGATTACCTGCAACTCATGGACCGCTGCCTCGTGGCTGAGCTTCCGGACAAGTTCGCCATTGTGAATGGCATGTCCCGCAACACTGGCATGCCCTGGGACCTGGAACCGGGCCGACGCTTGATCGGCTACGAACCCCAGGACGACATCACCACGCTGACCACACCCTGGACACCGTCCTCCGAAGGAATCTGAGCATGCTGCCCGCGCATCGCCTCATCGACCTGACCCTGCCGTTGCGAAGTGGGATGCGCGGCGTGGACTGGGAATCGAAGTTTACGATGGACCGCGATGGATGGAATGCGAGCACGCTGCATCTGTACTCGCATGCCGGCACGCACATGGATGCGCAGATCCACTTCGCCGCGGGGCCGGAAACGATCGAGCAGATACCACTCGAACGATGTTCCGGTCTGGCCCGCGTGGCACACTTGCCCGAGACGAAGCCTCGCGAATTGCTGACACAGGAGCATCTCGGAGCGATTGCCTCCGATTACCAGCCTGCCGAAGTGTTGCTGCTCGCCACGGGCTGGAGTCGCTTTGCGGACACGCCGACCGCTTATCGCGATGGCTTGCCCCGCATCGGCGAATCGCTGGCGAACTGGTGCGTGGAACATCGCGTGAAATTGCTCGGTGTCGAGCCGCCGTCGATCGCGGATGTCTCGAACCGGGACGAGAGCACGCGAATTCACCGCATTCTGCTCGGCGGGGGCGTCACCATCGTGGAAGGTCTCACGCACCTGGACCAGTTGCCGGACCGTGCCGCCTGGTTCTTCGCGGCACCACTTCCCATCGTCGGTGGCGATGGCTGCCCGTGTCGGGCCTTCGCGCTGGTGCCGGAATCGTAATTTCTCTCGAGAGCGTTCACGTGTACTCACCGAGAAATCGCTGCGATCGATTGCAAACGATCTGCAACCGGTGCTTCACCCAGCCGCGGAATCCTCGGTACTCATGGCTCGCAGCACTCGCGATCAGATCACGCACCGGATCCGCACCGAGGTGGTTCTTCGGTCAGCAGCCTGCGTGAGTCGGTGCTCGACAAGCGCTTCGGTGTGAGTTGCGGCCCGATTCGCGATTCCGGGTTTGCAACTCTCGCAGTTCGGCGGCCCGGTCATCAAGGAGTTGATTCGTGAGGTCTGGGGTTTGATGTGTATGACGTGCAAGGTTCAAGGACATGCACTAGGCTCGCCGAAGCACTTCTGGGTGATGGCGGGCGAACTCGCCGTGAACGAGATAGATCACTTCTTCCGCGATGCTGGTGGCGTAATCGGCGACGCCTTCAATATGACGCACGGCGCTGAAAAGGCTCAGGGCCCCTTCAACAGATTCCGGTGAACGCTTCATCAAGGCGACGACTTCTTCGATCATCGCATCGTTGTCGGCATCGACTTCGTCATCCGCGAGGATCACGGCCCGGGCGGCTTCGGGATCGCGGTAGACGAAGCAATCGAGCGCCGCACGCAGCATTTTACAGGCCTGCGTGGCCATGCCATCGAGTCGCTCGGGGATCGGCACATGCGGCGGCTTCGACAGGAAGATGGCCCGCTCGGCGAGTTCCACCGCCAGGTCGCCGACTCGCTCCAGGTCCGTCGTGAGCAACTGCACCACGCTGATTCGCCGCAGCTGGGAAGGTGCTGCTGGGTGCCGAGTCAGGATTTCGACACACTCTTCCTGAAGGGCGTTTTCAAGTTCATCGATCTCGCCATCGCGCTCGATCACTTCGCGGGCCAGGTCCGGGTCGCGCGAGTGCAGCGCGGCCACGGCCATCGCAATCGCATCTTCGACCTGCCCGGCCATGGTGAGAATGGAACGATGAAGGGAATCGAGATCGCGTTCGAGAGACATCGACACGGCCGGCTCCACCGGTTCATTTCGTGGAGAGTGGCGAATCAATTCGCCAGATTGTTGCTGTACATTATGGCAGATAGGCGATTCTGGGAAACGGCGAAGCGCGAAGACTGGCTGAAATTCATGAAAACTTCAACTGATGTAACCTTTAACTGGATGGAGCAGAGTGGCCTGTCGTGCACTGTTCCCGGAGAATGAGAGGATCGAATCTGCGGGAAACCGACAATGAACCCAGTGCCGCGACGGCCTGAAGTCTCCCGCGAAGCCTTCTTGCAGACGCTGATCCGCAGTGGCGTTGTGAAGCGAAGCTCGATTGATGCACTGACCAAACGTCTCTCCGATGAAGCGTCGGCGCGTGTGCTCGCCGAGAGGTTCATCGAGGCGGAAGATCTCACCCATTATCAGGCTGAGAAGCTGCTGCAGGGGCTCTGGCAAGGGCTCGTGCTCGGGCCATACACTGTGCTCGCACCTCTCGGCAAGGGAGGCATGGGCACCGTCTATCTCGCACGCGATACGCGCACTGCCGCCGATGGCACCACCGCAGCACTCGTGGCGCTCAAGGTGCTTCCAGCCAAGCGTGCCCGGGAAGAAGAACGGACGCTCGCCCGCTTTCGCCGAGAGATGGACCTGGGCCGGCACGTCGAACACGAACACATCACCCGCACGCTCGATGCCGGCGAAGTCGCGGGCGTTCACTTCATTGCGATGGAGTATGTCCAGGGGCACACGGTGCGGCAAGTCGTGACCCAGCACGGCCCGATGCCCATCGCCACGGCGGCCCGCGTCTTTGCCGATGTCGCTGCGGGCCTGACTCATGCCCATTCGAAAGGCCTGATCCACCGCGACTTGAAGCCTTCAAACATCATGGTCACACCCGAGGGCCGGGGCAAAGTGCTCGATTTCGGCCTGGCCATGCTCCTCGATGAAGATCTGCCCCTGGACCCCAGCATCGTGGGCGGCGAGGGCTACATTCTCGGCACCATGGACTACATCGCCCCGGAGCAATCGGCCGATTCCACGGACGTCGGCCCCTGGTCCGATCTCTATTCCATCGGCTGTGCGATGTATTATGCCCTCACCGGGGCTCCGCCGTTCCCCGGTGGTTCGTCGCAACAGAAGATCAAGTGGCATCGCCAGGAAGACCCACCTCCGGTGAACATGCTAAACCCCACAGTGCCTGCCGAGGTGGCGAAACTTGTGGAGCGGTTGATGGCGAAGAAGCCCGCGGACAGGCCCAGCGATGGCGAGGCGGTGCGATCGCTGCTCTCGCGCTGGGCGGGTGCCGATGAACCCGAGCCTTCGGCCGCTCACAGCGCCAGCGAGTTGCTAGCTGAGGTGGACACGCGGAGCCTCGACCCGAGCCTCTGGGACGCCACACCGATCCTGACACTGGATGCGAATGACGATGCCACGCCAGAGCCGCGTGCAAAACGGAAGCGCGAGAAGTTACTAGAAGTGGAAGAAGACACGGCGGAGTACGAACGCCGACGGCAATTACGGTTCCTCGCAATTGCACTGAGCCTTACCGTGGGCTTGATGGTGCTCATCTCGCTCTTCCTGTTGTTGCGAGGGATTTAATCACACCCTTGCCGTGAGAGGCAGATGAACGCCGCTTGTGACGCGATCAGGCACGTTCCGCCTTGTGGTTCGCAGGATGAAGGCATGGGAAAGCCCACTTACTTCAAACGATATCGGATGGAACGGGACCTGCGACCGGCACCGCCTGCCGCACAACTGCCGCCCGGTTTCTGGTGGCTGCCCTGGCACGATTCACTGCTCGAGGTGCATGCCGAGGTGAAGCTGCTCTGCTTCCAGCACCATCTCGATTCTGTCGTATTCCCGAGTCTGGGTCACAGTGCCGGTTGCCGGGAACTCATGCACGTCATCCGCAATCGCCTGGGCTTCTGTCCGACGGCCACCTGGCTGATCGTCAGCGAGGCCGGTTCGGAGCATTCCCCCGCTGCGGGCTGTGTCGGCACCGTCCAGGGTGTGATCGATGAATGCGGTCGCGGTGCCATCCAAAACCTCGGAGTGGTCCCGGAATGCCGGGGCAAGGGCCTTGGCCGGGCCCTCTTACTCCAGGCACTGGCCGGCTTTTCCGAACTGGGAATTCAGCGCGCCCTGCTCGAGGTCACCGCCCGCAACGAGCCCGCTGTCCGCATGTACCGTTCTGTCGGCTTTCGCAGCGACAAAACGCTTTACCGTGCGGTCGACGTGCCCGAGTCAGCAACAATTGGAACCGGCATTTGAGACTGCGGACGCGATGACCGAAATCGGGTTTCGCCACAACGGCCACGATCGCACGGGTGTTCGCGGTGCCGCGCACTGCAAGCAAACACCTCCCCTTGAGCGGCTGCTCTCGTAGAATGGTCCGTTCATCCGTGTCGGTGCGGTTCGATGCGGGACGGAATCCAGAAGGGGCTGACGTGGGACAACAGGTCTTCCAGCACACTTTGCCAAACGGAATGGTGTTGCTTGCCGAGCGCATGGAGCATGTGCGTTCGGCGGCGATGAACTTCCTGGTTCCCGCCGGGGCAGCCTTCGATCTGCCCGGGAAATTCGGCACGGCCACACTGCTCGCCGACCTCATTACACGCGGTGCTGGCGAGCGCGATAGCCGACAACTCACGCTCGAACTCGATAGCCTGGGTATCGATCGCGACGAAAGCGTCGGTGCCATCAACATGCGTTTCTGGGGTTCGACGCTTTCCCGCAACATCGCTTCCGCACTCGAACTTTACGCGGATATCCTGCGCCGCCCGCACCTGCCGGAAGAGGAACTCGAACCGGTTCAGGCACTGGCCCTGCAGGACATTCAAAGCCTTGAAGATGCACCTCAGCAAAAGGTGATGGTGGAACTGCGTCGCCGTTACTACCCGGCCCCGCTCAACCGCGACAAACGAGGCAAGACTGAAGATATTGAGTCGCTCTCGATTGCAGACATTCGCGCCCAGCATGCCCGGCTCTTTCGCCCGAACGGCACCATACTCACGGTCGCGGGCAACATCGAGTGGGAGCCGCTCCGCGACCAGGTCACACGGCTCTTCGGCGACTGGCCACAGGGTGAACCGATTGACGTGAAGCCCGAAGCCGCAACACCACGCTCGGAACACCTGCACAAGGACACGCAACAAACGCAGATCGCACTGGCCTTCCCCGGTGCTTCCGTGCTCGACCCCGACTACTATGCCGCCCGGGCCGCCGTTGGCGTGCTCTCCGGCGGCATGAGTTCCCGGCTCTTCACCGAGGTGCGAGAGAAACGCGGCCTGTGCTACTCCGTCTTTGCCTCGCACGAAACCTTCAAGGACCGCGGCACCATGCTGGCCTATGCCGGCACCCGTGCCGATCGTGCTCAGCAAACGCTCGATGTCACCGTAGGTGAACTTCGCCGCCTCAAGGATGGTGTCACGCTCGACGAGATCGACCGCGTGAAGGCCGGCCTGAAGTCCTCGCTCATCATGCAGGAAGAATCGACCTCCGCCCGGGCGGGTTCGATTGCTACGGACTGGTATTACCTCGGCCGCGTTCGCTCCTTCGATGAAATCCAGGCGGCCATCGACGGGCTCGCCCCGTCCTCCATCCTGCGGTATCTCGAACGCTACCCTGTGAAGGACATCACCCTGGTGACGCTCGGCCCGGACGCGTTGAGGATGCCGGAGTGATGCCCGACGAACCGACCGACGAAAAGCCCTGGGAATTGCGGATCAAGTGGGTCGTGCTCACGGCAGCGGCGCTATGGATATTCGGCGTCGCGGCCCTGCTGCTCTATCTGTTCGGAGATCGCGGCCAGCCATGAATGACTCGACCATCACCGAAGCCGACGAGGTCGCCGCGCCATTCGTGTTCGCTTATATCGCGGGCACTATCGTTTGGCTCGGTGCCGTGATTGCCTGGATATTCTGGTTCCGCGGCTACGCATGAGGTGAATCTGACGATGCCGTTCCACACGCACAAGCTGCCCAATGGTTTGCAACTGATCGGCGAGACGAGCCCGTCCGCCCGCTCGGTGGCACTCGGTTTCTTCGTTCGCACCGGAAGCCGCGACGAGACAGCGGAGGTCTCGGGTGTGTCGCACTTCCTCGAACACATGATGTTCAAGGGAACGCCACGCCGCTCCGCTCTCGATGTGAACCTGGACTTCGACCGCATCGGCGCGAACTACAACGCTTACACCAGCGAAGAAAACACCGTCTACTATGCCGCGGTGTTGCCCGAATACTTGCCGAAGGCCGTGGACATCCTTGCGGACATCTTGCGGCCAAGCCTGCGCATCGAGGACTTCACCACCGAGAAGGAAGTGATTCTCGAAGAGATCGGCATGTACGAGGATCAGCCCGGCTGGGCCGCTGGCGATCATGCCCGCCGCATCTACTACGCCACGCATCCGCTCGGGAATAGCGTGCTCGGCTCGAAGGAAAGCGTGACCGCCCTGAGCCGCGACCAGATGGCCGCCTATTTCGAACGCCGTTATGTCGCCTCCAACCTCATCGTCTCCGCGGCCGGCAACTTCGACTGGGACAACTTCGTTTCGCTCATCCGTGCCGCCTGCGAATCATGGGAAGCGGGCTCGGCTCCGCGACTCAACCGCACGGAATGGCCCGGCATCGGCGGCCTCCACGTGCTCACCCGCGAGAAGGTGCAACAGCAACACGTGATGCTCCTGGCCGGTGGCCCGCCCGCCGACTCGAAGATGCGCTACGCCGCGGACACGCTCACACTCGCCGTCGGCGACGACTCCGGCAGCCGCCTCTACTGGGCACTCGTCGATCCCGGCCTCGCGGAAGGTGCCGACTGCAGTTACTACGAAAACGACGCCAGTGGCTGCATCTACACCTCCTATAGCTGCGAGCAAGAAGAAGCGGAGGCGAATCTCGAAATCGTCCGCGGGGTGCTCAAGGACGTGCAGCAGAACAGCATCAGCGAGGACGAATTGCGGCTCGCCAAGAGCAAGATCGCCAGCCGGGTGGTGCGGGGCAGCGAGCGGCCGATGGGTCGAATGCAGGCCATCGCCGCCGCCTGGGCCTACACCGGCGAGTACCGCGATGTGGATACGGAACTCGCCAACTTCGACGCCGTCACCCTCGCGGACATTCGGGCCTTCCTGGATCGCTACCCCATCGACCAGTCCACCGCCATCGCCTTCGGCCCCGCCAAAGCCCTCGCCGGCGTCGAGGGTAAAGTGGTCTGATTGTCACGCACCCGCGCTCCTGCGCGGGGCCGCAAAATGCTTCCGACGAGATCCACCACACCCCTCAACCGGAATCATCGGAATCATGCCCGATTTCCGGAATCATCGCCACACGCATCTGCAAAGCCTTGGTGGTATTTGGGTAATGACTCCGGGCCGAGGCGACACACGATCGGGGTGAAGAGCGCAGCAGCGAGGCGCGCTGTGCCCACGTCGAGTGCGGCCCAGTGCGTGAACCAACTCGATACAGCCTGCGGAACCACGCACTGTGAGTACGGACGAGGGGAGATCAAACCCGCAAAGAAAGTTGTTGCACGTGCCGAGATCAACCGCGAGAATTGCGGTGAGGTCCATGTGTAATGCCTCCGGGAAAGGCGAAGGGCTATCGCGTGCGATAACCCAGACCGGACAGACATGGATTCTATCTCCTATCGCATGAGTGAACGAGAGCCTGAATCCCCTGGATCACGAAGCGTCGCAACTTTACTCCACAAAGGTGATCGAATGAAGCTGCAAATGACTGCGATTGGTGCCCTAACATTTCTCGTCTCGTTCATCGTCCCCGACATGGTAATAGCAGATGATGCAAGCGATACCAAGTTGTTCGTGGGCAAGTGGAAAGGTGAACGTGCTGCCGATGTGTGGGTTTTTGAAGCTAACGGAACCTTTATCAGTAATCCAGGCGGTTTTGGTCAAAACAAGGGCACATGGTTTATCAAGAATGGTGTCATGAATATGACATTCGAGCCGATTAAAAACAAAATCACTTGGGATGGCTACAAGATCGATAAAGACGAGTACGTGCGAACCTATAACTTCGGTGGCGGCAGTAAGGACGTGTACAAACGGACCAAATGAACGGAGTTCTGTTGGCTCAGAGACGACCTGCGATGAAGCCCAAGGCCAAGGGGGCATGACGCGTAAGAGTGGTGCGACGAATAACAGGCCAAACCGCTGTCATGTCCGTCTGACTTGAGTAAATAATTCCCCCGCCCGGCAATTCGTTGGAAAAAAAAACTTCGGTGTTGCAGTTCGGAGGCGTTCGCATCGCAAGCACACACTACACGGCACCGGGATGGTTTGTTCGTTGGCCTCTCATCTCGGGGCTGTGACAACGCATTTTCACACCGCGGCGGGACCAAACAGCCTGCGAGCAATTCACGCTCAGGCGAACGCACGGGGATAGTGAATGTGCCAGAATCCCGTTTGCGTTGTGGCCGCCGAGGCCGTTACACTTCTGCAATGACCGCGGGAGCGATGGACTCTCCATAGACTGCTCCACGATTCGTTCAACCGAAGCGATCCTGCGTGTTCCATTACGCCCCGAGCGGAGCATAGCCTCCTCTACGTTCGGCGGGCAAGACTCAGCCCAGGCACAGCGCATGAACTGGCGCGAATCGATCACTGCGACTTATGCCATCGCACCCAATCAGCCTGGGATCGCTGGCAGGCCGGAGTTTTATTCAGGCGCATCGGCACAAGAGATTGCTCAGGCAGATCTTCGCCTCAGTGCTACCCTTCCAGCATCCCTTCGCTCGCTCTTGCTCGAAAGCAACGGCGTGATGGGTATGATGGCGATTGACAGCGGCGAGTGGTTTGAGGAGCACTGGCTTATTTGGACGCTTGCAGAAGTGGTCGAACGGAACTTCTGGTTTCGTGGCGAATCCGCTAAGGAGACGTACAAGCGCGACTTCCGCAAAGTAGTCTTCTTCGCAGACGCCGGTACCGATGGGATTCTGTTCGGATTCCCGGTAATGGAAACTCAGGCATGTGCGCCAAACATTGTCGTCTGGTATCCGATTGACGATGAGTTAAAAGACATTGCGTCTTCGCTCGAAGACTTCATCAGAAAGTGGTTGACCAGCACTATCTGGGTTTGAAAGTGCTGGCTGGTGAGGCCGGCTAACCAACGGATGAAGCGGCCCAGCACCAGCGCCTTTTACGTTCGGCGGCGCGGAGGGCTTCGATAGTGGCTGCGTTGTCGGACCGGCCCAACTTCTACAGCGGCTTGACCACTGCCCTGACGCGGGCCGAGGTGGCCGCACTGTACGGGGCGCAAGGGTGGCGGGTCCGCAAGTGCTCGTGGGTGGACTACGAGGTGTTCAGCGACTGGGCCGAGCTGGTCATCGAGGCCGAGTCGCCGATCCTCACGCACGGCATGGTCGCCGACCTGCCGGCCCGCGCCGAGGATCTGGTGGCCCCGCTGCGGGCGGCCGGAGTGGCGTTCACCGCCGAGTGCTACGGCCCTGATCCAGAGCGGGAGTTGGTGCTGGAGTTGCGGTCCTCACGCCGTACCCCCCCCGCGAAGCAGATGTAACGTAGGAAGTCAACGCCCGTCCCCCGTGATGACGGGGTTTTCGTTGCCCTTGGCCTGGTCCGCGGCGCGCAGTTCCCCCGAGCACGCGTCACTCGGTGTGCATGCGTCGAAGTCTCGGACTTTCAGCGATCCAACCGTTTCGTTAACCGTTCCTCTTCTCTGTCCCAGTTGTTGGAGATGGCTCCAGCACGAACACGTGAACCCGATCCAACGCCGCGGTGCGGGGTCACTTCCCTGATGTACCAGCTTGGCGAGACGGTGATCGCCTTACGAGAGAGGGTGGTTCGTGCTGGTTTCGACGGGAACCCGTGACGGTGTTAAAAAACCGTCTCGCGACGGCTGGTAGAAGGTATGTATTGACGTGACTTCTCCATTTCTTACATGACGGCTCTCATGGCCTGCCGGACTTGATTGAAAATGGAGGCACCTGAGAGGCTGTTGTGAACGCGGCTCTGGCACGATCTCCAGGCCGCGATCTGCAGGTTGACCCAGAGTGATTGTGCTTTCCCCTGTGAATAAGCAACATGGGGTTCTGGGTCGAATCAGGCCAGCACCTCTCGAATGACATTGCCGCCGACATCGGTGAGGCGGAAATCGCGGCCGTTGTAGCGATGGGTGAGTTTCTTGTGATCGAGCCCCATGAGGTGCAGGATGGTGGCGTGCAGGTCGTTCACGCTGACGCGGTTTTCGACGGCCTTGAAACCGATGTCGTCTGTGGCACCGTAGCTGATGCCGCCCTTCACGCCGCCACCGGCGAGCCAGAAGGTGTTGGCGTGCGGATTGTGGTCGCGGCCACCGGAACCCTTCTGCACGATGGGCAAGCGGCCGAACTCACCGCCCCAAATCACAAGCGTGTCGGCAAGCAAGCCCCGACGTTCCAGGTCCTCGAGCAAGCCTGCAATGGGCTGATCGGTTTCCAGTGCGAAGCCGCCGTGGTTCTTGGCGATGTTGCTGTGGCCATCCCAGCTGAGATCGTTGTCCATGCCGCCAGAGTAGATTTGCACGAAACGCACACCGCGTTCGACGAGTCGGCGTGCGGTCAGGCACTGCTTCGCGAAGTGTGTGGACTTGGGGTGATCGAGCCCATAGAGGGCTTTCGTTTCGGCGCTCTCCTTGTTCAGATCGAGCGCATCCGGCGCGGCCATCTGCATGCGGTACTCCAGTTCATACGACTCAACACGTGCCGCGAGGTCTGCTTCGGCTGGGTGTTGTTCGAGTGAGCTTTTGTTGAGGGATTTCAAGAGGTTCAACTGGGCTCGCTGGCGCTCGTCGGTCATTTCTTTCGGGCGTGAGAGGTTGTCGATCGGCTCGCCCTGCGGCTTGAAGGCGGTGCCCTGGAAGACGGTCGGCAGGAAGCCGGCTCCCCAGTTCTGCGAGTGGCCCTTGGGCACGCCGCGACCCAGCGTGTCGTACATGACGCAGAAGGCGGGCAGGCTCTGGCTCTCGCTGCCAAGGCCGTATGTCACCCAGCTGCCAACGCAGGGAAAGCCCATGCGGGCCATGCCGGTGTTGATGCGGAAGAGAGCGGGTGAATGGTTGTTGGATTCGCCCCAGAGCGAGTGGATGAAGGCCATCTTGTCCACATGCTTCGCCATGTGCGGAAAGAGAGACGACACCCATTTGCCGCACTGACCATGCTGTTTCCAGGCGAATGGCGACTTCATCAACGGCCCCACCTGGCCGGCGAAGAAGCCTGTGTTGGGGTCGAAGCCCTTGAGTTCCTGGCCGTCGCGTTTCTCAAGTTCGGGCTTGTAGTCCCAGGTGTCCACATGGGACGGGCCGCCGTTCATGAAGAGCCAGATCACGGACTTGGCTTTCGCCGGGAAATGGGCCGGTCGGGGCGCCAGTGGGTTGGGTGAACCAACCGGCTCGTCGCCGCGGGCCAGCAGGTCCGCCAGGGCGAGCAGGCCAAGACCACCACCGGCCCGTGTGAGGAACTCACGGCGTGAGCGGTATGCCGGGGACGGTGGAGCGAACAGGCGTGGAATGTGGTGCATGGTGGGTCTCAGGCTTGCGGGGGGAGTAGCTCGCGAATCGCAGTGAGATCGGGGGCGGATTCAATGGCGGTGTAGACCGCATCGAGCACTGCGGGTTCTTCGACCGCACGAATCCGCGGCATCAGGTCGACACCGGCCTGGCCAAATCGGAGCTTGAGGCCGAGCCGAATGGCATCGACTTGCATCTCCTGCCGTCCTTCCTGCCGTCCTTTTTCGAGCCCTTGTTCCTCGCCCTTTTCCAGCAAGTACTCTTCGATCGAGGTAATGAATGGCACCGTTTTCTCCTTTTCAATGGCCTGGATCTGGGAGTAAAGCGTCTTCGCGAGAAACTTCGGCAAGGTCATGACCCAGTCAACGACACGAAACAGACGCCGGATGGTGACTTGATCCAGCCCGCGTTCGTAAAGACCTCGCACCACACGGAGTTTCCAGACCAGCCGACTCTCTGGGTTTCCCTTCGTTTCGTTCGTCTTCAGGTGGGCCAGCACGAACGGTGCGAAGAGACTCGGATGCGTTTCCAGTTCTGCCTCGCGGTTCACGAAATCCGCCAGTTTCAGGATCGGGTAGTGAAACTCGACCCGGCATCCGAACCGGCCCGCCGAGTGCAGGGCAGGCCTCCAGTCGTGGTACGCATCGCCGAGCACGGCCACGCTAACTGGCATCGATTCGTACACATCCTCCAGTCGATGATTATACCGATACATCCGGTGGGCGAAGTTCATGTCGCGCTGGCTCTGAATCTCCACGTGGATGAAGAGTGCTTCCTGTTTGTCGGAAAGTGTCCAGAGCCGCACGAACTTGTCGACGAAGCCCTTGCCCAGTTCCGACTCGGGGATGATCCTCTTCAATTCCGTGTCGAGCGACTCCACTTCGCGGTCCCAGTTCACGTCCCGGGCGATCCCGGGGAAGCTAAATTCCAGGAACTCCCGGAAGAAACTGTCGAGAGCTTCTTTCCAGGCTCCATCGAAATCGCTGGCGAAATCATCCATCACTCAACCCACATAGAGAAACTCGTTGAGGCAGAAGAGCACCTGGCAGAAGTCGGAGAGGGCGGCCTCCCGCTGGGCCCCGGTCTTTCCCTTCAGGAATGCCAGTGCATCCGCGCGTTCGCCCGTCGAGGGTTCGCGACAAAGTGCCGCAAGATAGGCCCGGTTGACAAGCACGATATCGCTGGCTGTGCCATCCCCGAGCAGGCGTTTGGCAAATCCCTTCGCCGCCGCGCGAACCTGTGGATTGTTCATGAGGTGAAGCGCCTGGGGAGCGATCGTGGTGCTTGGCCGTTCACCCACACCAGTCGTGCCATCTGGGGCATCGAAGACCATCAGGGCAGGAATGGATTTGCTCCGTTTCACGGTGAAGTAAATGCTGCGGCGTAGGCTGCGTTCATCGAGCGTTCCGGCTCCGAACATGCGTTCATCGAGTGTGCCGCCCACGAACAGGATCGAATCGCGGATCACCTCCGCTTCGAGCCGCCGCAGCGATTGCCGACCGAACAGGGCGTTCTCCGGATCAGCTTTCACCTTCACCTCATCGCGTGCGGAACTCTGCTGATAGGCCTTCGAAGTGATGATCAATCGATGGATTGGCTTCAGCTTCCACTGCTGGCGGATCAATTCACTCGCCAGGAAATCGAGCAATTCCGGATGCGTCGGTGCCTCGCTGCGGAGGCCGAAATCGCTGGGTGTGGCCACGAGTCCGCGACCCATGTGGTGCTGCCAGAGGCGATTCACGATCACCCGTGCGAGCAGGTGCCCGGCCCCGTTGCGTTCGTCCGTGAGCCAGTTCGCAAAGCCCGTGCGGCGGAAGCTGGTCCGGCTTCCCGCGGGTGGTGCACTCATCCAGCGCGATTGGGCTTCCGCCTCCGGCATCAGCACCTGCAAGAAGGACATCTCCGCCACACGCTCCTTCTGGTCCGGGTCGCCGCGCCGCAGGAAGTGTGTCTCCTTCAGGAAGTCCGCACCCTGTGAATGCAGACGAACCGGCGGGACACCTTCGCTGGAAATCAGCATCTTCGCCACTTTGGGTTTGGGTGCGGTCGCTGCGTGCTCGCGCTCGGCCTTCGCAAGCTTGGACCATTCCGGATCCCGGGGTGCGAACCAGCTCAACACAAGCGCCGCCTGTGTCGGAGTGCGTGGCTTCGCGGCGAACGCTGCACGGACGGGTAGCCAGAACAGACTCGGTGACCGTGCGATGTCACTCGTTGAGTTCTCCCACACGGTGAAACGGTCCGGCAGCGATTCCCGTTCGTACTTCATCCGTGCTTCCACCAAGGGCTGATGGGCTACCTCGTATTCTGCCTTGGCCTTCGCATCGCCTTCCAGGTCCAGGTTCACCTCCATCTCGCTGCGAACGGTGGTGGTGAAGGCGGCCACCATGCGGTAGTAGTCGCGGGCGGGAACCGGATCGAACTTGTGATCGTGACAGCGGGCACAGCCAACCGTGAGCCCCAGGAAGGTGGTGCCGATGTTGCCGACGATGTCGTCGAGTTCGTCGTAGCGGTGCTTCTCAGCCTCGCTCTTCGTGATTTGCGTCGAGTGGACCCCGGCCGCGAGATACCCGGTCGCGGCGAGTGCCTGGGGGTCCTTCGGGGCGAATTCGTCACCGGCGATTTGCCACTTCGTGAAGTTGTTGAAGGGCATGTCCTGGTTGAACGCCTGGATCACGAAATCACGGTAGTGATAAGCCGTGGGGCGATCGTAGTCGTGCTCGAAGCCGTGGCTCTCGGCGAAGCGGACGAGGTCCAGCCAGTGGCGAGCCCAGCGTTCACCGTGGTGCGGCGACGCGAGCAGCCGATCCACGACTTTCTCGAAGGCATCAGGTGCTGTGTCGTTCACGAACGCCTCGACTTCCTCGGGCGAGGGTGGCAAGCCGATAAGATCGAGATGGATCCGACGCAGCAAGGTGCGACGATCCGCCGGCGCGTTCAGGGCGAAGTCACGCTCCTTCAGCTTCGTCTCGATGAACGCATCGACGGGGTTCGCGTATCCTGCGGGCGGCTTCACTGACGTGAGCGGCTCGAAGGCCCAGTGCTTCTTGGCCTCGGCGGGCACCACTTTCCGCGTCCAGGCCGCGGCATCCTCCTTGCCGAGAAGCGGCGCGTCGAAGGGTGCTCCGAGATCGATCCACTCGGCAATCTTCGCGATGTCCGCATCCGCCAGCTTCGCCCGTTCGTGCGGCATGTGCGGTTCCTTCTGATGGGCCACAAGCTGGTACAGCAAGCTCTTCCTGGCATCACCGGGAACCACAGCCAGGCCGGCGGTGCCACCCTTGAGCAGGCTCTCGCGCGTGCCCATGTCGAACTCACCCTCGACGCGGTCGCCACTGTGGCACTTCAGACACTTCGCCGTGAATAGGCCGCGCACAGAGTTCTTGAAGAGCGCCGTCCCCTTCACCATCTTGGCCGCATGATCCGGATCGACCGGCTTCTGCTTCGGCGGCTGGGCGTGGCTGACCGAAATCGCGAGGATTGCACCCACGAGCACAAAGGCCAGCATCAACCGGAAGAGATGGGAAAGCATCAGCAGAATCCTCGACACGAGAAGGCAGGAGGAGCCAGTTTATCATGGAAGCGCGAACGACCGTTAGCCTGAAGCGTGAGCGAAGGATTCGCGGTGGGTCGTTATCGTGCGTACCACGCCACGAGGCGGGGGAGTTCGCCGCGTTGCGAGAGCATCTTCAGGGCGTACTTTTGTCGGCCCATGCCGAGCAGCTTGTTGAAGCCAAAGTTGTCGTCCACGACTCGCAATGCCAGTGCAACGGCTTCGTCGCGCGGCAGTGCATTGCCGAACACACGTGCAAGCCAAAGGATGGCGGGGAAGGTCAAGGCCAGCGATTCCAGGCCGTCCCACACGGGCATGTCGAAGTTCGTCGGGCCACAGAATTGCAGTGATTCCACCTTGAGCCGATAATAGCGCGTCAGCAGTGACACCGCATTGTCACTGAGTGGTCCGGTGGGGAGTTCGGCCTGGTCGAAGGTCGTCTCCGGAATCGCCGCGTGCAGCTTCGGGATGCGACCCTTGCCGCGGGCGAAGGCAAGCGCGGACAGAATGCGACCCGCCGGCGTGCGCTGAGCCGTCCCCTTCTCGGCACCGTGATCCTTTCGCGCGTAGACCGCGAGCACAGGTCGAAACACCATGCGGCCCACCCATCCCGGAACCGGTACGTCCGTCGCGTGTATGGGTGCATCGTCCGCCATCGCCATGCCGAGCACGTGCAGCATCTCGCTGAGTCGGCCACCCGTCACGGCTTTCTTGGGATCGCCACCGCCGTCGAATTCGGATGTGCGCAGGATTGCCACGAGGCCGAGGACCTTTCGCCAGCGGCGTTCGAGCGGATCGCGCCCATCACCGAGCGTCTTCGAGATGGCGGTGGCGATGCGAAAGACATCGTCCCACTGGACATGTTGACGCTTGCGGAGTGCGGGTGGCGGCACGCTCTTCGCAGCGGGAGAAGCGTCTTCTAGCAGGGCCGCATAGCTCGATGCCTCGGCGTTGTGCTCCGCGAGTGGCCGGCCAGCATTCGTCACGGAACTCGGGCACGCGAAGCGCAGGCCGAGCCGCCAGTGATCGCCAACCGGCACGAGCATGAAGGGGTAAACCCGGCACGCGAGCGGTTTACCCGCGGAGCCGAATTTCGCATGGATTCGGCAGCGGTTGTCGTCGCCGAGAAACACACAGGCACCATCGGCCCGGTGGTTGAGGCGATACGAGTGGCCCGCGAACCAGCCGCCTTCGCGGACGAAGAAGGGTGTGTCCATGAACCCCGATTCGCGCTCCCAGCCCTGGGATTCGATAGTCTGGCGTTCCTCGGCCGAGACCGGCACGTGATAAGACCGGCAACACGCCGAGCAGCCCTGGCAATCCCAGTTCTGCAACATCGGCAACGTTCGAACAGGCAATGGCATCGCGATCATGGAGTAGAAGTGAAATGGCCCGGGGTTCCCATCGTGGCTCTGCTCAGTCTTTCAGGACCATGAACGACTCGAAGAAGTTCTGAACGAGATCGTCCTTCGGGTCGAGGTTATTGCCCTCGGCCGAGAGGTAGTAGAGTCGACCCTTCGCACGATAGACTTGCACGACGCGATAGTGGGCGTTGGTGTTCACGCGGAATTCGAACTGCCGCCCGGGTCCTGTGCCTGGCACCGCAGGCAGCACCGACTCCGCCATGGGTTCGCGCGCCCCGGCTTGAAGCAACGAAATCTTCACCGCATCGAACCACTGTTGCTCGTCGCCCAGCTTTGCGTCCCGGGGGTCCTCGGCGGAACCGACCACGAAGACGATTGGCCCCATCCAGGACTTGTGCGTGGCACGGTACGCATCGAGTTTCCAGCCGTCGAGCAGGCGGAGTTCGCCTTTCTTGGGTCCGGATGGCATGCGGACGCGGTAGTCGCCGGCGGGCGGCTGGAACAGTTTCCAGTCGCGTTCGGGGCCGACGAATTCGCGAGCTTTATCAACCATCTCTTTCTTGAGAAAGTACAGGCTGAGCCCCGCGAAGTACGCAAGGCCGACCAGCATCAACACGCCCTTGATGCGCGTGGTGGGCGACCAGTCCACCGTGTAGACGACGGCCAGGCACAGAGCCGAGGCGGCAAGGGCCAGTGCGATGGGCGTGACGACCGAAAGCATGGGCGGCTGGCCCAGGATCAGCGGCGCGATCACCCACACCAGTGGCACCACGAACGGCAGCAGGGCCAGACCGATAAAGACGCTGATGGGTAAGCGGCCGATGGGATCGACGGGGGAATGACCGTGTGCGGTATGGTGCGAATCTGGCGGTACCACGGGCTCGGCCGTGGGACGCGAGGAGCGCACCGATTCTTCCACGGGTGGCCGACGCAGACGCAACTGTGGTCGCGGCTCGCGTGCCGGCGATTCGGGAGCAGCGATGGTCGCGGCTTCTTCCACCGCCTGGAATTCGTAGCGGCAACGCGGGCAGACCACCTGAAGCCCAATCGCCTCAGCCGCCACCCGCGACGCTCCCCGACACCCCGGACACCGCACCACCTTCATGCTTCCGCTCCGCTGGTCATTCAGTTCGAGTGCGGCGCGATTCGTTTCGAAGACGTCGCGTCGCTACTACACCATTGTAATCACTTCACACCCTGCACCCATGTGGTGAGCACCTGGGCAATCTCGGCCATCTGATCGCCGGACACTTTATCCGGTGTGTCCGTTAATTTGTGCCAGTGCGGGTAGTCGAAATCGATGATGTCCACCGCAGGGATGCCGGCACCCAGCAGGGCCAGGTGATCGTCCTGCACTTCGGGGCCTTCCTCATAGCGGAACGAACTTGCCTTCATCCCCAGTGCCACCCCCCACACCGAGTCGACGAGCGGCTTCGCGAACTTGTACGAGTTAATTTCCACCCGCAGCACGGCACCCTTGGCGTGGCACAGGTCCATCAGGATGGCGGCTTCGTAGTGGTGCTTGCGCGTTTGCTTGGTCTTCTCATACTGCTCGGCGAAGTGCTCGGAGCCGAAGAAGTATTTGTCGTCGCCACCGTTGCGCGAAGACTTGAAGACGTATTCCTCGCCATCGAAGAGCACGAAATCGATGCCAACTTCTGTCTTGAGATCCTTCATGTGATGGGCGAGTTCCATCATCCAGGCCACACCCGCGGTGCCGTCGTTGGCACTGAGGAAGGGGCGGTTCCAGTTGTTGGGATTGGCTTCCTGGTCGGCAATGGGGCGGGTGTCGTAGTGGCAGCAGAAGATCACGCGGCGGGCCTTCTCCGGTTGCCATGAGGCGATGAGGTTCGTCATCGGCGTGTCCACGTTCTGGCTGCGCTGGCGGGCCTTGAACTCCTGCTTCGTCACAGTCGCGCCGTGATCGGCAAAGTGTTTCTCCAGGATCGCCTGTTGCTTCTGCATGCCGTCGCTGCCGCTAATGCGTGGACCGATGTCGCAGAGTTGCTTGAGGTATTTGATTGCGCGGTCGCGATCGAACTTCACGGCCACGGCCTTGGTCACGGTGTCCTCGGCGAACTTGGGGGGATCGTGGGGATCAGGCACCGCATTGGCCTGGTGCATCCACCAGAACGAGGCACCGAGCCCCGCCAGGGTGAGGGTGACGGCTCCGATCAGCCAGCCCGTTGTTTGACTCATGGCATCCCCCGCGTGAGAACGTGCGTCCTGCCGACTTTGCACATCTTACCGCCAACGGCCAGTCGCAACGAGTCAGAGTGGAATCTCTCTCACGGATTGTAAATCTTGCCCTTCCCTTCGCTCCGATCGGCCGGCATATACGCCCTCCTTCAACCGCTGGCCGCCGATGTTCGTGGGGATTGTTGGGGAACGCTTCCCATGTCGGCCGCATCGATCCCACGGATCGTGCGGCAGGAATCGGTGACGGCAGGCGCTTGCAGGGACTTTCTCCGCTTTCTTTGGATTGCGGCTCAAAGTCCGGTCGATAGTTGTCCGGAAGGTGTCGTTCTCTTCCCGTTCGACGCCTCGGGGGATCGGTGAGTCAGGCTTCGCACCATACGGATCGGGTCGGCCTTCACCCCATGACGACGTGAAGACCCGCACCCACCAAACGGATGCCTGTGGGGAAACCGCTCGCAGTACGCGAACGGTGCAGGACCGCGAAGTGAGACTCGCCGGACATCAGGGAGGATGAGATCGTGACCGAAGTCGAAACCGATGTGCAGGACGTCTGGCGCGAGTACCGCGATCGACCCACCGTCGAGATGCGGAACAAGCTCGTCGAGAAGTATTTGCACCTGGTGAAATACAACGGCGAACGCATCTGGGCCCGCCTTCCCGATGGCGTCGAACTCGACGACCTCATTAGCGCCGGCGTGTTCGGCCTGATGGACGCGATCGACGCATTCGATCTGACCCGCGGCGTGAAGTTCGAAACCTATTGCGTGCCGCGCATCCGCGGGGCCATGCTGGACGAACTCCGCACGATGGACTGGGTGCCCCGGCTCGTTCGCTCGAAATCAAGCAAGATGGAAGCGGCTCGCAAGTCGCTTGAAGCCGCCCTCGGTCGACCGCCCCGCCCGGAAGAACTCGCCGAGCGGCTTGGCATTCCGCTCGATCAACTCGATCAGTATCTCGGCGACGCGACTGCCGTGAATCTCGTCTCGCTGAACAAGAAATGGTATGAGACGGACAGCTACAAGGACGTACGCGAAATCGACATCCTCGAAGACAAGAAGTCCGAGGATCCGACCAACCGCCTCCAGAACCGCGACCTCATGCGGCTCGTGACCCGCGGCCTCAACCGCAATGAGCGACTCATCGTCATTCTTTACTACTACGAAGAGATGACGATGAAAGAGATCGGCTCCACATTGAACCTCAGTGAATCACGCGTGAGCCAGATGCATTCGAGCATCGTGCAACGCCTGCAAGCCCACCTCGCCAAGCGCAAGGGTGAGTTCAATAATTAAGGTCGTACGCGATTCGCCACAGAGATCACCGAGGGCACAGAGGTCATGATCACGACCTCTGTGCCCTCGGCGTTTTTGGATGTGGCGGGCTGATATTCGAGTGAGATTGGCACCACACCATTGTTGATTGCAGTGTGTGCAAAAAGGGAAGAGCAAGCCGCGTATTGGAAAGGCACGGACCCGAATCCTGTCTCGGCGCTTCCTGTGGCTAGAGTGGAGCACGCACTTGCACTCCTGCCAGGAAGCCCGCGACGCAGTCGCCGATCACGTCCACGTTGTACCCGCCTTCTTGCACCACCACGGTGGGCAGGTTCAATTCACGAACGGCATCGCCCATCCTGGTGAATTCCTCGGTCGGCAGGCGGAAGCTGCCGATGGGGTCGCGTTCGTGGGTGTCCGTGCCAAGTGAGACCACGAGGCTCTCCGGCTGGAAAGTGCCGATACGTTCGATCGCGCTGGCCAGAGCAGGGCGGTACTTGCGGACACCGGTTCCCGATGGCATGGGCAGGTTCCAGTTGAAACCGAGCCCGGCCGCGGTGCCGGTTTCGTCCTCGTAGCCGGAGAAGTACGGGAAGAGGCCATCCGGGTCGCCGTGGATGGAGATGACCAGGACATCGGCGCGGTCGTAGAAGAGGTGCTGTGTGCCGTTGCCGT
>JBGSZR010000076.1:0-2072 GCA_041750275.1 Gemmataceae bacterium
CCGCTCCTGGCGGCTGCGCCGCTCTCGACGGCGTAGAGAACCCCCTCGGTGAAAACGGTGCCAGAAGTGCCGGAGTGATTGGGAGCCCGATCGTTCTCGCGGCACGTCTCCAGCCGCCGCGGAGTGGGAAATCAGCGCCGCGGAGCCTCCGCCAACGTGAACGGAGACGTGCACAACCCCCGTCATCCCCACCGCGACAACCCGCCGCTCAGATCGTCGCGCAAAATCCCCCGCCCGCCACAAACCCGCCCACTCTGTGAGAAATGCGGGCTAAGGGCATCAATGCGATTCCAACTTGAGATGTTGCATTCGTGTGGGTTCGAATTCGGTCGCGCTCTCCGTCATCCGGCGAGCCATCATCGCTGACCAAGCACTTTTGTCATGCCGGACGCGAACGGCTCGCCGAGGGTGATCTGGCTGGTGGCGTCAAAGTGCGTGCCCATGTCGCTCGTCTTCAGTCCCTCAGCCGAGACGAAAAACGCTTGTCGTGTGGCGAACATGCTTGTGAATCTACACTTCTCCCATCGCAAAGCCGAGCCTCCCACTCACTGTGAATCGCGGGCTGGAACGACCGGATTCGCCCTATAATGTTAGCATGGTGCGAAGCACCCGATTTTCCCGATTGCGGCTTTCCCTGCGGGTCTACGCTGTCGAAGCGGCGTTGCTGGTCGGGCTGCTGACGGTCGGGCCAAGCGCACAGTTGATGGCCGCCTTACCGTCGGCAGCCTCTCTGATCGGCTCCGCCATCCCCGCCGGCGAAGAAGAATGCCATGAGCGGGAATTGGCTTCCCTTTCGCATGCCACGCGGTCCGGTCGTGCACCGGGCGGTCGCCTCAATGGCCCTCCTATCCGCGGCCGAGCACATCTGTACCGCCTCGCCTCGGCTCCCAATCCCGTGAGCTTTTGCCACGCACCGGCCGGCAGCCCAAACGGGCCTCACCCTCGCTGTTGAGCCGCCTTCGGCGTTCCCCCCGCGGTATTATCGCACCACTGTGCTCCGCGCCGACTTTGGTTGGTGAGCGGGTAGCACCCGTTTATCTCCCCGGAGCGAATCCATGGTCTGCTTCGCAACCGAAGTTCCGGCGGATGTCCACTGGGCGTGGACAGTCGCCGGACTGCTGGCCGTTCCCGCCCTAGTTGCCTTGAACGGCTTCTTCGTGGCCGCTGAGTTCGCTCTGGTCGGGGTCCGCAAGACCCGGGTGGAGGTGATGGTCCAGCAGGGCGTGCCGCGTGCCAGAGCGGTGCAGGAGGCTGTCACACACCTGGACCGCTACATCGCCGCAACCCAGCTAGGGATTACCCTGGCGAGCATCGCCCTCGGATGGCTCGGGGAGCCGGCTCTCTCCCGGATCGTCGAGCCGCTGTTGGCGGGCGTTCTTCCGAACACCTGGGTCGGGCCGATGGCTCACACGGTCGCCGTAGCGATCGCCTTCGGCCTGATCACGTTCATGCACGTCGTGTTCGGGGAACTCATTCCCAAGACCCTGGCCCTTCAGTCACCCGACCGCACCTCCCTGTGGGTCGCCGCCCCATTAGTCATGTTCGCCCGGCTGGCGGGTCCGGCCATCGCCGTCATGAACGGTGTCGGGAATGCAATCCTTCGTCGGGCGGGGTACGAGCCTGCTGGGGCCGAAGGGTTGCTTCACTCCGTCGAGGAACTCGGACTGCTGATCGCGCAGACCGAGGAGGCGGGCGTGTTGTCCCACCAGCAGGCTGATTTCGTCCGCAAGGTATTCACCCTGTCGGGCCGGCGGGTGGGGGACTGCATGGTACCACGGGACAAGATGGCAGCCCTGGATCTGGGGACCGCCCCGGACCAGATCCTGGCGGTCGTCCGCCGGGGTGCCCACACCCGCATGCCGGTCTATGACGGCGACCCCGACACCATTGTTGGCGTGGTCAACACCAAGGACCTGTTTTACCTGTTCAGCCTAACCCGGATATTTCACATGGTTTGAGCGAACAGAATAGCGCGACGGTTCAAGTGTTGGTACAAGAGGAGGTTGCAACGCCAAGCCTCGTCCCAATCCAGGAACCGTCGCGATGACAGAGTGTATCACGAATCCGCTGCC
>JBGSZR010000077.1:0-7110 GCA_041750275.1 Gemmataceae bacterium
GAGATCGATGCGACCGGCGGGGAGGCCGAACCCGGCCGGCACTGGCACGCCGCCTAGTTCGCCCACTGGTGCGATCGGCACGCCGCCGATGGAGAGCACCGTGCCGCCCACGGCTGCGTAGGCGATCCATTCCGCCTCCAATGTGCGGTCCGGCTTGGTCGGATCGTAGGTGGTGCTAAGTGAGGAATTCTCCTCGCTGGCGTAGCCCGATTTACCCGGGAAGAAAACACCAATGCCACCGACGACCTGTCCATTCTTGAAGATGGGGACGCCGCCGGGGAGCGTGGCGATTCCGCGGTTCTGAGCGATCGGAATGCCATTCGCCGTCAGCGGGGCGAGGCCAGACACGAGGCCGTACGAATCCGGCGTCGTGAGTTCCTGGCCCGCCGGCACAAAAGCCGGATCGATATTGAAGCGCATCGAGAGTTCGACATCGTCCGCCGTGCCACGAATGCGGTCCGCACCGACGGCGAATGTGGAGTCACGATTAGAGTGCTCGATGGCGAACAGATCGACCTGCGGCGTGTTGGCGATGCCAGGCGGGAAGTGACCACCCACACCCACGGGAGCAATGAATCCCGGGCCGCGCACGGTCGAATTCGGATCGGTGATGTTTGGGTTCGAGTTCACCTCGCGCTCCGTGATCGTGGACTGGCTAATGAACTGCACCGTGCGCGACGTGAGCGGCCCCTGGTCGTTGGCAAAGAAGGCCCCGGTGCGGGCCAGCGACACTGCCCCATCCACGGCGAACGCCAGAGTGGCACTGTTGCTCGTGATGGCGGGATCAACGCCACTCTCGACGCGAACGCCAAGAATCGTGCCATTCTGGTCGGTGACAACGATGATCGCATCCGTGCTTGCCGAGGCCGCCGCGGCTCGCTGGAGCAGTGCACTCACCTCGTCCGTGCTGAGCGTTTCCACGACCACCGCTGTATTCAACTCGGCTTCTGGCAGTGTGCGGTCGCCGGGGTTGGGAATCACGATGTCCGCGGGCAGCACTCGGAAGAGGTCGTTCTGCCCCGGTCCACCATTAAAAGTGTTCTCTCCCAGGCCACCGAAGAGTGCATCCTCGCCCGCACCGCCAGTAAGCACCGTGACGCCACCGCCCGCCGATAGCTTGTTTTTCCCGTCGCCACCGTCGAGCACTACCGACTGCGTGAGCGCGTTCTCGATCACGATTGTGTCGTTACCAGCACCGCCTTCCACGATCACGGACGTGACACTATTGGAAGCGAACCGCCCCGCTTCCTGTGTGCCTTCGAGAACGACGAGATCAGGCCCATCACGATAGACGCGAATGCGGTCGTTCTCTGCGGAGCCTGTGATCGCGAGCCCGCTACCTGTGAGATCGACCAGCAAAGCCGGCGTTTCGCGAGCTTCCAGTGCCTCGCACTGCAACAGCGGTGAGCGCATCCAACTCCCAGCCATGAGCCCTTCTCCAAATCAGGCGAAACCGATCTGCCGGCGCAATCGCTTTTATCGGCACTGTTGACCGCTCCACTGAGCCCAAGCGTGAAGATCCGTTTAAGTGCAAGGCGATTGCCCAGCTTCGCCAGGCTGCCTGATTGGAAGAACCGGCATTTCCCTCACATTCGCACCTGAGGATGCCGATTGAAGATGTGATACCGGCTACATCGAACGTGTGTCGCGTGCCATCGGACCACTTGCGTGGGAGTTGCAATGGCCCTGGGTGGTGCCTTTCTGGCGGGTTGCGTGTGTGCCCTGGTGGGTGCGCCGCAGCTGGACATGGCACCTGTGCAAACATCCCCTTCAGCGACACGGCCCGCCGAGCCGCCGCGCGATAGCACGCGCGATCCGCTCGACCGCCTGCTGGAACCACAGCAACCGACACCGCAGGCGAACCCGCCGAACCCGGCCTTCACGCTCGCCAGTTACGTCTACGATCCGCCGCTCGGCTTCGCTGGGCCAAGTGGTGTGTTGCCGCGCTCGGGCAGCAACGACGAATATGACACGCTCGAAGACCGCTGGCGGCTCGGCTTCCCGGACTGGGACCGCTACGGCAAGGGCCATCCCAAGGTCTTCGATTATCCCTACCGCCTTGGTCGATTGCTCGATCCGTACAACCTCAACGTCATCAAGGGCGACTATCCCATCCTGGGGCAGCACACCTTCTTGAACGTCACGGGCACCGCGGTTCACCTCTACGATGGCCGCGATATTCCCACGGCCACCACGGCCTTCGAAAGCACGGCCCGGCCTTTCGAAACCGACTTCTTCGCACGCTCCGGCCAGTTCTTCCACTCGGAACTGTACACGCTCTCCTTCGACCTCTTCCACGGCGACGCGGCCTTCAAGCCCATGGACTGGCGTGTGAAGCTCACCCCGGCCTTCAACGTCAATGCGCTCAGCGTCCAGGAACTGGCCGTGGTCAGTCCGAATGTCCGCAAAGGCACCATTCGCAACCGCACCTGGCTCACACTGCAAGAATGGTTCGCCGAGTACAAACTCGCCGACCTCAGCTCCGAATACGATTTCGTCTCGATCCGGGCCGGCTCCCAGCCATTCGTTAGCGACTTCCGCGGCTTCATCTTCAGCGATACCAATCGCGGCGTGCGACTCTTCGGCAACTACGATGGCAATCGCACCCAGTACAACCTTGCCTATTTCCGCCAACAGGAAAAGGACACCAACAGCCAACTCAACACCTTCGAGGACCGCGATCAGAACATTGCTATCGCCAACCTCTATCGCCAGGACTTCATATTCCCGGGATACACGGCCCAGGCGAGCTTCCATTACAACAACGATGCCCCATCCTTGAAGTTCGACAAGAACGGCTTCCTCGTGCGCCCCGATCCCGTGGGCGTGTTCCAACCGCACCGCGTCGAGTCGTACTATGTTGGCTTCGCCGGGGATGGCCACATCGAGCGCTTCAACATCTCGCACGCCTTTTACTGGGCGCTCGGCCGCGATAGCCGCAACCCGCTCGCTGGCACGGCCCAGTCCATCTCCGCCCAGATGGCCGCTCTCGAACTCTCTTACGACCGCGACTGGGCCCGCTTCCGCGTCAGCGGCTTCTGGCAATCCGGCGACGGCAATGTGAACAATGGCCGGGCCACTGGCTTCGATGGCATTCTCGATCAGACCAACTTCGGCGGCGAATTCAGCTACTTCCGCCGCAATCGCCTGCCGCTCTTCGGCGTCGGCCTCAAGAACGATCAGAGCCTCTTCACGGACTTGCGCTCGAGTCGCATCCAGGGGCAGAGCAACTTCGTGAACCCCGGCTTATGGCTGGTGAATACCGGTATCGATCTCGAGGTGACGCCGCGGCTTCGCTCCATCAACAATGTGAACTTCCTCTGGTTCGACAAAACCAACTCACTCGAAACCTTCCTCTTTCAGGCCAACATCGATCGCGACATTGGCGTCGACCTCAGCACCGGCTTCGAATACCGCCCGCGCCTCAACAACAACGCCATCATCATCGGCGGCCTCGGTATGCTCGTCCCCGGCACCGGCTACCGCCAGCTTTACAACAAGAAGGACGCGAAGGTGCCACTTCAGCTCGACGGATTCGTCGAAGTGGTGCTGGCATTCTGATGTATGAACCGTGAATGAATCGCCGGTCAGCAAAATGATTCCGCTGTGATCCCCCACCCCCCTCAATCGGAAGCACCGGAATCATGTCCGATTTCCGGAATCATCACATGCTGTTGCGGCAAAGCCTTGATGGGATTGGCGTAATGATTCCGGAGAGCGACGACTGAGCTCGATGGGAAGTGCGTGGAAGTGACGGGCACCGTCGCCACGTTTCAGGTGGGGGCGGAATCGCACCGTTTGTGGGCCCGTGTGAATGGGAACACGGGGACGTTCATGATAGCCAGCACCGTGGCCCCGGACGCTGGAGCACCCCTTCTTCGAGGCGGAACGCGGCTGGGTGCAGGCGAACGAGTTGCACCCGGGCGACCGGATCGCGACACTATCGGGTGAGTGGGTCCGAGTTGAGGAAGTGTACGACACCGGCGAATGGGCCGTCGTCTATAACCTCCGCATCGCCGACCACCACACGTACTTCGTGGGCAACGAAGAGTGGGGCTTCGCCGTCTGGGCACATAATGCTTATGCCATTGTTCACCAATATGTGGCACAAGGTATTGCTGTGGGCCACTGGAGCGTTGATGTTTTTGACGACAATGGAAAAATTTTTCATACGCATCAACTTGGAGCACCCGGATCACTCACAACACCCGTGGTTGATGCTACTCTCAGGCCACCTTCAGGGGCCCAACTGGCCGAAGGCCGGATTGATATACCAAACGGCGTTGCAGCCATTACTTATGAGACCGAGCAGATGGAAGCAGGCGGTCGTAATCCATATGACCTCTACACCCAATCGTGTGTTAGCTACGTATGCGAGGTTCTTGCTGCGGGAGGGGTCACAGTGCCTGCTCCCCAAGGCCCACCGAATGGCAGCGTGCAGTTAAAATTCCTTCTGCGAATTGTCAAGACCAATCCTTGATGTTTTGAAATAATGAAGAGATAGATTGTCGCCAGATGATGCTTGGCAAGTTGGCTTTAATTTAGAGAGTCAGAGAATAAATATGCAAATCGAATGCGACAAGCATGGCGACCAAAGTGTCGTTCTGCTTTCTCCAGACATTGACATATCAGACTCAAAGTTAACAAAGCTGGGACAGTTGTATGAAATTGTGTTTACAAATGATTTGGAGAACCGTGCGGACTTTTCTTGCTTTGTTTCACCTGCATTTGCTGCAAAACATAGCCTAACTCGTGGCCGACAAGAAGGCGATTGGGGGGAAGCCACATGGCTGCATCGCTTAGGTGCTGTTTGCCTACTTTGCTTTTGCGACAAGTTCGGAGTCAGCCAACATCAATTGGGGACATTTTTTGATGCAATCGCAGTCGCAAGATCATAGTGACCTCCTCTAACAAAACGCAAAGTAGACTTGCTGACGGACGTGAAGATGGCGGGATGTCACTGATCGGCACGACGCTGGAGCACCCGTTCTTCGAGGCGCAAAGCGGCTGGGTGCAGGCGAACGAGTTGCGTCCTGGCGACCGGATCGCGATACTGAGCGGCGAGTGGGTGCGGGTCGAGGAAGTGTACGACACCGGCGAATGGGTCGTGGTGTACAACCTCCGCATCGCCGACCACCACACCTATTTCGTCTGCAAAGAGGTGTGGGGCTTCGCGGTTTGGGCGCATAATGCTTTCTGCGCACAGACAACCGCTGATGGCTATATCATTGGATCACATTCCGTTCTGCGCAATATGCAAAACGTGCCTGCTAACTCAGAGGCTCATCATATTGGCCAAAACGCTGCAATGAAAACCATTCAGCTGACTGGCAGCGAAACGTACAGCCCATCAACGGCGCCTGCTATTTTCTTAATAGGGGGCAGTGGGCAACCCGGCAGCCCACATGATCTGGCAACTACTAAACAACGCGAAACAAATGCGATCCTCGGTCGCGGAAGTCTCGTTACCGTCAATCAGGAAGCAAAAAAGCACGTGAGGCGCTAATAGCTGCCGGGGTTCCTGAAAGGACGATTCACGCGGCCCTTGATCTTTTCTGGAGTTATATGGCTCAACTTGGCGCGAATGCAAGTACACAGTTGACTGTGCCAATTCAAGGCTAAATAACTGCTTCATAAGTGCTTCGACAGTCTTGGGACGACCCACAGTCACAAGTACTTGCTGGGCGAAGCCTGACGAAGATAGCAAACAAGCGATATGGTCATATAGCGAATGCTGATATTGCAATGATGGCGAGTCTCACGTAAATACACTATATATGGTGCAGTATGTTTGTTCTACGAATAACCGGCTCAAACGTTTGCGATCTGTATGCTCTGGCTGTCGGTGATGACTATATCTACGGCGACCCTCAATTACTGGCATACTGGAACGGTCTCACATGGTCAAGGGCGGCGACTATTACAAATAATCCCGCGATAGATATTAAGACGCAAGGGAGCATCGTCAATATTTTGCATCGCCAGGGCGATTTCACAACGATGAATGATGGGAGAATGGTCACCCGCTCGCTGTGGCCGGGACATGAAATTACTGTAAATGACTTTGCCACATTATGTTCCAATTCAGTAATTGTTGGAAACAGTGGCCTAATAATCAGATGCACGCCATTGGAATGCACTGTCTTTCAAGGTCCGGCAGACGAGAATTTTATTTCTGCTTGTTGCATCGGCAATCAGATTATTATCGGCAGCCAGTCTGGTAATCTCCATGCATTTGATGGCACTCAGAATGTTTGTGTTGCCAGGCCCTGTACGGGCGTGATCACGAGCCTAAGGGCGAATGCGAATAATTTGCTAATCGGGACATCGTATGATTATTCTCGCAATACTGGCACTGTTTTTATATATGACCCTATGAAAGGCAGGGTCGAATCGGAATTTATCTTTAAGAGTGGCATTACTCGTGCAGTAGCCCGATCTGATTCAGAGATCTACGCTTCGTCACCTTCAGAAGGCATCTACATGTGCTCACCCTCAGGGGGCCGTCTGATTTGGAGCAACATTATGAATTCTCCTCCACTATTCCATAATGTCACGAAGCTAGGTTCAGATATCATTGCTTATGGGAATGGAATCGGCTTGATTGATGCTAGCTCTGTCGTTACCAGACTTTCTCCACTAGTTGATATATAATGTCTTTATTTTATTGTGGACCTGCATATAGCCAACAAATAATGTTCGTATTTATCAACGGGGGTAGCGTAGTTAGCTTCAAGATGAGAACAATTGCAAACTGCCTTTGTAGTGGTCGGCGACTTCTTCGTTTTACTCCGCTGTTGACGCCGGGTGGGTCGAAGTTGATCGAGCAGTTCCGGGTGGGGGATGCGATCCTGTCGCGGTCGGAGTTCGACCCGACGGGGCCGATCGAGGCGAAAGTGATCGAGGAGGTGTTCGTGCGGACGGGCCGCGTGGCGCATCTGCACGCGGGCGGCGAGGTGATCGGCACGACGCTGGAGCATCCCTTCTTCGAGGCGGACCGCGGCTGGGTGCAGGCGAACGAGTTGCGTCCTGGCGACCGGATCGCGACACTATCAGGCGAGTGGGTGCGGGTCGAGGAAGTGTACGACACCGGCGAATGGGCCGTGGTGT
>JBGSZR010000078.1:0-3592 GCA_041750275.1 Gemmataceae bacterium
GAGTGTCAGTCGGTCGCCCAGTTCAGCGGACGCGAGCGGGAGAGCGCGAATCAAGTGCTCGAGTCCCTTGAGTGCGGTCAACCGGCCGACGAACAGCACCTGCCCGGTTCGCGGGCGCGGCGCCGGCGGTTCGGGATCGGGTGCAGTGTTAGTCGGGAACAGCGGGGCGAGCCGCAACCGGTCGTCACCGACTCCGTGGCGGCGGTACTCCTCGGCCATGTGTCGGCTCGCGACCAGCACCGCGCGATACCGGCTGAGGTTAGCTCGCCGGTACGTCTGCGTTTGATACATGCGGAGCATGGTGATCGGGTTCCGGCCCCCGCAACCGCTCGGAAGGTATTTGGCAAGGCAACCGGGCCCAAGCGTCCGGACACAGGGTGCGTGGCCCAACCGGGTGAAGCACTTCGTTCCACTGATGCAGGTGCCGTGATAGTTGTGCGCGAACAGGATGGTCGGGAATCGGTCGGCGAGTGCGGCCTCTAGGCGCGGGTCGATGAGTCCGTTCAGGTACACCGCGTCTGGCTCCCACGCGCCGACCACGCGGAGCACCTCCACCGCTTCGCGCCCGTTTACGCACCATACCGGGATGCCCGGGCAACCGGCGGTGATGCCGTCCCCTGTAGCTGGGTGTTCGGTGAGCACGCCGAGTTCAAACCCGGCCGCAGCGAGCCGAGGTAGCACCGCCCGCAGGTACGTTTCCGCACCACCGACGACGCCCAGATGTTCTGCTGCGATTAACAGGCGCATGCTACGGGTCCGGGTTTCGCGCTCATGCCAATCTCGCTCCGACTGGTGTTCCGCTAGCTACGCATCCGGATAGCGATCGGAACCGGTCCGTTTACGAGTCAGCGAGAACAAACCCGTTCAGGTTCCAGACCCCCGGTGCCCCCACGCACCAGCGTGGACGCCGGGGCCGCTCCCGGGAACAGGGTGAGTGCGTCGTTCCCGAGGTGGTGCGCGACGACCCATGTGGGCAGTACATCCCGGAGCAAGGTCTGGGACACGAGTTCTTGGCCGATCGGACTGGTGCTCACGATTCACCCTTCAGAGCGCGGTCCCCTATAGGCCTTCAGGCACCGCGCGACGACACGTTCCCACGTGAACTCTTCCCGAACCCGACGGCGACCGGCTGCTCCGAGGGCCGCGACCGCTGACGGGTTATCGCGCAGGAACGTTAACTTCGTCCGAAGCGCGTCCGGGTCGTTTGGTGGGACCACGAACCCGGTTTCACCGTCAGTGACAACCTCTGGCATGCTCGCGACCGCTGTGCAGATCGCAGGAGTTCCACATGCCATGCCTTCGAGGAGTGTCTGGCCGAGCAACTCTGGCACTTTCGACTCGTTCCCGTAGCAGTCGCGATACACACTGGGCAGCACGACGCACGCGGCGCGCCGGTATGCGCGAACAATCTCCGCATCGGTGCAGTCGTGCCGTAAGGTAATGCGCTTGCTGGCCGCAATCCGCTTCAGGTCGTTGGTGAATCGCGGGCTATACGGCCGGCCGATCAGTTCCAACGACATCCGATCCGGGAGCGCCTCGACCAGGTCGTTGACGCCCTTGTGCGGCATCAGCCGGCCGACGAATACGACGAGTGATTCCCGCGCCACGTGCGGGTCGGGTGAGAACAGTGTGGTGTCCACACCGCCATAGATAATTTCAGCCCCACGGCGCTGGTCATGCCCGGCAGCTTTGCGGCTGTATGCACTGATGTGCAGGTGCCCGTGGAACCAGCCATCGGTGTTTAGACGGGTTGAGAATCCCCAGCCGCCTCCACCCAGGTCCGAGGCAAACACCTGCCGCCCGGTGAGGCGTGCCAGCAGCCCACACACCTCGGCCGCGAACGTGTGCGGCTGGTGACAGTGGACGACGTCGGCCCCGGCAACGGTCCGGATCAAACCGTGGTGAAATGGGTTGAACCGCTGTCCACGAACCCGCCACGCTGGCCCGAGCACCTGCACCTTCAAACCTTCAGGGGTGGTGAACCGGCGCGGTTCGTCGCCAAAGCTGACGAGCGTCGTGGGCACAGCGGCGGCCATGTGGCGGGCGAGTTCGAGCGAGTATCGCTCGGCCCCGCCGAAAACTCCGCCGTCGCCGAACAGCGCCGGGGTGATGTGTACCACACGCGGGCGCTTCACGATCCGCCCTTCACAACTTCCAGCTCGAAGTAAAGGAACCACGCCGGGAACGTCCATGCCCACGCCCGCTCGTACCCGACCGGCCATCGATTCGCCAGTCGCCGCACCAGTTTGTTCGTGAGTGTCGGGTAGAACACCATCTGGGCAGTCCGCTTTCGGAACCGCCGGTCGGTATAGAAACCGAATTCGTGATCCCCGGTGAAGTAATTGAAGCTGGCGACCGAGAAATAGTGCTTGTGGGTCGGGTCGGTAAACGCGTTGGCGCAGGAGAAGTGCGGGACCGTGATCTTGACCACCGCACCGTTTTCACAGACGCGGTGGATCTCCTCCATCGCGCAGACCACGTCGGTCAGATGCTCGATGACGTCGTAGGCCCACACCTCCTTGAAGTGGTCATTCGGGAGTGGCCACGGAGCCACGTCGAGGTTGTGGACCACGTCTGGCTTCGTCGCCGCGACCAGATCGACATTCACGGCATCTGGATGATATTTCCTGCCCGCGCCAAGGTGCAGCACCTTCTTTTCCAGTCGAGACACATCACACTCCGGAATGGGTTCAACCGGTAACACGGCGCGTGACCCGTTTGGCTAGCCGGGTGAACTGCCGACCCACGGTGCATCCCGCGCGAACCAAGGCCGCGTCCCGGTGAAGGCGACGGGCGAACAACTCGAGTTCGGCGGCGATGTTTTCCAAGCCGTGAATGTGCGCCTCGGAGAATTGGAACTCGTTCTCCCAGAACAGCCAGCTTACCTTGCTCTCATCCGACAGCCTGTGGAGGAACGACGGCGGCAGGTTGTACCGCCGGTCACTGTGGATCATGTGGTACTTCTGAGTGAATCGCACCTCACCCGCGGCCTCATCGATGTCGATCAGCCAGCGGTGGTGCGACAGTCCGGCGATCCGGTCCGACTCCCACCCGCGACACGTCTCGGCCACTCGGGACGGCACTTCAATGTACCCACGCTTGGCGACCCGGACCATTTCCGAGCACACCCAGAGTGGGTCGCGAATGTCCTCCAGGACGTGCGAGCAGATGACGAAATCAACTTCCTTATCACCGAAGGGGAGCGGGTCGGCACAGATGTCCTGCCGGTGCCACGTGTCGGCGGTGAAGTATTCCGTGTCTCCGCCCTGACTGGCCGGCAACCCAACCGTTTTGTAGTACCCGCGGGTCTCGTACGGCTCGGCGTCCACGACGTGGTTGGCCCGGTTAAACGGGCACGCCCAACCACCGATGTCGAGGACGACATCCGAGGACCCGAGGGACGCGAGAACTCGCTCGACGTTGGGTGCGTACATGGTTGAAACCGTTCAGGAACTGGTCAAACGCGCGGGAGCGGAACGTGCCCCGCGAACAGGTCGAGCAAGCGACGGGCAACCGCTTCAGGGCTGACGACCGCGCGCCAGTGCCAAGCAATCGCGACGGGGTCGCGGGCACCAGCGTCCCACGCGTCGAG
>JBGSZR010000079.1:0-33343 GCA_041750275.1 Gemmataceae bacterium
GGCGGAGGCTCACCCATGTGCGTGTGTGTCATCTCGGTGCAAATTCGGGCTCGCGCGAAACGCAGACCTGTTAATTAGTTATAGTGATCGCCACCCTTGCCGGAAGCCACAGTTATGCTTGACGCGTTGATCATGGGATGCGGTTACCTCGGTCGCCGGGTCGCGGCTCGCTGGATCGAGTCCGGCCGCAGCGTGGCCGCACTCACGCGAAACAACGCGGATTCACTCGCCGCGAGGGGGGTTCAGCCGATCCGTGGCGACGTGCTCGACCCGGCTAGCCTGCGGCAACTGCCACCCGCCCGCACCGTGCTCTACGCGGTGGGCATGGATCGCTCCGCCAATAAGACGATGCACGATGTTTATGTCAACGGCCTGGGCCACCTCCTCGATACGATTGCGAAACCCGAGCGGTTCATTTACATCTCAAGCACAGGCGTGTACGGCCAGGATGATGGCGGCGAAGTCGATGAACACTCGCTGACAGAGCCCCGGGAAGAATCCGGAAAAGTCGTGCTCGCCGCGGAGCAGTTGCTTCGTGCGAAGTCGCCAGACGCAATGGTGCTGCGCTTCGCCGGCATTTATGGCCCCGATCGTTTATTGCGAAAGCAGCCCCTCCTCAAGGGTGAACCGCTTGTCGGCGACGCGGACAAGTGGCTGAACCTCATCCACGTGGACGATGGTGTCGCGGCCGTGCTGGCGGCAGAGGCCAACGCCGTGCCGGGTGAGACCTATCTCATCGCCGACAATGAGCCCGTGCCACGTCGAGAATTTTACACACGACTGGCGGAGTTGCTGCAGGCCCCGCCTGCGGCGTTCGAGCACAAACCCGAACCCGGTGCGACGAATCGGCGTGTCGTGAATCGCAATGCCCGCGTGAACCTGGCGTGGAATCCCCGATATGCTTCTTTCCGTGAGGGCTTGCCTGCGGCCATTGCGGCATCGACAATCTGAAGCACAACCAACCACCGAGGGCTCTCCATGATTCGTGCAGTCGCAGTTTGTTGTTTTGCGCTGTTCACTTCACCCAGCTTCGCGGCCGAGAAACCGGCTGCGCTCACGCCGAAGGAAATCGCCGACGGCTGGCTACTGCTGTTCGATGGGGAGAGCACCTTCGGCTGGAAGATTCAGGGCGAAGCCAAGGTGAAGGATGGCGTCCTCGAACTCGGCAACGGCAAGGATCGAGCCACGGCCACGTTCACCACGTCGTTCGCCGATTACGACGCGGTGGTCGAGGTCCAGGGGCCAGGACAGTTGAACTTCGTGGAAGCCAAGGGTGCAGGAACGGCGTGTGGAATCTGGGGTAATGCCAACGTCTTCACCATCAAGTGCCGGTGCAAGCCCGGAGGCAGCACGAGCGGAATCAAGCTCAAGGTCGGTGCCGACCAGGTTTCCCGAAGCGAGGTGGAGGAAGAAGTTGACGGCAAGACCTCGCTTCAACTCGAAGCCCAGGTCGGCGGCACGGTGAAGCTCAAGTCCGTGAAACTCAAACCCATGGGCACCAAGCCCCTCTTCAACGGCAAGGACCTCAGCGGCTGGAAAGTTTTCGCCGGCGACCCCAAGCGGGCCGCGACCAAGTTTGAAGTGACCAAGGACGGCGAACTCAGCGCCAGGAACGGCCCCGGCGACTTGCAGACCGAGAAGACGTTCGATAACTTCGTGCTGCAACTCGAATGCAAGACCAACGGCAAGTGGCTCAACAGCGGCATCTTCTTCCGCTGCATCGCCGACCAGTACCAGAATGGCTACGAGTGCCAGATTCAGAACGCCTACAACGGCGAGGACCGCACCAAGCCCATCGACTTCGGCACCGGGGCCATCTATCGCCGCGTGCCGGCTCGCAAGGTGGTGAGCAACGACAACGAGTGGTTCACGCTCACCCTCGTCGCGGATGGCAAGCACTTCGCCACCTGGGTGAACGGCTACCAGACCATCGACTGGACCGACGACCGCCCCGCCGACGAGAACCCGCGCAAGGGCTATCGTGCCGAGAAAGGCCACCTCTCGATCCAGGGCCACGACCCAACCACGGATCTGCTCTTCCGCAACATACGGATTGCTGAACTGCCCACGGTGGAGTGAATGCCCACGGCCAGGCGTGGGCAACTGGCTACATCGCACACGCCGAGTTCTGGCTCACATTGAAGTACTTCGCGTTCGGATGGTGCATCACGATTGCAGTGGTGCTCTGTTCCGGTTCGAGTTGGAACTGCTCGCTGAGCGTCATGCCGACGCGTTGCGGTTCGATCAACCGGAAGAGCTGTGCCTGATCCTCGAGAGCCGGGCAGGCGGGGTAGCCGAAGGAATAGCGGCAACCGCGGAAGTGCCCCTTGAAGAGCTTTCGCACCTCGGTGGCATCGTCGCTGGCAATGCCCCATTCACGGCGAAGTTCGCGGTGGAAGTATTCCGCGAGCGCTTCTGCACTTTCGACTCCGAGGCCGTGCAGGTACAGGTAATCCTGGAACTTCCCGGCCTCGTACCACTCGTGGGCGATCCGCGTCACCTCGCTGCCCATCGTGACTGCCATGAAGCCCACATGGTCGACGGCTTTGCCATCGCGGAGCGGTTCGATGTAATCGCTGAGGCACAGGAACTCACCGTGGTCCTGGCGTGGGAACGCAAAGGATTCACGCGGCGTCGTGCCATCGGCCTCGAACACGATAAGGCTGTCGCCATCGCTGGCCGCCGGGAAGAAACCATACGTGACTGCAGGCCGCAAGATGTTCTCTTCGAGGCAGAACGTCTTCAGGCGTTCGAGTGCCGGGCGGGCCGTCTCGCGGATTTGCTTGTCGTAGTCGGCGATTTTCACGCCACCCTTCTTGAACTGCCACTGTGTGCTGAAGAGCGTGAGTTCATTCAGGAACCCGAAGATTTCTCGCATGTCGAAATCGGTGCGGATCCGTGAGCCGATGAACGGCGGTGTTGGCAGATTCGGCGAACGCGACAACGAGGGCGAACGCAACGGCAGCGCTCGACCGTTGGCCTCCGGATTGGCGGACTTGATGGTGCCGTCGTGCAGGTGTGTGCCGCCGGGTTCATGCGTGCGTGCATCGTATGAATCGAGCGTGCCGACGGTTCGCTTGGCCCCGGACTGCACGACTCCTCGCAGGGCCGCACTGCCGACGTTCTCGATGCGCTTGCGAGCCACCAGTTCATCCATGATGCGAAGGCCCGCAAAGGCGTCTTCGCCGTAATAGACATTTCCGTTGTAGAGCCCACGCAAATCGTGTTCGACATAGCGGCGATTGAGTGCTGCGCCGCCGAGGATCACGGGCGGGGCGAGGCCGCGCTCGTTGAGCGTGAGCAGGTCTTCCTTCATGATGACGGTCGACTTCACGAGCAACCCGCTCATGCCAATGGCGTCGGCGTTGGTTTTCTGGAACTCGGCGATCATCGTCTCGATCGGCTGCTTGATGCCAAGGTTGAAGACCTTGTAGCCATTGTTGGTGAGGATGATGTCCACGAGGTTCTTGCCGATGTCGTGAACGTCGCCCTTCACGGTGGCGAGCACGATCTTGCCCTTCTCCTGGCCTTCCACCTTGGTCATGAATTTTTCGAGGTGTGCGACCGCGGCCTTCATCACCTCGGCGGATTGCAACACGAACGGCAACTGCATCTGGCCGCTGCCGAAGAGTTCGCCCACCACTTTCATGCCGTCGAGCAGGATGCGGTTGATGATGTCCAGTGGCGAGTAGCGTTCGCGGGCGGTGTCCAGGTCCGCGATCAAGGATTCCCGGCGGCCCTGGATGATGGCTTGTCGCAGGCGTTCCTCGATGGTGTCGCCAAGCGACTGGCCCTTCTTGCTTTCGGTCTTTTTGTCCGCGTAGTGCTCGATGAGCATCTGCAGTGGATCCTCGGTGCAGTTGCCCGCAGCGTCGAAGGCTCGCTCATCGAAGAGAAGCCGCCGACAGAGTTCCATGCCCTTCGGATCGATGCTCGATAACGGTATGATCTTCGAGGCGTGCAGGATGGCGGAGTCGAGCCCGTATTCGATCGCGTAGTGCAAGTAGGCGCTATTGAGCACCTGCCGTGTGTAGGGGTTCAGGCCAAAGGAGCAGTTCGAAAGCCCGATGTGCGTGAGGGCACCTGGCAGGTTCTGCTTGATGAGTTTGATTGATTCGAAGGTTTCAAGCGCACTCTTGCGGGTCTGCTCCTGTCCAGTCGACAGTGGAAAAACGAGCGGATCGAAGAGCAAGTCCGATGGCGGGATGCCGTACTCGTTCACGACGATGTCGTAGATGCGGGCGGCGATCTCGAACTTCCACTGGGCCGTGTCCGCTTGCCCCTTCTCGTCGATGGTGAGCGCGACGAGCGCAGCCCCATATTTCTTGGCGAGAATCGTCTTGGGATCGAGGGTCTTGCGGCCATCCTCCAGGTTGATGGAATTGATGATCGACTTGCCACTGCACAGCTTCAACGCGGCCTCGATGACCGGCACTTCCGTGCTGTCGAACATCATCGGCTTGGTGAGCACTTCGTTGTAGCGCTTCACCACTTCCTTCATGTCGCGCACGCCATCGCGGCCCACGTAGTCGACGCACACGTCGAGCACGTGGACGCCTTCGCGTTCCTGCTCGCGCGCCATCTCGGTGAGGCCGTTCCAGTCCTCTTTTTCGAGGAGTTGCTTGAACTTGCGTGAACCGTTAGTGTTCGTGCGCTCGCCTACCAGCAGCGGCCGGGGTTCGGTGAGCAGTTCCTGGGCGTTCTGCAGGCTGGCGACAGCGGGCAGGTACACCGGCGTTCGCGCGGCGGGCCTGGCACCGTGGAGCTTTTGCACAACCGCGGCGAGGTGCTCCTTCGTGGTGCCGCAACAACCACCGATGATGTTGACGCCGAATTCATTGACGAAACGCGTGTGCCACTCGGCGAGACCGGCCGGGTCGAGTGGAAAATACGTCTCGCTGCCACGCGTCTCGGGAAGCCCGGCGTTCGGCAGCACACTCAGCAACTTGCGGCAGTGCCGGCTGAGGTGGCGCACATCGTCGAGCATGAGGTCCGGGCCGACGCCACAGTTCATGCCAATCACATCGATCTCGTCCAGCGGATCAAGAGCCACCAGTGCCGCGGGAATGTCCGTGCCGGGGAGCATCTTCTTGTTGGCGTCGATGATGGTGAGTTGCACCATGAGCGGCAATCGCACACCGCTCCGCTTCATCTCCTCAATGGCGGTGATGGCCACACACTTCGCCTGCAGAATGTCGAAACAGGTTTCGATCAGGATGGCATCGACGCGCTCCTCGATCATGATCTGAATCTGGCGGCGATAGGCGTTGGCGAGTTTGTCGAAATCCGCGTAGATGCCGGGGTCCGTGAGCGAGGGCATCTTGGTGCCCGGACCGATGGAACCAATGACGAAGCGTGGCCGATCCGGAGTGCTGAATTCCGCGACCGCTTCGCGAGCTATGCGGATGTTCTGGCGATTGATTTCCTCGAGGTTCTCGCCCATGCCGAATTCATCGAGCACGATCTGCGTGGCGTTGAAGGTGTTCGTCTCGATGCCATCGCAACCCGCGGCGAGGAAGCCACGATGGATCTCGCCGATCCACTCGGGATGCGTGTAGACCAGGGCATCGGAGAGATTCAGGAGCGACTTGCCGTTCGGGGCATAGCCCCAGTCCTTGTCGGTGGGATGGTAGCGGTGCAAGCTGGTGCCCATGCCGCCATCGAGGATCACGACGCGTTCGCGGGCCAGGTTCAGGAACGGAGAAGTGGTGAGCATGGAGGGCACCCGCCTTGATGCGATTCGGTAATCAATGGAGGGAGTTTAGCGAAAATGGGTTCGGACAGGAACGCGGAGTGCTATGTCATGGTTGACTGACTGTGGATCTTCGGGTGAAACAAAACCGGCCGGCTCGCACCATCCTGGGCGAGCCGGCCGAGACCTCTGGCGGGCATCCTTACTGCCCTGGGCCAACACAACCTGGACCGTCAGGGGCGGCAATGCGTCGGAACGGAGGAAGCGCTCTCCGGCCCAGGTATCATCCCTGACACCTTCCCACGCGTATCCCTGCGCGGGGTTGCGAACCGAGGCCCTGACGTGCCCGTGGTTGTGCTTCGTAACGACTTCCGCGCCCGCTATTGCTGGCGGTGCGTTCGGGTGTCGTTGGTTCAGTGGTGATCGGATTCAGGTCGGAACCAGTGCCGCAGGCGAGAGAGTGTGTGAGATCGTCGCGGTGCCGGCTCTGCCCAGACTCAGCGAGCCGGGCGACCATCTGGGGTTGGAGGTCGGGTCAAGGTTCGAAGTTGAGGGTTCGGGGTCACGAGGGCATTGTGCCGCGTGTTCATCCCGTGTCTCCGCGAGGAAAGATTCATCAAGTCAGGGAGAAAGTTACCGCGCCGGAAAGTGAAGTCAACGGTGAATATGGTGTCAATGAGCTGTCAATGCGAGGTGTGCGGAATGCGTTGTTTTCAAGCACCTTACGGAGCAAGGTCGTTTTTCAAGACCACGGGTCAAGTGCAGAAAGAGCTCACGCAGACCATTATTTAACTCCCCGAGTGCGGCGCACAAAGCGAAGTGAGAAGAGGAGTTAGCGTTGCTGTTCAGTTTCAGAACAGCCAGTGTCAGGAAAATACGAAATTGGCGAAAAAAGAGAAAACGCCTCCACCTGTGCCGCTCGAGTCTGTTTCGGGAACCCGCATGTTGAGAGGGGTGCCTCACCCGTGCCTTTCGGATCCCACTACAGGCTCGCCGCGAACGGCGAGGATGGGCTTGCGAGCCACACGAGTATTAGGAAAGGCCCCCAAGCAGGTTATTGTAGGTCCGCCGACTTAGCGACTCGTTACGAACACCGCAGAGGCGCAGGAATCATACCCCGCGGGTCAATTGGGTCAAGCCCGGTGGATGTGGCGAGATTTCAGGGTGTGTGAATTTTCTTGGGCTATTGAATTCCTCCGCAGGAACGTGGTCCTGCAGTGCGGAATTCGGAATGCGGAGTGCGGAATAAAAACCCAGCAAACCGCCGCAATTGTCCTCGTGCCACCCTCAGAGAAAAGGTTGCACCCCCTCAGAGGTTTCGCATCATCCCAAATCTACGCATCGGCTTCACTCCTCCCCGCTTTGTGGATAAGCTTTCGCCGTCTCTCCCGCTGCATCCATCCCCGAGACACCGCGAGTTCATTAATGGATTCCAACGCTTCCGTGGCTTCGGACGACGACGCAGCCGCGCACGAACCCTTCGTTTCGCCCGCCGACACACGGCCTGAGTTCACACTCCCTGCTGTGCTGACCGGTGTGCTGCTTGGCATCCTGTTCGGTGCATCCTCGCTTTATCTTGTGCTCAAAGTCGGCCTCACCGTCTCGGCCTCCGTGCCCATTGCGGTGCTCTCGATCACGCTCTTTCGAGCCTTTTCGAAGGCCCTCAACGTTCGCAAGACCACCATTCTCGAAAACAACGTCGTTCAGACCACGGGCAGCGCCGGCGAGTCGATTGCCTTCGGCGTGGGTGTCACCATGCCCGCCCTGCTGTTGCTCGGATTCGAGATGGACCCCATCCGCGTCATGGTTGTCTCGGTGCTTGGCGGCATCCTTGGCATCCTGATGATGATCCCGCTCCGCCGGGCCTTCATCGTGAAGCAACACGGCAAGCTCATTTACCCCGAAGGCACCGCCTGTGCGGAAGTGCTCCTTGCAGGCGAGAAGGGTGGTGCCACCGCGAAGATGGTCTTTGTCGGCTTCGGCATTGCCCTGGTGCACAAGTTTCTCACGGCCGCGACCAAGCTCTGGGCCGCGGAACCATCCACCACGCTCTATGCGAAGAATGCTGCCGGTGCCACGATCGGCCTGAAGGGAGGGCAACTCCGTGGCGAACTCGCCCCCGAACTCATGGGTGTGGGCTACCTCATCGGCCCACGAATCGCCGCCCTGATGATGGCCGGGGCTGTGATGTCCTACTTTGTGCTCGGGCCCATGATTGCTACCTTCGGCGAACACGCGGTGGAACCCGTGCCGCCCGCCGAGTGGAACGCGGATCAGCCGAAGGACGCCACGAACTCTGCCTTGATCGGCAACATGGAACCCGAGGATCTTCGCACCACGTATCTGCGCTACATCGGTGCCGGGGCAGTCGCGGCGGGCGGCATCATCAGCATGTTCCGGGCCTTGCCGCTCATCTTTGGTTCGGTGTCGTCGGGCTTTCGCGATTTGCGTGCCTCGCGGCAAGCCGGCAGCATTAACACCGCCATTCGCACCGAGCGAGATATGCCGATGTCCGTCGTGATCTGGGGCAGCCTGGCTCTGGTGCTCGTGCTCACGCTCGTTCCGCAACTCGGTCTCGGCTTCACCTTTCAGGGAGTCGTCGGGGCTTGCATGATCCTGCTGTTTGGCTTCCTCTTCGTTACCGTGTCGAGCCGGCTCACGGGCGAAGTGGGTTCCTCATCGAATCCCATTTCGGGAATGACGATTGCCACGCTGTTGCTTGTCTGCCTCATCTTTCTGATTCTGGGCCGCACTGGACCGGATGCGATGCTGACGGCTCTCACGGTCGCGGCCGTGGTGTGCATCGCTTCGAGCAACGGCGGAACAACCTCGCAAGATTTGAAGACCGGGTACATCGTCGGTGCCACGCCCTCGAAGCAACAGTTCGCCATCATGATCGGTGCCGTGACCTCGGCCATGGTCATTGGCCTGACGATGCTCGCCCTCAATGCCGCGGGCACGCACTACACGAAGAACAACATCCCGGCGACGGCCCGGGTGGAAGTGCCCGCGGACGCGCCGACCGAGACGCCCGGTCGGCCGTACGACACAGGCTGGGAAGGCCAGGACGCGGACAGTGACACGTACCGAGTCGTGCATGTGCGGAAGGATGAATACGCTGAGCTGAAGCCGGGCCGCTACCTCGTGACCGAGGAGGGAAAGCCGATCTATCGCACAGATGTGCCCATCTCACGAGAGGCGACCGTGATGGATAACGGCAAGGAAGCACCGAAGGAGTTCACGGCTCCGCAACCGCGACTCTTCGCCAACATCATCGAGGGCATCCTGGGCGGCACGCTGGAATGGTCGCTCATCGTTATTGGTGTGCTCGTCGCCCTCACACTGGAACTCTGCGGCGTCTCGGCACTCCCCGTCGCCGTCGGAATGTACCTGTCGCTCGGCTCCACCACGCCCATCTTCATCGGCGGCATGTTGCGCCTCATCACGGACAAGCTCCGCGGCAAGCCAAAGACTGAGGCTGAAGCGGAGACGAGTCCCGGCGTGCTCCTGGCTAGCGGCTACATTGCGGGCGGCACGCTTTGTGGGCTGATTATTGCCTTTTTCGCCTTCCTGCCTGAGCAGTTCAACGAGGCGATTAACCTCGGCCTACAGTTCTTTGGAACAGTGGATGAGAAGGGGCAGAAAGTCTGGAACCCGGACGAGGACAGCGGAGCGGAGATGAGGTCGGTGGCGATGTTCGGCGTGCTGGGTGCCGTGCTGTTGTGGATCGGTTCGCGAAAGAAGTGAGACTGGTGAGTTGAAGTCTAACCCCGCCGCTTTCGGCGGGGTTATCGGCGTGTGATGCACCGCCGTTCCGGCGGGCCAGATCTGGATTACCGGCGGCCGGGAGTGCCGTTGTTCCCGGGCGGCTTCACCAGCACTTCCTGGGCACGGCGCTGGAACTTGGCCATCTGTTCGCGAAGGCCGGCATCGCCACGCTGCATCAGGTCGAGTTCGTGTTGAATCTCGGCCGAGAGACGCTTCAGTTCCGTCTCCTGACGAGCGATCAGGGCTCGTTCGCGGGCCATGCTCACTTCCATGTTGCGCATCTGCGTTTCGAGTGCTTCCTCATCTTCACGCAGCTGACGGCGTTCGTCATTGATGCGTTTGCGGTCCTGGGCCAGCTTGGCATTTTCCTTCTCAAGCTCATCGCCCCATTCTTCCAGTTCGTTTCGCGTCTTGGGAGCCGGGGGTGGGGGGGCGAGCTCTCCCTTCGAAATCTGATCTTCAATCGTACCCAGCTGTGCGCTCAGCTCTTCAATCTGAACATCCTTCGCTTCCATGGCCGCCTGGTACTCTTTCTCCTTCATCGTGAACTGTTGCTCGGCATCGCTCGCTTCCTGAAGCAGGTGCTTCATCTCTTCAAGCAGGTGGCGAAGTTCCTTGTTCTCGGAGCGAAGACGATGCATCTCCGCCATCGGCGAATCATCGGTTGAGCCACGGCTGCCGCCATCGGAGATGCCACTGAGCTGACTGAGGACGCCTGCAATCGCACTGGGCCCATCCATGCTGGACATGCGGGCGTTGGTAGCCGGGGTGCGGCGGTTAACACCACTGCGGTTCGTGACGCCCGGTGGCGGTTCTGACGACGCCACCGGCACAGAGCGGCCCATCGGCTGGGAGCTCACCGTGCCAGACTTGCCGCCCGGCATCCGCAATCGGCTCAGGAGCTCCTGGGCCGGGCTCATCCAGGTCTGGCCTGCTTCGTCGCCTTCATCCGGAGCGGCCGCAGATGCGGCCATCGGTGGTGGCGTCGAAGCCAGCAGGCGACGACGCAACTCCGCGGCCGAGAGCGACGGGGCGGGATCAGGTGGATTGTTCGAATTCGCCATGCGAACGGGCTCACTGTTGGCGGTCGGCTGGAGCGAGTTGCCCAAGGAGAAGATCGGTGCAAACCGATCCGGGCCCGGTTCAATTGTGACCCTGGCATTACAAAACTGTTCTCCAGCCTGAACGAGCCTAGGTTGCAGGTGGGGCAAGTCAAGCCAAAATCGATTGCATCGGGCTCTCGGAATGTGTTGGTTGTGATCAGTCGATCATCGGTGATTCTTTGACGAGCAAGAAATTCGGAGTGCGAAGCTACTAATCTCGAACGCATGAGCTATCGGCTTCATGCTCCCGGAGTTTACTGCCTTTCAGGATCGTGACGTGAGATTGAGCCGGGCGCGGTCGTACGGATTGCAGCGGGCGAGCGGACTTCAGCGTCCCCGCTTCAGTTGGGATTGGTTTAACCCGCCAACGAACGCGATCACGAGCCGTTAAACCGGTTAGAGTTGCCCACGGTCGCCCGCAATCCGAAGAAGCGGATTGCGCCGACCGGGGCCCGGTGCACGCGCCACCTCCTCTGCAAAGCACTGCGGATTGGTGTGGTGTGACGAACCGGACGTATCGTACAATCGGGCTATCGTTTGTCATTCCCTGGCCTCGGCAGCACCTCCGACTGCACGGGCCTCCTGTAGGAGCGTTGGGCATGTTCCTCCTGAAACGGCTCCGGATACTTCCGGCCGTGCTCGGTGTGGCGGCCGTTGTCGTCACACTCGGCACAACACTATTCGGCGAGGTCCGCGATTCGGCCAAACCACTCGGCGATGCCGCCAGTGGCCCGGCCGGTGCGACCGTCGATGAAATGGCCACGCGGTTCAGCAAGCAGCCGGTGGTCACGTACTCGCCGAAGGCGGGCGAGACGATCTTCGCCTGGCAGCTGAAGCCGGAACTACCCCCCGCCGCGGTTCGTCCCCGCGATGTGCTGGTGATTGTGGACACCTCCGCGAGCCAGGCTGGCAAGCCGATCGCTCAGGCCAAGCACATCATCACGGCCCTTGCCGCGGCTTCGAGCCCGGATGATCGCTTTGCTCTCTGGACGCTCAACACGCCCACCGGCACCCGCCCGCTGACCGCGGGTTTGCAGGCAGGCAATTCGGAAGACCTCCGTGTTGCTGCGGCGAACCTGAGCGAAGTGGAGTACGGCTCCGGTGCCACCGACCTCAAGGGTGGCTTGAATCGGGCCCTCGCCACGCTGCCGCCGAACCCCGGCCGCCAGCAACTCGTGCTTTTCCTGGGCGATGGTGAAAGCAGCTTCGAACCGGTCACCGAGGCGGATCGCCTGGCCATCGGCGGTCGCATGGATCTGAACGATGTCTTCTTCTTCGCCGTGCCGCTCGGCATCAAGGTGAATCCTTATAACCTGCACGGCCTGGCCGCTCTCACCGGTGGCAGCGTGGTTCGCCTGCAGGAAGACCTCGAAAACCCCAGCGAACGCGGCCAGTTTGTCGGTCGGCTCAAGGCCGCCTTCGATGTGCCGGTGTTCAAGGCGGACAAGTTCCAGTTCGGCGATGGCATCGCCGAGGTTTACCCCAGCAAGCTGCCGCCGCTGCGTGCGGATAAGGGCACGCTCGTGATGGGTAAGCTCACCACGGCCGATGGCAACGTCACGCTCACCGCCAACGGCACCGTGGCCCGTGCTCCGGTTGCCCTGAACCTGTCCCAACCGGTTCCCATGGCGGCACCTGAACACTTCTTCCTGTACTTGATGTTGGACCAGTGGCGGAACGCTCCCAACAAGGAAGCCCCCGCCGTGCTGCAGTCCGATCGGGCCCTCGCTCTCGCCAGCACACAGGTGAAGCTCTACCGCAACGAATACCTGACGCAGGCGGTGTGGGCCGTCACGATGAACAAGCTGGACGATGCCGCCAACATGTACCAGGCGGCTCATGCGATCGACCCCACCGACGCCGAGGCTTCCGCGGGCATCCAGCTTGTGGAGAAGATGAAGGCGGGCACGATCACGAAGGCTGACCTCGACAAGCGAATTGCAGCCAAGTCCGATGCCCTGAAGGTGGGCAAGGACGAGACGCAGGTGGTGCGACTGGCGATCCAGGACACGGCCGCCCAGCCGCCTGCGGGTCAGCCGCAGCCCGGTGGTGCCCAGCCGCTGCCGCCGAATGCCGCGGACTTGCTTCAGGAAGCAGCCGCCAAGCGCAAGATTGAAGAAGAGAAGTTCCGCGTCATCGTGGACCAGACGATTCGCCGGGCTCGCCAGTTGCTTCGCACGGACCCGGACGCCGCGTATCAGGACCTCAAGCGTCAACGCGACGACATCCTCGGCTACGAGGGCATCGGCGATCAGGTGCGTACCCAACTCGTGGGCGACCTCGAAGCGACGATGCGGGAAATCTTCGTGAAGGGTGCCCAGATCAAGCGTGAAGCCGCCGCGGAACGGGAGCAAATCGCCCGCACACGCCAGCGTCTCAACGAGTTCGATCGGGCCCAGAACGACGACGAACGCACCAAGGCCCGCATCGATGCCTTCCGCCAGCTGATGCAGCAAGCCCGCTATGAACTGGCTTATCAGGAAGCCCAGTTGATGATCCAGGAACGCGTGGCCAAGGGCGAAGTCGTCCCGAACCAGGCGGTCGCCAGCTACATCATCGGCCAGCAAGCCACACAACTTCGCGAGTGGAAGGAACTCGTCCGCATTCGCGAAGACCGCTTCCTGCTCGCCATGATGCAGACCGAGAAGTCCCACATTCCTTACCCTGATGAACCGCCCGTGCACTTCCCGCCGGCGGCCGTGTGGCGCGAACTAACCGGCAACCGCAAGGAGCGGTACTCGAACATGATGCTCGGGCCAGAAGCCTCGCCCACCCAGCGCAAGCTTCAGAGCATCGTCGAGAACAGCCGCGTCTCGTACGAGAAGAACCTCAACGACACGCCGCTGTTCGAAATGCTGCAGGACCTGGCCAAACGCCACGACGTGACCTTCATCATCATGGAGGAATACTTCAAGGTCGACGGCATCCAGAACATTCGCGAAGCCAAGCCCAACCTCACCGCCACGCGGCTCGAGGGGCTCACGCTCGGTTCGTTCCTGGATATCGTCCTGCAGTCCATCAACGCCACGTTTATCGTGCGACCGGACTACATCGAAATCACGACGTTCAATCGCCGGCTCGAAGAGAAGGTGACGCGGGTCTTCCCCGTGGCCGATCTGGTCGTGCCGATTCCGAACGCCGTGGTGCAGAGCCAGTTGATCCAGAACCTCAGCATTCAGAACCAGACGCTCGCGATCTTCGGTGCAGCCAGCCTCTACGGTGGCGGTCTCTCGAACTTCCTGGGCGGTAACAACAACAACAATAACGGCGGCGGTGGCGGCAACCCCTTCGGCGGCGGCCAGCAGGGCCAGAACCAGGGCAACCCGTTCTTCGGCGGCCAGAACCAGGGCGGCATCGTCGGCCTGGGTGGCGGCGGCAACGTCGGCCAGTTCGGTAACCTCGGCGGTCAGTTCGGCCTCCAGGGACAGGGCCAGGAAGACCTCCTCCTCCAACTGATCTTTGAGACCGTGGCCAAGGGTGAATGGGCCAACGTGCCTCCTCCTCCTGGTGGTCAACCAGGTGGCGGCGGTGGCTTCGATGAAGAATCGTTCCTGCCCGTTCCCCAGCGAAATTCGCTCGGTTACTACCCGCCAGCCCGTGCGCTGATCGTGCGCGGCACCAGCCGCTACCACGGCAACGCCAGTGTGAAACTCAAGGGTCCTGGTGGCTTCGCAGCCGCACCCGCCCAGCGGCCCGACGGCGGCGTGGTCGTCATCGGCCCAGGCGGCAATGTGAACCCGCCCAAGGCGAACCCCGCCAACCCGGCCAATCCCAACCCCGTTGGCATTGCGGCCAAACCGGCCATGCCCACCGGGCCCATCGTTATCGGTGCGGACACCAAGCCGCAGATCACGGATCCGAAGCTCGATCCGGATATGCTCGCCAAGAAACTCGACAAGGACCCGCGCCGCATGTGGCAGCAGGCCGTTGACTGGACCGTCAGCGATCCCGGCCTGATTGTTGCCTCGGCCGAGTTCCTCATCGAGATGAACGAGCCCGCCCACGCGGTCGAGATTCTCAAGGCCGGCCTCCGCAAGGGGCTTGCCACGGACGACTGGGCCCACGAGGCGCTCGCGGTCGCCTTCCAGATGACGCAGTCGAACCCGACTGAAGCGGAACGGGCTGCCCTCTCCGGCATCGACCTCGATCCTTCCAACGTGCAGGCCTTCCTGCGTGCCGCCAAGGCCGAGGCCGCGCTCAAAAACTTCGACTACGCCTTCACGCTCTGTGAGCGAGCCGCCGTGCTCGCCCCGGATCGCCCGGAGTCGTACGCCAACGCCCTCGTGTACGCCGAGTCCGCGAAGGATGTTAAGTCCGACTCCGTTGCCTGGGCCGCAGACAACCTGCTGCACCGCGACTGGTCGACGGCCGATGGCATCGACTACCACCAGAAAGCCCGCGACCGCGTGGACGTGCTGGTGAAGAAGTACGAGGCGGCCGGCCTCAACGCCGATGCACTCAAGAAGACGCAGATCGAGCAGACACGCCGCGATCTCGTCGTCGAGGTGCTCTGGCAGGGTGCCGCAGACCTGGACCTGTTCGTCACCGAGCCGAGCGGTGCCGTCTGCTCTTCGACCCAGAAGCGCACCTCGGGCGGTGGCTTCCTCAAGGCTGACCTGCTCGAGCAGAAGGATGAAGGCGACCGCTCCGAAAGTTACACCGCCGCCAGTGCCTTCAGCGGCACATACAAGATCGGCGTGAGACAGGCCTTCGGCCGCCCCGTCGGCGGTTCAGCCATCGTCAAGGTCACTCGCTTCAAGGGCACGCCCCAGGAAGCCCACGACCTGCTCGCCATTGACCTCAACAACCCCCAACCGCTCGAGATCAAACTCGAGGGCGGCAGCCGGACCGAACTCGCGACCGTCAGCGATGACGCCAACGAGTTCCTCCGGGCCGAGACGACTGCGGCACCCGTGACCTCGCAACCTAGCGGCTTCGGCGGCGGGGTTGGTGCGGCCGGCAAGGCGCTTCACGCTCCGGTGGAAGAGGCCAACGGGCCCCGCCTTCCCGTGGTCGTGAAGTCGCGCGAGCAAGTGCTCCCTGGCCTCGGCGGCGCTGCCGATATTCGGGCCATCTACAAGATGAACCCGGACCGCCGGACCTACAGCGTCACGGTTAACCCCGTGTTCGCCACAGCCAGCGGCAAGACCAAGCTGCCGAAACTCGACCTGCTCCCCGGCAGCGAGGCCGTCGGCCGCTAAGCGAAGAAAACCCTACGTGTGAGCCGCAACACGCTCACACACTCCACGGCCCGCCCGGGATTTCCCATCCCCGGCGGGCCGTGTCGCTTTCTCTACGCCATTGTGAATTCGATACGAAACAACGCCCACCCACCTCCTGCGAATCAAGGAAACTCCGAAAAGCGACGATGTCGCCTCGCCACGGCATCGGACGCTTCTGAGAGCCTCAAGATGTCGTGAGTCCGGGCGTCTCTGAGGCCGGAGTGCCTTGCACATGTGGGGTCGATTGAAAGGATCGACGTTTTATTCTGGCGAAGTACCCATCCGTCGATTCTGATGAGCGGAGATCTGGCAGGTGTTCAACGATCACATACGCGAGGACTAGCCATGCCGTCCGAACCGACCTCCGCACCTCCGGACCGCCAGGGTAACGAGTCAGGTCATTGGGGGCTTGCGGCCTTGCTCCTGTCGGGGCTCGTGATCCTCTTTTTCCCGATCTTTATCTTCCTGTTCCTCGCATTGCTGGGGGGTGCCTGGAACATTCCCGAGGTCGAACGCCGACATATCGACTATTCGATTGTCAGCCTGCAGGTCGTCGTCTTCGGCATCCTGGCCGTGAGCCTGTTTGCACTGCTCAGCGGGCTTCTTGGTCTCATCGCCTCCGTTCGCCGGAAGCAACCGCGTGGGCTGGCGCTGGCTGGCACGCTGCTGGCGGTGCTGGCCGTGGCGGTCTCGGTCATTCTCCTTGGCACCGCGTACTTCGCCATCGAAGATGCGCACCGACTTCTCCGCGAGCATTCACGATTTATCGTGGCCGCCCCGGAACTGGAGCTGGAAGTGAAGGATCAGGTCGCGAAACAACCGGCGCTTCGCCCGATGTACGAGAAGGCCATGAAGGACGGCGTGCTCATGGAATCCGAAGCCAATGCCATCCTCGTAAACGCGGGCACACGGGCCTATATTCAACGCCCTTCACCTTTTCCGTGAGAGCAGGCCTGTTCAGGCGTTTGTGTCACTCACGTGTTGCCCTTTTGGAGAGTCCTCGCTCGCTTCTCATTGATTCCGGCCGATCGACCCACCCCCGCGAGCGGAAGCATCACAACTGTCCGGAAGGAAGAGTGTTAGAGCGGTTCTGTTCGGCATGGCCGTTCAAAAAACATGACTGGAAATGGTTTCCGTTGTCGCGGTAGATGGGGCCTGCGGAGGCACTGCGTATTATCGACCCGGAATGAATGTGATCCGATATGAGAAAAGGCCGCGGGCAAGATTGCCCACGGCCTTCGTTCAGACGTCGAGAGTCGATCGTTCCTACTCGAGGAGCAGGTTCGGCTCCCAGCCGACGCGCTCGGCGCTGGCGCGGAGCTTTTCGAGAGCGCGATTCTGGATCTGGCGGACGCGTTCCTTGCTGATTCGGAGCAGGTGGCCGATCTGGCGAAGGCTGTGGGTGCCATTGCCGGTGAGGCCGAAGCGGAGGTCGAGAACCTTGCGTTCACGCGGACGGAGGTTCTCCATGAGGAAGCCGAGTGCTTCCTGGCGCTCGTTGTTCTCCTGCATCACGAGGGTGCCGGTGTCCGGCATGGCCTCGGTCAGCTTGAAATCGCTGTCGTCGTCGAGGACGGCATTGAGGCTAACGGGGGTACGGGTCGCGGTCTGGAGGTGCGTCAGATGCTCCAGGCTGGAACCGGTGCGACTGGCGAGTTCTTGCGGGCTCGGCAGATGCTTGCCACCGTGGGCCAGGGCTTCGCTCTCTTGCTGAAGCAGGCCGAGTTCCTGAAGGTGGTGCGGGCTCAGGCTCACCAGATGGCTCTGGCGGGCGACGGCGATCTGAAGCGTCTGGCGGATCCACCAGGTAGCATAGGTCGCCAGCCGGGTGCCGTGCGATACGTCGAAACGATCGATGGCCTGCATCAGGCCGCAGACGGCCTCCTGAAGCAGATCGGAATAAGCCAGGCTGTGGTGGCGGAAACGCTTGGCCACGTGTGCAGCGAGGCGGATGTTGGCGCTGGCGAGCCGGTGTTTGAAGTGAACGTAGCGATCGCGAAGGCGACGAATGGCGATGACTTCGGCTCGTTCCTCGGTGCAATGTTCACGGATGAACTGGGCCATCGGCCAGGGTTCAAGGGGCGGGCGGCTGGCACGCAGTTCGGCCGGGAAGTGACGCAGCAGCACACGGACCAGTTCACTCTTGCAGTCCCAGAAGCTGGTGAGCAGTTCGCGTTCTTCCTCCGGCGTCAGCAAATCCGATGAGAACGTCGTCGTCGTCGACTCGGCGACCTTGGCCGATTGCCCTGATCGCGTGCGCCTGGCGGCGGTCTTCATCTCGGGTTCCTTTTGGCTAACTGTTTACGATTCGGATGTTCATGCTGGTACCGGGCACACACCCGGACCTTTCACACCTTGATGCATCTCACCTGGATGGATGCAACTTCACACGCATTCCGTTCCACTCAACTCGACATCAGGCGATTCGTGGCTCGTCACCAGACGGCAGTTTTGCCGCAGTGGAGCTCAGGTTTCTGCCCTCATCCCTGACACCTGCCGGAGATCCTAAGATCATCGCGGGGGCGGGTTTGCGGCGGACTGGCCGGTTCGCATGAGGACAAAAAAATCCGCGACTCGATTGTGAGCCGTTCTCCAAACAGGCCCTGATTTCTCACTCAGAAGGTTTCGGCGGGGCGTGCGAAAATGTTCGCTTCAAACCCGCTTCCATAACCTTGGAGGAAATCGGTGGACGCCGCTCGGGGACGATCTCAATCGAGCCGCCGGGTCGCAGCTCGGGTCGGGTGGAAGGATGGGGTTTTCCCCAACAACGGGTGGATTCTAAGCGATGCACACGTTCTGTACAAGTATGAAGAATGAGATTTGAGATATTTTTTCCGGCTTTTTCGGAACTCTCCACCCAATCGACACCTGCGCCGACACAAAACCCTCAGACCGAGCTTGACAGATATTGTCCAGCTTGCCAGATCACTTTGATCCTCTTCTCGTGTTGATCCGGAAATCTTTGCACGGCTTTCCTGCCGTCCATCATAAACGTGTTGTAAGTTAAATTGGAAGGATTCTCGGCTCATCCATTGCAATGGCGATTCGCCCGCATGAATGTGACGCGTTACAAGTGCTCCGTGCTCGTCGTGGATGATGATCCCGGCGTTCTTGCCATTCTGAATTCGCAACTCGCTGCGGATTTCGAGGTGTTTAGCGCCTGTTCCGTTGAGCATGCTCGCAGCCAGCTCGCCAAACGATCGATCGACATCCTCCTGACGGACCTCTCACTTCCGGATGAATCGGGTTTGAGCTTGCTCGACTGGGTGCGTCGGCACAGTCCGCGAACTTATCGCGTACTCCTGACGGGCACGGTTCGACTGGAAGATACGGTGGATGCGATCAACCAAACGCAGATTCATCGGCTCGTCCTCAAGCCCTGGCGTTGCGAAGACTTGCTTCAGACCTTGCGGGCCACGTCCCGTGCGTTGCTCCTCGAACGAAGCCACGAACAACTGCTGGACGAGATGCGTCGCCTCAACCTCGAGCTCGAGCAGCGCGTGGTCGATCGCACCCGGGCACTCGAAACGGCCCTCGGCCAACTGCAGCAAAAGAATGGCATCCTCGAAAAGATGGCGATGTCCGATGCGTTGACGGGCTTACCGAATCGCCGATCGATCGAATTGATCGCAAAAAAGGAATTCGCACGCCGACTGCGCTCGCCAGGGCCCGTCGCCATTGGTCTCGTGGATGCGGATCACTTCAAGGACATTAACACGAACCACACACTATCGGGCGGCGACCACGTGCTGACCTGGCTTGGCCAGGTGCTCAACGAATCCGTCCGGGGAACGGATTCGCTCGGTCGCGTCGGGGGCGAGGAGTTCATGGTGGTGGCAGCCAGCACGGACACGGCCGGGGCCGAAGTGCTCGCCGAGCGGTTGCGTGCCAATGTTGCCAGGGATTCCACGAGCTTCGGGGGTAACGAAATTCGGATGACGGTGAGCGTGGGTTTTGCGGTCGCTCTCAGCGGTTCGGTGACCCCTTACGACGTCATTCGCGAGCACGCTGCCAGCGCGCTGAAAGAGGCAAAACTCACCCGCAACTGTTGTGTGATCCGCACGTTCGGAACGTGACGCACTTCCAGCGATTGCCGCGAATGCTCCTGAGCTCACGGTGAGCTTTGCTTGTGTTGAGTGTTTACGTGAAGCGCGGCCGTCCCGGCCTCTGAACGTGGGCGATTCTGCCCCATCGAAAGATCCCAAGTGAGTGACGACTGCTGACGTGGTGCGGCCGAAACGGCCGCTTCGCCGCGAAAGTCCCTGGGAAATGATCGTCCCAAATTCCCTTCTGCTCTCGCTCGGCATCGCCGTAGAGCCCGCACTTCGCAGTTCCCACGATTTTTTTCTATTCTGACGGTGTGACGCATTTGCGGCAGGGAGGGCCGGGCGATGATGGCTGTTCAACCGGTGACGATCGGCTCGTATTCCGTGGGTGGTAGTTCACCGTTGTTGTGGATCTGCGGGCCGTGTGTGATCGAATCACACGATCTGACGCTGCACATCGCCGAGACGCTCCACGGTTATGCTCAGAAGCTCGGGCTGCAACTCGTCTTCAAGGCGTCCTTCGACAAGGCCAACCGCACGTCCGGGAAATCGTTCCGCGGCCCCGGTATTCACGAGGGAATGAGGACGCTCGAGGCCGTGAATCGGGCCACGGGGCTGCCAGTGACCACGGACATCCACGAGTGTTCGCAGGCCGTCATCGCCGCGGAGGTGTGCGACATTCTCCAGGTGCCGGCGTTTCTCGCACGCCAGACCGATTTGCTGGAAGCGTGTGGCAACACGGGTCGCGTTGTGAATGTGAAGAAGGGGCAATTCATGGCCCCGTGGGATATGAAGAACGTGGTCGCGAAGCTCGCCGAGGGTGGCAATCGCCGCGTGCTTCTCACCGAACGCGGCACGACCTTCGGCTACGGCTTGCTGGTGAACGACATGCGGGCGGTGCCGTGGATGCAAGAAACCGGCGCACCGGTGATCTTTGACGCCACTCACAGCGTACAGAAACCAGGGGCACTCGGAGACCGCACGGGCGGCGTCCGCGAAATGATCCCGTGCCTGACCCGTGCCGCGGTCGCCGCGGGTTGTGATGGAGTGTTCCTGGAGACGCACCCCCGGCCGGATGAAGCCAAAAGCGACGGGCCCAACATGGTCCCGCTGGAGCAGCTTCCCGAGTTGATCGCGGTGTGCCTGCGGATTCGCGCTGCGATCAGTGCGACGAGTCCACTGCGTGAGTAGGGGCGAGTGTTGTCCCTCGCTTTCGCTTCGGGGTGGTTGCATACGAAACCCATGCCACTTGAGTTGCTTTGCATGAACCGCTGCATGCTGGTCGTCGTCGCATTTCTTCTCGCCGCGGGCTGCAAGCCGACGAACCCGCCCATTCAGAGTCAGGATGATGCGAAAGAGAAGACCGATCCCTGGGAAGAAGCGGGCAAGTACCTCAAGAAGGGGACGGATCTTGCATCGTGCAAGACCGCACTGGGGCAACTCAAGGACCTCGCGGGCCGCGCGAAGGATGAGCAACCGCCTGGCCTGAGCGCCGAGTCTGCAGCGGCGCTGGTGGCCGTGGCTCCGCTCGCTCCGGACGATCTTGCCGAAGTTCGCCCGGCGACGTTTACGCCACTCGATCCCGTCTATATTGCCGATTGCTTCTATCTGCGCGATGCCGCCCGTTCGCTCGAAGTGCCGGGGCTCACCCCATCGCGGAGGGCCGAACTCGCCTTCGCCTGGGTTTGTCGGCAAATCTACCTCGACCCCTGGCGACTCGCCAACCCGGATGGCTCGCTTATCGCCCCGGCCTTGCCGCCCGCATCCGTGCTTCGCCGTGGATCGGGTTCCGGGCTTGAACGTGCGTATGTGTTCCTGGCACTTCTCCAGCAGATGAATCTCGAAGGCTGCCTGATCGGCCCACCGGACGCGGGAACGAAGGCAGCGGTGTCCCCATTCCCGGCGAATGCGCCGACGGTTCCGCGCGGGCCCTTCTGGGCTGTGGGTGTGCGGGTTGAGAATGAGCTTCTCCTGTTCGATCCCTGGCGAGGACAGCCGTTCCCGGGCACTCTCGCCCAGGTGAAGGCGAACCCGGACTTGCTGAAGGCCTGGTTCGAGGAGAAAGGCCCAGTATCGCCACTGACAGCGGAGGACATCAAGAATGCCGCGGTTTACCTTGCGGTTCCGGTGAGTGCTCTGGCACCGCGGTTGGCCTTCTTCGAGGAGAAACTGAAGGCCGAGACCGGATTGAATCTGGCCATCGATGCGGCCGCCATGAAGAGCGCCTTTGAGAAGGCCGTACCACCGGGCACGCCGGTCAGTTTCTGGAACCCGCCCGCCAGCGATCCGTTCGCCTATGTGCGTGTGCTGCCGGCTGTCACGCCCGTGAATGAAGGCGGCCGCGACCGCTCGCCCCCGGGCGCGAGCCTGTTGGGGCAGTACCAGATTTCGTTGTTGCCAGCGTCGGTGCTCGATTTGCCGCGATTGCGTTCGGGGGTGGCCACGTCGCGATTGCAGCAGGGCGCGCTCGGTTCCTATGCGGCGGCTTTCTTCGTGCCGCCCACACCGCGCGAACTGATTCAGCGTGGCCAGTTCCAGGAAGCGGCTCGTTTTCTCATCGAGAAGCAGGGCGGATTCGCCCGCGGTCTTGAACGCCTCCGCCAGGCGAACCCGCAGCTGGTGTTCGACTGGATTCAACGTGCGGATGCCATTTACACCGAACTTGCTCGAGCCCGCCGACCCAATGTGAACGATCGCGAAGATCGCCCGGATAGTGATCCGCAGGTTGCCGAGGTGCTGGCCGCCATCGACCAGTTCTGGAAGGCCGAGGCGATCACAGCCCAGGTGATTATCGATCGGGCCACCGCTCGTGTCGGCCTCACCGAATCGACCTTCCTGATTGCCCTGAGCAAGCACGAGGAGGCGGAACGCATGCAGTTGCGGACCGACAACGCGACCGGTCCAAATGCCGCCCAGGAGAAGAGCGCCGCGTTCAATGCCTGGGGCGAAGCGGCTGCCGCCTGGCGTTCGTACCTCGATCAGGCCGCGTCGCAAGACCCGTTCCCGAACCGCGTGGCCCACGCTCGCGCGCTCGCGGCTCGCGCCAATGAACTGGCACAGAAGAAATAACGCGCTGCGAATCGTAAGCTTTCACTTTCTGCCTGGCACTCGCCCTGTTGCACTTCGCCGCCCGGTACGAAACAATGGCAGCCCTGGTGAACCGTGGCCGAGAGTGGTGAACCGATGCGTGCCCGCCTGGTACCCGACGAAGGTGGCCCGCCCATCGACCTCGTCAAGGACCTCACCGTCCTCGGCCGCGATGAGGAAAGCGACGTGCGGCTCGACCACAAAAGCGTCTCGAAGTTGCACTGCGTCATCGTGAAGACGGATGGTCTGCTCCTCCTGCGTGATCTCGGCAGCACCAACGGCACGCGCGTGAACGGCCAGCGCATTCGCCGGGCCGCACTCCTCCCGAACGACCAGATCAGCATCGCTAACCTGAAGTTTAAGGTGAAATTCGGCAACGAGCTAGAAGCGGAAGTGGCCCGAGAAGCCAGGCCCGCACCTCCGGACGTGCCGAAGGAGCCACTACGAGTGAACGTGCACCCGGATGTTTACCCGGAGCCGAAGACTCCCCGCGGGTGAGACAGAAAGCCGGTCCGCGAGGAGATCCGGCGTTCGTTGGGAGAAAGGGTTTCTCACGATTCGGAAAGTTTGTGTAGGTCAGCCTTTCCAGGCTGACGCTATTGTGCTTTTCAGTTTGGGTAGGTCAGTCTTTCCAGTCTGACGTTATTCTTTTTTCGGGATGTCAGCCTGGAAAGGCTGACCTACTGCGCCAGCTGAGACACTCCCCACTTTTTGATTGACACCCGGAACGGATTCGCCGATGGTAGGTAAGACGCGTTCTCTCACGAGCGTCCCGCTGGCTTGCCTCCCACCTATTCCCCACACAGGGGAGCGGATTGCCCATGCTGAATCTTCGCACCGGTTCCACCGTGGATTGTGCTTCACCGTCACGTCGCTCCTTCATGCAGGTGGGTGGACTCTCGGCGTTCGGTCTGACATTGCCCGCGTTTCTGAAAGCCCGGGCAGCGGCTCCGAATGCAACGGCCCGGGCAAAACGTTGCATTCTGCTCTGGATGCAGGGCGGCCCAAGCCATCACGACACCTTCGATCCGAAGCCCGATGCACCCGCGGAGGTGCGCGGTGAGTTCGGCACCATTGCCACCACGCTGCCCGGTGTTCGCTTCGCGGACACGTTGCCAATGCTGGCCCAGCAGACGGACCGACTCGCAGTCATTCGTGGCCATGACCCGAAGAACGGCTCGCACGGTGTCGCCGATCACCTGATGATGAGCGGGCACAAGTTCAACGCGAGCCTGCCGTTCCCCACCTATGGCTCCGTGATCGCCAAGGAGCGTGGCTACGTCGATGGCATGATCCCCTTCGTGCAACTCGGCAAGAGCATCGATCGCCGCTTCAACGGTGGCATTGCCGGCTTTCTCGGCGACCAGTTCAACCCGTTCGAGGTGCACGAGGATCCCAGTGCCACTGTGTTCCGCGTGCGCGATCTCAGCATCGGAACGGACGCGGACCGCACTCGCCTCGATCGCCGCTATGGCATGCTTGCCGATCTCGAAAACTACCAGCGCACCACGGAAAAGAACCCGGAAGTCGTGAAGGCCCGCGACGAGTTTTACGAGAAGGCCCACGGCATCATCACCAGCCCCGTCGCAAAGCAGGCGTTCGACATCGCCGCCGAGCCCGAGAAACTGCGTGACCGCTACGGCAAGAACATGTTCGGGCAGCAATGCTTGCTGGCACGCCGATTGGTGGAATCAGGCGTGCAGTTCGTCACGGTCACCGACGGCGGCTGGGACACGCACACGAATAACTTCAAGAGCCTGAAGGATCGTCTGCTCCCACGCATCGATCGCGGCCTCTCCGCCTTGCTCGAAGACCTGGAAGTCCGCGGCCTGCTCGATGACACACTCGTGGTGTGGTTCGGCGACTTCGGCCGCACGCCCAAGGTCAACCCCACAGCGGGCCGCGACCACTGGAGCACTGCTGGCTGCGCCCTCATGGCGGGTGGCGGCCTCAAGGTTGGCCAGGTGGTCGGCTCCACCAACCCGCTGGGTGAATACGTCACCGATAGCCCCGTCAGCCCTCAAGATCTCGCCGCCACCATCTATCACACCATGGGCGTGAACCTGCACACCTGGTACAAGGCCCAGGACGGCCGACCGATCGAACTCTGCCCCGAAGGCAAACCCGTTCGCCAGCTTGTGGGATAAAGCAATCACCATTCTCGGTGGTTGCGATCCGCACCCATCGAGAATGCAAACCACAGACGTGATGGGCATCGTCGACGTGTGCACAAGTTCTCGCACGTTCGCTCACGTCGTGCTCGCCGCATACTTCACGCGCTCCTCACACTAATCACATCGATACTGCTCCCCAGGCTTCTAAATTTCCCACGCCCACCTGTTGGTGGTTCGGGACATCTACCCGACACCCACTGTCATTTTGATCCATACGTACTGAGGTTTTCGATGCGTTCGCGTTCCCGAGGATTCACCCTGATCGAACTCTTGGTGGTGATCGCCATCATCGCTATCCTGATTGGTTTGCTGCTTCCGGCCGTGCAAAAGGTGCGTGAAGCCGCGGCTCGAGCCCATAGCCAGAACAACCTCAAGCAGATGTCGCTCGCGACGCACGGCTACCACGACACGATGAACCGGTTCCCACTCGCCTTCGTGGATTGGGATTCGAACTACAATCCGACGTGGTAAAACAACTGCGGCTCCTCGCACTTCTTCATCCTGCCGTACATTGAACAGGATAACCTCGCCAAGAAGGCCAATCTTGGATCCACGAACTACTTCTGGTCCATCTACCAGAACAACGGCGTGAAGACGTTTGTGAACCCTTCGGATCCTTCAGGTCAGCCGGATGGCTTGTTCACCGATGCTGGTTATGGCACGTATGGTGTCACAGGTTATGCGGCCAACTATCAGAGCCTGGGGTACTTCCTCAACGATTCGACCCAGAGAATCATGCGGATGGGCAGCCTCAGCGATGGCACTTCGAACACGATCTTCTACGCAGAGAAAATGACTTCGTGTCTGAAAAGTGGCGGGCCATACTACAATATCTGGGCCTATGGCCGCACCGCCTGGAAGGAATGGAATCCGGTCTTCGCCTATCAAATCACGGGTGCCGCGTCGAAGTTCCAGGTCAACCCGACTTACAACAGCTCCAGCGCGACCTGCGATCCGCGTTTGGCCAGTGCACCCCGCTCGGCTGGCATCCTCGTGGGCCTCGGTGACGGAAGCTGCCGCATGGTCTCGGCGTCCGTGGACCCCAACACCTGGTGGTATGCCTGCACACCGGATCAGGGTGAAGTCATGGGTTCCGACTGGTAACCCAAGTTCCCTCAAACCGGAGAGTGCTGATGCGTGGTTGCGTCTTGGCCACGGCCTTTGCCGTGGCTCTCGTGATTATGGGTTGCGAGAAAGAGTTCGCTCGCTCGCGTGTGCATGGTGTGGTGAAGTATCAAGGCAAGGCCCTGACAAATGCGACGGTCATGTTTTTGGGTCAGGACAGTCAGGTTTACCGGGCTGAACTGAAGGCAGATGGTTCGTACGAGGTCTCGGGCGTCCCACAGGGGCCTATCCGCGTGGCCATTCAGCAGGGGCAACCCTACGTGCCGCCGCGAGCCGATCCGACCAAGTCTGCCGCCAAGGCGTCGGTGAATGATGAGAAGGCGAATGCTCCGCGAGCCGACCCACCGCCTTCGAATGTGCGACAGAATGCCGTGCAGATTCCGGCGAAGTATGGTGAAGCGGACAAATCGGGATTAACCTTTGATCTCAAAGAAGCGGAACAGGAATGGTCCATCGATCTGAAGTGAGGAGTTGTGTGATGCCCCTTTCGCGACGTGAAATGTTGGCGGCGGGTGCCGCGGGTGCGTTCTCGGCCACGAGCTTCGGAACGACCCGCAACGAGGCTGGCAAGGCCGCTCTGCGTGTGGCGCATATTACGGATGTGCATATCACGAATGATCGCAACTCGCCGAAGGGCGTGGCGGCGATGTTCGGGCACATGTTTGGCCAGAAGGACTGGAAGCCGGAACTCGTGCTGAACACCGGCGATAGCGTGATGGCGGTGGATGGCAGCGTGAGTGGAGCACGGGCGGCTGAGCAGATTGCTTTGTGGAAGGAAGCCGTGAAGGCGTGCCCCGTGCCAATTCACGCCTGCCTCGGCAACCACGACGTGTGGGGTGGCACCGCACCCACCGACGCAGTTCCCGCCGAGAAGAAGGGCTTCCCGTTGATGACCGAAGTGCTGGGCATGCCGGCCCCGTATTACAGTTTCGACCACGCAGGCTGGCACTTCATCAGCCTCAACAGCATGTGCAACTGGCCGAAGTACGCATCATTAAGCCCGGAGCACTTCGACTGGCTCAAGGACGATCTCGCGAAAACCAAGCTGCCGACCGTGGTGTTGAGCCACGTGCCGATTTTGAGCGTGACTTCACAGGTCTATGGCGATTCGACACGGAAGGGGAACGACAACCTCGTGCCGGGGATCTGGCAGCATGCCGATTGCTGGGCCATCAGCGAACTGTTTCGCCACAACCCGCACGTGAAACTTTGCCTCAGCGGCCACATGCACACGCAGGACCGCGTCGAGTATCGCGGTGTGTGGTACATCTGTGGCGGAGCCGTGAGTGGTGCCTGGTGGGGCGGCAGTGAGTATGGCTTCCCGCCCTGCTATGGCAAGCTGAATCTCTTCGCCGATGGCACCTTTGCGTACGACTTCATCGATTACGGCTGGACGGCCCGCAAGTGGAGCGGCAAGGAATTGAAGTTGTGACAACGCACTGTCACCCGTGGCGATCGAGTTCCGCGAAGAGTTGAGCGAGCGACAGCGTGAAGCCCGGCAACACGGGCTCACCTTTGATCGAGTCCGTGGCCGAGTAGTCTGTGTAGGCATCGGTTGCCGTGTACACGCATGCGGTGCGGGCACGCGGGTCGATCTCCCAGACCAACCGAACGCCACCGCGAAAATACTCCGTTCGCTTGCGCTCCATCTCGCGGATCGTGTTCCCCACACTGATCACTTCGATAACGAGATCGGGTGAATTCAGTGGGATTGGATCACGTGGGCGACGCCGGTCCGGCAAGCGATTCCAGGATGTGAACGCCACATCGGGCCCACGTACTGGGCCTCCCGGTAGGGCATAAAACCCCTGCTCCCCAGTGACATACCCGAGGTTGTGAGTGGTCACATAATGGTTGATGACCATGCCCAGCCACATGCCAAGAAATGACTCTTCCTGGCCCATGGGCTTCTCCACGAGTGTGCCATCAACGAGTTCGCAGCCCTCACCCCCTTCCTGCAGCAAATCCTCGATCGTGGCCGTTCCCGGAATGGGGTGGAAGCGCACGCGATCGGCCGAGATGTCGCCAAGGCGCCGCAGAAGCTGCCCGATGGTGGTGATGGGTGGATCGAATGTGGTGCTCATGTTGCCAATTTACCGTGTGTGCCGCGATTGAACAAGAATGCGTGAGCGGGCCCGCATACACGTGGCGTTGCCATTCTTCGCCTGGACGAATAACACACCTCGCATCACCCGCTCGCTTCCCTTCGGGCCGCCCGTCATGTCTAGAGTTCACCGACCACCCGAGTGGGCCGACCGGCTCGCGAAGCTTTACAGCGCCGTCGTGGCGGATGTGCTCGATCAGCTGGGGTATCGTTGTCAGTGCCTCGCTCCGCGCGTCCGGCCCCTCTTTTCCCGGGCGAAGTGTGCAGGCTTCGCCCTCACCGTTCAAACAGCCCCGGCTCGCGATCTGAAACCCGCCAACCCTTACGCCGGTGAACTGGCTGCGGTTGATTCCCTTCAACCGCACGATGTGATGGTGGTGTCGCAATCCGCCTGGAGTTTCTGGGGTGAACTGCTCTCGACCTCCGCAAAGTACCGCCAGGCCCGCGGCATCATTCTTGATGGCCCCACGCGCGACTCACTCGCCATTGAAGCGATGGGGTTCCCGGTGTTCCACGTCGGCTTCCACCCTGCGGACAGCCTGGGCCGCCTCGATGTGACCGCTCACAATGTGCCCATCACCTGCGGTGGCGTACTGGTGAACCCGAACGATCTCATCCTCGCTGACCACGATGGCGTCGTGGTCGTTCCGCTTGAAGTTGCCGAGGAGGTGCTCTGCCGTGCGGAGGAGAAAGTTCGCGGTGAGAATCTCGTTCGCACGGCGCTCGCCGAAGGCATGACCACCACGGAGGCCTTTGCGAAGTTCGGCATCCTATGAGATGCACTTCACCAGCCCGGAACCGGCAATTTTATCTGGTGAAGTGCAAACCACCGAGCCGCACGTGCCGGTTTTCGATGCAAGCCACGGTTCGCAGCATCCTCCGTGGTCTTCGTTAAAGTTCAGGAGATGGATGCAGGTGGAACCCTGCCGGATGTGCCACGACCGACTGCCCGAGAAATCACGATGTGTGCCTGTCTGATCGCTAAACCAGCGGGGTTCTATTCGCATCCCACCACGGACTGGATCCCGCCGTGTTTGAACTCCACACCCGTTCACGATCAGCCCTTTGCGATGGCACCACGCGTCGCGACTTTCTGCGAGCCGGGCTCTTCGGCCTGGGTGCATTGCCGTTCGGACCGCATCTACGTGCATCGGACCCTGCGAATGCAGGTCCGTATGTGCGCGAGAAATCCGTGGTCTTTTTGTTCCTCGCCGGCGGCCCCAGTCAGTACGAAACATTCGACCCCAAGCCCGGCGGCCCCGAAGGCTCGACCAGCATCAAGGGGCATATTACGACATCCTTGCCGGGCATCCGCTTCGCATCGTATCTCCCGAAACTGGCGAAGTTGGCCGATCGATTGACCGTGGTGAAATCCTTTCAGACGCATCATGCCGAGCACAATGGTGCCCACAAGCAATTGATGACAGCGGATCTGACGGTGCTTGATGGCAAGCCGATCACGGAGCCGGGCCTGGGTGCGGTCTACGCCCGTGCTGCGGGGGCCATGCACCCACAATCCGGCATGCCTCGGCATGCATTGATTCCGCCGACCACACGCAACAGCAAGGGTCGGGCAGGTTTCAACGGTTCGTTCGAATCGGTGGTGGAAGGGTGTCAGCCTGCCATGCTCGGCACCGCGTTCTCCCCGTTCGAAATGTTGGCGCCCTCATCCGAGGGCACGATCGAGGTGAAGAAGGGCGGCCGCAAGAATATGCCGCCAGAAGAGCCAAATGCGGCTCTGGATCTGTTCACCCCCCGGCTGACGATGCCGGAACTCGAAGGCCGGCTCGATCTCTTGCACCAACTCGATTCACTCGATCGCCGCATGGATGCCGCCGGCAGCATGGGTCGGCTCGATTCTTTCACCACTCAGGCGGCCAAATTGCTCCGCACCGGTGGCGTTCGCAAGGCGCTCGATCTCTCCCTCGAGTCGCCCGCCACCATGATGGCATACGACACCGAGCACTTTCCAAACTGGAACTGCGACGATAACTCGAAGTTCATTCGCTCGGGCCCATCCGTCGGTTTCTCTCTGGGCCGGCAACTCTTGCTTGCCCGCCGGCTCTGCGAGGCCGGTGCTGGCTTCGTGACTGTGGTGAATGCGAACTGGGATTTCCATGCTCGCAAGGGCATTCCCAATATCCCCGAGGGGATGGGCGTGTTTGGCCCGCCGCTCGACCATGCTGTGAGCGCGTTCCTGGAGGATATCCGAGCCCGCGGTTTGGAAGATAAGATTCTGCTCGTGATCACGGGCGAGTTCGGCCGCACACCCGGCCTGGATAAGAACCTGGGCCGGCATCACTGGCCGCGAATCTGCCCGCTCGTGTTTGCGGGCGGCGGACTCAAACATGGCCAGGTGGTGGGTGAATCGGATCGCCGCGGTGGTGAGCCTGCCACCGAACCCATCACCATTGCGGATTTGCATGCGACTGTGCTGCACACTCTATTCGACGTGAGCCGGATGCGGCTCGATGCGGGCGTCCCTGCCACCGTGCAAAACCGCGCGACAATGGGCACGCCCATCCGGGAGTTGTTCTCGTGAGCGTTGAATGCTTCGTGGTGCTGGCCTTGTTGGAACTCCCCGCCATGGTAGCCGCAGAACCGCGCTGCCTCGGGGAGCATCAACGCTGGGTGTCGTCAGTCGCCTTCAGCCCCGATGGCAAGTGCCTCGCGTCCGGCAGTGGCGATGACACCGTGAAACTCTGGGACACCGCCCAAAGCAAGGAACTCCACACAATTCGAATCGATGGCGAAGGCGTGGGTTGCCTCGGCTTCAGTCCGGATGGCAAACGCCTTGCGACAGGCAACTGGAATCGCACACTCAAGCTTTGGGACACAGCCACGGGCAAACTGCTCGCCACCCACCGCGGCCACAAGGAGAACATCCTTTGCCTCGCCTTCAGCCCCGATGGCAATCGCCTCGCCACCGGCAGCGGTGATGACACCGTGAAACTCTGGGATGCAACCACGGGCAAGGTGCTCCTCACCATCGATTCGGGTAACGAGTACGACATCACCGCCATAGCCTTCAGCCCCGATGGGCGGACACTCGCGACCGGCGATGGGGATAATGTGCTCACACTGTGGGACACTGCGACCGGCGAGGAACTCGAGACGTTTAACGGCCATCGCCGGGCGATCACGAGTGTCGCATTCAGCCGGGATGGCAAGCAGATCCTCTCCGGTAGTCAGGATCGCACGGCCCGACTCTGGGACGTGCGAAGCGGCCGGGAACTTCTCACCCTGAATGGCCACACCGAGGACGTGACCGCGGTCGCCTTTCATCCGGATGGCAAGCAGGCGGCATCCGCCAGTGAGGATAAAACAGTGCGCGTCTGGGACATCGCGACAGGCGAAGTGACGAGCACGCTCCACACGCAAGATGCTGCCGCCAGCCTCGCCGTGAGCCCGGATGGCAAGCTCCTCGCCGCAGGCTGCGGCAAGCGCGTGCTGATGTGGAAGTTGGAAAAGTGAACGCGCAGCAACTCGATTGCGCGGCAATATGCTGCGTGAAACAGGCCTCGCTCGGCGGCTTTCTGAGGTTCGATCCATGCGTGCGAGTGTAGAGTCTGGTCGCAGACTGACAGCGATCTTGGCCATGGTGCTCGGCACTTCCATGCCTGCGTTTGCGGCGGATGATGATTACCCCGCCACGATTGCCCCATTTCTGAAGCAGAACTGCCAGGCGTGTCACGGCCCCGAGAAGCAGGAAGGTGGAGTTCGCCTTGATCAACTCAGCGGTGTTTCTGCGGGCAATCGCCATCTCTGGACGATGGTGCACGCCCAGCTGGCCAGTGGAACGATGCCGCCGAAGAGCCGCCCGCAACCCGTCGCCGCGGACCGCCAGACCGTGCTGACATGGATCGCCGGGCAACAGCGTGCCCTGGGTGTCAGCGGCACGCGCCGGCTCAATCGCCGCGAACTCTCCGCGTCGCTCCAGGATGTCACCGGACTCGATCTCGATTTTGGCTATGCCCTGCCCGGTGATGGCACCGTGGCCGGGTTCGACACAGGTGCCGACGGCCTGCAGGAAGCGTCGGACTCCGTCGCGCAGTGGCTTATCATCACCCGCCGGGCTGTCGATGGCATTCGCTTCCTGGAGGAACCGCGCAGCAACACCTTTGTGATGAATTTCACCGAGGTGAAGGACACCCGCAAGTTCACGGATGCGTGGAAGGCTGCGGGTGCCAGTGCGAAGCTCAAGGGCAATCCGAAGCTTGGCCTGGGGCTGCCGATCGAACCGCGTGCCGTGGGCGAGCGCGATGAACTCAGCTTCACCGTGCCCGCACCCGCCGGTCGCCAGGGTGTGCTGCGGCTCTCGCTGGTGGTTTCTGCATTGAAGCCCGTCCCGGGACTTCCGAATTCGCGCCTCTGGGTTCGCATCGGCGGCCGCGATCTCGATTACTGCGAACTCACCGGCACAGCCGAAGCACCGCAACACCTCACCTATCTCGTGCAACTCGGTGACCTCGTCGTGCAGGATAAGGGCGTCACCATCACGCTCGCCAACAAGGTGGAAATCCCCTACGCTGTTGCGGGATTCGAGAACGAAGATAAAAGCAATCCCAAAGAACCCGTACCCGGCGGCAGCGGCCTGTTCCGTCCCACCTTCGACCGCAAGGCTATCCCGCCCGAGAAGCAACCGGTGTCGCATGCGGTGCTGCACAGCATCGAGATCGAATCGGATGTGGTCACACCCTGGCCGCCCGCCGCGTGGAAGGCAAACATTGGTGCACTCGTGGACACGCCCGAGTGCGCCGACCGCCTGCTCACGCTCTGGATGGAACGCGCCTGGCGACGGCCCGTGACCGTGGCCGAGAGAGAACCATTCCAGAAGCTTTACGCGAAGCTCCGCAGTGAAGGGATGACCTTCGACAATGCCTTGCGGGCCGCTTTTCAATCCGTGCTGATGAGCGTGCCGTTTCGCTACATGTCCTCGCCCGGGCATCCCGATACGATGACGGCCCAGCACGCCCTGGCATCGCGGCTCAGCTTCATGCTGATCGGTGCGCCGCCCGATGC
>JBGSZR010000080.1:0-5058 GCA_041750275.1 Gemmataceae bacterium
AACGTGATATTGGAGAATCCAGAGGGACAAGTACTGTCACAACGATTCGATTTCTTGGTGCGGATCTAACTGGACTGAATTTATGGGTTCGCGCTGTAAACGGTCGAGATCCTCTAACTGCAGAACCAGTTGACTGGCCCACACGGATTAATGATGGATTCTTCGGCACGATCCAGTTGTTATTGACAGCCAGGGGAATTGAGCGATTAGGTCAAGCGCCTGTACGACCACCGCGAGCAATGGGTGATGATACTCCAGGGGGGCCGCGACCACGACAGCAGTCAAGACAGCAACAGCAACAGCAACAGCAACAGCAATCGCGGCCGCTCAATCAGCAGAGGATTGAACGATGGAAGCAGGAGATGGCAGACAACGCAGAGATTGTCAAGGAAATGCGTCGTAGAGGGTACAATGAAGAGCAGATATTTGATTGGAGAAGAGCGGCGGATGAACGAGCAGGGGATCGACTCAGGCGTGACAACAATGCAACCGAAACCCTGCAACCGTGGCTTGAACCGTGGGCGCAAGATCCACCGATTCTGCCGCCGGGGTAGCCACAGCGGGTGCGTTCTGGCAGTGATTGCGTCTGGCACCGATTCAAGGCACTTACAGATGAGGAGAGGCTATGCCTTCGTTAGTGATCACGGTAAACAAAGCCAACGAAATCCGAGTTAACCTTCCCAGTTCCTCGTCAATCGGCGCGAACCTAAGTTGGGTGGGCGGGGACAACGCAGATGACGAAGGATACATTCACTTCCATGTTGGCGGTGTTGATGGCGAGGAAACCGTCAGATGGAGCACTCCCGAACTGTCCATCGGTGATGAAATCACAATCAAAATATCTGAGGACGCAGTTGTTGACTCAGCGACTTCGCGCAGTCCTCACAAGAAAATAGAGCGATGATGGGTTCTCTGTAGTGACGATTGCCAAGCCAGTTCTCTGTATCCCTCCCGTCCCTGGTGGCAACTCGTTCCCACTCAAGGCCATCGGGTCGGCCAGGGCCACGGATTGGGAACGTGGTGGGAGCCTGCCGCCGCCCCGACCTATCCATTCGCATTTGCCATCTCACATCTCACATCTCACCGCCACCTATAGCTATGATGCCAATGGCAATCGCACCAACGCTGGCTATGCCACGGACACCGGTAACCGGACGATCAATGATGGTGTGTGGACGTATACTTATGATGCTGAAGGCAATGTCATCAAGAAGAGCAAGGGGGCATTCGATGAGACCTGGGAATATGACTATGATCACCGCAACCAACTGACCGGAGCCGCGTTCAGTGCCACCGATGGTGGCAGCGTCACCACGCAGGTGACCTATGTCTACGATGCCCTCGGCAACCGCATCGAACGTTCCGCCTGGGATGGCACCAGCACCACCGTCGAGCGCTATGCCTACGATGGCTGGGATACCGCCAAACCCTCACCCATCGGCAACGAACAGTTCGATGTGTTCATCGATCTCGATGGCACCAACGACCTCACCATGCGTCGCCTGCACGGCCCCGGCTTCGACGAGGTGATCGCTCGCATCGACGACAGCGGCGTGGTAAACTGGTACCTGAGCGATAAACAAGGCTCCGTCCGTGTGATCCTTGACAACTCGGCCAGCATCACCAACACCATTACCTATGATGCGTTTGGTGAGATCACATCGGGCGTGTTGGATGATCGCTATGGTTATGCCGGGTATGAGTGGGACAGCATTACATCTCTGTACTCACTTGGCAACGGCACCCGCGAGTATGACCCCGCTACCGGTACATTCCAACAAGTCGACCCCAGCGGTTTAGCACCGGATGTCAACACCTATCGCTACGTGGGCAACGGACCAACCAACGGCACAGATCCAAGTGGACGGGCATTCTTTGCGGATTCGCCCGAGAAGTTGAATGCGTTGATTGCCAAGCTCGAAGCGATGACCGCACCGGATTCGGTGAAGATCGGGCCACCACGTCAAATTCCGGGTAGCGACTGGTGGGTCGTTGATGGTGTGGCTCGAAATGATCCACGATATGACACGATTACTCGTTTTGCTCATGCCAACGGTCAGAATCCGAACCATCCGGATCACTGGTACAAGCACACTGTATTCATGGCGGCCCTGGACGATACCTTCATCGATTTGTGGGTGACGGACACTCAACCGAATGTGGCCCTTACTGATGATTCTGCACGACGAATCGGTGCACACCCACCTGGATTTGGGCCAATACCCTCAGCATACATGCATGATCCTGGTATATCTGAACATCGCGACGCTGTTTACAGATGGACGATCCAGAGAAACCCACAACTGGCACCTCTGAGGCCCTCACCAGGCATCACTATCAGTGATAAAGAATGGTCAGCGTATAAAGCAGGCATCGCGAACGATTCCGTGCCATCCAACAATGATTATCGCCCTTGGTTCTGGGCTTCATCGGTCCTGGGGTTGGGGCTCGGCACACTTGAAATGGGTGGAGGTGCCCTGGCCATAGCTTCGAGCATACCGACAGGTAACACACCTGGGTATTTTGGTGGGGGTTTGTTATTGGCATTGGGTGCAGATAATGTTTCGACGAGTTGGGAGCAGTTGCTAACCGGTCGGCCTGTTCGATCTCAACTAAATCACGGGCTGACGTGTACGAACGATTTCTTCCTCGGGCCAGGGCCAACGTCAGACAATGTAACCTTCTTTGAAGAATTTGTCATCAATTGGTTTGGGGGCCGATACTCTGCACTACGAATACCGAGCAATACACCGAATTTTGCGCTGCCCAATGCCCCAACCGCCGGGGCATCCGGTCGCATCCCCCTGACGGTCATCGAACACCCCACCGCTCGCACCGAGGCGTTGGCAGCCCATGCACGAAGCGAGGTGGTCAGACTTCACAACACGGTCCCGGTCCCCGGCAGCCTGCAAAACCGCTATGGCCCGGTGCTGACGGTGATCGAAGATGCAAGGACGGGGCAACGGTTCACAGGGCTGAACCAGCCTGGGTCAGCTACTCCGGTCGAAAACCTACACCCACTCCTCCAGGGTCGTTTACGCGAGTTGGAGCGCATCCGGAACTTCGCAACGGGCCGAAACCAGCAGGCCGCGACCGCCGGGTTGCCCGCCTCACACTCGGAGATCGACGCCCTGAACCAGGCGCTCTGGGCACGGCAGCGGGCCGGGCTGCCCGTGGACGACGCTGCGCTGCGGGAACTCTCGATGTACAACGTCAGCCTAATGAACAGCAGGCTTGGGCAGGCGGTGCCTCGATGTGACAACTGCTGGTTCCTCACTCTGGGCACCAACATCCTCTCGGGGAGGTAGGCCATGCCGGAAGTCAACTTCGATGACCTCGACGCCGACGCGAACCAGTGTTACTTGTACGGCAACCAACCGTTCACCGGGGTGGCCCGCGACCGGCTGCCTTCTGGTGCCGTAGTGGTCGAAACGCAGTTCGTGGATGGTGCGAAGCAGGGGGCGTCTACCGAGTGGTTTCCCACCGGCCAAGTCAGGCAGGTGTGCAACTACATGCTCAACATGCCGCACGGGAAGCTCATCGAATACGACTCCGACGGCAACACGGTCCTCGAAGCCGAGTTCGAGTACGGTGTCTGTCTGTGGCGGCGACGGTATGCCCCCGGGGGTGCGATGATCGAAGAGTACTCCATCCAATCCAGCCCGACGGCCCTTGAGGCGCTGGCGATGGCGAGGCGGACTTTCGTCCCGAGAATAGTTCAGCAGACGGGTAAGCCTTCCAACTCGGGGTCTGGGTGAGAGGGGTACTCGGCTTGCAGCATCAGACCATCAACCAGTAGAGACAACCGGGGGTGCCGGTGGTCCACCTGGGGGCGGGTGGGGCCACCGCCCCCAGCTTTCGCGCGTCGAATTACCTTCGGTGAAACTTTGCAACGCCGCCCGCTTCAGGCCCGCTTGAGCACCTCGTACACCGTCTGCCGGGACAGCCGCAACTCCTTCGAGATGTGCGCCACCTTCACCTTCTCGGCCTTCATCTTCAGCACCATCGCGGCCACCGTCGGCGTGACCTTCTGCGGGATGCCCCTCGGCCGCCCGCCCTTGTTGACGACCGGCGGGGTGCCCCCGGCCTTCACGATGGCCTCGATCTTGGCCTGCTTTGTGGCGCACCGAATTGTCATCGCAACGGTTTCCAAGTTCTCGCTGTATGAATCTGGCGGCATAGTCGGGCCTTTTACCGCGCTCTTCGGAATTTTGGAGAAGGTCGGCATACCGGGTCGGACCGTTCGGACGGCTCCGGCAAGCCCACCATGCTCGTGCCAGCCGGGAATGTCGCGCGCTCGCGCCGGCTGTCAAGCCGTGGGTACGAATGTTTTATGAGACTGCACAACAGACCCGGTGCTTCACAGCCCGCGCGAGCGCGCGAGTCTCGGTGGAGTGCGGTGAGACATCGCTGGCGTTGTAAATTGTGGGTCACCGCTCGTTCATATCAACTCTACGAATCGCCATAACAGCAAGCCATTATTGTGTTTTCGGATGCGCTCTCGCAAATACTCGCGCGCAACACGCGTTGCACGAGTTCGAAGTCTGTTGCACTCGGGGAGCTTTCTGAAGTTGCTACGAACGGATGCAACCCACGGGTTGACAGGTACGGCCGGGAGCGAGACTCCCGGCTCGTTTCGTTTCTGCCCCTGATTTTCCAAGCATTTTCGCACGTCCGGCTCATTCGTCGAAAACTCTCAGTTCGAAGTTCCGAAACAAGACCCCGAGTGTAACCCATAGGGTTGCGCTCGGGGTGCCGAGTTTTTACTCGAAAACTCTCGGAGTCTCTGATGGATGTGATATCGTCGGGTTAACAGTGGGTTGCGCTCGGGCACTTTCTTCCGGCGCTTCGAACTCGAATCGCGTAGTTAACAGATAGAGTCGAACTTCCCGATCCCGTCAGCCGCCGGTCGCGAGGCGAAGGTTGCTGTGGGCGTCACCGTTATCCCGGTGCCCACATGCCATCGTCACACGATCCTGCCACCCTTGCCGTCGACGAACGCACTCGCGAGATCGCATCACTGCTCGCCGCGGGCCTTCGCCGGCTGCGGTTGCCGGC
>JBGSZR010000081.1:0-1939 GCA_041750275.1 Gemmataceae bacterium
GCTTGCTCCGACTTCGTGTCGGCCTCGGCGAGGCGGTGCCGTACCGCCCGCTGGTGGGGCGTGAAGTACGCCTGATAAACGCACCACAGCCCGACGAGGGCGGCGAAGGTCGCCAGCCGTCGGGGGGTCGGCCGCAGCAGGCGGCGGACCCAGCTTTTTTGAGTAGACTTCGTCATGGAAATTGAACCTCCGGTGTTGGGGTGGCTTTTACGATTCGCCGCCCCGGTGTAAGAGCCGATGTTCGAGCCGCGCTCGGCGGCCCGTAGGGTGTTCCTTGTCAACGAGGCGTGTCCGCCTCTCGTGCGATCCACTCGACGCGGGGTTACATCTCCCGCCCGTCCACCTCCTTCTGCGGCGCGGTGTCGTTGGCGGGGCCGTGGAGCGGCGAGTCGTGGTCCTTGTCGCCGGGGTTCTGGCCCGGCCCGTAGGGGACGTAGGCCGTCCCGTCCGTGAACAGCGCCTGGGCCAACTCCGCCCGGCCTTGCGTCCACATCTGTCCGCCCTTCTCGACGATGTCGTCGAACACCTTGCTCAACGACATCCCCTCTTGAAGCCCCTCCTTGATGAACTCGATGGCCGCGTTGAGCGGCCCGCCATCCTTGACCTGCTCGAAGAACTCGCGGGTTTTCCGGGACACGATTTCCCTCCTTTCACTCGAAGTTCGGACTCACGAAGTCGGCCGTGACCGTCACGGCCGCATGGACTTGCACGCCAACCAACGCGGCACCGGACGCCGACACGAGGCAGCCACCGGGCAACGAAGGATCGCCGGCCGACAGCGGGGTGCTGTGGCCTTGGATCTCGAAATTGCTGGCTAGTTGACGATCAACAGACGGCGGCGTTCTTTGACCCGACACACGTCTTTCACTGTGGGAATTGTTGACTCGGAACGGCCGCGATCCAAAAGCTAGTCACGCTTTGGCGAGGTCGAAAACCGACCGGCCGGAGCGGAGAACAATTCTCCCGTCGTCACTTGAAGGTCGCGCCGGAGACGATGGCCGTGAGCCACACCGCCAACAGGCTCACGGTCGCCAATAGGCACGCGGTGTCGAACGCCGCCTTCCACGGTCCGATCCCGCCCTCCGCCCGGAAGTCGTGCTCGAAGTAGCGAACCAGCCACGTTGCAATTGGCGGAACTCCAGGCGCAAAGGTGACGGCGATGCGTGGATCGAGCGCCGTGACTTCGGACGGCTGGAGCAGTTTCCGGCCGTGCTGCTGGTAACTCTCGTTCGAGCCGGTGGAATAGCTGGTGGTGCCGCTCCCCCCTTGCGGCGACGCCTGGTGCGAACTCCCGGAGTTGGACCCCCAGTTGCGGACGAGGACGGTTGCGTCGCCGAGTCGGTTGCTGACGTACTCGGCGGTCTGCTGGTCGTTCACGCCGAAGTAGACCTGCGTGACGTTAGACAGAAGCGTCTGATCGCGGTTCTCCGGCCAACAGAGCTTGAGCTGGCCGAGCGACTGGTAAAGGAACAGCAGGCGAATGCCGTACCCGCGGAACTTGTCCACGGCGTCGTCGAGCGACTCCATGTGTCCGAGTGACGCCGCCTCGTCGAGGACGAACTGAACTTTGGTGTGGTCCTGCAAGCCGTTCTTCACCACCGCCCTCAGCATCGACCCGATCCAGAGGCGGAGCAGCGGCGACTGCGCCCGCATGTGTTCGGGCGGGAGGACGAGGTAGACCGTCATCTTGCCGGCAAGCAAATCGGCCGGGTCGAAGCTGCTCCGCTTGGTGTTGTCCGAGATTGCAATCGTGTCGAGGAACCGCAGGAACCGGTTCGTGGTGGTGAGCGTCGAGGAGAGTTCCTTGTCCTTGAAGTGGGTGAGCTGGTGGCCGAGCCGGGCCAGCATCCCCTCCCAGAGGTCGGACTCGCACATCAGCTTGATGGCCTCCTGCATCTTCAACGGGTTGGTCAGCAGCGACCGGACGGATTGGAGCGAC
>JBGSZR010000082.1:0-9141 GCA_041750275.1 Gemmataceae bacterium
GCAGCGGCCGCGGCGGCCGCATCACCATCGACGATATCAAGGGTTTCGTTCGCACCGAGCGCGAACAGGTGAAGCAAGGCGGTGCGGCGACCCTCTCCGCCGGCAGCAGCATCGTCAACGTCTTTGGCCTCCCGGCACTCCCGGACTTTGCCAAGTTCGGTGAGATCGAGAAGAAACCCGTCGCCAATATTCGCCAGACAATTGCCAAGAATCTCACCATCGGCTGGCGCACGATGCCGATGGTCACGCAGTTCGATCTTGCAGACATCACGGAACTGGAAGCCGGCCGGAAGCGCATCGTGGACGGCCTGCCCAAGGGATCGCCCAAGGTCACCATGACCGTGCTCGCCATCAAGGCGTGCATTGCCGCTCTCAAGGAGTTTCCAAACTTCAACAGTTCGTACGACATGAATGCCGGCGAACTGATTCTCAAGAAGTATTTTCACGTCGGCATCGCCGTGGACACCGAACGCGGCCTGGTGGTTCCCGTCATCCGGGATGCGGACAAGAAGAGTATTCGCGATATCGCCGCGGAAGTCGTGGGGCTCGCCGAGAAAGCCCGCGCCGGCAAACTCGCTATCGACGAGATGCGAGGCGGCACCTTCACCATCACCAACCTCGGCGGCATCGGCGGCACCAGCTTCACGCCCATCGTGAACTATCCCGAAGTCGCGATCCTGGGGCTATCGCGCTCGGCGTTGCAACCCGTGGTGCGTGACGGCCAGATCGTGCCGCGACTGATGATGCCGCTGAGCCTCACGTACGATCACCGCGTCGTCGATGGGGCGGACGGTGCTCGCTTCACCACCCGCCTCGTGCAACTCTTCAGCGATCCGCTTCGGCTCCTGATGGAATCTTGATCTCGCCGCCATGGATGACCCGTTCTGCGTGCGCAGAGTGGGTCTGCCCCAAGCAAAATTGCCCATCTGATGACGCACGTGATGGAGAATATCCTCAGTCTCTGGAGGATATGCGATGCCCATCCACGTCTGGACCCGAGTGCAAACCGGCGACTTCCACCTCGCGCGAGGGTAACCGCATGACCGCCGTGCCGAAGAAGAAGCTCGAGGCAACCGAGTACCTTGCCATCGAACGCGCCGCGGCGTTTCGCAGCGAGTTCTACGATGGCGAGATGTTCGCGATGGCTGCAGCAAACCCCGAACATAATCGCGTGAAGGAAAACCTCATCATTAGCATCGGCGGCCAAATCCGCGGCAGCCCTTGCCAGACTTATTCGAGTGATCAACGTGTGAAAGTGAACATGACCGGCTTGTATACATACCCGGACATCGTAGGAGTATGCGGAACGCCAGAGTACGACGCCCAAGATCGGGACACCTTGATCAACCCCATCGTCATCATCGAGGTACTGTCACCCTCGACCGAATCTTATGACCGCGGTGCCAAGCTTCGTCACTATCAGCAAATTGCGACTCTCAAGGAATACATCCTCGTTGAACAAGACCAATCCCTGTGCGAGCAATTCGTGCGTCAGGCGAATGACAAATGGTTGCTCACCACGCTGTCAGGGCTCGAAGCCGAGCTGGCGCTGGAGTCTGTCCCCGCCCGGGTGCCGCTTTCTGAGATTTACGCCGGAATCACTTTCACCGAGAAGCCACTGCGCCAAGCACATTCACCAACAACAATGTGAGCCGCGGACGGAGGACGCTTTCGCTCCTTCATCCGCGGCTCTATCGTGAAGCGGCATCGTGTGACACCGCGTTGTCAGTCCTGAGGAGCGGGCGGGCCATCGGTCACGGGGCGATAGGTGTCGTCGTCCTTGCTGTAGCGAAACCAGGCCTTGTCCTTCGGCGACCAGTAGAGGTTGCAGTCGTTCCCTTCGCAGAAGGTTTTCTTGGTCCAGAAGTTGTTCTCCTTGCCACGGTAGAGCAGCGGTTCAGGTTCCGTCACCACCGGCTCGGCTTGCGGTTGCGGGTCGATCGCTGGCGGGATCACGACCGGGTCGGCCGGGGCCACCTTGGGAGCCGGCTTCGGAGCGGGCAATCCCAGCAAATCCAGCGGCAAGTCCGGGATATCGAGCAGCACATCCTCGGCGTTCACGATGATCTTGTTGCCGATGCCGAGGCGGCTATTGCTGACGATGGTGACGCCGCTGGTGTCGCCGTTATCGACCACGATGCGGTTGCCGATGCCGTTGCCCGAGCCGTTGATAATGTTGGTCGAGCTTCCGCCGGGCACGCCGGCTTGCCGCACCACCACTCCGCCGGCGTTGTCCATCACCATGTAGCCGCCATTCCAGCGAATGACGCGTGGCTTTTGATCCGGGAGCGGTTGGGCCGGGGGTTGAGCCGCGGCTGCTGTTGCCAGTCCGCCGATGGCCGTGAGGGCCGCGAGCTTGGTTCGTAGAGAGCGTGTCATGATTGCGTCCTTCAATTAAGTGTGATGGGTAGAGGGATTAGCGATTGCGAACGCCGATGACGTTGCCCTGCCCGTTGCCGCTGTTGGTGATGACGTTGATGTTAAGGCCGCCCGGTCGGTTGTTGCCGTTGCCCGTCATCACGGTGTTGCCGATGCCATTGCCGCTGTTGGTGATGACATTCACATTCACACCACCCGGGAACGGTGAGCCGAAGCCGTTCGACTGGCAGCCGGGGCTGGGTCCGAAGCCCGGGCCAGGGCCGAAGCCGGGTCCGAAGCCAGGGCCAGGGCCGAATCCGGGGGCCGGGCCGAATCCGGGATTGAAGCCGCCGCCATTGCGGGCGATCACGGTGTTGTTGATGCCGTTGCCGCTGTTACGAATGATGTTGGTGTTCCGGCCGGTGGGTGGGCCATAGAGCGGGATGCCGCCACCGTTGCGGGCGATCACGGTGTTATTGATGCCGTTGCCGCTGTTGTTAATGACATTGCGGTTGTATTGGGCCGAGGCGGTGGAGCCGGTAACCAGGAGGCCTGCGGAAGCCAGGAGGCCGAGAATCATTCGTCGCATGATGTATCTCCATCGAAGGGGTGAAGGCCGCGGGTTTCGGTCGAGCACTTCTCGTCGTCCCGTCGTCCTTGTGATGCGATCGGAACGCCGCAGCTCGAAAAGTTTGCGCAGTTTTTCTCAAGTCACCCACAACCCCCCAAAACGCCTGGGCAGCAACCAGCTTTTGGCGGACCTCCACTTCGCACCCCTCACCCAACTCCTAAACTGTCCGAGTTCATTTCACACGTTGGGGTGCTTCGATGGGATCGTTTGTTTCGCATCTGGAAGGGGCGATCGATGGCACAGTGTTGCCGGCCGGCACGCTCCAGAACCTGCACAATGGCCGGCCCATCTGGGTGCGCTACGATCTCGCTCGCATTCGCGAAGCGGTCACGCCGGCCGTGATCGCCACGCGAGCACCGAGCCTGTGGCGCTATCGCGAACTGCTTCCCTTGCCCGCGAATGTGCAACCGGTGACGCTCGGCGAAGGAATGACACCCTTGTTGCCCTGCCCGCGGCTCGGTGCACAGTTGGGGTTGCCCCAACTTCTGGTGAAGGACGAATCGCAGTTACCGACTGGCAGTTTCAAGAGCCGCGGGATGACGGCTGCCATTAGCATGGCAAAGTGGCTCGGCGTGAAGCGCGTGGCCCTGCCCACGGCAGGCAATGCCGGTGGTGCGGCGGCAGCCTACGCCGCTCGGGCCGGGCTCGAATGCTTCGTCTTCATGCCCCACGACACGCCCATAGTCAACCAGTTCGAACCCAACCTCTATGGTGCCAGAGCCTTCCGCGTCAACGGCCTCATCAACGACTGCGGTAAGATCGTGAAGGACGGTGCCGAACGCATGGGCTGGTTCGATCTCTCCACTCTGAAGGAACCGTACCGCATTGAAGGCAAGAAAACGATGGGTCTCGAACTCGCCGAGCAGTTGAACTGGAAGTTGCCCGATGTGATCCTTTACCCCACCGGCGGCGGCACCGGGCTCATCGGTATGTGGAAGGCATTCCAGGAACTGAAGGAACTTGGCTGGCTGAAGGATCACAAGTTGCCGCGACTGATCTCGTGCCAGGCGGAAGGGTGCGCTCCGATTGCCGCGGCGTTCGCGAAAGGGGAACGCTTCGCGGACCTCTTCCCCAATGCTCGCACGGTAGCGAGTGGCTTGCGAGTACCGGTGGCCGTGGGCGACTTCATGATTCTTGATGCCATTCGCGCCAGCGGCGGCAAAGCCCTGACCGGACGCGAGGCACCGATTGCCGCCTGGATGCAACGTGCCAGCGCCGCAGAAGGCATCAGCATCTGCCCGGAAACAGCAGTCTGCTTCGATGTTCTCGAGAAACTCATCGCGGACGGTGATGTGAAGGCGGATGATGAAGTCGTTGTTTACAACACGGGTGCGGCCCCCAAATACCTGGAGGCCATGCCTGTGAACCTGCCCGCGATCGACAAGGATCAGGTGAACTGGGACGCCATCGGAGGAGTACAATGATTGGCCGCATCCTGCTCCCACTCGCTTTTGTTGCCGTGCTCGGAGCCGCGGTATTAGCACTCGCTGCGCGCACGGGGCGAACGGAACATCTCGAGGACGCCCCGGCTGGCAAGGTACACATGCAAGGTGCCCGGGGTGATGGCATCGCCGATGATACGGCAGCACTGCAGGCGGCAGTCGAAGCGGGTGCGGGGCTCGTGCAACTACCAAGAGGCACATACCGCATCACGAAGCCCATCCTCATCGATCTGGATAAAGTCGGTTTCACCTCCATTGAAGGGCATTCCGTGGCTCGCGTGGTGATGGCCGGCGAAGGTCCGGCGTTCCGCTTCGTCGGCACACATGGCGGCACGGCTGCCCCGGCCACCGTTCAGGACAACGTCTGGGAGAAGCAGCGCATGCCCACAATCACCGGTATCGAGATCGTGGGCGATCATGAAAAAGCCAGCGGCATCGAAGCCAGCGGCACCATGAACCTCACACTTTCGCGAGTCCTGATTCGCAAATGCCACCACGGCATTCATCTCACATCACGCAATCGCAATATCATCATCTCCGATTGTCACATCTATCAGAATCGCGGCATCGGTGTGTTCATGGATAACGTGAATCTCCATCAAATTAACATCACGGGTTCTCACGTCAGCTACAACGATGGCGGCGGCATTGCCTGTGTGGGCGGGCAGGTGCGCAACTTGCAAATCACCGGGTGTGATATCGAAGCCAATCACGGCAAGGACCTCCCGCCCACGGCAAATGTGCTGATCGAAAGCACCGGCGGCACCAACGCCGAGGTCGCCATCACGGGTAACACCATCCAGCACACCCGCACGGTGCCCGGTTCCGCAAACATACGCATCAAGGGGCCCACCACACCCTCCACAGGTACGGACGAACGGCGTGATGGTCACATCACCATCACTGGCAATATCCTCAGCGATACCAATGTGAACCTCCATCTGGACCATGCCCGTGGCGTTGTGATTGTTGGCAACACAGTGTGGACAGGCGTCGAGTATAACCTGCTGGTCGAGAACAGCACGGCCGTGCAAGTGGGAGTCAATAATTTCGACCGCAACCCACGCTACTTCCGCGAAGAGGATGGCGCCGCGGACGCCGTGCTCTTTCGCAACTGCTCAGATTGCACAGTCACGGGTCTGCAAATGCAGGGTGTTCGCAAGGCTGAAGCAGGACTGGTCTGCGAGAATTGCCGGCGCTTCAATATCGCGAATCTCACCGTTCTCGATTGCGATAAGGCCGGGGTATACTGGAAGAACGTTTCCGATTCGCGCCTTGCTGGCTGCCTCATTCGCGATGATCGCCAGGATGCCGCTTCCGTGTCGATCCGCACACGCGAGGGCCGCAACAATTTGATTGTCGAGAATTCGCTCGGCCGGCCCGGTGATATTCTCAATGGTGTGGGCCTGGTCGAACGCAATTACTACACGAAGCCTTGAAGATGAGGAGCGCACGATGAGTGAAACCATCACCTCTCCGGGCGAAGTCGCCGCACAATCGGCCCAGGGAGCGGCCCGGTCCGGCATGAGCGCGGCCCAGATGGCGCTTCGCGCGATGGGCTACTCGTGGGCCTTACCCAATAGTTCGCTCGGGGCCATGTTCGCACCGATTGCTCTCATTTCGGGTGGCCAAATCCGCTTCGAACGCGGTGCGCTCGAAGTGCACGGCGGCGTGGCCAAGTGGTTTCTCGAAAAAGTGTGTGGCGGAGTCTGCGCCATGACGCTGGGCCACGTCATCCTGGGCGTCGATCGTGCAGCGCTGGATCATTGCCGCAACCACGAGCACGTGCACGTCGAACAATACATGCGCTGGGGTCCATTCTTCTTGCCGATGTACGGCCTCTCCAGTTGGCTCTGCCAGCGCCGCGGCAAGAACCCCTATCTCGACAACTATTTCGAGATTGAGGCGTATGGGAAGTTCCCCGTTTGACACGCATTCGGCAGCGGGCGTGAACACGTGAGATGAACCTGGAAAGGTGATTCCGCACCCAGGCCGATCTCGTAGGCAGTGGCGGCTTCTGATTGTTCCGAACGTGCCATCGCTTTGCAGGCCACCACCCACTTGATCCACACCACGATTTGGCGTCCGAACAAGTCCCTGCGAAGGCACCACGGCTTCAATCTTGATCCGCCAGTGCTATCAGGTTCCAGGGGTGAAGGCGGCCTTGCTCCAGGCACATGCTGCGACGCTGGCACTCGGGACGTTTCATCCAACCTTTACCGAGTGGCAAACATTGGAACTCGCGGGGTGAAGTGCAAAATGTTAGCCGGGGCCCGTGGGTTCAGGCGTTGTTTAGCATCATCCCACATGCATCGCACTTCCGTTGACTTCAACTATCTATTTCTTTCGGCGTTCGAAAAAGGCATTGATGAGTGTTCGCGATTCTGGCGAGCCCGCCAGTTTCAGGAACGCTTCGCTTTCCAGTGCGATGCCGGCCGCGAGTGGCAGCGTGGCTCCTTCGATCATGACGCGTTCCGCTTCGCGGGCTGCGATCGACTTTCCCGTCATGGACGCCGTAAAATCGCTATCCGTGAGTAGCTCCGTTTTCTTCCGTCGCACGTGCATGGCATGTCGCGATAGCACCAGGCTCACGGATTCTTGTTCAAGTTCCGCGGGTTCGACGAGTCGATCGGCGAGGCCGGTGACCGAGGCATTGGCACCGCTGTCGGCACGCCCCGTGACCACCATCGCGATGGCATCTTCCAGGCCAATGATGCGCGGCAATCGCTGGGTGCCGCCCCAGCCCGGGATAAGGCCAAGCGTCACTTCGGGAAGCCCCATTTTCACTTTGGGGTTGGTGCTGGCGACGCGATAATCGCAGGCCAAAGCGACCTCGAGTCCGCCACCGAGGGCAGCCCCATCGATTGCGGCACAGGTTGCGAAGGGCAAGGCCTCAAACTTGGCCATCACGGCCAGGCCGCGGTCAATGTAGCCCTTAACGGAGGGGTCGCCGGGCGTCGCCACACTTTGCAGCACCTTCAGATCCGCCCCGGCGATGAACACATCCGGTTTGGCACTGGCGAGAACTAACCCGAGGATGTTGCCCGTGATGCGTAGCCTGTCGAGGGTTGCTTCGAGATCGTCCCAAAGTGCATCGTCCAGGATGTTGACCTTGCTCTCGGGGCGGTCCAGCGTGAGGATGGCGACCCCGTCTTCCCGGACCGTGTGGCGAACTGCAGGCATGGCGCTTCCTCCGCGAGAAGTGGCTTTGGCCGGCTTCCACAATAGCAGCCGCCACAGGATTTTGCAGGTTCTGCAAAGCATTCGCCAAAAATCTGCACAAATTGCCAATTTTCTCGGGCGGGCCGCGAACAATTCAATGTATCGGCTCTGACGGCTCCGCGTGCGAGCCAGCCGAGCACCCGCCCCCTAACGCAAAGAGGTGGACGAGATGTTCAAAAAGTTGATCGTCGTGGCGGTGGTCGGTGGGCTCGCCGTCGCCGCACTGGGTAAGTCACGACTGGGTTCGTACGTCCGTTCGGAGATTCGCAGCCTGCGCGAATCCGCCGAAGACCAGATTCCGCCGGAGAAGGAGATTGCCCGCCTCCGCGACGAAGTCGGCAAGATCGATCAAGACCTGCGCAAGGTCGTGAAGCAGAAGGTGGCCCTGGAGCAGGAACGGGACGAGTTGCTCGACCGCAAGACCGCCATCGAGAAGAACCTGCCTGGCATGCGCGATCGCATGAATGCCCGGGCCGACGTGGTTCGCTCCGCCGAGGATCGAGCCAGGGGCGGCGAGAAGAATGTCTCGGTGGTGTTCCGCGAGGAACGCGCCGTGCCCTTGCTCGAAGCTAAAAATCGCCTGGAAACGCAGGTGAATGAGGTGGTGGCGGCCGAGAAGGAATTGACGCGAATCGACACCAAGGTTGCTTCGCTCTCACGCATCATCGGCAAGCTGGACACCCAGCAAGTGGCCATGAAGAAGGCCAAGACCGAACTCGACGCCGCTGTGGACGATCTTCAGGCGGAATTGCTCGATCTGCAAACCCAGCAGCTCGAGAGCAAGTACGCCACCGACGACACGCGGACTTCGCGTATCAAGGAAGCAATCGCCAAGCAGCGGAAGAAGATCGACCTCCAGAAGCGAGAACTCGCCGCGCTGCAAGGCGTGTCGGACGACGTCGCTGGCAAGTCCGTGGACGAAATCCTCGCCCCCGCGACCAAGTCCGGCGACGCCATCTCCGCTCCCACGAAGGCGAACGACTGAGCCCGCGTTTGCAATTCGATAGGAAAACCTCGACCTCGGTGCGGTTCGCCGCTCCGGGGTTTTTCGTTCTCACCTGAAGTTCGAAGTTCTGCATTCCGTGTGCCGCGTTTCTCCCGAGGGCTGGTACACTGTTGGAAAGACTCGTTTCCTGGTTCGCACACACATGCGGTCATGGCCCTGTCGTCTTTCTGGTTTACCCTGCGTCAGGCTCGCGAGGCGGTTGCCAACAACCGACCCGATGAGGCACATCGCCTGCTGGAGCCGTTGCTGGCCGACGGCTATCGCAAGGCCTGGCGGCTGGCGCGTGACGTGGCGCGTTCCTACATCGCGCGGGGCCGACGCTTTCTGGATGTGGAGAATCCCGATGCCGCCTGGGTGGAATTGATTGCGGCCGAGTCGCTGAACACCGGTGACAAGTGTGTGGCGGAGCTGCGGTTAACGCTCTCACGATTCGGACTCGTGCAGGCGCGCGGAGCGCTCGAAGCGGTGTGGCACTACTGGAA
>JBGSZR010000083.1:0-4053 GCA_041750275.1 Gemmataceae bacterium
CGAGTTCGGCATCGTCCATCATCTCACGCAGGCGGAGGTCGAACCGGTCGTCCATGACAATCTCCTTCCGTCAAGAGCAACGAAACGGAAGAGATTGTCTGCGAAATAGTTGCGACAGGTCAATGTCAGGAAACAGTAGAACTAGTCAGCGTACTCCACCGACGTGAAGGGCGGGCCACGTCTTTGACACACGAAAAGTGGCAGTGTGACAACTGTGGGCACCCACCGTGCTTTGGGACGCACTGCATGGCTGATTTTCTGGATCTTCTGCCGATTCGGCGAACAATTACTTGCCGATGCAGAACCGGTCTCGCCGCGGCACGGCGTCCATGAAATGCACGAAAACAAGAGCTTGTCGCACAGCCGAGGGGCCGGCGGCCGTGCCCGGCACGCCGGTTTTGCCCCCTTCGCATCCATTTCCGTGCGACTTCCGTGCTCGCTCCGAACCGGCCATTTTCAGTCGCTCCGGTCATGTGGCGACACCGTTGATTCGCGCTTCCAGGTCGGACCGGGTCGCAAGGCTATCGTCGAAGCTGACCGGTTCAGACTGGTACATGTCCCGCATCGCCCGGTAGTCCCTCAGCAACGCGGTCGCTTCGCCTGGGAACAGCAACTTCTCGCCGGCCACACCCGGGCGTGTGTGACGCGTCAACCACGTCCCACGGCTCGTGTTCGACCCACGACGTCAAAGCTCACCCAGGCCTGCTCGCTTTCCTGGATTTGTGCCGCCGGCCGGCGGGTGTCCGGCCCCCACGCTTGGTTGTCGTGAAGGCAAACGAGAGGCGGTCGCCTCCCCAATCGACCCAATACTGGAGAACGTCATGCCCCAGGACTCGGCCCGCTCGAAGCTTAGCGAGAAGGGGTTATTGACCCCGGACAACTGCGTCCTCGCGCTCATTGACCTCCAGCCACAGATGCTGTTCGGCGTCTCGAACTTCGACCGCCAGTCGATTATCAACAACAACGTCGCCCTCGCCAAGGCCGCGCGGGTGTTCGGCGTCCCGGCCGTCCTCTCGACCGTGGAAACCAAGAGCTTCAGTGGCAACACTTGGCCGCAAGTCCTTGCCGCCCTCGGCAATCCGACCCCGATCGAGCGGACCAGCATGAACTCGTGGGACGACGAGACCTTCGTCGCCGCGGTCCGCAAGACCGGGCGGAAGAAGATCGTCCTGGCCGGGCTGTGGACGGAAACGTGCGTCGCGCTCCCGACCGTGCAAGCGATCCACGACGGGTATGAGGTGTACGTGGTCGAGGACTGCTGCGGGGACATCAGCCAGCTCGCTCATGACAATGCCATGAAGCGGGTGATTCAGGCCGGTGCAAAGCCGGTGACCGCGCTCTCGACGCTCCTGGAGTGGCAGCGGGACTGGGCGCACAAAGGCACCTACGACGCCGTCATGGACATCGTGAAGACGCACTGCGGCGCGTACGGCGTGGGCGTTGAGTACGCCTACACGATGGTTCACGGAACCTCGCCGACAATACTCCCCGAGTACGTCATCCCGACCGGGGCGTCGCACCAATAAAAACCCGGGATGGAAGGAGGCCATCCTGACGTGGGTCGGGGTGAATGCCACTGCGCTCGCTCACCATCACCCTGAGCCCGCTTATGACCGGCTGGCCGTGGTTCGCCGGGTTCCTGGCGTTCAACTCGGCAATGGTGGCCGGCTTGACGTGGTGCGTCATGCCAGCCCTGACGCGACTATTCGGACACTGAATCGAAGCTCCTCACGGAGACACGACGGATGATCACTGCAGACCTGATCCTGCACAACGGCAAGATCACCACGAATGACTCCACATCGGAGGCCGCGGCCGTCGCGTTCATCGGCGGGCGGGTCGCCGCGGTGGGCACGGAGGCCGATGTGCTCAAGTGGCGTGGCCCTACCACGACGGTGATCGACCTCGCCGGCCGGCGGGCGGTGCCGGGGTTGAACGACTCGCACCTCCACCTCATCCGCGGCGGGCTGAACTTCAACATGGAGCTACGGTGGGACGGCGTCCCGTTGCTCGCCGACGCCCTGCGAATGCTCAAGGAGCAGGCGAAGCGGACGCCCCCGCCGCAGTGGGTACGGGTGGTCGGGGGGTGGAGCGAATTCCAGTTCGCCGAGCGGCGGATGCCCACCGTGGCCGAGGTGAACGCCGCCGCGCCCGACACGCCGGTGTTCATCCTCCACCTGTACGATCGGGCCATCTTGAACGCAGCGGCGCTGCGGGCGGTCGGCTACGACAAGAACACCCCCGACCCGCCGGGCGGCGAAATCCAGCGGGACAAGCAGGGCAACCCGACCGGCATCCTGATCGCCCGGCCGAACGCGATGATCCTGTACAACACGCTGGCAAAGGGGCCGAGGCTGCCGCCGTCGTACCAGTTGAACTCGACCCGCCAGTTCATGCGCGAACTCAACCGGTTCGGGGTGACGAGCGTGATCGACGCCGGCGGCGGGTTCCAGAACTACCCGGACGACTACGCTATCATCGAAGACCTGCACCGCCGCGGCGAGATGACGGTACGGGTGGCGTACAACCTGTTCACCCAGAAGCCGAAGGGCGAGCTAGAAGATTTCACCAAGTGGGTCGGGATGACGTCGCCCGGAGCGGGGAGCGACTTCTACCGGATGAACGGGGCTGGCGAGATGCTGGTGTTCTCGGCCGCAGACTTCGAGGACTTCCTCGAACCCCGCCCGGACCTGGCGGCGGGGATGGAGGGTGAACTCCACCGAGTGGTGAAGTTGCTGGCCGAACACCGCTGGCCGTTCCGCCTCCACGCCACCTACGACGAGTCGATTTCCCGCTTCCTCGACGTGTTCGAGGCGGTGGACCGCGAGGTGCCGTTCGGCGGCCTGCGGTGGTTCTTCGACCACGCCGAGACGGTCACCGAGCGGAACCTGGAGCGGATCAAGGCGCTCGGCGGGGGCATCGCAGTGCAGCACCGGATGGCGTTCCAGGGCGAGTACTTCGTCGAGCGGTACGGGGCCAAGGCGGCCGAGCACACCCCGCCGATCGCGAAGATGCTGTCGATGGGCATCCCGGTCGGGGCCGGGACCGACGCCACGCGAGTGGCCAGCTACAACCCGTGGGTGTCGCTGTACTGGCTTGTGTCCGGGCGAACGGTGGGCGGGTTGGCCCTCTACCCGGAGGCGAATCGGCTCGACCGGGCGACGGCCCTCCGCTTGTACACGCAGGGATCCGCCTGGCTGTCCGGCGAGGAGGCTGGCAAGGGCGCGATCGCGGTTGGACAGCTCGGCGACCTGGCCGTGCTGTCGTCGGACTACTTCGCCGTGCCCGAGGAGGAGATCAAGGGCATCCAGTCGGTTCTCACCGTCGTCGGCGGGAAGGTCTTGTACGCGGCCGAGCCGTTCGCCGAACACGGACCGCCATTGCTCCCGGTCACGCCCGACTGGTCCCCGGTCGCCCTGTATGGCGGGTATCAAGCAGGCGTGCCCCACGCCCATTCGGCACGCTGTTCCCACGGTTCGCACCTCCACGGCCTCCTGCACCGACTGTTTGGCCCGGCGACCCCGACCCGCGAAGACCCATTCTGGGGGACCGGCGGGTGTTCGTGCTGGGCGTTCTGACCCGCCGGTCGCCCGCCCGACCTGAGAAAGTACTTCACCCACCGCATCGCCCACGAAAACTGACCCCCGGAGATACGCCATGACACATGCCCCATACTGGTTGACACTCGCCCTGCTGGTCCGGTCCGACATACTTCGACGAGACAGTCGCCGGGGTGAGGAAGGCGATCGACCAGGCGGGTGTCACCGCGAGAGCGCGGGACCAGAAACCCTACTCGACGAAGGGTAAGTGACCGCACCGGGGGAGGACGTGCGAGGAGTTCGACCCAACCCGGCCCGGCGGACAACGGCCGGTTCCGCCTCCTGTTCGAGCACTCCCCGGACGCCCACCTGATCTTCGACGTCGGCGGGATCACCGACTACAACCCGCGCCCGTTCTATCTGTGCACCCGGCCGCCCTGCCCCGTGAGGAGGAAAATGATCGATCAGCGAACCATCGACTATGACCGACTGATGCTGGCGAACCTCGCGATCT
>JBGSZR010000084.1:0-33508 GCA_041750275.1 Gemmataceae bacterium
GTTGGACCGCCGCGCCGACTTGGGCTACCATGCCCATGGGATGCTCCTCTCACAGTCGTCGATTGTTGCTAACCGAAGATTGTGGGAGGACTTCCCGTTTTCGTGAACCCGAAGTACTCCTTAACTTGATGCCTATGGGACGCATCGCTCTGCAACCCCCGCTTCCCGACTTTCTGGTATCGTTACAATCCGATCAGGCTGTGCCCAGTTCTGCCAGGAGTGTGGCAGCCTTGTTCGCATCCGCAACCGTGTCGAAGGTGGCATAACCCACGAAGCGATTCTGCACCACGGACATCACCAGCCCGTGCAGGTTTATACCAGCCATTTCCCAGGCCAGGGTGAGCCGACCGCTGAGCCCGGCCTTATCGTCGCCTTCCACGCGCATCACAATCGGCTCGCTCACCTCGTGCATCCCGGCCGACTTGGCCGCAGCGAGTTCGTTCACACCGTGCAACGGGGCCACGTACAGATCGCCGAAACCGCTCTTGGTCATCGAGCGCTGGCTGTACACATACTCCAGATGGGCACCGGCTTCGGCGAGCACCTTTAACTTGCCCGAGATTCCACCGGGCTTGTCCTCCACTTCCGCATGGAAAATGTGGACACGCTGCATCTTGAAACTCATTGGAGTGGCTCCTGTGTGATGACGCTGACGTGAGCGTTAGCGATGAGGATTCCCCTTCGGATGATACCCCTGGCGAGTGGCATTGGAAACGGGTACGGTGTGGAATCTCTCCACGCTCAAACCCCAACACGAGGCATTCATGTCGCATTCCGTCCGGTCAGCCGGATTCATTTTGTTCGCTCTGCTGAACGCCGCATTGTTTGCGGACTGGCAGTCGCCCCAGAAAGTGACAGCACAACCTGAGTCAGGCCCGGCCGAAATAGTGGTTCTTCGCAATGTCACGCTGCACACGGGCCGGGATGAAGCTCCGATACGTGATGCTGTGCTAATCGTGAAAGCCGGCAAAATCCTTTACGCCGGCCCGGCCGCGGGGCAGCCCGATGGCGAGGCAGTGCCCACCGAGACACGCGACCTGAAAGGTGCGGTGATTATCCCCGGTCTCGTGGACACGCACTCGCACATTGGCCTCTGGAGTCGGCCGAACGTTTCGGCCAACAGCGATGGCAATGAGGGCAGCGGCCCTGTGCAACCCGGCATCCGTGCCATCGACGCCATCAACCCGGACGACCCCGGCATCCGCATGGCCACGGCCGGAGGCGTCACCACCGCCAACATCATGCCCGGTTCCGGCAACGTCATCGGTGGGCAAACACTCTACGTGAAACTCCGCGGCCACACTGTCGAGGCCATGCGCATCACCGGCCGACTCGCCGATGGCACCGAGGTGCTCGGCGGCCTCAAGATGGCCAATGGCGAGAACCCCAAGGGCTATGGCAAAAACAAACAGCAAGCGCCCTTCACCCGGATGAAGGTGGCCGCCTTGCAACGCGAGCAGTTCTTGAAGGCCCGGGAATACAAGGCGAAGCTCGATGCGAAGCAACCGGTCGAGCGCGATCTCGCCATGGAAACGCTTGTGGAAGTGCTCGAGAGGAAACGCACGGTTCACTTCCACTGCCACCGTGCGGACGACCTGCTCACCGCGGTTCGCATTGCGGAGGAATTCGACTTCGAACTCGTGCTGCAGCATGCCACCGAGGGGTATCGCGTGGCGGATGTTCTCGCAAAGAAGAAGATTCCGGCCTCGCTCACGCTCATCGACAGCCCCGGCGGCAAGGCCGAGACGATTGGCTTGCTCGAAGAGAACGCCGCGGTCCTCGACAAGGCTGGCGTCGCCGTTGCCATTCACACGGACGACGGCATCACCGAGTCTCGTTTCTTGCTACGAACAGGTGCCATCGCCGTTCGCGGCGGCATGAGCGAATCGGCTGCATTGCAGGCACTGACGCTCACGCCTGCGAAGCTGATGCACCTTGACCACCGTCTGGGCACACTCGACAAGGGCAAGGACGCGGACTTCGTGATTCTCAGCGGCCCGCCCTTCTCCGCATACACCCAGGTGCTCGAGACGTTTATCGATGGCAAGCAAGTCTTCGACCGCTCGAAGAAGGCGGACTGGGCCTATCAAGTCGGCGGATTCATGTTGCCGGATCATCTCAAGGATCTGCCCGCCATCTATCCGCCCGCGGTGGCACCGCCGGCCGTCGCTGCACCAGTGGTTGCCAGGAACAAGAACCCGGATGTTGCAAAAAAGACGATCATTCTGGCGGGCCGCGTTCACACTGCCGTGGGACCGCCCCTCGAGAAAGCGGCCATCGTCGTCGAGAATGGGCTGATTGTTGCGGTGCTGAAAGCGGATGAACTTGTGATCCCCGAGGATGCCACGGTCCTCACGGCCGCGGAGGTGACGCCTGGCTTTATCGATCCGTTCTGCGTGGCCGGGCTCACGGGTGCCTGGAACATCCCGGCCGACCAGGACCAGGACGAACTCAGCGATCCCAACCAGGCCGAGCTCCGTGTGATCGATGGCTTCAATCCGAACGAGCCACTCCTGGAGTTTCTGCAGGCGAACGGCGTCACGACCATTCACACGACACCCGGCCGGGCCAATGTGCTCGCGGGTCAATCAGCCATTTTTCGCACCGACGGCGGCACACTCGAAAGCGCACTGGTGAAGACACCCGGGGCCATTCTGGTGAACCTCGGCGAGTCGCCCAAAGATGCATACAAGGGGAAAGCACCGACCACACGCATGGGCACCGCGGGAATCGTGCGCAAGGCGTTCGCCGACGCGGACTCGTATCGAGCGAACAAAGGTGCGAAAACGCCCCGTTCGCCCAAGCACGAAGCACTCGTGCCTGCACTTGAGGGCAAGGTGCCCGTCTATTTCGCGGCCCACCGTGCGGACGACATTACCACCGCACTTCGCATCGCGGAGGAGTTCAAGTTGAAGCCCGTGATTGTGCTCGGCACCGAGGGCTATCGCCTGGCAGACGAGTTGAAGAAAGCCGGCGTCCCCGTGATCGTGCACCCCACGATGCAACGAGCCGCAGGGAGCATGGAGACACTGAACGGTTTTATCGGCAATGCCGCGGTGCTCGCCGACAAGGGCGTTCCGGTCTGCCTCTCCACAGCCTTCGAGAGCTATGTGCCGAAGACACGCGTGCTGCGGCATGAAGCGAGCGTGGCCGCCGTGAACGGCCTGGGGCACCAGCGTGCCTTGCGCTGCATCACGATCGAGCCTGCAAAGTTGCTCGGCATCAGCGGCAAGTATGGCAGCATCGAGAAGGGGAAAGTCGCGGACCTCGTCTTGTTCAACGGCGACCCGTTCGAAACGACTTCGCAGGTGACACACACGCTCATGGCAGGGCGTCTGGTCTACGACCGCAATGCGTATATGAAGTTGCCATTCGAACGCCGCATCCTGCCGTTGCTCGCTGGCGGCCCCGGTGCGGGCTGTTGTCTGAGTGGGTGGTAATCATGCAAGGCGAGCGGTGCCTGCGTAAGGCACTACTCGCGCAACAGAAGACACCCGTGATTGCACAAGCGTTGGTTCATGAACAGTGCCCTGACGGGCACCGCTCGCCTTTATTGCACAATGCGATCAGTGATGGTGATGCCCCTGGAAGAGCATGTGCTTCGGGTCGGCCTTGCCCCAGATGTAGGCAGTGAGGTCGAGAATCTCGTCCTTCCGCAACTTGTCCAGCAAGCCCTTTGGCATCATCGAGGTGAGCACCTTCTTCTTCTCGATGATGGTGTCCGCCTTGACTTCGCGTGGCTTCGCACTCGCCAGTGGGTTCTCAATCACCTTCACGATGCCATCCTTCTCCTCGACGATCACACCCGTGATGACGGTATCGTCGTTGAGCACGATGCGGTAGGTCGCATAGCGATCATCGATTCGCAGTGACGGGTCGATGAGGTGCTTGAGGACGTCGGCGGAGTTGGTGAACGCCTTGGGGTCAAGCTTCGCAAGATCAGGGCCGAACTCGTTACCCTGCCCATTGAACTTGTGGCACGAGATGCACGTGGCCACGGTGAACATCTGCTTGCCGTTGGCGTAATTGCGGCCGCCGTCGTGATCCATGTCCTTCACGGCCTCGACGAGGTCTTCCAGTTTCCATTCCGTTCGCGGCCGATTGAACTTCAGCAGTTCATCCTTGATTGGCAGCGGGTTCGCGGCGAGATAGGTTTCCGGATTCGCCAGGTAGGCATCCAGATCGGCGACCACATAAAGCGCACCGTACATGCGCCGCCAGTGGCCGGGATAGGTGCAGACGTACGGATAAATGCCCGGTTCCTTCGGGGCGTTGTACCGCAGTTGTTGGGCGTTCTGCGGCATCAGCAGCCGGCTCGCGAGCAGGATCTTGCCCGGCACGCTTGGCACATAATTCTTCTCGGCGGCACCCGGCTGCGTGGCGAACACTTCACCGGCGTTGCCAACTTCCTCAAGTGAACCCGGCGTGATGATCACGAAGTTATGCGGCATGATGTCCGTGTTCTCGAACACGAACTCGACGGGCTTGCCGGCCTGAACAGCGATGCGGTCCTTGTCGAAGAGCATCTGGTCCGTGAGCGTGCCTACGCGGATCACGCGCACGCCGATCTCGCCGAGTTCTTTGCGTGCGGTCTTCGCACGATCCGGTGGAAGCAGGTTGGCGAGCCCGTCGCCGAGTTGCATGGCATCGAGGGCGGCAGGGATGGTGCGTTCGGCCACGGGCAGCGAGCGGATGAAGGTCATCACCTCGGCCAGCAGTGGCTCGGCCTGATCCTTTGGCCATTCCTTCTGCGGAATGCGAAGCAACGCCTGCATCGCTGCGGGCCGATCGGCGTTGTCTTTCACAAAGGGCGCGATGGCCTTGAAGGCATCCGCTTCTTTGCCACGCACGCTGACCAGCGCGAACATGGCCGAGCGGCGCACGATCCGCTCGGGTGAGGCGGATCCGACGGCGAATTCCGCCATCGCGCCATCCGGTGTCGGATTCTGCTTCGATTCGAACACCGGCTTACGGTTGCCATCGAGCACGAGCACAGAGTAGTTCTTGAGGCGCGTGCCGAGTGCACCATCGGTGCGGTTATAAATGGCGATCTTCTCGATGGGCACCTCGCGGCCGAGGTCGAGTTCCCACCAGGGTGCGTCCGTGCTTTCGGAGGAATGAGTCTGACCGCCATCACCGTACGTGCCGCTCTTGTTGCCATCGATAGCCCGGTCCGCGGTGCCGCCGTGGGCGGTGCTGCTCTGCTTGGCCTTACCCATGCGGGCGATGTTCTTGCCATCGCTGAACACTTCCACCTCGGCGAGGGTGAGCGTGCGTTGTTTGCCGGGGAGTTCGATGCGGACGAAGCGTCCCACGGTCGTTTTGCCTCCGGCTACGGTCTTCGCGAGATCAGGCGGCAAGCCCTTCAGAAGCCCCTCCACACGGGGATAAAGCGCGGCGCGCTGGCCGGGGTCACGGATGATCGGCATCGCTGCCACAAGATCTTGCAGGGCCGGCACGGACTGGCTGGCGAGCTTCCACGCCGGCTCGATGTCGCCGTCCGCGGCAATCATCGCGATAAAGCCAAGTTGCCGCATTGTGGCGGTTCGGGCGTCGAGAGCCAGCTTCTGGAGGTCTGCACGCACGCTGGCAAGTTCCGCTTGTGGTCGGCTGGTGAGGATGCGAATGAGGTCGAACGCCACGCCTTCATCCGTCACGCCGGATTCATCCTGCGTTTTGATTGCGTTCACGAGCACGGCGAGTTCCGGCTTGTTCTCGGCCTTCGCCAGGCCTGCGATCGCTTCCTGGCGGAACTCGTCGCGGATGCCGGGCCGGAACAGCATCTCGAGGAACACGCCCGCTGTGCGGTCCATCTTCACGAGTTCATCCGTGCCAACGCTCTTGAGGAAGTAGCGAGCGCCGGCGGGTGTGGTGAACTTGATGGGCCGCTTCTCGGTGATTGCCTGCTGCACGATGGGGCCAAGCGTCTTCATCGTCTCACGGATGGCGTGATCGAGGTACAGGTCCGTCGGCTTGTCCTGTGCCACAAAGACTACCTCGGCAGCCTCGGGTTCTGTGAAGAAACTGGCGGCCCACACGGCCATGAGCCGCACACGGGGCTCGGCATCTGCTGCGGCTTTCTTGAGGTATTCGAGGGCACCGGGAACCCGATCGCGCTGGTAGCACAGCACGCGCACCGCCGCTGCACGTGCACGCGCATCATCGGACTGCAGCATCCGTTCCAGTGCTGCCACCTCAACCACACTGTGGTACTGCCGGAGCCAGAGCCCTTCGAGCAGATGATGCTCGCGGTCCTGACCCGGCTGGAGTGCCTTCTCCCAGGCCTTGAGTGCCGTCATCACCTGCTCGGTATCGCGGCTGCCGAGTTCGAGCTTGGCACGATAGCGAACGCGGTCCTCGGGGTGCTTCAACAGTTCGAGCAATGCGGGGATCGGTTCGCCCGCGATCCTGGGCGATTGCGAGAATTCGCGGCCCACATAGCTCACCTTGTACACCCGGCCATGCGTCCGGTCGCGGCTTGGGTCGCGAAGGTTGTGCTGCATGTGGCCGATGATCGGATTCTGCCAGTCAATGAAATAAATCGCTCCATCCGGGCCCGTCTTCACATCGACCGGGCGGAAACTCGGATCGGTGCTGGAAACGATCGGTTCGAGTTCCTGGCCGCCGAGGCTCGAACCCTGATCGCTGATCTTGTACCGCAGGATGCCCTGAAAACCGATGCAGTTCGTGACGAGCAAGTTGCCATCAAACTCGGGCGGAAAGTGCTGGCTGGAGAGGTATTCCATGCCGCCCGAGGGCCGGGTGCGCTGCTGATAAACTTGTGGCGGCTTGGAATGCTTCTGGGGGAAGTTGATGTGCCCGCTGAACAGCGGCCCGTGATACGGCACGGCACCGGTGCCATCGATCACGATGTCTTGCCCCCAGGAGTCAAAGACGTGCCCGTGTGGGTTGGCGAAGCCATAGCTCACGTAGATGTCGAACTTCTGGGTGCGGGGTTCGTAGCGGAAGACGCTGCCATTGGCGACACGCTTGGGCGCACCATACGGGTCTTCGACCTGCGAGTGGTGGAAGGTGCCCTCCTGGAAATAGATCGCACCGCCCGGATCAACCACGAAGCTGTTGGCCGTGTGGTGTGTGTCGGCGGTATCCAGACCGTGAATGATCCGCTCGCGAACATCGGCCTTGCCGTCGCCATCGGTGTCCTTCAGGAACACGAGGTCCGGTGCCTGGGCAACGATGACGCCGCCGTTGAAGAACTCGAAGCCGGTGGGGTTGTGCAGGCCATCGGCGAAGACGGTCATCTTGTCCGCCTTGCCGTCGCCATTGAGATCTTCGAACACAAGCAACTTGTCGTTCATCGGTTCGGTCGGCTTCCAGTGAGGGTACGTCGGCCACACGGCCACCCACAACCGCCCCTGCGCATCCCACGCCATCTGCACGGGGTTCACCATCTCCGGAAACATCGCTTCATCGGCGAAGAGCGTGACCTTCATCCCCTTGCCCACGTTCATGGCCTTGATGGCATCTTCGCCGGAAAGGAACAGGTGTGTGCCGTTGGGCCCCTTGCCCGGTTTATTGGTGGTGACCGGCACGAATGGCAACAGGTTCGAGTCGTCTGGCTTCAGTTCTTTGCCCTGCGCCGCAGCCCAGATCACCTTGTCGCGGTTGGCGACCATGATGTCGATATTCTCGAGTTCGCGCTGCACGACCTCGTAGTTGGTCTGGCCGCCATTGAACTTAAGCCAGGCTCGACCACCGAAGGTGGAGTAGCCATCCGTGGCCCGATAGCGTTGATAGAAGAGGGCGTTCTTCTGCTGCACGGCCGGGCGCACTCGTTCGTAGAACGCGGAACGATCTACGGGATTCGGTGGCCCGATGATCGCGTCCTCGATCAGCGAGGCGACCACGCGGTTCCCTTCCTCGTTGAGGTGCACGCCATTGATCGTGAGCGGCGATTTCGCTTCGCGATACAGCGCAGCAGTCGGCGTGAACAGATCCACGAATGGCACATTGTGAGCCTTGGCGACGTCGCGCATCGCCTCCGTGTAGAGCTTCAAATTCTTGTTCTGAACCTCACCCTTGGACAGGTTCGGCGACTGGTGATCCTCGAAAGCAATCGGTGAGAACAGCACGAGCCGCGGGGCTGCCTTGCCGTTGTACTTTTGCGATCGTTGATGCTTGATGAATGCTTCGAGCTCGGCCTTGAACTTCGGCAACCCCGCCTCGCCGGCCCACGATTCGTTGGAACCGAAGAAGGCGAGAATCACATCCGGCTTCGTGCCCACCTTCTCGAAACGATTGGGATTCACGACCGATTTATCGGCAATGGCGTCGGGCCGCGGGATCGGTGCGCTCGCTCCGAGCCACTGGTCGGCGGTGCCGAAGGAGTCCGAGCGCAGCCGCTTGTTGGCGTCCGGGTTGGCAGTGTAGCCGGCGAGTTCGTCGCCCGAGAAACCGAGGTTGCGGAAGGTGAGTTCGTGGCTCGGGAAGCGAGCGTGAATGAGGGTTTCGAGCCAGCCATCGTGCTGCATGCGTTCGGCAAGGGCATTACCGATGATGCAAACGTGATCGCCTTTCTCGAACAAGTTGGCGGGCTCAGCAACCCGCGAGCCAGAGGCGTGCGCGACGGGCTGTGACTGCGAACCCGCGTAACAGAAGCAAGCAAGAGCCGCGATCGGCAAGAATAGCAAACGAACGCCGGACATGAGAGGAGTCTCCGGTATTGATGCGACGGCAGGCAGTGAGTGCGAATAGTTGTACCAGAACGGCTGCGAGACGGGAACCACCTGATTCTGGGACCGAATCGCCTGGTGTAACCGCGACGCGAAGGCGGAGAAGGCGAGCGTGATTCACGCACGCAGCAGGATGCACTGCTTCAAGTCACGCTCGAACGCGTCCCACGCCTCTGTGATCGCGAACACCTCGACCCGGCTATCGCGACGATATGTGGTAGGCTGGACCGTGAGTCCGGAACTGGTGCGCTGGATGGCGAACCAGTCATGTGGGGTGTGGAAAACACCCTTCAATCGTGTGACGCCGGGGGCAGCACGAAGGAAGGCGAGCAGGCGTTCTTCATCGAACACAACCTCTGGCGCGAAGATCCAGCCGTGCGCTAGAGGCAACCAGTCCGGCGAGGGGCCCACGTGAGTGGGCTGGTGGGAAGATTCCGATTGCGGCTGAACGTGTAATGGGACAGCCCGCTCACGCGAACCGCTCGCCTGGTCGCTTACCAGATCCAACCATGACGGGTCGATGCGGCCTTGCGTTGTGGCAGCGATTAACGCCTTGGGCGGGTAAAGATCATTCGCCCAGGCCTGGAAGTCGGCGACGAGTTCGGGTGTCGCTGAGTCCAGTTTGTTCATCACGACAACATCCGCGAGATGAAGTTGATCGAGGAAGACGCGGTTGGCACGCATCTCGGGACGAGCGAAATCGACGGGATCGACGATGCAGAGCGTGGCCCGCACATCAAGTCGATCGCGGTAATTGGCACGCAGTGTATCGAGCAACTTGGCGGGATGCCCCAGACCCGTGGTCTCGATGATGAGCCGTTCGGGCTTCGCATCCAACAGCAGGAAGTGCAAGGCAACAGCAAGATAGGGAGCACTCGCACAGCAGACGCACCCGCCGGCCACCTCGCGCACCGCGACCCCCTCGGGGGCATCGCTTTCGATCAGCGCGCCATCGATGGCCACATCACCATATTCATTGACGAGAACCGCCCAGCGCGAACCGGCAGGTTTATGGCGAAGCAAATCGATGATGGCCGTGGTCTTGCCGACGCCAAGGAAGCCAGTGATAAGGTTGGTTGGGGTCAAGTGTTGGTCAGGTGAGCGGCCCACGTGAGTGGGCTGTTAGTGCGAGCAATTCGTCCGGTGAGCGGCCCACGTGTGTGGGCTGTTGAGAAGGTTTTGATTGCGTCTGTACGTGTCATTGAACAGCCCGCTTTCGCGGGCCGCTCGCCTCTGGCTTGATACGGACTCACTATTCGTCGCCATCGTCCTTAGCGTTGGCATTGATGCGCTTGGTCTGCTCCTCGGATTCCTGGTAGTCGAATTCCTTCTTGAGCAGGTCGAGAACCGAATCTCGGGCTTTCTTCATGGCCTCCCGGTCGAAGGCACGGTGCACGCCCTGGCTGACGCCGCCCTGCTGCGCCATCTGCGAGAAGACTTCCGTGTTGAAGTCACGCGGCGACAACACCCGGCGATTGACCAAACCCACGACATAGTAGGTATCCTTCGGCTGATCCACGAGCACCATCACGCTGCCGACAGGTTTGGTCCGCTCTTCGAGTAACGCCTTCTCCATCTCCGGCGTGGGGAAGGCAATATTCGTTGACGGCTCAAGGCTATACGGGGCAACGGTCTTGCCGCCGCCGGTGCGGGGGTCCATCTCCACTTTGGGTGCCAGCGGAGCCACGTTATCAAGGTCGAAGATCTTGATACGCTCAGCAGCCTTTGGATTGCTGCGGAATTCGTCAGTGAGGATTTTGCCCTCGTCGGCGATATTCTGCAGCACCTGGGCTGGCGAGGTCACGGTGCGGCCACGGAGTCGGTTGGCGATGGCATCTGCACGGGCCCTGGCGAGTTCCCGGCTCTTGATCCGCTTCCATCCTTCGAGCAGGACGCCCGAACTCTTGGCCTGATCGAAGGTGAGCCCCTTCGAAGGCTGGTCCTCGGTTCGCCAGAACAGGTACACGGGATCATTCGTCACGGGTTGTGGCTGGCCCGGCATCGCTTGCTCGGCACCCTTCGTATAGAACTCGGGCTGGTACAACCCCGTGGCCGGAGCCCTGGCACCCGTGCGTGGGTCTTCCTTCCAAAAGAACTTCTTGCCGAAGGGAATTGGCTGTGAGAGCCCGCGATGCGGATCCGTCACGGCATTCCCCTTCATGGCCGCCTTCAGCGGAGCCAGAGCGGGGTCGTCTTCGATGTTCCATTCATCGCGTAAGTCGGTGGATGCGGAAGCGGTGAGGCCGCGCTCCTTGAGGAAGCTGGCGATCAGTTCCTTCGACTTGGCGATCTTTTCCTCGGGTTTCTTGATCTCCTTGTCCGCGGCGATCTTGTCGAGGTCGACGCGGAGTTGCTGGAGATCGGCCTTGGCCAGTTCCTTGGCCTTGCGCTCCACGGCCTGCTTCATCAGGTTCGGAGCGTAGACCTCGATCGGCAACACTTTCGGGTAACCAAGAGGCAGAGAAGCGATTCCAGTCAGCAAAGTGTTCTCGAGACCAAACCCTGGTATCGACCCGCCGACGAAGGGCATTCCGGCCCGGATGCGGTCCGCCTGTTCGTACTGGACCGCGCCGCCAAAAAGGAGCGAGGCCGCTTGTGTGGGGCCGCCGAATCCGCCGAGTCCACCGGCCATGCCACCCGTGAGGGCGGCAAGATTGGCAGGGCGCAGGATGCTGGTGTTGAGCAGGTCCCAGGGCATCACGGTCGCGGAGCTATACTGGTTTCGCACGATGAATGGATGATTGAAAGCAATGTCCATGAAGTACTGATGGTAGAGCAGCGGTTCGGTGGCCACGTTGGGTGCAATCGCGAGACCGAGGAAGCCGGGGCCGACGCCGGGCAACGGCACGGCCAAAGCACCGAGTTCGGACTTGCGCATCTGCTCCGTCTTGGCCACCCATTCTTCCGCACGCTTGGCGTAATACGGTTCTGTGCCGTTCGCGGTCACCCACTCTATCTTGATGCGGCGCGACTGGCGGAAGCCCGGGTCTTCTCGAGCGGGGTCGTATTCCTGATCCTTGTACTTGTTGAAGAGTGCCTTGAGTTCCTCCTCACTCGGCTGGCCTGTCACCGCGTCGGTGAAGTTCGCCGCGGGCACCGCCACGGCCCAGTAGGTCGTGGGGCTCACCTTCTCACGATAAAAGTCGTAAAGCTCGTAAGGGGGAATGAAGAGCGGCGGGGCCGTCCGTGTCGTGTCGTCACGCGGGAAGAGAATCTGTGGCCCGAGCAAGGCCGTCTGCACGGCCCGCACGCGGAACTCGTCACCGATCGCCTTGAGGCAGGCATCGAGTGAGAAACCGGGCATGTCCTTCTCTAGCGCCCGCCGCACCTCGACGTCGCTCTTGAACTGGCCGTAGAACTCCTTCTGAATCAGCGCCTTGATGTCGTCTTCCGTGAAGCGGATGCCCATTTCATCCGCTTTCTTCTCCCAGATGATGAAGTCGATGAGATCGCGGGTGTCGCGGTTGGGTGCGTTCAGGAAGTATTGTCGCTGCATCGAGGCGTACATGCGCATCTGGCTCACGGCTTGATACGCCTGGATCGCCTTGAGGAAGTCCTTCTCCTCCTGCTTCAGCTCCCGGCCCAGGAAGTTCACGAATTGTGGGTTCTGGGCCAGTATCGGCAGGATCTTGATCGACTCGGGGCTGAGCGATTTTTCCATCTCGGCGAGCGTTCGCTGGAAGTTATCTTCTGCGACGAGTGCCGCGAGTTCCATGAAGCGATTGGCCATCACGCGTTTGAAGCGGAGCTTCGCGAGATCGCCCTCGTAGACCTTGCTTCCATCGATGCTGCAGAGGTCCGTGCCCTTCTTGTTTTTGCCAAGCCAGTTGGGGAGCCAGTCGAAGAAATCGGCCCCGCCGCCGAGGCCGCTGGAGAGCACGAAGGTGAACATGATGAAGACGGTGACCACGGCGAAGAGCGCCCGCTGGTTGCGTCGGAAAATGTTGAATGGATTGAAAGCCATTACCAATCCTCGGTTTACGACGATGACCAGAAGCCATCCGGCGGCGTTGGGGCTTGACAGCCGTCGCGGCGCTGTACTAGTGGTGATGAGCGTTTGCTGCTCTCAGACGGACAATTGTAGTGATTTTAACAGCGCGAACAACGGGATCAAACAGCCGAAACCTTGACCGCGCGGCATACACTCTCAATCATTGCCGGTTTCCACCAATGGAGTCGCCGCACGGTGCCCACGCCACGCAAGAAGCCGACGAGCCGCACCAGCGCCTCGCCGAAGAAGCCCGCCCGCAAGAAAGCGGACGGCGTCGAAGTCGCTGCGGATCGCCGCAAACGCACCGCCAACCAGGCGGTCGATGACGGGCCACGCACGGGCTTTGACCTTGTCGTGGTCGAATCGCCCGCCAAGGCGAAGACAATCAACAAATATCTCGGGCCGAACTTCAAGGTGCTCGCCAGCTACGGCCACGTCCGCGACCTGGCCACCCGGAAGATCAAGGGCGAGGAAGTCTCCGGCATTCGCATCGGCGATGGCTGGAAACTCCGCTACGTGGTCGATTCGGACGACGACGGCGGCAGCAAGTTCCGCAAGAAGCCCGCTGCGATTCTTGCCGAGATCAAACGCGAAGCCGACAAGGCCAACCGCGTGCTCCTGGCAAGCGACCCCGACCGTGAAGGCGAATCGATCGCCTGGCACATCGCCGATGAACTGAAACTCCCGGACGCGACCACCTTCCGCATTCGCTTCAACGAGATCACGAAGGCGGCCGTGCAGCAGGCACTCGCCGACGCCGAGAAGATCGACATGGACCGTGTCAGCGCCCAGGAAGCGCGGCGAGCCATGGACCGCGTCGTCGGCTTCCCGCTCTCGAACCTGCTGGCGAAGAAGGTCGCCGGTGGGCTCAGCGCCGGCCGCGTGCAATCGGTTGCCGTCAAAATCATCGTGGATCGCGAGCGCGAAATCGAAGCGTTCAAGACCGAAGAATACTGGAAGATCACGGCCCTTCTCGCGAAGAGCGGCTCGGGTATTGCCTGGACCGCGGATCCCAAGAAAAGCAAGGTCCTCGCGAAGCAGAAGGCCGATCAAAAGAAGGCCACCGAAGGGCACAAACCCAGCGACGAGGATGCCCTGCCGGACCCGGACGAACCGGTGGTGGACACCGAACAGGAAGGTGCCGCCGCGGAAAGCACAGGCGCCACGGGAATGCTCCGCAAAGCGCCCGAGGGTGCGTTCCTCGCGGAACTGGCAAAATGGGATAACGCCGAGCCCAAACTCGGCAATGAGGCCGCCGCAGATGCCGTGATCGCGGCCCTGAAGGACGTGCCATTCGTCGTCAGCAAGGTGGAGCAGAAGGAACGACAGGACCGGCCCAGCCCGCCGTTCACCACGAGCACGCTGCAGCAGCAAGCGAACATCCGCCTGCGCTTCACCACGAGCCGGACCATGCAGACGGCCCAGAAGTTGTACGAGGGCATCGAACTCACCGGCATGGGGCAAATCGGCCTGATCACGTACATGCGTACCGATAGCACGCGCATCTCGAATGACGCACTCGGTGCGGTGCGCGGCTTCATCCAGAACAATGGCAACCTCGGCGCTCGCTATCTGCCCGAGAAGCCGAACATGTACGCCAGCGGAAAGGCCGCGCAGGAAGCACACGAGGCGATCCGCCCCACGGATGTGAACATCACGCCGAGCGAGGCGGCCCGAATGGGGCTAGGCGGCGATCAGCTGCGGCTTTACGAAATGATCTGGCGGCGATTTGTGGCCAGTCAGTGCGCCAACGCCGTGCTCGCCGTCACCACCGTGGAAGTGACCGCAGGCCGCGGCCTGTTCCGCGCCAATGGCCGCATCGTGAAGTTCGATGGCTATCGCAAGGTGTTCGCCGGCGTCGCCAAGCAGGACGACGTGGAACTGCCCGACGTGAAAGAACGCGATGCGCTCGATCGCCTCGACCTGTTCGAGACGCAGCACTTCACGCAACCACCGCCCCGCTTCAGCGAAGCCTCACTGGTAAAGGCCCTGGAAAAGGAAGGCATTGGCCGACCCAGCACCTATTCGAGCATCATCGGCACCATCCAGCGACGCAATTATGTGACGCAGGAGCGCGGCCGCTTCTTCGCCACCGAGATCGGCAAGGTCGTCACGGACTTCCTGGTGCAACACTTCCCCGGCATCATGGACCTCAAGTTCACCAGCCACTTCGAGGAAGAACTCGATGAGATCGAGACGGGTAAGTGCCAGTACAAGGACGTGCTCGATGAGTTCTGGGAACCATTCTCGCAATCGCTCAAGTCCGTGGGTGCAGACGCGCCACCCGTACGGGAATTAACGGGCGAGATGTGCCCCAAGTGCGGCCGGCCGATGGAGAAGCGCTTCACGCCCAAGACCGGCGGCTCCTTCACGGGATGCACCGGCTGGAAGGACAAGGAGAATCCCTGCACCTTCAAACGCGACTCGCAGGGCAAGGAGATTCTCGGCCCCACGGTCACGGACATCGTCTGCCCCGCATGCGGCAAATTCATGGTGAAGAAGGAAGGCCGCTTCGGCACGTTTTTCACGTGTGAAGGTGCACCGGAATGCCCCACCACCATGAACCTGCGCCCCGATGGCTCGGTGGTCACCACAGCACTTCCGACCAAGGTGACCTGCCCGAAGTGCGGCAAGAAGAACCTGCTTCTGAAGGAGAGCAAGGCGGGCAAGAAATATGTGCAGTGCCCCGATGCGAAGTGCAAGTTCATTGCCGATAGCGATGCCGAGGGCAACCCGATCACGCCGCCGGATACAGGCATCAAGTGCGAGAAGTGTAGCAGCCCCATGGTGGTGAAAGTGGCCTGGCGTGGGCCATTCCTTTCGTGCAGTGGCTTCCCCAAGTGCCGCAATGCGAAGTCGATCAACGCCGAGTTACGTGATGAGTTGAAGGCGAAAGGCATCGAACTGCCGGCCGCACCCGAACGCAAACCCGGTGAGAAAGGGAAGTCGGACATTCCGGACGTGCCCGTCGATGAGGAATGCCCCGAGTGTGGCGCGAAGATGCGCCTGATGAAATCGCGATTCGGGCCGGGCTTTTACCTGGGCTGCTCGAAATACCCCAAGTGCAAGGGCAAGGGGAAGATATCGCCCGAGATGCAGGCGAAAATCGACGAGGCCAGCAAGGCCGCCGTGTGAGTCTGCGACGGCTCACGCGATCCGGCTCGCTGGTTGAGTTGCACCAGAAAGCTTGCGAGCCGGCCGGGTCCGAGGTCGGTCCCTCCTTGCAAGCTTCTCCTGCTTGTAACCGTTGCACCGAGCGGTACACTTGCTAAAGCCTCCCCGCGGTTCGCAGCCACTCGCGAGCCAAACGATACTTCACCGGAGACGCTTCCCCATGTGCTTGCGTTACCCGCTCCTCGCGGCCCTGTTTCTGATTGCCGCCTCACTAACAGCCTCGGCCGGGGACTGGCCACGCTGGCGCGGCCCCAACAACGACGATGTGAGCAAGGAGACCGGCCTGCTCCAGAAGTGGCCCGCGGGCGGCCCCAAACTCGCCTGGACCGGCAAGAACCTCGGCCTGGGCTGGGGAACGCCCTCCGTCGCTGAAGGCAAGGTTTTCGGCATCGGCACCCGTGGCGAGAAAGATGGCGTGTGGGCGCTCAATGAAGCCGATGGCAAGGAAATCTGGTTCACGCCGTTCGCCGATTTGCCCACCACCAAGGCCTATAAAAATCAGACGAACGGCCCGGCCAGCACGCCGACCTTTCACAAGGGCAAACTCTACACGGTCAGCGGCAACGGCACGCTTTGCTGCATGAACGCCACCGATGGCAAACTCATCTGGACCAAAAGTTATCTCAAAGACTTCGGCGGTTCGGTTCCAACATGGGCGTACACCGATTCGATCCTCATCGACGGGGACAAACTCATCTGCGCACCGGGCAGCCCCCAGGCCGCACTGGCTGCACTCAAGCCCGATACCGGTGATGTGATCTGGACCGCCAACGCGGGACAACTCGGCAGCGGGGCAGGTTATTCCTCGCCCGTGAAAGCCACCATCGCAGGCGAGCCTACGTACGTCATTCTCACCGGTGCCACGGCTGGCCTCATCGGCATCCACGCCGAGACCGGCAAGGTGCTCTGGCAATACAAAAACAAGCCCGCCGCGGGTGGCGTGGCCCAGATTCCGACGCCCATCGTCAAGGGTGATTCCATCTGGGTTTCGTGCAGCTATAGCGGTGGTGCTGCGCTCATCCAGATTTCCTCCGAAGGTGGCAAATTCAACGTCAAGGAAGTGAAGGCCTACTCGAAGCCCGAACTGAACAATCACCATGGCGGGATGGTGCTCATCGGCGACCATGTGTACTTCGGACACGATCAGAACAAGGGTTTCCCGGTGTGCGTCGACTTCAAAACCGGTGAGATCGCCTGGGGGCCCATCCAGAAGGCCAGCGAATTCGCGGATGGTGGTGGCTCTGCCGCGTACACGTTTGCCGATGGCCGGCTTTATGTGCGCTATCAGAACGGAGTGATGACGCTCGTCGAACCCTCACCGGAAGGGCTAAAACTCGTCTCCTCGTTCAAGCTGCCGCCGGCAAATCAGCGATCGAAGCCCGAAAGCTGGCCGCATCCCGTCGTCGCCAATGGCCGGCTCTACATCCGCGATCAGGAAGTCATGTACGTCTACGATATCAAGGGGCCCAGCGCCTGAGTCGACCTTTGCTGTTGCTTCCCCCCGGGCTCCCCGGGGGATTCGCCTGCCTGCTCTCACTTCCCTGTTTGGAGTCATCTGCGATGCGTCTCCGCTCCCTCGCTTCACTCGCCTGCCTGCTGCTGGCATCGATTGCCTCGGCGGCCGAGCCCAAGCCGTTCGATTGGCCGCAATGGCGCGGACCCGATCGCACCGGTGTCTCGAAAGAAACCGGCCTCCTCAAGTCCTGGCCCAAGGATGGCCCCCCGAAGCTCTGGACGGTGACCGGCTGCGGCGAAGGATTTTCCTCCATCGCCATCTCGGGCGGCGTCATCTACGGCACCGGCCTGAAGGACGGCAAGGAAGTGGCCTGGGCCCTGAACGAGGCGGACGGCAAAGAACTCTGGAGCACACCCTTCGCTGACAATGGCCAGCCGGGCGGCCCCAGCAAAGGTCCCAACAGCACTCCCACCGTTCAGGATGGCCGCGTCTACTTGCTCAGCTCAGCCGGCTTCCTCGCCTGCCTGGATGCCAAGACCGGCAAAGAGATCTGGCACGTCGACTACAAAAAAGATCTCGGCGGCAAAATGATGTCCGGCTGGGGCTACAGCGAATCTGTCCTCATCGATGGCGACAAGCTCATCTGCACGCCGGGTGGCGATAAGGCCGCCGTCGTGGCACTCAAGGCCGCCACAGGCGAGGTCATCTGGAAGTCCGAGATTTCGAAGGCCGGTGGTGCGGGCTATGCCTCACCCATCAAGGCGACGATCAACAAGGTTCCAATGTACATCACGCTGCTCGGCAAGTCGGGCGGCTTCGTCGCCGTGCACGCGGATACCGGCAAGTTGCTCTGGCAGTACAACAAGGTCGCCAACGGCACCGCTAACATTCCCACTGCCATCGTGAAAGGCGACCTCGTGTGGTGCTCGACGGGCTACGGCGATGGCGGTGCCGCCCTGCTCAAGGTGAAAGCGGAAGGCGACACAGCCACGGTCGAAGAGATCAAGCGTTACTCCAGTGGCGAATTACAGAACCACCACGGCGGCATGGTTCTCGTCGGCGACTATGTGTACTTCGGCAGTGCCCACAACCAGGGGCATCCTGCCTGCGTCGAGTTCAAGACCGGCGAGATCATGTGGAAGGAAAACCGCGGAGCCGAGGGTGGCAATGGCTCTGCCGCGGTCGTGTGTGCCGATGGGATGCTCTATTATCGCTATCAGAATGCCGTCGTCGTCCTCATGGAAGCGAACTCGGAAGGGCAAAAGGTTGCCGGGTCCTTCAAGATTCCCGAACCGAGCGGCAAGGCCAGCTGGCAACACCCTGTGGTCGCCAATGGCAAGCTCTACCTTCGCGATCAGGACAAACTGCACTGCTTCGATGTGAAGGCGAAGTAAGCCGATGATGAATCGTTGTGTGCGTCGGAATGCACTCCGTTTGTACGTTCAAATTCGGACGGGTGGGGCCACAGGCATCATGGCCTGTGCTCCGCGGACCGCGGCTCGAATGCAACGTCGGGAACGCCCGTTTGAGTTCTCAGCATCCATCTGAATGGCTGGAGCGTGCCATGCGATTGGGAATTGCCGCGGATCATGGTGGCTTTGAACTGAAGGGCATCGTCGCCGCACGGCTTCGCGCGGCGGGGCACGAAGTCGTCGAGTTCGGCGCGAATGCGCTCGATTCTGGCGATGACTATCCCGACTTCGTCATCCCCATGGCCAGGGCGGTGGCTGCGGGAACGGTGGAGCGCGGCATCGCACTTTGCGGCAGCGGTGTCGGTGCGAGTGTCTGCGCGAACAAGGTTCCCGGAGCACGGGCGGCCCTGATCCCCGATCACTTCTCCGCCCGGCAGGGCGTGGAAGATGATCACATCAACATCATCTGTCTGGGCGGGCGAACCGTGGGCAGCGCCGTGGCCTGGGACTTGATCGATGCGTTCCTCACGGCCCAGTTTAGCAGTGAGGAACGCCATCTGCGCCGCCTCGCGAAAGTCGCAAAGCTCGAGGCGTGAGCGGGACAGCCTACTTATCTTTTCGCAAAGCATACTTTCTCAAGTAGACCTCGATGTGCTCGTGCATGTCCGCGGGGTCGAAACCGTAGACTTCCATCTCGGCAATCGCCGCGTCCGGTTCCCAGTTCTGATACTTCATGCGAAAGATCGCACACATCGTGCCCGTGCGGTGGATGCCAGCGAAGCAGTGCACAAGCACGGGATGGTTGGCCGGGTCGTCCATCACCGCGAGAAACTCCTGCACCGCCTCCTCGGCGGGAATCTCGCCATTCACATCCGGACCCCACACCCGTGGAACAACACGAACGTGCTTCGCACCACGCTTCGCACAGACGTCGATTTCCCAGGCATCGGGATATGGCTTTTTGGGATCACGCACCGTGCGGAGGGTCACCACGGTGCGAATGCGGTAATCATGAATGATGCGTTCGAGGCCACTGGGCGTGAGTTGGCCGCTGCGATACAGAACACCATCCTCGACGATCCGAAAGTTGCGCATGCTATGCATGCGATGTGAGGAATAGACAGTTGGGATCGCGGCGACAAACAGGGCCACAAGTACGGCGAACAGGATTTTTCGACGCATCTTCCCCTCCCTGGGAAATGGGCGGTCGTGCTCACCTCAGATGGCGAGTTCATTCGAGTGGTGGCTGGCATTCTTGCCCAGCACGCGGCGCCAGGCGGTTCCTGCCCAGCGCAACATGCCTCTGCCCGGCTCCACGGCTGGCGGTTCGTGGCCGGACAGGTTCGGCCGGAACACGACAAGCAACAGTAGCGGAAGATACCAGAGCACGTAAACCCCACCCCGATCGGCATACCAGAACTGAACCCCCAGCAACACCGCGGCCGAGAGTGCCACCAAATGCGAAAGATTCTTTGGCGAGGGCCAGATGGCAACCGCGATCACGAAGGCCAGATAAAGCACGAACAGTGGCAGGCGATAAGCCCAGTGCGCCCCGGTCCAGATGCTCTCGGCTTGCGGTACCTTCCACGGTTGCCAGTCCGAGAGGTGGAGTGCGGCCGCGAAACTCGCAACGGCCCGGCCATCCCACCACAAGATCAGCGCCACAATGCCGAGGCTCACGGCGGTGGCCGAGAAGAACGAGAGCGAGAATCGCAGGGCACCTCGGCGAGCGTAGAAGCCAACCCAGAGTGGATAGAGCAAGAGTGGGAAGAACGAACTGCCCGCGGCCAACCCCAATAGCCAGCCACTGGCCGTCGGGCGGCGATAGCAGAAAACTGCCCAGGTCACAAACGCCGTGGGCCAGACATGGTGAAACTGGCCAATGTGATAGGCCGTGTACGGCAGGAGCAAATACAGGCTCGCCATGGCCATGCCCGCGTTCCAGTCGCCAAAATGCCGCAGACCGATGAAAAGCAAGCCGAGCACCACGGCAAGATGACAGGCCAGCGCCAGGCAGCGTTCGACCCAGAACTGCACATCCGCATCGGAAGCCGTTGCACCCGTATTGTTCTGGGCCTGCTGGACCACCGCCGTGGCACCTTCCTGTACTTCCGAGATGGCGATGGGTCGCTTGCCCACGAGTGCCTGTTCGGTGGGGTCGTGTGAGCGCCGCACCGCCACGGCTCCGAGGCAGATGAGCAGTGCGAGTCCGAGGAAGGCCAGTCCGGGAGCACTCAAGTTCGGCGAAAGCGCCGGGCGGCGCACCAGGGCCAAATCCACGATGCTCCGCACGAACCAGTACGCACTGCCCGCAAGCAACCAGGCGTAAGCCAGGATGAGCCCGCGCTGACCCAGAAGATAATAGCGATGCGAGTCACTGCCCTCCGCAGAGTGCGGATCGCCCAGGGCGAACAGAGCGTGTGCTTCTTGCAAGAAGAGGAAGCCTGGCACCAGCGCGAACAGCGTGAGCAGATCGAGATTGCGCACGGACAGGATACGCGTGAACTGGAAGAAGAGGGCGATGGCGAGGATCAACGAGAAATAGAACCAGGTGGCCGCGTTCGGCAGATTGAAGCTGAGAAAGATGGATGCATTCATGGCCGCGGTCCCGGCGATCGCGGAAAGGGAGAATGGCGAGTCGCTATGTTCGATCAGTAATAGCTATTACGACGTTCTTCCGGTCGCGTCAAGACAGGGCGATGAAGTGTCCGAACTGCGACCGGGCGCACCGACGTTCGCGATTCCATGAACGGGATATCCACACTTCCTCAAACCACTTTCACGCTCTCTACATCATTTCTGAATCAATCTTCTCTAATCTCTCTCGACACCTGTTCTCGAGGAATACGACTTGCACGACGCGATCGTCATCTCGGACATCCACCTTGGCAGTGAGAATTGCCGGGCCAAGGAACTGGCACACTTTCTCGAAGCGGTCCGCAAAGGGCCGCTCGCCACACAACGGCTCATCCTGAACGGCGATGTATTCGATTCCATCGATTTCCGCCGCCTCAAGAAACAACACTGGCGAGTGCTCTCGGAGATTCGCAAGCTCTCCGATGAGATCGAGATCACCTGGATCAACGGCAACCACGATGGCCCCGCCGAGATTGTCTCACACTTGCTCGGTGTCACCGTGTCCGAGGAAAAGATCGTCGAAAGTGGCGATCGCCGCATCCTCTTCCTGCACGGCCATCGCTTCGATGAATTCATCTCGCGTTATCCCGTGATCACCTGGATCGCGGACCGTGCCTATAACCTGCTCCAGCGGATCGACACCTCACACTACTTCGCGAAACTCGCCAAGCGCCGAAGCAAGACCTTCCTGCGCTGTGCGGAGAAGATTGAACGCGATGCCGTACGTTACGCGGCGAAGCACAACTGCGATGCGGTTTGCTGTGGGCATACGCATCACGCGGTGGCGAACGAGAGCGGTCCGATCGCGTACTACAACAGCGGTTGCTGGACCGAGAAGCCCTGTCACTACCTCACCGTGAAAGATGGTGAGGTAGCGGTTCAGGCTTTCTCCGAATCGGAGTTGGAAGACTCCGTCGAATCTCATGGTTCCTCGATGCCTGTTTCCGCAGTGATGTGAGGCTCATCGGGTTCGATCGGCTTGGTGGGATCAATGAGCAACCACAGCCCGACGCCGAGGAAATAGACAAACCCGTACATCGTGAAGCAAATCAGCATCCCATTCGTGCCGGGGTTATTCTTGAGAATCAACCCGGTGATGAGCAGCGTGGAGACTGCCCCCACCAGGTTGCCGAACATGTTCATGGCACCGGAAACAGTCGCGGCGTAGTCGCGCCCCACATCCTGGCACACGGCCCACGCCGGGGCCATGATCAGGTCATTCATGAAGCCCATCGCGATGAGACAGAACGCGAACAGGAACAGGTTATCGGGATCGGCCACTTTCACACCCGCGGCGGCGAAGTAGCAGAGTCCCGCACCCGCATAGCCGATCATGCCGAAGAGTCGCCGCCCCCACTTCCGGTCGCCCGTGCGGGCAATGTAGCGGTCCGACAGAATGCCGCCGAGGAGGCAGCCGAACATGCCCACGAGCAGTGGCGAACCGGCCAACAGTGCCAGCATCATCTTGCCGCTGGGGCTATTATCCCAGTCGCTGAACTCGCGCTTCATGGTGCCCGGCAAGTTGTACATGAGGAAGTACCAGCAGAAGTTCGTCACCACGTACATGAAGCAGATGGCCCACAGATTCCGCGACCGCACCAGTTTCCCCCACGGCACACGCACCGGGCCGCGTGAGATAACCCGGCCCTGATCGATCAATTCGCGTTCGGCATCGTTGACGAGAGCGTGCTCCTGCGGCCGGTTGCGGAACCACAGGAAGAAGAAGATGCACCAGACGGCCGCAATGCCGGCGAAGAGCCACATCGCTTCGCGCCACTCGAGGCCGCCGAGTTCGACCAGCACGACCCAGATCAACGGCGTCAAACCACCCATGAAGCGGGCACACATCCAGATGATCGATTTGGCGAAGCCACGCTGCGAGGCCGGGAACCAGTTATAGAGTGCCTTGGCGATGTTGGGAAAGGCACCGGCCTCGCCGACACCGAAGAGGAATTGAATCGCGATCAGTGCCGAGAAGCCGACGAAAACGCCCCCCACTGTCAGGCCAACGAAGCCGGTGAGGGCCACGAATGTCGACCACCAGACAACCACACGCAGGAGTGTCTTGCGGGGGCCGAACGTGTCGCCGAGCCAGCCGGATGGCACTTCGAATATGGCGTAGGCCAGCTGGAAGGCGATGAGCACCCAGAAGAAGTCGGCCTTCTCCAGGCCCGCACCGTGTGCGTTGAGATCGGCCATGATCGCGTCGCGGGCACTGCCGTTGGCGGCCCGATCCATGTACGTGATCATGGCCAGGATGCACAGCATGAAGAGCATCGAGTAGCGCACGCGCGTCGGTGCCGTGACACTATGAGGGGAGAGACCGTTGGTTGGCATGGAGAGTCGCTTCGGTGAGTATGGCGAGTACGAATCGCCATACTGTAGCCGAACACCGTGCCAGCGACGACCTTAAAAAATGGCTCGACTTATGGCCGTCGCGGTGTGTTCGCGACCATGGTTTCTTCGCGAATGGCGGGCTTGCTGGCGATGATTCCCACACTGAAGAATTGATTCTCTTCCGTGACGCGGAGTTCACCGGCCCAGAGCCGCGTGCCGGGCCGCTGAGCATCGTAGAGTTCGAAGTGCTTGACACCTGTCGTGGGTTCGCTTTGCCGCACCGATTCACCCGGTAGGAGCCGCACGGGCTTGAGCCGGCGAACGTGGCCGTTCTCCACAACGATTTCCTGCACCACCACAATCTGATTAGTGTTGTTGCGAATGGTGACCCATCCCGCATCGGCCGCGTCCGCAGTGCCCACGGTGACCGCGAACGCAACGAGAAGCGGAAGACAGTAATCGTGGAGCGAGGGAAACATCGGAAGCACTGCCCATAACGGCGGTTAAGTTCGAACGGTCGCAAAGTGAGCGATCCGCTTCGAGAGTGAAACGCCGGTGCAAGCAAGACTTGCGCTCAGAAGCACCTGAACAATTCTTGTGCAGGTTCCGATCATTCCAGCGGCTGAATTCTGGATTGACGGCTGACCTGGACTAAACAGCCTCGTTTTCTCACTCCAAACTCCTCGGTTATCGGCTCAATCGATCCGCTCCGGGTGTGGGTGTCTGTCCGACTGTTGCCAGTGCCAGGGTCAGGAATGCCGTGGCCAGGGCCTGGATGCGGGCATCCACGGCGGTGCAGATGCCTTGCCAGGTGGTCTCCGGCATCGTGGTGGGCCGCGGGTCGGAAGCGACTTCGAGGTAAGCCTTCGCCTTGGGTTCGGTGCCGCTCGGGCGGAGTGAAACCTTGGCGCTGAAGCCATCGCCTTGCATGCGGAAGATCAGAAAGTTGCGGGCCGCCCGGTCAGTGTCACCCTTGAAGGGGCCCATCCGGCCCGCCTCATCGCTCAGGTCTTCAAATTGTGACACGGGCAGGCCAGCGATTTCGCGTGGCGGTTTGTTGCGGAGTGCATCGAGCATGCGGGCCATGTTCTGCTTCCCTTCGAGCCCGGTCATTACGATGTTCAGCAACTCATTGCGGTAGTAACCGAATTGTCGATTCAGGTTGTCGAGGTAATCGACAAGCGTGCGGCCGTCCCGCTTCTGGTAAAGTGCCGCCTCGGCCATCAGCAACGCAGCGCAGGCCGCATCCTTGTCACGAAACGCCGCGGTGGCCATCACACCGTGGCTTTCCTCCGTGGCAATGACGAAGTCCTCGGTGGTGCCGCGGAACTCGCCGAATTGCCCGGTGCTTTCGAGCTGGTACAGAACATCCGCGTGATACTTGAAGCCGACGAGCAGGTCGTTGATCACGGCAGCCCCGAAGTGCCGGCTGATGCGAGTGATTTGCCCCGTGGTCACCTCCGTGGTCACGACGAGCGGCGAGGCGGGTAGCGATCCCGCACGAGCCAGCTGGTTCAGCTTGAAGTGTGTGACCAGGCTCGCGATCTCGTTGCCCGTGATGAAGCGATAATCGCCCTTGCCGTCGGCACTCGTGCAGGCCAGTCCACCCACGCGGTCCGCATCGGGGTCCGTAGCGATCACGAGATCGGCCTGCCTCGCGCGAGCCACCGCTTCCGCGCGGTCCATGCACTCGGGCACTTCGGGGTTCGGCGTCTTTGTCACATTCGGAAACTGTCCATCCGGCGTGGCCTGCTCGGGCACTGCAATGGGGTGAAAGCCCTGCGCTTCGAGCACTTCGCCAGCACACCAGCCCCCGACTCCGTGCAAAGGAGTGTACACGATGCGAATCTCATCGAGCTTCGGCGGAGGGATCAGGCTTTGCTTGCGGCACACCTCAATGTAGGCGTTGTGCGGTTGCTCATTGAGGAAGTGCACCTTGCCATTCCGCACCGCATCGGCGAACGGGATCTGCTTGATGTTTGCCACCTGGTCCACAAACTCGCTCATGATCTGGTCTTCGGGCGGCACCGGCTGGGCACCGCGTTCGTCGTAAAACTTGCTACCGTTATCGTCTGGCGGGTTGTGGCTGGCGGTCATGTTCAGCCCGCCGTGTGCCTTCAAATGGCGGATGCTGAACGAGAGCTCCGGTGTGGGCACGAATCGCCGGCTCTCGGGTGCAAGAATGTGCGAGTGAATGCCGTTGGCTGCATACACACCTGCGGCGAACTGGCAGAACTCCCGGCTCGAGAGGTGGAGAACCGGATTCGGCAACGTGTCGTGATAGACCCCGCGTTTATCCTCGAACTGCCTCACATCGAATGCCAGCACCACGAAAAGTGGGTTCACGCCGGGGAAGCGCTGCTTCAAGTATTCGCAGTGCCCCTGCACGCTGGCACCGAGCGTCCACAGGTTCATGCGATTCGGGCCGATGCCCACGGCTCCGCGCCGCCCGCCTGTGCCGAAGGGCATCACCTGATAAAAGGCATCCAGCAGCGCGGACCACTTACCACCCTGGATCAGCCATTCGAGTTGCGGGCGGTATGCGGTGAAGTCTGGAGATGTCAGCCAGGTGCCGAGATTGGTGAGGGCTTTTTCCTTCAGGGCCGCATCCGCATCAATTGCGGCAAACCCAGTGCGAACCGGGGAGAGCAAGTCCATGGCAACATCTCGCAAACGAAAAACGGGCCACCCGTGCAGGGTCGCCCGTTAGCTTATACGCGAAGTAGCAAAGTGCTAATTGACATCGAAGGGGCCGAACTTCGAAAAGGCAATGAGTGGCGAAGGCAAAGTCGAATCCTCACCAATAATCTTGACCTTTCCGGCGAGCACCGCGGCCGTGAATGTGACATCGATGAAATCCCCCATTGTGCCTGCCGCCACATCGGTACCGGACCAGATCCAGGTGCGCGGCGCGAGCCCACCAACAGGATTCGCGGTGAATCGCACCACTTGCCCGACCGTGAACGGGGGCACGGCGTTCGCGCTGATGGTCACTGTCATCGTGGGAGGAATGGCGGCCGGGATCTTCACAAGCACCATCGCGATGGAACCGGTGGTGGCACGGCACTCAATGACGAAATCAACTTCGTCCGTACCGAGATCAGGCGCCGTGATATTGGCGAAGCCGCTCGTGGGAGTGTCGAAGGTAACGCCCTGTGTGTCGTGCACCGTGCCCAGATCGCCTGAGAGCAGTTTCACCGTGTGGGCCAAATCTGGCCGGTTCGTGGTGACGCGGACCAGTAAGGGCCCAGCCGTAATCGCGTCACCCGAGCCAGGGCTGGTGATCGAGGGATAAGGCGGGCGCAGCGGCAAACTGCGAACGCTCCGAATCAAGCGATCGAGTTGTTTGATCGCTTCCACGAGAACACGGGGCTCATCTTCATTCATGGGCGCTCACTCCAATAAGGGAATCAAATCCTGGCTGGCACGAGACGGACATTTCGAAAAACGGCTTCGGAGTTGGTCACACAAAGTCCAAGCCCTGTGCCCCCCACACCGAAGATGGGTTGCGGCGCAGGCGGGTTGGCAAAGTGCTCGAAGAATTTTTTCGCATCCTCACGCGTCACCACTCCCAGCGGTGAATCGTTCCACGATCCTGCGACGCGCGATTCGCTCGGTCTCGCAGACATCGCGCACCAGTGGGTGCCGGCTTCCTGGCTCATCGAGTGCAAGGTGGGCTTTCGAACGATGGGGAAAGTGACACTTGAGCCGGGTGCTGAGTTGATGTCAAAACTGTCCCAAACATTAAATTGCAAGGCCGCAATTTCGATCAATGTCTCAAGCCCCCACACGGCATACTGGTAGCGGTTCGATTGCACGAGTTGCACGAGCCGGTCTTGCGGTCCCCTGGGGCCGGCTGATTGCTGATGGCCCACAAAAAGTCCAGCCTGCGACTGGATCGACTGTTGAACAACGAAAGCGATCTCCGCTTCAAAGCGAAAGGGAACGGAGATTGGTTCCGTTACCAGTTCGATACCGAGGAAGCCGGCTGAGTTCAGAGTGAGGAAGCCTGCGTCATTTAAGGAGGCGGTGCCCGTCGTGCCGGGCAACCGGGTGTAAGGCACAAGTGGCAATCCCGTGTCGCCGACAAGTGTTACTGTCTCTCCGGCGGCGAGACGATCCTGGATGGATCGTTCTGGCGGCTTCACCTCCAGGGCGTCGGTGCCATTCGTGCCATCGTGAACCAGCAGGCGCCGGGCTCCCCACGCCGCACTTCCGAGTGCCGCCAGTCCGAGGCAAGCCGCCACGGCCGAACGGCGTGTGAAGTGTCGTGGTGGTGCGGGCTGGGTTGCCAGAGTGATCGTCACAGCTTCGCCAGCGACCCACCGTTCGAGGTCCGACGCCAGTTCATCCGCAGTGGCATAGCGATCGCGGGACTGTTTCTGCAAACACTTCCGGGCAATGGCCTCCAGCACGCCGTCCGTTGCGGGATTGCTGAGTCGGCACGCGGCCGGCGTGGACTCGCGAATCAAGCGGTACATCTCGACCGGATCGTCGCTCACGAAGGGGCGCTCACCGGCAAGGAATTCGTACAAGATGACACCGAGCGCCCAGATATCGCAAGCAGGGCCGTACTCGGATTTGCTGCCAAGCGTCTGTTCGGGAGCCATGTACTGGCGCGTGCCGACCGGGCTTCCCGTGAGGGTGAGATCGGTGTCGTCGTCCAGCCAGCGAGCGAGTCCGAAGTCTGCGACGAGTGGTTCATCGCGCTCGCCGAGGAGAATGTTCATCGGTTTGAGGTCGCGATGCAGCACTCCTCCCGCGTGCAGACGGTGCACCGCTCGCGCCACCTTGGCGAGCAATCGCACCGCACCGGGGAGATCCGCACGGACGCGGGTCAGGTGCTGGGCCAGAGTGCCACCGGGCACATACCGCATCGTATAAAACGGGAAACCTTGCCACACACCAGCGTCGTAAACAGGGACAATGTTGGGGTGTTCGAGCTGGGTGAGTGAGCGAATTTCGCGTTCGGCCCGCAGTCGGGTGGCCGTGTGATCGCGCCCGCCAGAGTGGATTAACTTCACGGCGACTATGCGATTCAATTCGCGATGGATGGCACGGTAGACCGTGCCCATGCCGCCACGACCAATCACTTCGAGAAGTTGATAGCCGCTGAGCTGGGGCAACTCTTCGTGAACGATAACGGGTCGTAATTCGAGCCGTGGATTGGAACGGGCGGAACCCGTGGTGCGTTCAGCGTGATGGGGGCCAGGCGTGGAGTGTGCAGGAAAGGTCTGCGTGTGAGACGAGGAATCAACCACGGGCCAACCATCAGTCGGCTGGTCCTTGCTGGAGTCGGGAGAGGACGAGTGTGTATCGTAGTCGGCCATGATGTCTTCGTTGCACGAGTTGATCCAACTCTAATCGAGGAGAGGTGTCCTGTCTCGCGCGAGTTCTCATGCTTGAAGAAAATTTCATCAAGCGACGAAAACGGGCACATCATCCTCGCTTTCAACGATACAAAGCACGCGGTCGAGTTTGAGCACGCCGATCAACTGGCGAATCGGAGGCGGCAAGGAGTGCATCACAAAGCGGCCACCGTTCTCCGTGCAGCGTTTGTGGGTGATCAACAGCCAGCCGAGGCCGCTCGAGTTAATGAAGCGGGTCTCCGCCAAATCGAGTTCAACAATGGTCTTGTAGACATCCTGGCCGGCGAGCTCGACGAGCAAATCGCCGCTGGTTATGTCTGGTGCTCGTGTTAACTCTCCGGTGTTGACGAGCCGGGTACTGAATGGTTCACGTGAGCGAAGTGTCAGGTTCATGAGGAATCGTCCTTCATGGGGTGTGGGCTAAGGCATACATACGTGCAGGGCGCTCAAATCCGGACACGAATGATGCAAATTTTTCAAGCGACGACGGGGACATTCCGGAACCCGTTCCTGCTTCGGTTGTTAGAATGACGCTTTGGCAAACTGCCCCGGGATGAGGTGCCTGTGGAACTCACGTTTCATTTCGATGTGGTTGTGGTGGGTGCTGGCCATGCCGGAGTTGAAGCGGCGCTAGCTTCTGCCCGGCTCGGGATGCGAACCTGCCTCCTCACCATGAATGCCGATGCCGTCGCCCAGATGAGCTGTAACCCGGCCATCGGCGGTGTCGCCAAGGGGCAGATCGTTCGCGAAATCGACGCACTCGGCGGCGTCATGGGCCGCTGCACCGACGCCAGCGGTATTCAGTTCCGCATCCTCAATGCCTCGAAGGGCCCCGCGATGCACTCGCCCCGGGCCCAGTGCGACAAGAAACTCTACCAGTTCACGATGAAACGCTGGGTCGAGGAACAACCCCTCCTCACGCTGCGCCAGGAGCTTGTGGAAGCGTTAGTGTTCAGCCGCGATGTGGACTCTGCGTCTGGGAACGAATCCCCGTGTGCACAGCGCACGCTAGGCGTCCTGGCACGTGGTGGCACGCGGTACCTTGCCCCGGCGGTGATTCTCACGACGGGAACCTTTCTCAAAGCGATCATGCACACGGGTGAGGCCAAGACCACCGGCGGACGGGCCGGGGATAGCTCCGCCGAGCAGATGAGCGACAGCCTGGCTGCGGCCGGGTTCGAACTGGCTCGATTCAAGACGGGCACACCCTGCCGGCTCAATGGCCGCACCATCGACTTCTCGAAATGCACGCTTCAGCCTGGTGAAAGCCCACCCCGCCCATTCAGTTTCGCCACGCAGAACATCACGGTGCCGCAGATCGCCTGCCACTCCACCGAGACTACGGCCGCCGTCCACGAGTTGATTCGCCAGAACATCCACCGTGCACCAATGTATTCCGGACAGATCGAGGGGCGCGGGCCACGCTATTGCCCCAGCATCGAGGACAAGGTGGTCCGCTTCGCGGAGAAGGAATCGCACACCATCTTCCTGGAACCGGAAGGGCTGAACACACTCGAGTATTACTGCAACGGCATCAGTACCAGCCTGCCCAAGGACGTGCAGCACGCCATGCTGAAGCTGATCCCGGGATTGGAAAACGCGGAGGTGATGCGCTGGGGCTATGCAGTGGAGTACGACTATGCCCCACCGACACAGCTGAAGGCAACGCTTGAAACGAAGGCGGTGGCGGGGCTGTACTTCGCCGGGCAGATCAACGGCACCACGGGCTACGAGGAAGCGGCGGCTCAGGGGCTCATGGCCGGTCTTAACGCGGCCCTCAAGCTCAAGGGCGACGCCCCGCTTGTGCTCGACCGCAGCCAGGCCTACATCGGCGTGCTCATCGATGACCTCGTCACGAAGGGCGTGGATGAACCCTACCGCATGTTCACCTCCCGTGCCGAGTACCGCTTGCTGCTGCGCCATGATAACGCCGATCGTCGTCTCACGCCCATCGGCCGGCGGGTCGGCTCGGTGAGCGATGACGCCTGGGAGCGTTTCCAGCAGAAGGAAGCCGGCATACTCACACTGCAGGAGCAACTGCGGAAGACGCGAAGCGATGGCGATAACCTCGCGACCTGGCTGCGGCGGACGGACGTGACGTGGGAGGAACTTTGCGAACGTTGCCCCGAATTGCACGAGTGGGCCAGCCAGCCAGCCGTGGTGGAACAGGTGGTGTTGGAAGCCAAGTATCGCGGGTATATCGACCGGCAGGCGAACGAGGTGGAACGCTTCCATCGTCTGGAGCACAAGCGAATTCCGCAGACGTTCGACTTTGCCGCGGTGCCGCAACTTCGCCACGAAGCTCGTGAGAAATTGCAGCGGATTCGCCCTGATAGCCTGGGCCAGGCAGGCCGCATCAGTGGCATCACCCCCGCGGATCTCGCAGTGCTGTTGTTTTATCTGGAATGAGTCGCTATGCGGGGTTTGCCCGCGACGGGGAAGCCAGGGAACTGGCGAGTCCCGCGGGGGTGTGAACCTTGCCGGTGGTCGGCAGGGATAGGATGTCCTCAGGTGTAGCCGGAAATCGCTAGCCGGTTATGCGTCCGACTCAAAAAACCTGGTGTCGCCTCACATATTCTGATGGGTTTCTCCATGACTCGCCTTTTCCTCCCCGTGGGGAATTGGCAAAATGAAGTAACCTACGGAGGCTGGGAGGCCGATGAAAGGTGCGACCGAGTCGGCAAGGATGCTGAAACCGCACGCTTGGGAAAGGCGGATCGGTTGCCGTGAGATTCCGGACTGCCGAGGATCGGTGAGTCCGGAAAAGGATGTCGGTTCTGCGAAAGGCGGCAAGACGGGAAAGGCGAATCTTCCCCGTTGGACTCAAGCCGGCGCATGTCCCGCACACCCGACCGAGTATGATTCGAAGCGGTGGTGGTTAATCGTTGACCTCAACCCGCTCTCGCAGTCACTCGGCGCGGACAACTTCAACGACCTTTCCTCCTCCTGCGCTCTCCGCGGAACGTGTCTCGTTCCCCGGTTCGCGCCAGGGATTGGTTTTCAGCGATTCACGGACGGGGTTCGGTCCGGTGCCCGGCTCGGTCGTTCTCGGCCGGCGGCGGATCTCCTTCATGCGAACCGGCGACAGCCGGCAAGGTGGATGTACGTATGAAGACGGTTTTCACGACCGGCGAGGCCGCCAAAATTTGCAAGGTCTCCCAGCAAACCATCATCCGTTGTTTCGACAACGGACAGCTCAAGGGGTTCCGCGTCCCCGGATCCAAGTTCCGGCGCATCCCCCGCGAAGCACTGTACAAGTTCATGAAGGACAACGGCATCCCGACCGATGCGCTGGAAAGCGGCAAGCGGAAGGTGCTGCTCGTGGACGACGATCCGGATCTGGTCGCCACCATGAACGCGGCCCTTCAGGAAGATGGTCGCTTCGAAGTGCGCATCGCTTCCAATGGCTTCGACGCCGGAATGATGGTGAAGGACTACCGTCCGGACCTGATTATTCTCGACGTCATGCTGCCGGATATTAACGGCAAGGAAGTGTGCCACCGAGTGCGAGCCGATGCTTCCATGGAAGATGTCCGGATCATCTGCATCAGCGGCATGATCGAGGACGACAAGATCCAGGAACTGAAGCTGGCCGGTGCCGACGACTTCCTCGGCAAGCCGTTCGATGTCGATGTCCTGATCGAGAAGATGTGCATGCAGATGGACATCGAGTCCTCTGTTCTCGCTTAAGCTGGAGTGCGGAGTGCGGAGTCGGAAGTGCGAAGTTCCCGAGACCAGCTGTCTCAATCTTCGTACTCCGAATTCCGAACTCCGCGCTCCGCACTGCAGATAAGGAGTGCGCCGTGCCAGGGAAGGCATTGGGACGAGCAGCGGTGGAGTTGCCGTGGCTTTGCCCGAATACGGATAGCCTGGTCGGTCTCGCCGAGCATCCCACGCGGTTGCCCGCATTGACCGTTGCCGATCCCGCCTTGCTCGCTTTCCTGTTCCGCTTCGGTCCGACAACCGAAAACTGTTCCACATTCTGGCTCACCCCGGATCGATTCCAATCGCCTGCGCTGCCTGAAGTCGCTGCCGCATATTTATCGGCTGCACCGGTGGGCTGGCTCGATCCGAGTTCGGTGATTGCCGAGCGGCTTCGCACCTTTGCATCCGTCTCCTCCACGCTGGCGAGACGGCTGGCGGCCCACTCCCCACGCGTTTCGGCGGACGCTGCGGCGGGTGCTGCCTCACTCACGGCACTTGGCTGGTTCGCTGTTGCGGCGGTGAATGCCAGGGTCGCGGCGGAGTGCCTCTTCGATCCGGCCTTTCGGCTTCATCCCTTCAAGACGCAGCAATCACTCTGGGCCATGGATCACGATGCCATTGCACGCCGGCTGGCGGTTCGCTGGCGCTTGCCGGCCTGGCTCGGCACGATGCTCGGAACGCTGAACCTGCCATTGCGAGCGGCGCGTGCGGCCGTCGCCGATGCCGACCTGTTC
>JBGSZR010000085.1:0-11750 GCA_041750275.1 Gemmataceae bacterium
GCACCGCCCGGCTCGCACCGCCTCGATCCAGCCGCGGTACGTCACGGCTTCACCGGTGCCGACATGGGCATACGTTCGCATGCTGCCGAGTGCGATGGCGTTGCGATCCTTGCCGCTGCCGCCGACGAGGGGCAACGGAAAGCCGGCATTCCAGAGCCGGTAGATCCAGGCCAGCGAGCCATGCGAATGCGACGGATCGCTGATTTCGATCGCATCGATCTTGCCGAGAATGGCCGCGACCAGGGCCTCGCCGCCCACCAACCCGGCCTGCGGACGAAACGGCTCCACCCACACCGTAAGACCCTGCTTGCGATGGCACTGATCGCACCAGTCGCAGACGGACCAGTCATCCGTTTCTTCCCCGCCGAAGGTGAGTGGGAAGACGATGCGGTGCGAATGCAGCAATCCCACGCGGCCCAGCGCGGGATGCACGTTCAGCGTGTTGACGGCAACGATGCCCCCCGCGGTCTCGCGGGTCGCGTCCTGTCCGCTGAAGGCGAGCAACTGCGGGTAACTCGGGTAAGTTTTGCCATCGAAGCTCGGCCACGATTGTGCACAGGCGAGAATGTTCACCACGTGCAGGTCTTCTGCGGCCGCTTCGAGTTCCGCGGTGTCTGGTGCGAGAAAGTGGCAGCGTGTATCGCCGCTGATCCAGCCCTCGGCGGCGCTGTTCGCCCAGCGATCCATCGTGAATCGCAAGGCCATCTGCCCGGCACCGAGCGTGACGGTTTCATCGATCAGTTGGAATTCCGGGCCCTTGGTGGCTTGCACGCGGAGTGGGGTCCCGGCCGGGAGTTTCACCTCGCAGGCACCGTCGATGTAGCACCAACGTTCGCGCCCCACACGCAGATGCCCGCCGACTTCCTCATTGCGGCCGCAGGGGAACTCCGCGACGCGGCCCAGTGGTGCGAACGTGGGCGTCTCGGCAGACGAGATACGCAGGCGAACGGGCGTCGGTTTCCCGGTCGCGGCATCGTTAATGCGAAGATGAATCGTCAGCATGGCGTGGCTGCAGGCCAAAGTCCTTTGTGGGAGGCGTGAACCCGAGTTACTGGCCTTCGACTGCGCCGCACTCTCGCAGGATGCCGCGGAACGCCTCAACGGCGAACGGGAACAAATCCGCACCCGTCACACCGCCGGTGGGCCCGCCGCCGCGAAGGTGTGGTTCCATCGTGGCGAATCCCTTGTACCCCGATTTCACCGCTTCGCGAATGCTGTGCGGAATGTTGCCATCGCCGGTGCCGGGGATCACGCCAGATTCATTACCGGTGCCGATCTCGCGCCAGTTCCGTTTCCAGTCCTTGATGTGGAAGTGTGTGGTGAAGGCCTTCGACTTTTCCCAGCCCTCGACGGGATCAAAGCCGCCGAAGACGAAATTGGCCGCATCGTAAGCCGCACGCAGCGACGGATGGTTCACGCTTGCGAAGATATCGGCGACGCGGTCCGGGGCATCGCCGTAGATGCGGTGTTCGTTTTCGTGGAGCAGCACCACATTGTGCTTCGCTGCGATCTCGGCCTTCACACGCATCCGCCGCATCACTTCATCGCGGTGTGCGGGCCAGTTGGCAGGGTCGAACTTGGGGTCGTTGCCGGGTGGGTAGTAGCTGAAAACACGGATGTGGGGCGTGCCGAACACGCTGCACAGTTCGATGGCCCGCTTCAACTTGTCCAGGTGTGCCTCGAAGTCCGCGTCGATGGCAACCTTGCCGATGGGGGAGCCGATCGCGGAGAGCTTGAAGCCTTCATCATCGAGCAATTTCTTGAAGTCACGAATCTGATCGTCGCTGAGTGCGAGCACATTGGTCTTGAAGATGGAGCGGAACTCGATGTGGCGAACGCCGCATGATTTCAGCACGGCGACCTGCTCGCGGGGATCGGGCGAGATCTCATCGGCGAACGCGGAGAGGGTGAACATGCTATGGCACCGTGTGGGAGTTCAAATTGCAGGTGCTAGCAGTTTAAGAGAAAGCGCCCGAACGGTCACCATTCCTCGAAGACGAGTTGCTCGTGCTCGGCGGCCAGCATGACGGCCAGAGCGATTGGAATGAGCACCAGCACGGCGCGGAGGATGCGAATGGCCCAGCCATTCTTGCAAGTGAGTGCGGGGATGGCAAAGGGGGCCAGTGCCAGCGGAGCGAGCCCAACGAGCCAAAAGCATTCGAGCGGTACCTGGCTTTCCGTGAGCATGCGGCCATTCAGCATGAGCCCGGGCAATAATGCAATACCCGCGGGCACCGCACCACTCGCATCGGCCTTCGCGGCACCCGCAGCCACGGCAATGCCGAGCATGGTGAAGCTCAGGATCATGCCAATATCCATGAAGCGAGCCGAGTGGGCATAGAGCAGGATGATGCCCGCAGTGAGAAAGATGGCCGATTGATAGGCAGCAACTTGACCGCTGGCACCGGCCCGGGCAATGCCATCCAGGATGACCCAGGAGAGCAGCATCGCGGCAGCAAACGCAGGCCTAAGCCACGTGCCTTGAGCGGCAGCCTCGGGCGAGATGAGCCAGCCGCTGACGACAACGACCGCAAAGGTACGCGGGGCCCAGGTGAGCAGATTCTTCCCCCACCAGTACCGGCCAGTGCGGACCTCGGGGTGCTCGGGGTCGCTCGCCTGCGTGAGCAATCGGCCCGCGGCCAGGCCAATCCAGCGTGAGAGCAGACCCACCACCACGAGCACGAGGCCGGCTCGCGGGAGCAAGTGCCAGGCGCGAACCGGCTCCTCAAGCGTCCAGGTGAAAACGCGGCCCGTCTTCTCCCATTCCAGTGCCGTGAAGGTGAAGTTCGCCCAGGCGAAGCCCACAATAACCGCGACCGCCGAGCCAAGTGCCCCAGCCCATCGACCCAGAATGAGGAAGCCGCACACCGTAAACGCCGCACCACCCGCAGCGGGCAGCACAGTATGGCTGAGTGCATCCAGAACATCATGAGTCGGAGGCAACGGAATCATTGCGCGTGCTCTCATGCGTGAAGGCATTCCTTCCGACAAACCCAACGTGCGAGCCCGACAGACCAGCAGCGTAACCAGGGAGAACGATGGCGACCGCCGACCCCTGTTTACGCTGCGGGCTGATTCGGGCTTATTGGCCAGGTTGCACGAAGTGCCTGCACAGTTACTTCTTGGCATTGATGACGAGTTTCAATGCAACTTCGTCGTTGATTTTGCCGGCACCATAGGTCATGCCCCAGTCAGTGCGGTTGATTGTGAAGTCGCTGGTGAGCGTGAAGCTGTCCGCAGTCACGGCCACAGTGGCGGGCATCGTCACCGGCTTGCTCTTGCCGAGGAGCGTGAGTTCGCCGCTGATGGTGTAGCCCTTTTCAGTCTTCTCCACCTTCGTCGATTTGAATGTGGCCTTGGGGTTATCCTTCACCGAGAAGAAGTCCGGGGCCTTGAGATGTGCGGTGAGTTTGGGATCGTCGCTAAAGAGCGAGTCGGTTTCGATGGTCGCTTCGAGCTTGAGGGTGGTGGGATTCGCGTCCGTGATGGTGGCTGTGCCGGCGAGTTTGTTGAAGCCGCCTTCGTGCTTGCCATCGGGCTTTTTGCCCACGAACGTGAGCTTGGTGTTGTCGCCGGTGAGCTTGAATTCCTGGTCGGCGGCGCTTGCCATCGTGCCGAGTGCGGCCACGATGGAGAGTGCGAACAGAGCACGGGTCATGATGAAACACCTCGGGAAGCGATCGGGACGAATCGCCCGCGTGCCGTCCGGGCGCGCGGGTCACGAGTCGCTCGTGATGTGAGAGCGGCAACGTTCTGATTTACGCAGCTACACCCCGGAGCGGCGAGGCTTACATGAGATTCTCATGAAGGTGTTTCACTTCTTCCGCGAAACGATCTTAAGTTTCACCTTGTCCGCGACGAATGTTTTTTCGCCGGCACCCGCGAAGCGAATCTTGACGCGGCGCAGGGCTCCGAAGCCGCTCACATCGGTGATGGTGCCGATGCCGTATTCGCTGTGTTGCACCACAAGCCCGACCGCGAAGCCCGTATCGGGAATCGAGGCCGAATCTTCCACAGTGGAGCGGGGCAGCGCGGCCGGTCTGCCTGTCGCGGACCAGTCGCGCGTGGCATGGCTGGCCTTCGCCCGGTACTGCTCGGCGGCACTGCGGGCGAAATTCCGAGACTGGGACATGTCCACGCGTTCGACATCGGCGGGCAATTGCCGCAGGAAGCTGCTCTCGATGGCGTAGTTCATCTGGCCGCGGAACTCGCGCAGCCGGGCGTGGCACAGATGCAGTTCCTTCATCGCCCGCGTCATGCCGACAAAACAGAGCCGGCGTTCCTCCTCGATATCTTCGTCCTTGTCCTTGCTGCGTTCGTGTGGCAAAAGCCCTTCCTCGACCGCGAGCAGATACACCACCGGGAACTCCAGACCCTTGCTGGCGTGCAGCGTCATCACCGAGACGCGATCCGCTTCTTCATCCCAGCCGTCCGTGTCCGATGAAAGCGTGATTTGCTCCAGGAATTCGGTAATGCCCAGGTCCGGGTTCTGATCGTGGAACTGCTTGGCGGCCGTGATCATTTCTTCCACGTTCGCCAGCCGTTCAGCATCGTCGGGGTCCTCGGAACTGATCAGCATCTTCTTGTAACCCGATTCATCGAGCACGGCGCGAATGAGTTCGTGCGGCGGCGACTGCAGCTTGCTGCGCAACTCGGAGATGAGACGGTGGAAGTCGCGCAACCCCGCGGCGGCCTTCCCCTTGATCTCGGCAATCTTGCCGACATGTGAAGCGGCCGTGAGCAGGTTGATCTCGTGCTGCCCGGCGTATGCGGAGAGTTTATCAAGCGAAACTTTGCCGATGCCGCGGGCTGGTTCGTTCACGGCACGCAGGAAGCTCACCGTGTCATTCGGGTTCGTGATGAGTCGCAGGTACGCCAGCACATCGCGATTCTCCTTGCGTTCAAAGAAAGCCAGACCCTTCACGATTTGAAAGGGGACGCCGTGCTTCACGAAGGCGCTTTCGAGCGAGCGCGTGAGGGCATTGATTCGCAGAAAGATGGCGTGATCGCGATAGCGGAAGCGGCCCTCCTTCACGGCCTCCTTGATACGCATTACCGCACCCTCGGCCTCATCGAGCCCGTTGTCGAACGTGAGAATGCGAACCGGTGCTCCCTGCGGGTTATCGGTGATCAGCTTCTTCTTCTTGCGTTGCTTGTTGTGGTCGATGAGCACACTGGCCGCGTGGAGAATGGCCTTCGTGCTGCGGTAATTCTGCGCTAGTGTGATGACGCGGGCCGCCGGGAAATCGCGCTCGAAATCAAGGATGTTCTTGATGTCCGAGCCGCGCCATTTGTAAATCGATTGGTCGGGATCGCCGACCACGCAGAGGTTGGGGTGATCCTGGCTCAATCGCTTCGCAATCTCATACTGGGCGGAGTTCGTGTCCTGATATTCGTCGATGAGCACATGGCGGAAGCGGGCGTCGAGTTCGGCGCGGAGTTCTTCGTTCGTCTTGAGGGCCATCGCGGGCAAATAGAGCAAGTCATCGAAGTCCATCGCGCTGGCCGCCCGCAGACGCTTCTCGTAGCCGTGGTACACCTTGGCCACGGTCTGGCTGAAGAAATCGTTCGCGGTACGTTCGTATTGTGGCGGTGTCAGAAGCTGGTTCTTGGCCTTGCTGATCGCTCCGGCAATGCGCTCCGGGCTGAACTTCACATCGTCGATGCCGGCACCGTGCAATGCGTCCTTCACGAGCTTGTTGCGGTCATCGATATCGTAGATGGTGAAGTTGCGGTCGAAGCCCAGGCGGTCGGCGTATTGCCGCAGCAAGCGGGCCCCCAGGCTGTGAAACGTGCTCACCCACACCTTGTTGCCGGGCACCGCCTGCTCGACCCGGTGGCGCATCTCGCCCGCGGCCTTGTTCGTGAAGGTGATGGCGAGGATGTTCCACGGTTTCACGCCCTGGGCGAGCAAGTGAGCCACCCGACGTGTGATCACGCGTGTCTTTCCTGAACCTGCCCCGGCGAGGATCAGGAGCGGCCCAGTCCCGTGTGTGACGGCAGCACGCTGATCATCAGTGAGGTCCACAAGCAGGTCGCCGGGCTGAGACACAGGCTGACTCCTTCGGCCAGAGCGATAAGAATGACAGTACGGGGCGGAGCTATTGTACTCGGGTTCCACCGCGGCGAGTGGTCGCTAGAAGCGAGCGGCCGCCAGAGGCGAGCGGCCGGTGTCAACCGGCTGTTGCGTACCATGGGCCAGAAGAACAGCCACCTGACGCGGGCCGCTCGCCCGATAGCCGGCCGCCTGATGGAGCAAGCCGCATGGATATCATCGGAATCGGCACGCAGGTGATGGAGTGCGCGCGTGTGCGGAAGATGATCGAGAAACATGAAGAAGCATTCTTGCAACAGGTGTATTCAGCGCGCGAGATACGCCAGTGCAACGCGAAAACGCTCACGACCGAGCAGTTCACTGCACTCTGGGCCGCGAAAGAAGCGGTGTTCCGCAGCCTCGGCATGACCTGGAAACGCGGCACGAACTGGACGGATGTGGAGATTGTCTCCGAGAACGGCGGCAGCCCGCGAGTGCGGCTCAGCGGTGCGACTGCGGAAATCATGGCTGCCCGGGGTGTCGGCAATGTCCTGATCACGATGGCGCATTGCCGCAACTTCGCCACGGCCACGGCCATCGCGGTCGGCGTGAAACCGACCCACACCAGCGAAGAGACGCAAATCGATCTGTGACTTCTCAGATGCCTTCACCCACTTCTTTCAACAGGTTGCGGGATAGCTTATACGCGGTGCGAATGCTCATGATGCGGGCTTCCATCTGATCCGTGTTGTAAAGCGTGCCGGTGGCCCGCGGCAATCCGGCCAGTTCCAGCGTGAGCGGCAAGAGCCGCATGAACTCGGTCATGCGTGCTTGCTTCATCTCGGGGGTCACGGTTACAGGTTCGCTCATGGGTATTGCTCCAACCGAATCGATGATGTGAATTAAGACGCCGACGAGTCTGATTTCTGAGGCAGAATCGAAACGCGTTCGTGACTGAGTTGTGGCTGATCGACAAACGTCACTCCAAATGTTTCACATTCGACCATTTGCCACTTGAGTTGCTCTTCGGTGAGTGTGGGCGTGCAATCATAGTCAAATGTGCCCAGAAATTCATCTGTCACTTCACACTCGATTACAGGCCATGTGTTCGGTTCACTATTCTTTCGAGGATTCATCTGGTATTACTCCATTCGTAATGGCTCGTCTTGAAGCAATCGCCGAGTCGGGGCAACAACCAAGTCTCCCGCTCCGTTCCGGAGTTGCTTTCCGAACAATCGAAACTCATAGAGCCCGGAACGCTCAAACGGCACTCGCTGAAACCGCCTGAAGAAACTGTAGCCTGCAACACGGTCTGCGAATGTGAACTCAAGTGGTTCCGCGCTGGTGACCAATACGGGGTCGGCATCCATCCTGTACAATTCAACTGTGAATTCGAATGATCCGACTCCACCTGATACTTGTGCGAATACATGCAGTTCATTCAACAGAAACGGATACCCGGCACTGGGTGGCGGACGCATTCCGAACACGATTCGCAAAATTGCTTCCCGGTATTCGGGATCGATCGGATTCGGTCGCCGACACACGATGAGATGGCGGACCGTTGGAAATGGCCATTCCATCGTACGCTCCACATGTTCTACCTCTTTCCAAATGGTACACGACTGTATGGTGGGTGCAAGAGCCGGCTTACGTCGTCTCCGGGGCGAAGCCGCGGCGCATCTGGTTCTCGGTGATGGTGCGGGGCAACACGAACTGGAGCAGGTAATCGGGGCCGCCGGCCTTGCTGCCGATGCCGCTGAGCTTGAAGCCGCCGAAGGGTTGGCGGTCCACGAGTGCCCCGGTGCACTTGCGATTGACGTACAGGTTGCCGACGCGGAAGCGCTTCTTCACGGCGTCGATGTGGCTGGGGCTGCGGCTAAAGACGCCGCCGGTGAGTGCGTATTTCGTACCGTTGGCGATTCGCAGTGCATCGTCCAGATCCTTCGCCCGAATCACACTGAGCACGGGCCCGAAGATCTCTTCCTGGGCAATGCGGGCGTTCTCGGGCACATCCGCGAAGATCGTGGGACCGACGAAGAAGCCGCGCTCGGCGAGGTCGCCAGGGTCCGTTTCATGTGCCAGCCTGGCTTCGCCCTTGCCGATCTCGATGTAGCGGCGAATGCGGTCGCGGCTCTCGGCATCGATCACGGGCCCGAGCGAGGCACCGGGCTCCTCGGCCGGGGCGAGCGTGAGGCTTTTCGTGGCTTCCACCAGGCGTGAAAGGAACTGCTCGTAAATCCCATCGAGCACGATGGCCCGCGAACCGGCCGAGCACTTCTGGCCGCCATAACCGAACGCGGCATCGACCACGCCTTTCACGGCTTCATCCAGATCCGCATCGGCATCGACGATGATGGCATTCTTGCCGCCCATCTCGGCGATCACCTTTTTCACCATCGTGGCCCCGCCAGGCATCTTCGCGGCCTGTTCGTTAATCGCCAGTGCCACATTTAGTGATCCTGTGAAGGCGATCAGCGCGACATCAGGATGGCCCACGAGCGTCGGCCCGATCTCCTCGCCAATGCCCGGGAGAAAGTTCACGACACCCCGGGGCGCACCCGCGGCTTCAAAGCATTCCATGAGCTTCGCACCCACCACGCAGGATTGCTCTGCGGGCTTCAGAATGGTGGGATTGCCCATCACCACGGCCGCGGCGGCCATGCCGGTGAGGATGGCAAGCGGGAAGTTCCACGGGGCGATCACCACGGCGACGCCGCGCGGTTCGTAGAAGTAGCGGTTGTCTTCGCCCGGCACGTCGCGGCTTTGCACGGCCCACATTTTCAGGGCTTCGAGCGCATAGTACTCACAGAAGTCGATCGCCTCCGCAACGTCCGCATCCGCCTCGCGCCAGGGTTTGCCGGTCTCGAGGACGATCCAGGCCGCGAGTTCAAAACGGCGATTGCGAAACTGCTGGGCCACCCGCCGCAGCAACGCAGCACGTTCCGCTATGGGTGTGTCGAGCCAGCCCTCGAAGGCTGCCTGACACGAGGCCACGGCCTGGTTCGCCTGTTCCACGGTCGCGGCTGCACACTTGCCGATCAACTCGGATGACTGCGAAGGATTCACGCTGTCGATGGTGGTGGCGATGGGCAGCGCGACGCCATCCACCACGGCGGCATAGGTCTTGCCGAGTTGTTTGCGGACGGAGACGAGAGCCTCCTGCATGGCAGTGCGATTGCCCTCGCGTGAGAAATCGGCAAGCGGCTCATTGCGAAATGCGGATTGCGAATTGCGAATTGCGGATTTTGTGCCAGCCAAACCGTCTGCCATCGAAACTCCAGTCTGAGTTGATTGTGTATGTTCCTTGCCGTTCCTGGTTGGGTTCATCAGCAGCACCTCTTCGGAAAGCCCCTCGGCGAAGCCTTGCCGGAGGAAGGAATCGTTCGAGGAATTCTCGAGCAAACGCCGCACGAGATACGCCATGCCGGGGAGAAGCTGGCCGTACGGTGTGTAGATGCGGATGCGGTGGCCGAGTGATTGCAACGCTTCCTTGATAGGATCGGCCATGCCATAAAGCATCTGGAATTCGAAGCGTTGCGGTGGCACGCCGAGTTTCTCGGCACAGGCCAGGGCATGGGCGATGCTGCGGATGTTGTGGCTGCCAAAGGCGGGCACCAGCCATTCCACATTCGCAAGCAAGAATGAGGTGAGTTTCTCGAAGTTCGCATCCGATTGCCACTTCTCGGTGAACACAGGCACGGGCCAGTCGTTCTGGGCGGCGATCACAGTTTCATAATCCCAGTACGCCCCTTTCACGAGCCGCACCCACACGGGGCAGCGGCGTTCATCGCGGGCCCACACGAGCAGTTCTTCAAGATCGCGTTCGGTGTCGCGCAGGTACGCCTGGATGGCGATGCCGACGTGCGGCCAGTCGCGGAACTCGGGCTCACAGAGCAATTCGCGGAAAATGCGGAGCGTGGTGTCCTTGAAGGAGTATTGCTCCATGTCGAAGTTCACGAAGGCCCCGGTCGACTTCGCCAGCCGGAGAATCGGCCGCAAGCGCGAACACACGGCCCGTGCTGTGCCTTCCGGATCGATGGGATCGAACTGGCTATAGAGTGCCGAGAGCTTCACCGAGACATTCACGCGTGGGATCGGGCCGCGGTCATCGCGATCGATGCTCGGCTCCTCGGGCCAGGCGTTCACCTCGCGTGTCAGACCCGTGAGCAACTCGACGTACTGTTCATAAACGTGGTCGGCCTCGGCCTCGGTGATGGTCGCTTCACCCAGCAGGTCGATAGTGAAGGCGAGCCGTCGCGAGCGCATCGCATGAACCGCTTGCAACGCCTCGGCGACATTCGAGCCGGCAATGAACTTCCGCGCCATCATTTCCGCATTGCGGCGTGCTGCGAAGGCGAGCCCTTTGCCAAGCAGGCCGCCGCGGGGGATAAAGCGGATGCCCTGCCGGACCCACCAGGGTAGGTCGTCGCGTGCTTCACTGAGGTATTCCGTGAGGTGCCGGCTCACCTCGGCGTCCTGCTTCAAATAGGGCAGGGTGTCCACGAAGCGGAAGAGTTGCACCTTCAGCGCCGGATCGTGCATGCCCAGGCCCATGAGCTTGTCGTCGAGCCAGGCTTTCGTGAAGAGGATGGGGCCCTGGCGATCGAGCCGAGCGAAAATCTCGCTGCCGAATTGCCGGGTTCGCGTGTCGAGTTCGTTTGTCGTCATGGGGTAGCACAGTCTCGCGGCGATGCCGGGCGTTTGCCTCGCCCGGCGGTCGCGGGTAATATCGCCGGTTATACCGGAGAATTCATCGAAGGCACGGGGGTTCACGTGGACAAGATCGGGAAGTTCCAGGTGTTGCAAACGCTCGGCAGCGGTGCCCACAGCAGTATTTTACACATCCGCCGCGATGCCGATTCACGCGACTATGCGCTCAAACTCGTGAACATCGACTCGAAGGAAGAACTGAAATACCTGGAGCAAGCCAAGCATGAGTTCCGCGTGGGGCAGATGCTCAACCACCCGAACCTCGTGAAGGTGTACTGCCTCGAAACCGAGGGGGGCTGGCTCTCGGGTATCAAGAAGGCCAAGCTGCTCATCGAGTTCGTGCCGGGCAAGATCATGGACAAGCTACCGCTGCAGCGCATGGCAAAGCTGCTCCGCATTTTTGAACGCATCGCCGACGGGCTCACACACATGCACAAGCAAGGTGTGATCCACGCCGATCTGAAACCGAATAATTTGATCCTGGGCCGCGGCACCCAGGTGAAGGTGCTGGACTACGGGCTGGCCTGGATCAAGGGAGAGGCAAAGGACCGTGTGCAGGGCACACCTGAATATATGGCGCCGGAAACCGGTTCCCACAAGCTCATCAACGAGCGCACGGATATTTACAACTTCGGTGCCACCATGTACCGCCTGGTGACACTGCAACTGCCGCCGCTCGCCGTGTGCATCGGCGAGTCACTCCCGGTCACGGAGAAATCATTCAAGCAAGAGTTCGTGCCAGTTCAAGAGCGCAACCCGATGGTGCCCGCGGGCCTGGCCGCTCTCATCGAGCAGTGCCTCAAGTTCAACGCCAACAAGAGGCCGGAGCGCATGAGCGTGGTGCAAGGTGAACTCGATCAACTCGCCGACGAGGCTGCCGCGAAGGTGAACCCCGCCGACCTGGAAGAGTAACCCTTCGACTCACTGCTTGGCCGGCGGAGGTACCGCCGCCTTGAGTTGCTCGACCGTCGCCTTTGCCGCGTTCACCTCGGCAACCGTCGCG
>JBGSZR010000086.1:0-17188 GCA_041750275.1 Gemmataceae bacterium
CCCGACACCTCGATCTCGGCCGGGCTACCGACCCGTAGACCGGCCTGTGACGCCAACGATTCCGGAACGACGAGGGCGCCGCCACCGGGGCACGTCTCGACGCGGGTGTGCATGTGAGCCTCCTTCACCCGCAGTGTACGCCGACGCGGGCGCGACTACAACACATCACACGGCTCGACGGGCGCTGGGTCAGCGCCGACGAAACAATCCATGCATGTTCGCGGGTGGGTGATCGTAACGGATCGCCCTTCACCGTTCCCGGAGGCATACCATGGATCGCATCATGATTCTCCCCGTCGATCCCGGAAAAATTAACAACCTTATGTGCACATAGAGATGTTTGGTCCCGCCGCGGTGGTGACAGTGCGTTGTCATCATCCCGGTGCCGTGAGGTGTGGGGGTTGCGACGCGAACGCCCCGAACATGCAACATCGACGTTCGCGTCTTTGCAACGAATTGCCGGGGGGGCTATTCACTCAGGTCTGAGGGAGATGAGAGCGGTTCGGCCTTAACTTCTAAGTTGTATGCCCCTTAGGTTTGAGTACTGCGATCAGGGGCGAGTTTGGTTATGCACAGCGGCGCTCGTGTTGTACAACGCGGTTAGTCGGTTATCGATCTCCCCGAAGTCGTTCAATGACCGCTGGATTGTGTCCCAGTAAGGCCCGCTCTGACCGGCGCTGAACACCCGATCCTGGTCTTCCAGGTACGCCATCAGATAGGAGACCCACGCATCCTTGACCTGACGCAGGCCGGTCGCCCAGTCCGGATGCACCCCGCTCGGGTAGAATGGGTCGAGCGCCTGCGCGTGTTGGAGGCACAGGTTGATCCGCGCCTTCCGCCCTTCTGCATTTAGCCCCCCCCACTCGGCCTGCATGCCGTCCCACGCGTTCACTAGCTTACCGTAGGTCTCCTTGTAGCGATGTTTGGCTTGGTTCAGCTTATCCACCTCCAAGTTGTGCCGAACCGTACCCGGATCAGGCGGCGGTGGTGCCGAGCCCCCAGACGGCGCCGGACCTCGGTTCTTGTTGAAGTTATCGATCTTGTCACAGGCAGTGATCGCCACCGCCGCGGCGGCCAACAGGAACCACCCCGCGAACTGGATGCCCCGCATCGGTAAACCTCGGTCATTGGAGCGACATCGGCGTCTAGTACGCCTACGCCACCAAACTAGTGATCAGGCAGAATTCATTCTGCCTTATTTGAGAGATTATTCTTGCAAATCCGGGGCTGATTCCGTCTAATCGGCGGGATCACTGGAGCGGACTGGCAAGCACGCGTCTGAATACTAAGCGATCACGGTTGCCTGTCAAGAAGAAACGGTGGCGTACCCGGAGTCTGGGGTTCGGTCTCTCCGTCGCCCAATTTGTTGGACCAAGTCGCAGCGATAATTCGCCTTTTGCACGACTCCATGCACACCGAGGAAGCCTACGTCGACTTGATTCGGCGGTTCATCCTCTTTCACAACAAGCGGCACCCGCGTGAGAGGAGCGGACCGGAAATCGAGGCGTTTCTCACGCACCTGGCCGTGCAGGGTCAGGTCGCCGCGAGCACGCAGAACCAGGCGTTCACCGTTGCTATTCCTGTACCAGGAACAGTGCCCTGACGGGCACCGCTCGCCTCGTTGATGTGTTATGACAGGATAGTGCTCATCGAACAGTGCCCTGACGGACGGCGCTCGCCTGGGATGTGGAATGCGTTCGCCGTAAACTCAACCACATCATCCTCGTTCCACGATGTGGCGATGATTCCGATGCTTCCGATCGAGGGGGGTGTGGGATGTCATCGGAATCATCGTTGCGGGGCCTGGCACGGAGAAAACTCCGGCACCTGACAGTGCCGGCTCGCCATGTCGCAAGCCGGCCCACGTCAGACCGGAGCCTTCACTCAAACCTGGAGCTTGGATCTCCCGATTTCACAGCTTCCAGGGTTCGCGGTAGGGCCGGGAGACCATGGCGGCGGCTTCCTTGTCGTTGGTGATCTGCTCCTTCGCGGGATCCCACACAAGCTTCTTCCCCGTGCGGATGGCGATGTTGGCCAGGTGGCAGACGGTGGCGCTGCGATGGCCGATCTCCACATCGCAAATGGGGTTCTTCCGCGTCTTGATGCACTCGATCCAGTCCGCGTGATGCCCCTTGCTGACGTAGAGCTTGGTCTCGCCCTGCGGCAACTTGTACGGGTCCGCGACCTTTTCGCCGTTGAGCGTGACGGTGAGTCCGCCGCGTTTCACGTGGATGGTGCCCTTCTCGCCTTCGAAGGTCACGCCGCCGGGGTAGCCGCCGGCACCGAGGCTGCAGAGCACCTGGACGCCATTGGCATAGCTGATGATTTCCTTGGCCGTCTCGGGTGTCTCGAACCACTTGTTCTTGTTGAAGGTGGCGGCACCCTCCACGCTCACGGGGCCGCTCTCGTCCATGCCGAGGCCCCACTGGGCAATGTCCAGGTCGTGGGCACCGAAGTTGGTTTGCTGGCCGCCGGAGTAGTCCCAGAAGAAGCGGAAGAGATAGTGGACGTGCTTTTCGTTGTACGGGCGTTGCGGCGCTGGCCCGAGCCAGCGGTCGTAGTCCAGGGCGGGCGGCGGGTCGGAGTCGGGCACGGCGGGGCCCTTGAAGTTTGGCCCGGGGAGCCCCACTTTCACGCCGGTGATCTTGCCGAGTGCGCCATTGCGGACGAGTTCGCAGGCCTGGCGGAATTCTTTGGCCGAGCGCTGCTGGCTGCCGGTCTGCACCACACGCTTGTTGGCCCGGGCCGCGTTCACCATCGCCCGCCCCTCGGTGATGAACAGTGTAAGCGGTTTCTCGCAGTACACATCCTTGCCGGCCTGGCAGGCGTGCACCGTGGGCAGAGCGTGCCAGTGGTCCGGCGTCGACACCAGCACCGCATCAATGTCCTTGCTATCGAGCACCTGACGGTAATCGCCGGTCGTCACCGGTTTGGTGCCGGCCTTCTCGACGATGGCCGCGGCTTTCGCAAGGTGGTCCTTGTCCACATCGCAGACGGCCACGACGTACTTTAGAATGGCCTTCATGTTGCCGGTGCCCTGCCCACCCACGCCGATCGAAGCGATGCGGGGCGTGTTGCTCGGTTTATCCTGGGCGAGCAAGGCGGCGTGGTAAACGCTGGCGGGCAAGCCCAGAAACGCACCGCCGGCAATGCCGGTGTTGAGAAAGTGTCGTCGCGTGAACTGTGGCATGAGCGGAACTCCGGAGAGAAGAAGCGTTCAACCAACTCTATCGCGAGAAAGACGCCGAGGCGAGCACGAATCCCGAGGTACAAGGCTGGTGGGATTTCTGGGGTGTAACCAGCTTCTTGTGGCAACTGCGCTCCGCACTACCCGCGTGGCTCCTCATCGAGAAGTGCGGAATGAATCTCACCAGCTTCGGCCGTGTTTTTCTACGCGGTGTTCCAGAGAAATCGGCTTCATCCGGCCTGACAGGTCGGAGTCATTTCACAGGCTTTGCTCGCTCCTTGCCTTCCTTCAGGTATTCCACGGCGCGGCTGGGTTCACTCAGTTCCGCGGGGAGTTGCACGCGGCCAGTGCGGGTGGGCACGAGTTCCGCCTCGGTGCGGAGCTTTGTGAGATCCTTCATCTTGCGAACCTTGTCCTGGATGCGCATCAGCCCTTCGAGCAATGCCTCGGGCCGCGGCGGGCAACCGGGCACGTACACATCCACCGGCACCACCAGATCGACGCCTTTCGCCACATTGTAGCCGTACTTGTAATAAGGCCCGCCGCCGCAGGTGCAGGCACCCATGGCGATGACGAACTTCGGGTCGGGCATCTGGTTGTAGAGTCGTCGCACGCGGTCGGCCATCTTGAGGTTCACGGTGCCGGCCACGATCATCAGGTCGGCCTGGCGCGGCGTGGCCCGAAAGGCACCCGCTCCGAAACGATCGATGTCGTAACGCGGCGCACCGGTCGCCATCATCTAGATGGCACAGCAGGCGAGGCCGAACGTCATGGGCCAGAGGCTGGATTCGCGCGCCCAGTTGATGGCCTGTTCGAGGCTGGTGACGACGAAGCCATCTTCGAAGCGATTTTCGAGCATTCCCATTCGTCGACTCCTGGCGAGCGGCCCGTGTGAACGGGCTGTTTCGGCTTGTGTTAACGGGTTGTTGCGGCCCGTTCACACGGGTTGTTATTGAGATGTCCCCAACACCCGGTTTACACCGGCCGCTCACCTTCTTGTGCTGCGGTACTGCGGACCCAGGCCAGATCGCCCCGCCGCCAGAGGTAGGCGAAGCCAACGAGGAGCACGCCGAAGAAGACGAGGATATCCGCGAAGGCGACCCAGGCCAGTTGCTGCATGGCATCGGGGTCGATGGTGCCGGTGTACAGACCGGGTGCCGGCTGAATCGACTGTGCGGCGGTCAGACGTTCATTTGTGGGGAGGGAAGTATCCGCGGCGCGGTTAGCACTGCCGAACACCGTCGCCCAGGGGAAGAAGAAAGCCAGTTCCACATCGAAGATCACGAAGAGAAGCGCAACCACATAGAACCGCACATCGAACTGAATCCACGCACTGCCGATGGCGGGTTCACCGCATTCGTAGACGGAGCCTTTCTCGGCACTGGGGCGATAGGGCCGGATCAGCCGACCGAGCATGAGGTTGGCGAACAATAAGCCGCCGCCCACGGCAAGAAAGATCAGGATGTAGAGAACAAGGTCGGTCATGGCTGCTCCGGCGAGCGGCCGGTATAAACCGGCTGGTGTGTGTGGGATCGCGATGCAACAGCCCATTCAGGTGGGCCGCTCGGCGGATTTCGTCCAGACAGGCAAGCTCACACGCTTCGATTCCTGAATGGCGGTCGGGTTCAGTGTGTCCTGGCCCCAGGCGATGCCGAGTGGTAGCTTCGCGTAGTCGACCACGCAGCCATCGCGGGTGTACGTGCTGATGTCGTAGTTCGAGCCCATGAAGATGCAATCGACCGGGCACGGATCGACACAGAGCGCGCAGAACATGCACTTCGTGTAGTCGATTTTGAAGCCGGTCACCGTGAAGCCTTTCAGCGGCGGTGAGGCTTTCTCTTTGTCGATGTAAATGCAATCGACGGGGCACGCCTTCGCGCACTTGTCGCAGCCGATGCATGTGGTGAGGTCGAAGCGGTGGAAGCCCCGATATCGTGGCCGGATTGGTACAGGCTGTTCCGGGTATTCGAAGTGCTGCGTGAACGCCTTGCGGCGAAAAGTCTGCACGAAATACCAGAGTGTGACGTACATGCCGCGGGCGAGTGTGCCGGTCGCCAGCGAGACGTTTCGAAGCCAGGTCCGCATGGGAAGGGTTTGCCCGGGGTCAGGAGTGTTCACGCCGCGAAGGGGATTCTATCAGGCGGCGCCTGGCAGTTCACCTGTTCTGCTTTTGCCATCAGCGCCTGTTTCTGCTTAAATCGCATCACCGTCGTTCTTGCACGTTCACCGGAGTCTGACAGATGCGGCTCGCACTCTCCCTATTTTTCACGCTTTCACTCACGAATGCACTGAAGGCGCAGCCAGGCGTCGCTCCCACGGAGGCGTTGAGCCCGGCTGATGAACAGAAAGTGCTCATGGTGCCGCCGGGCTTTGAGGTGCAACTGGTCGCGTCCGAGCCCGACATCCAGAAGCCGATCCAGATGGCGTTCGATGCCAAGGGCCGGCTATGGGTCACGACCTCGTACCACTACCCGTTCGCCGGCCCCGCGGGGAAATCGACCGACAAGCTCTACGTGCTCTCCGACATTGGCGCAGATGGCAAGGCCGGCAAGGTCACGGTCTTCTCGGACACGCTGAACATCCCGATCGGCATCCTGCCATTGCCCGATTGCAACTCGTGCATCGTCTCCAGCGTCGGCGAAATCCTGAAACTCACCGACACCGATAGCGATGGCAAGGCGGACAAAAGAGAAGTCCTCTTCACCGGCTTCGGCACCCGCGACACGCATGGCATGTACAACTCGTTCACGCTGCTCCCCGATGGCTGGGTGTATGCCTGCCATGGCTTCTCGAACGAGAGCACCGTGAAGGGGAAGGACGGGCACGAAGTTCACATGCAGAGCGGGCACGTGTTCCGCTTCCGGCCCGATGGCAGCCGCATCGAGATTGTGAGCCGCGGGCAGGTGAACCCGTTCGGCATGACGGTCGATCCGTGGTTCAACCTGTACACCGCCGACTGCCATTCGAAACCGATCACGCAGATCATCCCCGGTGCGTATTACCAGAGTTTCGGCAAGCCGCACGATGGGCTCGGCTTCGCTCCGCACGTGACGCAACACAACCATGGCAGCACCGGCCTGTGCGGCCTGGCGTGGTACGATGCGGACCATTTCCCCAAGGAATTCAAGGGCACGATCTTTCTCGGCAACGTGGTGACGAACCGCGTGAACCTCGATCGCATCGAGTGGAAGGGGAGCACGCCCGTGGCCATCGAGCAGCCGGATTTCCTGGTGAGCAAGGACCCGTGGTTCCGCCCCGCGGATATTCAACTGGGCCCCGATGGAGCGCTCTACATCACCGACTTTTACAACAAGATCATCGGGCATTACGAAGTGCCCTTGAATCACCCGCAGCGTGACAAGGACCGCGGCCGCGTCTGGCGCGTGGTGTGGAAAGGCAAAGGCGAGCCGGGGGCGTCAGCGCCCGGAGCACCGAAGATGCCGGGGGATTTGACGAAGATGAGCGCCAAGGAGTTGGGTGAGAAACTGGACGGAGCGGGCACCGCGACACGGTTGCAGATCACGAACGAACTTGTCAGCCGTATCCGATCTGGGCAGGAGAAGTGGACCAACATCGCCTCGGCGTTAAATGACACACAGCAACCAGGGAAAAATGCCGAGTTGAACAATTGGTTCCTGGCGGCATCGTTCGACGAGCTTCCAGCGAAATCGCTTTATGCTCTTTCGGGCATCATAGCCAAAAGTGCTGTGGTCTCCCCTGAAAACAGCAGTCTACGTGTGGTTCATTTCCTGCGAGTTTTGAACGCCACGAAGGATTGGGGCGATCTTCGATCCCTGCGTGGTGAGGTTGCGAACTGGATGATGCACGAAGACCCACACATTCGACGAGCCGCTGTGGATGCGATCGTTTCCCATCCACACCCGGACTTCATCAAGCCCCTCACAGAACTGGTCAAGAAACTCCCGACCGAGGATAACCACCTTCGATATGCTGCACGCATGGCCTTGAGGAACTGCATTGAGTCGCCGGGAGGCTGGGCGGCCGCGCCAGGCTCGCCGCTCATCGCCGATGTGGCGCTCGCCATTCCCACGCCGGAATCGGCCAGATACCTGGCGAAACGCGTCTTCTCGTTTCAGAGCACCAATCTGTCCGGATCAGCCGAACACATCTCCCGGCACGGCGATAACGAGGCCCGTGATCTCGTCGTGAATTGGGTCGGTGCTAACGGCGACTGGAAGGAGAAGTACACGGTCGCGGTCGCGTTCCGCAAGGGGGTCGCGGCTCGTGGGCAGGTCCTTCGCCCCATCGAGCACGAACTCTGCCACAAAGTCGCACTCACGGGGCTTGTGAGCGAGGATGCAACGGTCGTGCAGCAGAGTTGCGACCTGGCTGGCGGTATGAAGCTGAAGGACGCCCGGCCGACACTCGTGAGCATTGCCACGGATGCGAGTCGGCCCGAGGCAGTGCGCACCTCCGCGTTCGCGGCACTCGTGAACATCGACCGCAACGCGGCCGTGCCGCTGCTCGTGGATGCCGTGAACGACAACACCGCACCGGTCGGGCTTCGGGTGAACGCGGGCAACCTGCTCGGAGCGTTGAACACGCCTGAGGGCCGGGCCGCAGCACGTGCGGTACTCAAGACGGCCCCTTATCGCGTGACGGTCGGCATCGCGAGCGGCCTGGCGGGCACGAAGCCCAGTGCGGAAGTGTTGCTCGAAGCGGTGAAGGCGGGTGAAGCCTCGCCGCGCTTGCTGCAGGAAAAGGTTGTGATCGAGAAGTTGAAAGCCAGCGGCATCGATCAAGGTCGCGTCTCAGAACTCACGAAAGGTTTGCCGGCCGCGGACGTGAAGCTCAACGAACTCATCAAGGCCCGCACCACATCCTTCGCCAGCGTGAAGCCGGACAAGGAACTCGGCGCGAAGCTCTTCACCAAGCACTGCGGGGCCTGCCACCAGATCGGCGGCGTCGGCGGCAAGGTCGGGCCGAACCTCGATGGCATCGGCGTTCGCGGCCTCGAACGACTGCTCGAAGACACACTCGACCCCAACCGAAATGTCGATGCCGCCTTCCGGGCCCGCGTGCTCAACCTCACCGATGGCACCAGCAAGACGGGCCTGCGACTGCGCGTCGAAGGCGAGGTGGTGGTGATGGCGGACGATCAGGGCAAGGAATATCGCGTGCCCGCGAAGGAGATCGAGAAGGAACGTGAAACGATGCTCTCGCCCATGCCCGCGAACTTCGGCGAGGTGATCCCGGATGCGGAGTTCGCACACATCCTGGCGTTCTTGCTGGATCAGAAGGCGAAAGAAATGCCCAAGAAGTGACCAGACCGTTGATGAGAATCAGCATGGCGCTGCAAGCCGAGCGCCATGCTCGGCCGCTCAGATCAACTCGCGGATCGGGGAAGCGTTGCCTTCCACGAGATACTGTGGCCGGCCAGTGAGGTCAGCCAGCGTGGCCTGGTTCACCTCGATGCCAAGGTTGTGGTAGAGCGTGGCGAACAGTTCACCGAATGCGACGGGTCGCGAGACGGCTTCACCAGCATGGCGGTCCGTGGCTCCGATCACCTGCCCCGTGGTCATGCCGCCACCGGCGAGCAGGGCACAGTTCACTTGTGGCCAGTGGTCTCGGCCCACCTGAGCGCTAATCTTGGGTGTTCGGCCGAATTCGCCCATCACCACCACGGTGCAATCGCGATCCAGCCCGCGCTGGTGCAAGTCTTCCACGAGCGCACTCACGCACTTGTCGAAGACTGGAAAATCCTGAGCTTCGCGTTTGAAGATGGAGTTGTTTGCTCCGCCGTGCCAGTCCCACTTGCTGTAGTTCAGCGTGACCACACGGGCCCCGGCCTCCACCAACCGGCGAGCCATGAGCATGCTCTGTGGTACCCGCGGTGCGCCGTTGCCATCCATGTGCACGTTCGGATTACCGCTCCCGTAGCGTTCGCGCACTGGTAGTGGTTCACGGGTGATATCGAGTGCCTCAGCCATGCGAGACGATGTCAGCAAACCGAATGCCTGCTTGGTGAAGGCGTCGGCACCCTCGAGCATGCCCGTGGTGTCGAGATCGCGACGCATATCGTCGAAGCTGGTGAGGAGCGTTTTGCGTTCGGCGAGGCGATCGACGGTAACGCCGCGGAGCACCATGTCGTCGCGGGTGGGGCCCATGGCGCGGAATGGTGCCGACGCGGGGCCGACAAAGCCAGGGCCGGGCTCGTTGTATGGGCCGTGTGTGCAGGTGTAGCAAAGGCTGACGAAGGGTGGGACCGCGGGATCAACGCCACCCTGCAATCTGGCGACCGCGGAGCCGAATTGCGGCCAGCCCCCGGCAGGTGTTGGCGTGCGAGGATTGAAGCCGTTGAACACCTGGATGGCATCATGCCCGGCCTGGTTGCCGACGAGCGAGCGGATAATGGCAAGCTTGTCCGCAATCTTCGCCAGACGCGGGAACGCTTCGCATATCTGCATTCCGGTCACGTTCGTGGCGATCGGCTTCCACGGCCCGGCGATTTCCTTCGGTGCATCAGGCTTCAAGTCGAACATGTCCTGATGTGGCGGCCCGCCGACAAGGTAAATCAGGATCACAGATTTGTGCCGGGTGCGAACACCGGCCGCGGCCTCGGCTCGCAGCAACTGTGGAAGTGTCAGACCGCCGAGCCCCAGCGCACCAATTTGCAGAAAGCCGCGACGATTCCAATGGGAGTCACTTCGAGAGCGAAGAGCGGGCATGGTGAGCCTCAGCGGCGAACAGAGAACAGGCGGGAGTCGCAGCACCGCAGAGGGTGCATCAGGCAGAGTGATAAAATGCAGTCTCCCGGATGACGAGAGTGCGGTCAATCGGATTCTGACTCGTTTTGCTTGCTGGTGGACTCCGGCCACATTCGTGGCCGGCTCACCAAATGAATCAGTCAATAGGTCGCTAATTCACGCCGAGACGCTTGGCAAGGATGTCGGCCTTGCGTCCAGCTTCGAGGCGGGTGGTGGAATCCTCGAAGGCTTTTGAGTTGGCAGGCGGGTTCGTGGCGAGAAGCCGCAGTCGGGCCAGTGCCGTGGGGCCGCCGATGCCCGGGCTGGCGAGCAAGTCCATCGCCAACATGCGAACCTTGGCATCCTCGGCTTCGAGTTGCGGAATCAGAGCTTCCTCGGCGAGGGTGCCGCCGATCTCGCGGAGGCTTTCCGTCGCGGCCGTGGTCTCGCCACTGGAGCGGCCAAGCTGGCCCGCAATAGCCCGGGCTGATTCCGCATCTCGCCAGCGCGGCAACAGGTGGATCGCAGCCTTGCGTTCTTCCTGATTCGGAGACTCCAAAAACTTCAGGCACAGCGCACGGCCATCGTCGCCACCCCAGCGAGCATAGGCTTCCAGTGCCTTCACGCGAACGATCGAATCCCGATGCGACGCCAGCCCCTTGATGTCACGGGCCAGGGCACCGCGGTCGCTGGCCTCCTGGGATTGCAATTCATCCGTCTTGGTGAGTTCATCCAGCAACTCAACGAGACGAATCAGATCCGGCTGATCACGGTACGCACGCAACTGCACGAGTTTCGGTTGCGAATCGAGTGTGTCCACCTTAACCGCTGAAGGCGTTTTCTCGCTCACGCCGAACCAGGCTCGAGTGGTCGGCAGTGCAAAGCCCGATGCGAACGACAGCGCGACCAGCATGACACCAGTGACCGTGAATCGCAGTGGGCGGTATTTCCCGTACTTCCAGCGAGTCATGTACCACAAATTCACAGGTGGCAGGAGGGCCAGAAAGCCACGTTTGGGTTCGCGGTCGTAGGCCATCCAGACGATCCACAACACACCGAGCACGATCTCGATGAAGCCGATGACCGCCACGATGCTGAGGAAATCATTGTTGGTCAGGAAGGCGATCAGCAACAAGCCCACCGCGAGGCCCGTGAGAACCAACCAGATTGCAGTGGACGGGCGGATATCGCGCGGCGGTTGCGGCGGTGGCTTCATCCGCGTGGTCAGAGCGGCAGTCAGTTCATCGGCAATATCCAGCTGCGAGCGAAGGTGCAGGGGTTCATCAAAGGAGACCGCTTCAGACTCGCGGGCTCTCGGCGGTGGTGTCATGGTCGCCAGCCCTCCGCCGGATTGCGAACCCGCAGTGTGACGAGGTGGAACCGGCCGGCTCACCACAAGCCGTCGCCGTGGCTCGTCCCCTGACTCCTGGCGAGGTGGTGGAGTCGGTGCGGGCATTGACGGTGACTCCGGGCGACGCACCGCAACGTGTTCCGGCCTCGCTTCCACGCGTGCCTGGGCCCGGGAATCCCCTTTTGATTCTATCCTCTCCACGGGCTCTGGCACCGCAGGCCGTGGTGGCGGCGTCAAAAACTCCATGTGCAGCTCCGTCTGGCTGCGCACGTCCCGCGAACCCTCTGCACCGACAAATATCGCTCCGAGCACGTCCGTCTCGGGATCAGCGTTCTGGCTCACGAATTCCGCGGGCCCGCCCGGAATCACCACTGTGGGAGAGGCCACAAGAGCTTCACCGCGTTCGTTGAGCCAGTGGTCGCGGTTGGCAGGGATCGTCAGTGGTTGGGAGCATTTCGAGCAGACTGTCGTCTTCCCGGCCCGAATCTCCAGCGATTGCAGGACCTGGCTGCAATGGGGGCAGCGGTAACGAAACATCGCGGGCTCCGGGGGCGAATCAGGGCGTATTGCTCGCACATCGTCCGCCCGGGCGGACGTTCGCCACTAAACCTAGCTTATACCCGGGGCTGAAGTCGCCCAAAGCGCCAATAAATCCGCGCCAGCCGTTGTGATCCCCTCTTTGGTTCAATCACCATGTAGGCGACGCAAGCGCGGGGAGAGCCGCAGAATCCACTGCACCCGTTCGAATTCATCGAGCCAGTTCTGGACCACTTGCATCTGCACGGGATCCGAACCCTTCACGAGCCCGGTGGCACATGATTCGCCAGTTAACTGCTCCACAAGTTGGCGATAACGAGCCAGAGTGCGTTCGCCGTAGCGGGCAACTTCGTGACCATCCTCGGAGAAGAAGACGGCCACGGGAACGCGGTCGCCGCCGTTGATCTGAAGCTCGGCCTGGACATCCGGGTGGGAATCGCGATCGAGGTAACGCACCTGCAGAACGGGTGCCGCCTCGGCGAAGCGATCGAAGGCGGGGCACTGAGAAGCACAGTCGCCGCACCAGGCCCCGGCCAGCACCAGCACCCGGGTGACGCGAGTGAATCGACTGAGCAACTGCTTCTGGGCGTCCGTGATCTGGGTCGCTGTGAAGGCACGCTCCCACTTGGTGCGATCGGCTGCGGTGCCGTGCTTCTCCAGAAAAGCTGCCAGGGGCAGGGCTTCCGCGAACTGAGGGGACAGGTTCATCAAGGGACCTCGGATGCGTTTGGGCTCTGCAAGTAGTCTATGCACATCGAACAGGCATCGTGAGACACGGCGAACCTGATCGGGATTGCCTCCCATCCATTGAACGCGTTATAAGTCGTTTCCCGGGAAGGACCCGGCGTTACTCGTGCGCCACGGATGGGCCCGCCATGTCGGAGACATCGAACTTGCCGGAACGCGAACTCGCCATCGCGCAGCGTCGCATTGAACAACTCGAAACGGCCCTGATGCGGCGAACAGAATTGCTCGAACAGAAGCAATCGGAACTCGCCGCCATTCGCTCGTCGAAAGCATTCCGGGCGGCACATTTCGCCAATAAATTGATGGATCGGCTCTTTCCACTGCACACACGTCGACGCACGCTGTTGAAGGCCACGACGCGGCGTGTGATGGCCATTCCAAGCGCACTGTGGAGCCGCCGCAAAGCAAAGGACGGCCCACCTCCCGATGAGCGGTATTTGAGCGAGTGCACGCCACCGGAAGAATACCGCCGCTGGATCAAGAAGCACGAACCGAATGAAACAGAACTAACCCGTCAGCGCTCGCAGAAACTCAGCCGCAGCCCGAAGTTCAGCATCGTGGTGCCGGTGTATAATCCGCCGGCCGCGTTCCTGGAAGCGATGATCGAGTCCGTTCGCACGCAGTCGTACGCGAACTGGGAACTCTGCCTTGCCGATGGCGCGAGCACGGCCGAGCACGTTCGCCCGATTCTCGCGAAAGCCACCGCTCGCGATTCACGCATCAAGATCGCACTACTGGAAGCGAATGCCGGGATTGTCGGCAACTCGAACGCCGCCGTGAACCTGGCCACGGGTGATTACCTTGTGCTCCTCGATCACGACGACACGCTTGCCCCATTCGCACTCTTCACCATGGCCTCGGCCATCAACGACGCGCCTGATGCCGATTTTCTCTACTCGGATGAGGACAAACTCGATACCCACGGCGAACGCGTCGAACCCAACTTCAAGCCCGACTGGTCGCCCGAGACGCTCCGCAGCCGCAACTATATCTGCCATCTCACGGTGTTGAAACGATCACTCTTCCAAAGCATCGGCGGCTTCCGCACCGGTTTCGATGGTTCACAGGACTATGATGTTGTGCTGCGTGCGAGCGAACGCGCGAAGCAGATTGTGCATGTGCCGCATGTGCTTTATCACTGGCGAATGCACGCCCAGTCCACGGCCTTCGTGAAAGGAAGCAAGAACTACGCCTTCGAAGCGGGCAAACGAGCCGTGAGCGAGCACCTGGCCCGCGTTGGCATCGACGCCTCCGTGCACGATGGCCCGATTCTCGGCACTTACCAGGTGATTTATCACCTCCGCACGCAACCGCTCGTCAGCATCATCGTGCCGAACAAGGACCAGGTGGCGATGTTGGCCCGCTGTGTCGATTCACTCCAAAAATCGAGCTACGCAAACTTCGAGTTGCTCATCGTGGAGAACGGCAGCCAATTGCCCGAGACACACGCTTACTATCGCGAATTGCAGAAGCAACCGCACATCCGTGTGCTCGAGTGGACGAAGCCGTTCAACTATGCCGCGGTGAACAACTTCGCCGCCACCTCGGCAAAAGGGGAACTGCTGCTGTTCCTGAATAACGACACGGAAGGCATCAACCCGGACTGGCTCGAGGCCCTCGTGAAGCAGGCCACGCAACCCGGCGTCGGCGCTGTCGGCGCGAAACTCTACTACGCAGACGACACGATTCAGCACGCGGGGATCGTGGTGGGCATGGGTGGCGTGGCCGGTCACTCGCACCTCTTCTACCCGCGTCAGGCGGCGGGCTACATGCAGCGATTGCGCATCACGCAGAACGTCGCCGCGGTCACCGGTGCCTGCCTGCTGATGACGCGTGAGGTGTTCGACACCGTGGGTGGGTGGGATGAAGGCTTCGTGCTCGCCTTCAATGATGTGGACATCTGTCTGTCCATTCTCAAGGCCGGCTATCGCGTGGTTTGGACGCCGGATGCTGAACTTTATCACCTCGAATCGAAAACGCGCGGCTACGAGGACACCGCCGAGAAGCAGGCCCGCTTCAAGCGTGAATACGATCTCTTCCACCTGAAGTGGGGAGCATTCCTGAAATCGGGCGATCCGTACTATAGCCCGCACTTCCGCCTGGATCGCCCGGACTTTGCCTTGCGTGCTGCCTGAGCCGTGAATCACGCATCGGGTGGCACTTCCTTGGCCTTGAGCATTTCCACCTTTTCGCCGCGGCCGACGGCGTACTGAAAGTTGGTGCGTGAAGTACACGCGGCCCCCACGTTCCCCTTGGGGTCGAGCGCCAGGAAGGCGACTGCGGCCGGGTGCACGCCACGCCTCACGGCAGCCGCGTTAGCCCGCTTGCAGGCGAGTTCGGCGGCTTCCTGCGGCGACTTCCCGGCCCGCATCTGTTCCACAATGAAGAGGCTGCCGCCAATGCGGATGATCTCTTCACCCACGCCCGTGGCCCCGGCCGCTCCGGCCTGGTCATCGACGTATAACCCTGCCCCGATAATGGGTGAATCGCCAACGCGCCCGGGCAGCTTGTATGCCAGACCGCTGGTGGTGCAGACGCCGCCGAGGCTCCCTTTCTGATCGCGTGTCAGCACGGTCACCGTGTCGTGATTGTACTCATCCACGTTGATATCCGAAGGCGATTCGAAGCGTTTCGGTGCCGCACCCGGAAGCGGTGGTTCGCCCTTCTTCTTGAAGTCTGGATGCTTCTCCAGCCACTCGGCGATCGCCGCGGCTGTGTACGGTTGCTCGAGAGGGAAGCCCTGTTGGAGAGCGAACCACTTCGCCCCTTCGCCGACGAGCAGCACGTGTGGCGTCTTCTCCATCACGCGTTTTGCCAGGGCGGCCGGGTGCTTGATGTTCTCCACGCAGGCCACCGCCCCGCACGACAGCGTCTTGCCATCCATGAGGCACGCATCGAGCGTGAGCCGCCCAAGGCGGTCCGGCAGGCTCCCAAAGCCCACGGAGGTGCGAACCGAGTAGTCGTCCTCGACGGCCTGGGCTCCGACGAGTGCGGCATCGAGCGCGGCATCGCCCTTGAGGAGTCGGGCCAGCGATGCTTCCGCGGCGACCTTCCCAAATGGCCAGGTCGCAATCACAACAGGATCAGGCATAAGCGTTCGGAGGCTAAAGTTCAGAGTGAATGGGTGAGCCGCACCAGGCCTGGCACGGAGGGAGATCCCCGACACTTTAAACCAGGAGCCGCCAACTCCAAACTCGAATCTCCCTTAATAATTGCGAATCAGCACGGCGAACGCTTCGAGTGTGGGTGCCGCAAGTGCAGCCTCATACCAGCGTGTCAGTGGATCGAGTTCCTGGCTGCCCCGCACGGCGGCGTTCAGTTCAGGCGGCAAAGCGTGATACTTTACCCGCAACAATTTCAGCAAGTCCTCGCGGCGTGCTTCGATCATGCCCCGTGCCATTCCCTCCGCCATTCCCTCCGCTCGGCCTTCTGCCTTCCAGTCCAGCATCATCGCGGTCGAAGCCATGGGCTGATACTCCACGGTTGACGATCATCCGCAACATGCGGACCGTTGCCAGAACTCATAGAACACGGAATTGGTCAGGGAGCGAATCGAACGGGAACATATGGACTACGGTCTCGTCGGTGGCCGGTGGCGATTGTTCACTTAACACGGGTTTGCCGATGAGCACCCACTTCACCTGGAAACTGCGCGGACGCACGCTTGAACTGCGAGCGCGACCCGAAGTCATGGGCATTGTGAATGTCACGCCCGACAGCTTCTCCGACGGCGGGCAGTTCACTTCGACCCGTGCCGCGGTGGCACACGCATTGCGACTGATTGAGGAAGGAGCCACGATTCTCGATATCGGAGGCGAATCCTCGCGCCCGCGTGCAGAACCGGTGCCACTGGAGGAAGAACTTCGCCGTGTGGTGCCCGTGATGCGTGAACTTGCCCAGCGCACGACCGTGCCGCTCTCCGTGGACACAGTAAAGCCCGAAGTGGCCCGGCAATGCCTCGGCGCGGGCGCCCACATCCTCAACGATATTCGTGGCTTCCGTGATCCGGAGATGCTTGCGATTGCAGCAGAATATGAGGCCGGGCTCATCGTCATGCACATGCAGGGCGAACCCGCAACGATGCAGGACGCTCCTCATTACCAGGACGTGGTGCGCGAAGTCGGGGCCTTCTTCGAGGACCGATTGCAAGCATTCGCGAAAGCCGGTATTCCTGCGGAAGCGGTCTTCCTCGATCCCGGCATCGGCTTCGGCAAGACGCTCGCTCACAATCTCGATTTGCTGGCCAACCTGGGCGAGTTCAGACGCTGGGCTCGCCCGCTGTGCCTTGGTGTAAGCCGCAAACGACTGATCGGAGAACTGTGCGGTCGAGGTATCGAGGAACGGCTGGCCGGCTCGCTCGCGCTGGCCTGCTTCGCTGTGGCCCGGGGTGAAGCGCAGCTGCTCCGCGTACACGATGTCGCTCCGACACGCGATGCCGTCATTCTAGCTGAAGCGATCGAACGCTCTCGCCGGGAACAGCCTCGGCATGATACAATCGGGCCATAATTCATCCACCAGCGGAATCAGCCTTGGCTTCCACCGAGTCGAATGTTGTGCCCATCGATTTGCTGGCCCAGGAGTGCCAGGAGATGGCCGTGCGTGCGAAGGCCGCGTCGCGCGTGCTCGCCGGCGTGGCCACGGCACCCAAGAACCAGTGGC
>JBGSZR010000087.1:0-2482 GCA_041750275.1 Gemmataceae bacterium
AATGCGACCGCGTCGCCCTTGGCGTGGGGCCTTCCGTTTTTTCTTCTTCCCGCTGGCTTCCTGTCGCTTCTCCTCGGTCCGCAGCGAGAACGGCTCATCGACTTTGGCGGTTGGGGAGCCAGGGAGTTGCTTTTCCAGATCAGCGATGCGTTGTTTCGCCTCTTGGAGATCACGCAGCGTCGATAACAACAGATCGACCAGCCGATTGGAGTCGATCCGCCCCGCCAGTAAATCGTCCTTGAGTTGCGCGATGGCATCCATGCTAAATCAATAACCGATTCCCGACGATGTAGGGAATACCAGGTGCAGAGATTCGACAGCTACGGCCCACCCGCTCGCCAATCACCTTTACATTCACGCGGTCGAGGCATCTCCGGAACCCGGTAAGGCCGACGCTTCTGCGAACGCCTTGCGCGGGAAGTACCCCGCGCTCGGGCACCTCCTGCACATGCCCTCGCACATCGACATCCGCCGCGGCCGATGGCTAGAGGCTGTGGAAGCGAACCGCCTCGCCATCGTTGCCGATAGCAAGTACCAGAAAACCGTTCCCGAGCAAGGTTATTATCGCCTCTACATGGCTCACAACTTTCACATGCTCACGTTCGCCGCCATGATGCAGGGAGAGTCTGAACTCGCCCTGAAGTCGATTCGAGAGATGATCACGACGGTTCCGAAGGAGTGGGTCGCGGTGAAGGAGAACGCCGCGATTGTTGACGGCTATATGGCCATGCCGCTCGAAGTACTCAAACGGTTCGGCCGCTGGGACGACATCTTGAAGGAGCCCGAACCGCCGGCAATCTTCCCGATCGCTCGAGCCATGAGGCACTACAATCGCGGCGTGGCATTCGCCGCCAAGGGGGAGGTCAAGAACGCCCGCGAAGCCCGGCAGAGCTTCCAAGCCGCGGTCAAGCTGATACCGGAAGGAGCGACATTCAGCAACAACCAGGCGGTGGACCTCGTCGCGGTCGCCGATCGGATGCTCGAAGGTGAGATCCTCTTCCGCGAAGGGAAATTGAAGAAAGCGATCGCGGCTCTTGAAGCGGCGGTCGCGCGGGAGGACAAACTTCGCTACTCGGAACCGCCGGACTGGTTCGTGCCGGCCCGCCACGCACTCGGGGCGATTCTGCTCGTCGACCAGCAAGCCAAGGCGGCCGAGAAGGTGTACCGCGAGGATTTACGCCGCTGGCCGGACAACGGTTGGTCCTTGCACGGTTTGGCCCAAAGCTTGGACATGCTCGGGAAGAAAGAGGAAGCCGCGCAGGTGAAGGAGCGGTTCAAGGAAGTTTGGAAACGAGCCGATGTGAAGATTCAATCTTCGTGCTTCTGCGTTGAAAGAAAATGAATCGGCGAGGCGGCCGCCCCAACCCCAGGAACTTCCCCTGCGAGCGACAGTTGACGAGCCGTAGTTTTTCGTGGCGGTGGCCGTTCGGGGGGTGGCTTCGCACATCGGCTTGCGACGCGGGTGTGGGACGCGGGTTCCGGCGGTGGGTGCGGTGGGACCTCCTTTTCGGTTCGGTGCCTCGGGGGCTCACGTCGTGTTCGCAGCGGCGGTGGACTTCTCGACTAAGACGAGCCATTGTTGGAGTTGGAAGTGGTCGGATTTCTTGGTGTGGGCGTTGGGTATCGTGGTAGATTGTCCTCGACACCGAATCGCTCTCAGAACCTCTGCACTCGAGTCAACAAGACTCCTGGGCCAGGGATTCGGATGATTGAATGCGGCTGACAGCGTTGCTCGTTGGGTCACTTCCGCTTGTCCACCAAATAGTCAGCACCGGGATGGTTCTTTCGCCGGCCTCGCATCACACAGCAGTGACAACGCATTGTCACACCGCGGTGGGACCAAACATCTCTACGGGGTCGGCCCGTTGACGCGTGGGTGACAACAGACTGTGGCGTTCGAACCATCCGGCGACTCACGCCGTCCGGCTTCTTGAGCACCACGCCCCAGAAACCTCTCCGTACCGCCGTCTTGCCGCTGGCCTTGCTAGGCAGCCACACCCACCCCCGTTGCCCAGGCAGGTTCTCGCACGCCCCGCGAAGCCACTCCATTCTCGCGCGAATATTCATCACTTCCTCCTGGCTTTTCCAGCATTTCGACAATTCCATCATACTGCGCTTGATGTCTCTCGCCACCAGAGCGAAGTGTGTGATGCCTTGAACGGAGGCCGCATCCCACCTCAGCGACGGAGACCGAACATGCCCGCGACGAAGACCGCGAATAAGGCGACCCGCACCACCACCCCACAGCCCGAACCGGTGGCCGAGGCCCCTGCCCCGAAGCTTAGCGCCCTCGACGCGGCCGCTCGCGTCCTGGCCGAGGCCGGCACCTTCCTCACCCCCAAAGAGATGATCGGCATCATGGCGGTCAAGGGTTACTGGATGAGCCCCGGCGGCAAGACACCACACGCCACACTCTACTCGGCAATCGCGCGCGAGATCGCCACCAAGGGCACCGCATCCCGGTTCCGCAAGGCCGCCCCCG
>JBGSZR010000088.1:0-26450 GCA_041750275.1 Gemmataceae bacterium
ACGACGTGGGCCGCGTCGCCGAGATTGGCAGCGTCCGCATTGGCGATCTGCTCACGGTCGAGCGCTATAGCCACGTCATGCACCTGTCGAGCACGGTCACGGGGCGACTCCAGGAAGGGCTCACGGCGTTCGATGCCCTGCGAGCCAGCTTGCCCGCGGGCACGCTGAGCGGCGCGCCCAAGATTCGCGCGATGGAGATCATCGACGAACTCGAACCGCATCGCCGCGGGCCCTACGGCGGGGCCGTGGGCTACGTCGATTTCAGTGGCAACATGGACACGTGCATCGCGCTGCGCACGATGGTGTTGTTAGGCCAAACCGCCTATGTGCAGGCCGGTGCCGGCATCGTGGCGGATAGCGTGCCGGCGGCCGAGTATCAGGAAACGGTGAACAAGGCGATGAGCCTGCTGCGTGCCCTCGAAGTGGCCGAGACGCAGTTATAGGTGATCGTGGCCTGGCACGGAGAAAGCCAACTCAAATTCAGGAAACGGCCCATGTGGAAATGCGTTGCCCCCGGGCTAATGTTGTTGTGGTTTCTGCCATCGAGCTTCACCGCGGATGTGCCGGTGCCGACACTGAGCCTGGCGGCCCGGGGAGCCGGGGATCAGGACGATATGTGCGTCTGGATTCATCCAGCCGATCCCGGGCAGAGCATGGTGATCACCAGTGACAAACAGGCCAACAAATTATTTGTCTACGATCTCACCGGAAAGGTGATTCAAACGCTCGATGTCAAACATCCCGGAAACATTGATAGTCGATCTGGTTTCCCCCTCGGTGGAGGAAAAGTCGGTATCGTCGCCGTGAATCTGCGTGATGAGAAGTTGCTGGCGGTCTATCACGTCCATCCCACCACCCGCGAGTTAACTCGGATCGATAATGGCGCGATTGCCACGGGCGAGAACTACGGCGGCTGCCTCTCCAGTAGCAAGAAAACAGGGAAGTATTACTTCATTATCACAACATATTCGGGTGCGGTATCGCAGTTCGAATTGAGTGATGATGGGTCCGGGAAAATCCGTGGCACAAAGGTGCGGTCCTGGAAAGTCGGCGGCGTGTGTGAAGCGGCTGTCTCCGACGATGCACACGGGAAAATCTACATCAGCGAGGAGCACGCCGGGGTCTGGGAACTCGGTGGCGAACCAGACGATCCAGCACCGGGCAAGCTGGTCATCAAGGTCGGCGAAAATGGTCTACGTGGCGACGTCGAGGGCCTGGCAATCTTCCGCTCCGATGAAGCCAATGGCTACTTGCTCGTATCAGATCAGGGGAAGAACACCTTCCGCGTCTATCAGCGCACCGGCAAACATGAATACGTCGGTGCCTTTTCTCTCAAGGGAGCCATCGACACCGATGGAATCGAGGTGGTGTCCACCGGGCTTGGTTCAGCATTTCCGAAGGGGCTGTTCCTGTGCCACACCGCGGCGAAGTCACCTTGCCCCGTTCTGCTCACGCCCTGGGATGAGATCGCCAGTTCGTTCTCGCCCTCACTCGCCATGCCGAAGCAGGAATAGAGGCAGCCACCCCTACGGCTTGACCGTTCCAGAATCGTGTAGGAAGCGGACGCACGCCGGGCTATACTCCGGTTCTGCTCGCTGACTCCGCCGGAGTTCCCACCGATGCTCTCCCTTCAGACTGGTGCCGCATCCCGCAACTGTGCTGGCATGACGCGGCGAGCCGCCCTCCAAGCTGGCTTCCTCGGTGCCGCCGGGCTCGCTCTTCCCGATTATTTGCGAGCGAAAAGCACCAAAGGCACCACCTCCACGGATCGTTCCGTCATCCTGATCTGGCTGGATGGCGGGCCCAGCCAACTGGAAACGTACGATCCAAAACCCGAGGCCCCGGCCGAGTTTCGTGGTCCGTTCGGTGTCGCGAAGACCCGCACTCCCGGTGTCTTCCTGAGTGCCTTGATGCCGCGCACGGCCGAGCGCTTCGAGAAAGTCTCGCTCATCCGCTCGCTGCACCATGATACGGGCGACCACTTCGCCGCCGGCCACTGGATGACGACTGGCCGCTTCGGCAGCACCTCCGTGAACCAGGCTCAGAAGTTCCCCTCGCTCGGCTCCTATGTCGCACGGACCCGGGGTGCCATTAACCCGCGGCTGCCTGCATATGTGGGCCTGCCCGCGGCCGAGACGATCTACCTCTTCCCCGGCTACATGGGTGCCGCATACCTTGGCGGCCAGTTTAACCCTTTCGATGTCGACCGCACCCGCAAGTACCTCAGCGCGCGCGATACCGTCCGTGTTCGCTCGCCCAAATGGCTTGGCGGCCTCCAGGGTGGCACCGCCATCGATGAACGAATGCCGCTGCTGAAGCAACTGGACCGCGCGCGCCGTGATATCGATAACTCTGGTGTCATGGACACGATGGACAAGTTCCAGCAACAAGCCGTGGACCTCGTGATGGGGAGTGATGCCCGCCTGGCCTTCGACATTGATCGTGAAGACCTGCGCTCCGCGGATCGTTATGGGCAATCACCCTGGGGCCGCTACACCTTGATGGCCCGCCGGCTCGTGGAAGCAGGTGTGACCTTCGTGACCGTCGATATGCCGCACTGGGACGATCACAGCAACATCGAGAAGGGGCATGGCGGCAAGGTGCCCGTGGTGGATCAAGCTGTGGGTGCGCTGATCGACGACCTTTCCGATCGCGGTCTACTCGATCGCGTGCTGGTGGTGGTGATGGGCGAATTCGGTCGCACGCCACGCATCAACACCGGTCAGCCGGGCATCCCGGTGCCGGGTCGCGATCACTGGGGCAATGCCATTTCCGTCATGGTGGCGGGTGGCGGGCTTACGCCGGGTGTCGTGGTCGGTCGCACCAACGACAAGGCCGAGCGCCCCGCCGATCGACCGCTCAAGCCCGCGGACTTGCTCGCCACCGTCTTCCATCAACTCGGCATCGACCCGCGTCAATCCTTCAACGACCACAGCGGCCGCCCCATCCCCATGCTCGACGAAGGCCAACCCATCGCGGAATTGGTGTGAAGCCTATGATGGAAGTGAGTGCTCGCCCACTTCCCGGAGGCTTTGCCATGGACGTCTTTATCCTTTCCGCGGTTCGCACACCCGTTGGCAAGTTCCTCGGCGAACTCTCGGACCTGCCCGCTCCGCGTCTGGGTGCCGCGGCCATTGCGGAAGCACTGGTCCGTGCGAACGTCCCGACCAGTGCCGTAGACGAAGTGGTGATGGGCAATGTGCTGCAGGCGGGGGTGGGCCAGGCACCGGCCCGGCAAGCGGCACTCTTCGCCGGCATGCCCGAGAGTATCGCGGCCTACACCGTGAACAAGGTCTGCGGTTCCGGTCTCAAGGCCGTCATGCTCGCGGCTCAGTCCATCAAGGCGGGCGATGCGAACATGGTGGTCGCGGGGGGAATGGAAAGCATGAGCAACGCTCCCTTTCTCCTGCCCGGAGTGCGAAAAGGCTACAAGTACGGCGATCAGAAGACGGTCGATGCCCTCATCCGCGATGGGCTGTGGTGTGCCTTCGAGGACTGGCCCATGGGCGAGGCCGCAGAGCACATCGCCGCGAAGTGCCACGTGAATCGGCCCGATCAAGACCGCTTCGCCGCGTTGAGTCATCAGCGTGCCGCAGCCGCCTGGGAACGCAACGACTTCTCCACAGAGATTGTGCCGGTCAATGTGTCTGCACTGAGTGGAGGCCGAAAGACCTCCGAGAAGATCGTTACGAAGGACGAGGGCATCCGAGCCGACACCACGGCGGAAGGACTCGCGAAGCTGAGACCCGCCTTCAAGACCGAGGGCACCGTGACGGCCGGCAACGCTTCACAACTCTCGGATGGTGCTGCGGCTCTCGTGGTCGCTTCCGCGGAGGCCGTGCAGCGATTCGGTGTGAACCCACTCGCCCGCATCGTGGCCTACGCCACCAGTGGGGTGGCACCCAGGGACATCTTTATTGCACCCGTCACCGCGGTTCGGATGGCACTGGAGAAGGCAAAGCTGACGCTGGCAGACATTGATCTCTTCGAACTAAATGAAGCGTTCGCCTCGCAAATGCTGGCCTGCGGTCGTGAACTCGACCTCGATGAAGCAAAGATGAACGTGAATGGTGGGGCGATCGCACTGGGCCATCCCATCGGAGCCAGCGGTGCCCGCGTGCTCACCACGCTGGTGCACGCCTTACAGCGCCGCAACTTGAAACGCGGGCTCGCCAGCCTCTGCCTCGGTGGCGGCAACGCCGTGGCCATGATCATCGAACGAACGGACGTTTAAGAACTCCCACTCGGGTTCAGGAAGTCCGGTCCGAGCGTATCTGCCAGATTTGCACCGAGCAAGTTGCTGAAGCCGGGCGAATGCGCTGGCTCGTTCCGTCCGCCACGGTCGATAGCACAGGAAGCCCCTGCCTCGAAAGGAATGGCTTTCCATGCTTCGCATCAGCACCGCGATAATCGCGATTCTCATGATAACCGGCACTGCCCGCGCCCAGTGTTCCTGCACCATCACTGTTCGCACTGCGGACGATCTGGTGCGGATGTCCCGCGGCGATCTCGAAGCCGTGTATCGCGCTTCCGAGATCGGCACCATCCCGATGGGCAGCACGCGTGGCCGGGCCATCTTCAATCCGGGCTCCCGGCTCACGGTGCCACTGTCGCGCGGCACCCGCGTGCTCTGGCAGGGCAAGGCGTTCCCCGAAGAAGGAAAGATGATCAACCGCATCGCCGGTGTGCGCGCCATCGATGCCCGCGTCTTCATCGGCGAAAGCTGGCTCGATGGCAAACCCACTCTCGTGCTCGATTACTACGAGACCACACTCCTTTTCAAGGATGTGCGCGACGAAATACGCGAGGTCGCACCAGGCATTTACCTCGGCGTGATGTATTATCGCCAGCCCGGTGAGCCGAAGCTGGCCATGTTCTTCACACTGGACAGCAACCCGCGACCCCGGCTATTCGACCGCTGATTCACGAGACGCGTTTTTTGAACTTCATGGCCGCGAGTGAAATGACAACGATGGCCATGAGCCAGAGAATCGCGAAGTTGTGCCAGAGTTCGCGCCAGCCGGCACCGCGGAGAATCACACCGCGGGCCGCATCGATCATCCAGGTCGTCGGGATCATATTTGAGATCGGCCGGAGCACCCACGGCATCGATTCCACCGGGAAGATATAGCCGCTCAGGAAGACCGCGGGGAGCACGCTGCCCATCACCTTTTGCCCCGCTTCCTCGCGGGTGTTCGAGTTCGCCGAGATCAGCAAACCCAGCCCCAGTGCGGCGAGCACGAACGGCAGGTTGATCAGCAAGAGCAGCATGAAGCTACCGTGGATGGGCACCTGAAAGACGAGCCGCATTAGCGCGGCGATGGTGAGGAACTGCACAAACGACAGGCACATATATGGCACGAGCTTGCCGACCATGAGTTCGCCGGGCCGCACGGGCGTCATGAAGAGCTGTTCGAGTGTGCCGAGTTCCTTCTCGCGCACGATGGCATTGGCCGTGAGCATGCTGGCCATCATCTGGCACAGGAAGACCATGAGCCCGGGGATGAAGAAGTTCGCCGAGCGCGTGTCCGGGTTAAAGAGCACGCGTGGTCGGGAGTCGATGGGGAGTTCGCGGCCATTGAGTGCGCTTTTCAGCGATTCTTGCAGCGCGATGGCATTGCTGATATTCAGCGCGGTTGAGGCCACGCTCGACTCGGAGCCATCCACGAGCACCAGCACCTGGGCGGTATCGCCGGCGGCGAGGCGACGGCTGAAGTCTTCAGGGATCTTGATACCCACGTGGGCCTTGCCCGCGACGATGCGTTGCGACATCTCCTCATCGCGGTAAACCATTTCCACCACGTCGAAGTCATCCGAGTTTTCAAAGGCTCGCAGATAGTCGCGGCTTTCCTGCGTCTGGCATGCGTCGAACACCACCGTGCGCACATGCCGCACGTTGGTGTCGATGGCATAGCCGAGCATGAAGAGTTCCATCACCGGAATGGCGAGTGCGAAGAAAAGTGTGCCAGGATCCCGCAACATGTGCAGGAATTCTTTGCGTGCCACCGAGACCGTGCGCCGCAGCGATGTGGACAGAGACATCGGTTCACATCCATGGTGACAATCCCGCTACGTGGGCGACAGGGTTCGCGCCCCTTGCTTGCGTAGCGTGATCGGATCAATTCACCCCGCACTCTGGGCCTTCGCAAGCGTCACGAACACATCTTCAAGGCTCGGCGTGGTGACGCGGACGCTCTCTTCACTCAGACCGAGATCGGCAGCGGTGGCGTGCTCCTCCACGAGCGCGTGAACCGACTGGCCGAAGATGGTGGCTTCAAGCACTGGTGGCAAGTGCTTCAGGCGTTCCAGTGTCGCCGCAGTGTCCGGGCCGCTGACTTCGAGCCTCTTCGTTCCGGGTGGTGTCACGCTTGGCAATCGCTTCAACTCACTGGGCGTGCCGAGTGTGAGAAGCTTGCTGAGGTAGAGGTAGCCGACGCGGGCACAGCGTTCCGCTTCATCCATGTAGTGCGTGGTGACGAAGAGCGTGACGCCCTCGGCGGCGAGGCGGAAGAGCAAGTCCCACAGGTCGCGGCGGGCCACGGGGTCGATGCCGGCGGTGGGCTCATCAAGAAACACCAGCCGCGGCCGGTGGAGCAAGGCACACACCAGTGCGAGGCGTTGCTTCCAGCCACCGGAGAGCCGCCCGGAACGCCGCGTGAGGTAGGGCCCCAGGCCGGTGAGTTGCACGAGTTCCGCCTGCCGTTCCCGGGCCGCGGCTCGCGGCAGGCCGTAGATGCCGGAGTAGAAATCCATGTTCTCGCGGACCGTGAGATCGGCATAAAGGGAGAACTTCTGCGACATGTAGCCAATGTTCTGGCGGATGCCTTCAGGGTCCTTCGCCACATCCCGCCCCAACACCTCGGCCCGCCCCTCTGCGAAGCGGATGAGCCCGCACAGGGCGCGGATCAGCGTGGTCTTGCCCGAGCCATTGGGCCCGAGAAGGCCGAAGACTTCGCCGCGACCCACGTCGAACGAGACGCCATCGACTGCCGTGAAGTCACCGAATTTGATTGAGGCATGATCGATGTGGATGGCCGCATCCATATCACTTCTCACCGGTCAGCGGCAGATGCACTTCCGCGGCCATGCCGGATTTGAAAACGCCCTCGGTGTCGGCCACGCGCACCTTCACGGCGAAGACCTGATGCTGCCTTTCATCCAGTGATTGCACGTTCCGGGGTGTGAACTCGCTGACGGCCGAGATCTGTGTAACGGTTCCCTCGAAGCGCTTGCCGCGGGGCGAATCAACGGTGACCTCCACACGCTGACCCAGCTGGATGCGCCCCAGTTGCGTCGAAGGCACGAACACCTTCACCCACATATCCTCGGTGCGATGCACGACGATCACAGGCTGGCCCGCAGGCACGAGGCTGCCAGCACGCACAGGAAGTGTCTGCACGAATGAACGCTCGGGGGCGATAACCTCGGCCTCCTTCAGGTTGGCCTCGGCCTCGTTCAGGTTGGCCTGCGCCAGGTTCAGCGCAGCATAGGCAGCTTGCTTGTCCTCGGAGCGCGACCCGTGCTGGAGCATCTGGTAATGGGCATTGGCGCGGTCCATCTCCGCCCTGGCCTCGGCGATGTCCTCGCGTCGGTTGCCATGGATGATCAGGTCGTAAGCGGCCTGGGCCGACCTGGCTCGGGCCCGGGCTCGATCACGCACCATCAGCGCGAAGCTAAAATCGGTGCGGGAAGCGGCGGCCGTCCCGCGGAGCAACTGCATGCGGTCCATCTCGTCGCCGGCTTGCTTTTCCTCGGCGAGCGCCGCTTCGAGTTCGTTCTTGGCCTGCACCTTCTGTTCTTCACGATAACCCGCCAGCATCTTGTCGTTGCGAGCTTTCGCCGCCTCCGCGGCAGCTTTCGCCTCGGCAACCTCTTCCACGCGCGGCCCGGCATTCACCTTGTCCAGTGTGGCCTGCGCCTCGTCGAGGCGTGCACGTGCGACATCGCGACGAGCCACGAGTTCCGGCGAATCAAAGGAGACGAGCAAGGTATTCGGTTCGACGATCTGCCCTTCGCGAACGTGAATCGCCGACACGCGGCCACCCACCTTCGAGCCGAGCCGCACCTCCTGCACCTCGACGATGCCGGGGAGCTTCAAGACCTCGGGCTCGGCACGGCGAGGCCAGTACCAGGCGACGGCTCCGGCTGCCACGAGCAAGATCACAACGATGAAGGCAACCCGTTTCATGGCCGCACCTCGGCGGAGCAACCGCAGACCCGTGATGAAGTGAACGGCCCACGGTTGTTGATCGCATTATACCCCGCGATCCTGGACATTGTAACACTCTGTTACAATGTATCGGAAACGGGCGGCTGGTACTGTAATGAATCACATCCAGGGAATGCAAAACCCGCGGTACGGAGCCCGCGGGATCTTGCGAAATCTAGCTCGGATCGCACTCGCTCGCTTACTTCGCTCCGCCCTCGATCCATTCCTTGATCATCATCTTTTCCATGGGCGTCAGCATCTTGTTGGAGTCGCGTGGCGGCATTGAGTTGTCGAAGATTCGCTCCCAGAGCGGGCTCTTCTCCGCATCGCCCGCGATCACACCGGCACCACTGTCGCCACCGATCTTCAACGAGGCCAGGCTGCGGATATCGAACTCGCCCTTCTTCAGGGGATCGCCATGACAGTTCAGGCAGTTCGCCCGGAGGATCGGCAGAATGTCCTTGTCGTAGGTCAGGCTCGAGGTCACGGTCTTGGGCATGGGTGGCGGCGGCGGTGGCTCGTTCTTCTTCATCTCGGGCATGGTTTCCATTGGCTTGGGATCGCCCATGGCCACCACGGTGTCGTCCTTCTTCTTCGGCATGAGCGAGGGATCGAACTTCTTTTGTTGTGGGGGCGTTCCCTTCTTGGGAGTCGGCGTGGGGGTGCCCTCGCCTGAAGGTTCAGGCTCCTTCGTGGGAGCGGGTGCGGGGCTGGCCTTCACGATCTCAATCGTCTTGGGCCGCTGGTTACCGGCCCAGACACCGAAGCAGAAGCCAAGAAAGGCGATGCCGCCGTACACGGCCCAGCCCACCCACAGCGTGGTGGCCGAGTCCGGATTGCGGTACGTCGGGGAAAGTGAAGTCGCACGTGACATGAGTTTCGCGTGGTTGGAGGCGTGTCCGGGCGTGGTTCCTGATTGTCATCTTATCATGGTTCGCGTATCCGGGAGCGCGGAAAATCAGGCCATGCCGGCCTCGGCGGCCTCGGGTTCCTCGGGCATCACATCGACGGAGACGGTCACCACGTGCTGCCCGCCACCGAGGATTACGCCCTTGAGCGGGCTCACATCGTCATAGTCCCGGCCCCAGGCAATGAGAATGTGTCGGCTGCCGGGGATCTGGTTGTTGGTCGGGTCGAGATCAACCCAGCCGGCATCGCCGCAGAAGACGCTGACCCAGGCGTGCGTGGCATCGGCCCCCACGAGCCGCTCCTGGCCGGGCGGTGGCAGCGTGGAGAGATAGCCACTGACGTAGCGTGCGGCGAGCCCGAGTGAGCGCAGACACGCCAGCTGGAAGTGAGCAAAATCCTGGCACACACCTCGGCGATTGGCGAACACATCCGCGACCGGCGTGGACAGCGTGGTGGCACGCGGATCGTACACGAACTCCGCGTGGATCCGCCGCGTGAGATCGAGGGCGCTCTCCAGGATGGGCCGGCCCGGCACAAACGAGGCCGCGGCATAGGCCGCATAGCTCGGATCCGCGGCAGCGTAGCGCGAGTCGAACACAAACTGGTACGCATCCAGCCAGACGGGCACACGCTCGCGTGGCAAGCGATCGCGAATCATTTCCCAGCTCGGTGTGGCGTGTTGCTGCGGGATGTAGTCCGGGAGCACGGCCACGCGATGCACGGCACTCACGCTGAGTTCGCGATGCTGTTCTTGAATTGTGAAGTAACAGACCGGATTGCCGTAGAAATCGATGCGTTCTTCGAGCACAGCCGGTTCTGGCGTGATGGTGAGTACGGAGCGTTCGGCCCGCTGGCGATGGCATTGCCGCGGCTCGAGATGTGCCACATTCTGGCACAGCGAGACTGGCTCGCCGTAGTCGTAGGTCGTGGTGTGTGTGATGCAGTAGTGGTTCATAAAGAAGCCGTGGTCTGAAACGGTATCGCTCGCCGCTGGCGTCCGGTGGGGGGGGATTAAAGCCGGTCGCCGGACTCGTTGCCAGTGCGCCGTGGCGGTTCGGTGGCGGCCAGGTGGCGCGATGTCTGCAGGTGGCTGAGGTACTGTTGCGTGATCGTGTCCGAGAGGGCCGGGATCACGTGGCCCACCAGTTCCAACAGTTCCGCAAGCGCGGGGCGTGTGCTTTCTTGCACGACCGCCAGTTTGTCCGCCTCGGCAACGCGGACGGCGTTGAGTGCCGTCAGGGTCAGTCGTTGATCCTGAGTCCGTCCCACGCGAGGGGTCACTCGTGGCAAGTAGTTCACATCCACTTCCAGGGCAGCCAGCTGGGAAGCGAGCGAGCGCGGATTCGTCTCATCAAACACGAGCAGGTCGAGCACGGCCTCGGGTCGCAGGCTGCCGAAATAACGCCGGCGATAGGTCATGCCGCTGTCCGCGACCTCGAGCACCGCATCGAGCACGGGCCCTTCCTGCACCGGGCTGTCCTGCAGGGCTGGCACCACCAGTGTGCTCTTGAGCAGCACCAGGATGTGAAGGGTGCGCTCAAGCTTGCGGCCCATATCGAGGAAGCGCCAGCCTTCGCCGCGGGTCATGCTATCGACGGCCAGGCCGCCGAAGGCCGCCATCGAGATGACGGCTCGATTGAGCACATCGAGTACTTCCGCGGGGGTGGGCCCATCGGCACCGAACTCGGCGACCGGATCCGTGGGAAAATCACCCATGCCATTAATGACGCGCCACATGTCGATCGAGATGAGGTCGCGCACCACGCCCGCGACACGGCGCAAGGCTCGCACCGTGGCGGAGAGGCTTCCCGTGCTGGCCACATCGAAGGCGGCGGGCACCACCAGGGCGCCCGGATCATCTGGCTGAAAGGGGATCGACTTGCAGTGCGAAGCGAGTGTCTGCAACAGCGAGAGGAGTTCCGGGGCCTCGGCGAGCCCGGAGCGCTCGGCGAGCCGGTTGGCGATCGCGCGCAGCAACCGTGTGAGCCCCTCGGCACGTTCGGCATAGCGGCCGAGCCAGTAGAGATTATCGGCGGCCCGACTGGGAAGGTCGCCACCGGCACGCGTGAGTTCGACTCGGCCACCGGCCGGGAGCAAGCTGAACTCGCTGACGATGTCATCCGCCAACACCCACGTATCCTTGCTGCCGCCGCCGCGTTGCATGGAGACGACCATCGTCTCGGCCGAGGCACTCATGCGGGTGAGCCCACCTGGCATCATCGTGAACTGATCGCCATCAGCGGTGAGATAGGTGCGGAGCACCATCTTGCGGGGAGCAAGGCGATCATCTGCGAGAACGGGTGCGCTGGAGAGGCCGATGCGGGCCTGAGCCACGTACTCCCGTGGTTGGGCCAGAATCCGTTCGGCGAGTGCCGAGCGTTGCGATTGAGCGAGTTCTCCGGGGAACACAGGCTCCATGCGGGTCGCGGGGAAGGCCGGCTTCACCACCACGTTGGCGAGGTTGGCGAGCACGTGTTGCAGGCCAGCGGGATCGCCACACCACCACGTGGGCACCGAGGCGAGTCGCAGGTCTTCCGCGAGCAACTCGCGACAGAGTTTGGGCAGATACGCGAGCAGCGCGGGTGTCTCCAGCACACCGGTGCCGAGGGCATTGGCCACCGCGACGTTACCACTTCGCACCGCATGCGTGAGACCAGGTACGCCGAGGAAGGAGTCCGGGCGCTGTTCGAGTGGGTCGCAGAAGTCGTCATCAAGCCGGCGGAAGATCACATCGACCGGTTGCAGGCCGCCGAGCACTTTCAGGAAGACCCGGTTATCCCGAATGGTGAGGTCGCCACCTTCCACGAGCGTGTAGCCGAGATAGCGGGCGAGATACGCGTGTTCGAAATAGGTCTCGTTATAAGGGCCGGGCGTGAGCAGCACGATGCGGGGATTGTCGCGGTTGCGGGGAGCGATCGAGCGAAGCGTGTCACGGAAAGCGCGGAAGAAGTGGGCCAGGCGCTGGACGCGGCAATCACGGAATGCTTCGGGCAGCGTTCGCGTCATCACGATGCGGTTTTCGAGCGCGTAGCCTGCCCCGGAGGGTGCCTGGGTGCGATCGCCGAGGACGTGCCACTGCCCCGAGTCGGCCCGTCCAAGATTCGCACCATAGAGATGCAGGAAGCGCTTGCCCGGCAGTTTCACCCCGTGGCAGGGCCGCAGGAAGCCGGGATTCGGGAAGACGAGTTCCGGCGGAATGAAGCCTTCGCGAATGAGTCGTTGCGGGCCGTACAGGTCCGCGAGAATGAGTTCGAGCAAGAGGCCGCGCTGAGCCAGGCCGCGTTCGAGGAAGCTGGCCTCTTCCGGTGGGATGAGCAGCGGGATGGGGTCGAGTTGCCAGGGGCGCGAGATGCCGCGAGGATCGCCGTAGACGTTGTAAGTGACGCCGTTCTCGCGAATCAAATGCTGGGCATCATGCCAGCGGCGAGCGAGTTCCTCGGATCCGAGATCACGCAGCGACTCGAAGAACGGCGACCAGTGTGCACGTGGATTCCGCGCCGGATCTATGGCTTCATCGAAGCCGATGGCGGGCGGCTCGTAAACGGGCCGCCCGGGCAAGTTCGCCGCGTTCGCGGTGTCGGCTGGTGGTTGGGAGAGGCCAGTAGACATCGTGTGGTTGACGCTGCTTTTCTGTGTAGCGGGGCGACCGTTGGAGCTATCGCCTGTCACGTTAATTCGACCGCACGGGCCCATTCACGGTGAACGGTCGCCGTCCGGGAGAGTCTTGCGGGTGGCGTGTCGTGGTCGGGTTCCGTCTGACGCAGATCGAGCGTGAGCGGGAATTCGGGGTGCACTTCCTCGGGTGGCACGCCCACGGGGCCGGGCGTGTGGCCGAAGGTGAAGAAACGGGCGACTCGGCGGCTTTCGGCGGCCAGGGCGTTCACCGGGAAGTCCTCGTGAGCCATGCCGCCGGGGTGCGATACGTGATACGTGCAGCCGCCAATGCTGCGATCATTCCAGGTATCGACAATGTCGAACACGAGCGGGCTGTGCACGCCGATCGTTGGGTGCAAGCAACTCGGTGGTTGCCAGGCGCGATAACGCACCCCGGCCACGAATTCACCGTTCGTGCCCGTGGGGTGCAAGGGCACCCGGCGACCATTGCACGTGACGACATGCCGGGGATCGGTGAGCCCATTCACCTTCACCTGGAGTCGTTCGATGGAAGAATCGACCGCTCGCGAGGCACCGCCGCCGCCATGTTCTTCTCCCAGCACGTGCCAGGGTTCGATGGCGGTGCGGAGTTCGAGGTTCACGCCACGCTGGGTGACGGAGCCGAACTTCGGGAAACGGAATTCGACGTGCGGCACGAACCACGCGGGGTCGACCGAGTAGCCACCCTGTTCGCGCAGTTCGTCGAGGGCATCGTTGAAGTCATCCTCCACAAAGTGTGGCAGCATGAATCGATCGTGCAGTGCTGTGCCCCAGCGAACCAGCTTGTGCTCGTATGGTTTGCGCCAGAACCAGGCGACGAGACCACGCAGGAGCAACTGCTGGGCACAACTCATGCGGGCGTGCGGCGGCATCTCGAAGGAACGCAGTTCCAGCAAGCCGCTGCGGCCAGCAGAGCTATCCGGGCTGAAGAGCTTATCGATGCAGAACTCGGTGCGGTGCGTGTTGCCGGTGCTGTCCACAAGCAGGTTGCGGAACAGGCGATCGACGAGCCATGCCGGCGGCTTGGGGTTGGCGGGATCGACCTGCTTGAAGGCGATTTCGAGTTCGCGCAGGGCATCGTGGCGGGCCTCATCGACACGCGGATGCTGACTGGTGGGGCCGACGAAAAGGCCGCTGAACAGGTACGAGAGCGAGGGATGGTTGTTCCAGAAGCTGACGAGACTGCGAAGCAAATCGGGGCGGCGCAGCAGCGGGCTATCCGCGGGCGAGGGGCCGCCCATCACGACGTGGTTGCCACCGCCGGTGCCAGTGTGCCGGCCATCCACCATGAATTTCTCGGCACCGAGCCGCGTGAGCCGGGCCTGTTCGTAGACGGTCGTGGTGTGATGCACCACTTCATCCCAGTTGTGGGCCGGGTGAATGTTCACCTCGATCACGCCCGGGTCAGGCGTCACGGAGAGGTGATTGATGCGATGATCCGAAGGCGGCCGGTAGCCTTCGAGCAGAACGGGGCGATCGAGCCTTGCTGCGGTGGTTTCGATCGCGGCAACGAGTTCAAGGTAATCCTCGATGTAGCGGGCGGGCGGCATGAAGACGTAGAGTTTGCCGTTACGTGGCTCCACACAGAGTGCGGTGCGAACGAGGGGATGCTCGGAGCCATCGCCGTTGGTCGAGGCTTGCAGTTTCCCGGCACGGGTGCGGCCGGCGAGCAAACCACTCGGCTTCTTCCCGTTGGGGGATGGTGTGTCACGGAGCGTTCGCCCGGCCTCACCCTGGAAGCGGTAACGCGTGGGAAGTTCCCCGCGAGTGGGTAACGCACCGCGAGTGGCAAACGGATCGCGTTCCTCCATGAACTGGCGTTCGCTGGGGTCTTCCCACGTCAGCGAATCGAGCGGCAAACGGTAGCCCATGGGGCTATCGCCGGGAATCAGGAACAGGTGCTCCTTGCGGATAAACCAGGGGCCGCTTTCCCAGGGCGAGCCGGGGCCGAATGTCTTCCGTAAGGGGAGCACGTAACCGACCACGCTGCCGAGTTTTTGCTCGAAGATTTTCGCCAGTCGCAACCGCTCTTCGGGATCGTCGAGGTTGTTGTTCAGCGGATCGACGTTGGCAGGCAGCCGGCGTTCCTTCCAGAGGTAGTACCAGGCATCCTCGAACCCGGCCTGGGCGAAGGCAGGATTCACGTCGAGAGTCTCGGCAACTGTCGTGATGAACTGTTGAGCATCACGACTGGTGAAGCCGTAGGCCGTTTCCTCGTTTGCGATGAGCCGGCTATCGGACCACACCGGTTCGCCGTCGCGACGCCAGTAACAGCCGAAGGCCCAGCGTGGCAACTGCTCCCCGGGATACCACTTGCCCTGGCCGAAGTGGAGCATTGCGCCCGGCGCGAACTCCGTCCGGAGCCGCTTCAGGAGTTCTGCACCCTGGCGGCGCTTTTGCGGCCCGAGTGCGGTGAGGTTCCATTCAGGTGCTTCGCGGTCGTCGATGCTCACGAACGTGGGCTCGCCGCCCATGGTGAGCCGCACATCCCATTCACGCAGGTCCGCGTCGATGCGATGACCGAGGGAATCGATGGCCTGCCACTGTTCCTCGGTGTAGGGCTTGGTGACACGCGGGGCTTCGTTGAGCCGCGTCACAGACATGTGGAATTCGAAGCCTTGCTCCACTTCGGCGTCTGGTTGATCCTCTGGCTTGTCCCAGGCGAAGGAGCCACTGACAGGTGCAGCGGTCAGCGGGTCGGCGGTGCAGGCGAGCGGAATGTGCCCCTCGGCAGCCATGAGCCCGGACGTGGCATCGAGGCCAACCCAGCCGGCACCGGGGACATAGATCTCGGCCCAGGCGTGCAAGTCTGTGAAGTCCGAAGTCGGGCCTTCCGGACCTTCCAGCGGCTTCTCGTCAGCGACGAGTTGAATGAGGTAGCCCGAGACGAAGCGGGCAGCGAGGCCGAGGTGTCGGGCGAGTTGCACAAGCAACCAGGCGGAATCGCGGCAGGAACCTTTGCCAATTTCGAGCGTCTCCTCGGGTGCCTGCACACCCGGCTCCATGCGGATGATGTAGGCGACGGCCTCGTTAACGCAGCGATTCAGGCCGACGAGATAATCGTTCATTTGCACGCCGGTGCGGCGCTGGCTGGCAATCAATTCACTCAGCCGTGGCCCGGGTGGAAGTGTCTCGAGATACGGAGCGAGTTCGCGTGCCAGGGCGGCTTCATAGACGAACGGGTATTCCGACGCGTATTCCTCGACGAAGAAATCGAAGGGGTTGATCGGTGTGAGGTCCGCGATTAGATCGACCGTGACCTTCAGCTCTCGGGCGGGTTTTGGGAAGACCAGCCGGGCAAGATGATTGCTGTAAGGGTCTTGCTGCCAGTTCAAGAAGTGCGGTGTCGGCTCAATCTTGAGCGAGTAACTCGGCACTGAGGTCCGGGCATGCGGAGCGGGCCGCAGGCGCACCACGTGCGGCAGGAGCGTGACCGGGCGATCATAACGATAGATCGTCGTGTGGTTCAGCGCGACGCGAATACCCATGGCCGGAAGTCTCGTGAATGTTCGTGGTGAAACCGAGTCCGTCCGGTCGAGTGCTACGACTGTGTCTGCGACATCCCGCTCGCGGATTGTGTTTGCGCCGGTTTCGCCAGTTGCGGCGGCTTCACCTCGGCGGCGAAGAAGGTACGGTGGATGGCGTTGCCAATCTCGTGAACCGAATCGACCACGTGCGTCAGTGTTTCGTGCAAGCCCTCTCGGATCACATCCTGGATCGTGCGGCGATCCAGCCAGGCCAGCAACTCGCCGATGGCTTTCTCCGCCTCGCTCGCATCGCGCCCGACCACGTTGCCCGCTGCGGCGGCGGCGGCGCTTTCGCACTCCCACACACAACGCCGGATCGACCGCGGGAACTGCTCATCATAGATGAGGAAGTCCGCCACTGCTGCCCCGGGATCACTATGATTCGGCTTCGCCCGCTTGTGGAACGGTTCATAACCGGAACAACTCGTCAAAATGGCAACCCAGTGCGCATTGTCCACCGGTGTCCCCACATCCTCGACCGTCGGCAAGAGCATGTGATACTTCACATCCATGATGCGAGCGGTCTGGCAGGCACGTTCCAGCGAAGTCCCCAGTTTGAAGAACTCCCACGCTTCACCGTGGCTCATGGTGGTGTCGGCGATGCCGTGGACCAGCTGATTAATTCGCCGCACCTGCGCGTAGAACTCGTGACGATTGGTGTCGAACAGTTGCCGGGAGACGTCGCCGCGGATCCAGAGGTGGTAGTAGTTGATGCGCTCCCACATCTCGCCCGAGATCACCTCGCGAATGATGCGGGCGTTCTCGCGTGTCCAGTACAGTGCCGAGACGATGCTGAAGGGGTTGTCCGCGTCCCAGGTCATGAACTCCTGGACGCTCTCGGCGGTCGGTTCTTCCTCGTATTCGTGGATGCCACAGATGATGAGCAGCGGCTTCCACTGCTGTTCCACGGGTAGGTGGAAATCCAGGAGCAGAGTGTGGTTGACCTCGAGCAACCGGGCCGCGTTCTCCGCACGCTCCAGGTAGCGGGCCATCCAGAAACAGTGTTCGGCAACACGCGAAATCATGGGTTATCGAGTCATCTTGTGTCTAGGAGTCCGGGAAACGTCGCCTGGACGGGCACCGCTCGCCGCGGATGCTATCGCTCCTCCAGCACCCAGGTATCTTTGGAACCGCCGCCCTGACTGCTGTTCACCACGAGCGAGCCCTTCGTGAGTGCCACACGCGTGAGGCCGCCGGGCATCACCCAGGTCTTCGTACCAGTAATAATGTATGGACGCAGATCGACATGCCGCGGAGCCATACCCTCGTCCGTCCAGGTGGGGCAGGTGCTCAGTGTGACCACGGGCTGGGCCACGTAGTTGCGCGGGTTCTCGCGAATCTTCTTGGCGAATTCGCTGCGCTGGACCGCCGTGCTGCTTGGGCCCATCAACATGCCATAACCACCTGACTCGTTCACGGCCTTTACCACAAGTTCGTCGAGATGATCGAGCGCGTACTCGCAATCCTCGGGGCGAGCACAGACATAAGTCGGCACATTCTTGAGAATCGGTTCTTCCGTCAGATAGAAACGGATCATCTCTTCCACATAGGGATAGACTGCCTTATCATCGGCGACGCCGGTGCCCACGGCATTGGCGAGCGTGACATTGCCGGCACGATACGCGCGGAATAACCCGGGAACACCGAGCAAACTATCCGATCGGAACACCTCGGGATCGAGGAAGTCGTCGTCCAGTCGGCGATAGATCACATCCACCCGCTGGGGACCGCGTGTGGTCTTGAGGTAGACCACATCTTCGTGAACGAACAGATCCGGACCGAACACGAGTTCGACACCCATGTGCCGGGCCAGGAAGCTATGCTCGAAGTACGCGGAGTTGTATTGCCCGGGCGAGAGCACCACCACGCAGGGCGGTGAGGCCGCCCCTGAAGGTGGAACGGATGCAAGTGCTTCCCGCAGGCGATGCGGGTAATCTTCGACGCGGCGAACGCGAATGTCGGCGAACACCTGCGGAAAGACCTTCTTCATCACCGCGCGGTTCTCGAGAACATAGCTCACACCGCTGGGTGTGCGGCCATTATCCTCGAGCACCACAAACTGACCGGCCGCGTCGCGGATCAGGTCCGTGCCACAGATGTGGATGTACACGCCGCCAGGTGGGGAAAATCCGATCATTTCCTTGCGGAAACCGGATGAACCCAGCACCAGGTTCTTGGGGATCACGCCCTCCTTGAGGATGCGTTGTTCGTGGTAGACATCGTGCAGAAACAGGTTCAGTGCCCGAATGCGTTGCACGAGCCCGGCATCAAGCTGCTGCCATTCGCGAGCCGGGATCGGCCGGGGGATCAGATCGAACGGAAAGATCTTCTCGACACCGCGGCGATCCGAGTAGACGCTGAACGTGATACCTTGATTCACGAAGGCCATGTCCGCACTGGTGCGCTTCGACTGAAATTCGATTGTTTCGAGTGCCCCTAGCTTTTCGAGCAGCGCTCCGCAGTGCTGATGCGGTTCGCAGTTGCGGTCGAACAACTCATCCCAAGCGGAGGGATGGGGGCCATAGCCGGAGAAGAGTTTCGGAGCCACGTGCATCATCCCGTTCAATCGGGTGAAAAATCGTGAGGACTTGAGTGCGGTCATCTCAGTCACCTGCTGCCGCGAGTGCAGGCAAGCGTGCCCGATATGGTAGCACGCACGCCAGAGATTCATGAAAGAATCGCGGAAATTCGCGGTTCATTTTCGATGTTCATTTCCCTCACGCAATTCGAGCGCCCGAATCAGGGCAAATGGATGTGAAGCTCAGATTCCCGATCCGGTCGAGTATTGCTCAACATCACTACCGGTCACTGACTGCCGTAAACCTTTTGTATCGGGCATGGAGGCGGAACTTAACGTCGCGTGTTGAGCTGCTAGCAAATCTTGCAAATCTTCGGCGACCGTATGAAAAGGCGGAGTTCGGCCTGAATGGAATTCATGAATTCTCTCACATCAGCCGAATTAGGGCTTGATCGGAATATGGCGTATGCCCAAGATTCACCCTGAGCCATATTGTGCTCGTGCGCGAACTCTGTTTTCCCCTATGAACGGAGGTTGCGGTAATGCAACTTCGCACCCGTCTGCGTGTCGAAGAGTTTGAGATGCGCGCCAACCCGAGCGGGTTTGGTGATGTGATTGATCCCGCTGTCGATGTGCAAGGGCACATCGCCTGTCTGGGAAACCCTGAAGATCAGGGGATTTACGTTGGTGATGCCGGTGCCGGTCGTGCGGAGATTCCGCCGGTAGATCCGGAAGGTTATCCCGAAGATTTGCCGGTGATTCCACCGGTTGATCCCGATCCGTACGTGCCGCCGTACTCCCCGCCGGGCGGTGAGGAAGGCCCGGAGATTCCACCGGTGGATCCGGAGGGTTATCCCGAAGATTTGCCGGTGATTCCACCGGTTGATCCCGATCCGTACGTGCCGCCGTACTCACCGCCGGACGGAAAACGCAGCGCAGAGATTCCACCGGTTGATCCGGAGGGCTATCCTGAGGATCTCCCCGTTCGCGAGCCGGTCGATTCCGATCCGTACGTGCCGCCGTACTCCCCACCTGACGATGGTCTTTAGGGTCGAGTCACGCGATGATCATTCTCAGCCCCGGGTTCTGCCTGGGGCCATTTCATTCTCCACGATTCAACTCTTTCAAAGCTTCAAGCGTCGTTTTGAACTCAGGTGTTTTTCGGACCGTCTCCAGGTTTGGATCCCTCTCCAGCCGTAGCAAATCGCGATATCCCGTACGGCACGCCCGTCGCAGATATTTGAGTGCCTGGCTCGAATCCGCGGCAGCGTGTTCCGAACTGAAGGATGCGGTGATCGAATACACACATGCGACCTGGTAAGTAATTGTCGGATGGGTCGACAGTTTCAGCGCGTGTTCAGCCTCGGTCTGGGCTTCCGAGCGACGTCCCATCCGAGCGAGAACGATCGCACGTGCCGCGCGGCCCTGTGAGTATTCGGGGATCCACTCAACCAGGTGATCGGCCACGACAAGGGCAGCGGGCAAATCATCCAGTCGATCCGTGAGGAGATGAACTTGGTTGATGAGCGCTGCTGCTGAGCGGGGATTGAGACGGGCCGCGATCACGAAATCCGCCATTGCGTCTCGAGGGTTCTCCTGGATTCGCGCATAGCCCCGGGCCAGAAAATCGGCCTCGGTGCGTGGTGTGTGTGTGGCAGCCGATTGACGATCTGCGTCCGCTCCGTCGCGATCACCGCTGGCATCTCGAATTTGCGACCGGAGATAATAACCGCGGAGCGGTGAATCACCCAGTTCGATGGCCTGAGTGATATCATCTTCTGCCAGTTCCAGCTTCCCCAGCCGGTACCGGGCTGACGCCAGATTACGGTAGACTTCACCGTATTTCGGATCAAGCTGAATAGCCCGGACGAACTCGACTTCGGCCTTGTCCGGCAGGCGTTCGAGCCCGTAAACGAGACCACGACCAAACGGTGGTCGCGGGTCGTGTGGCATCAATGCCTGCGCCATGTCGTAGCGCTCCAGGGCCCGGGGATATTGACCCAGGTGATGGCGACACGCTGCGAGCAGGTAATGTGCTGCCGCATGATCGGGCTCGAGCGTGATTACGCGCTCGAGTGGCTCGACTGAGGCTTCGTATCGTGCGTTCCGATACGACGAAATCGCGTCCAGGAAGTGATCGCGTGAGGTTGTGGACAGTCGGGCCGGTTCTGCAGGACTATCCTGATCGGTCGGGTTACCAGTGGCGGCGGACAGGTCACTCCGTTGTCGTTCTACGAACGGTGGCACCGCATCCTCGGCGAAACAGGTGCGTGCGATCCGGTTGAGTCGAAGAGCTTCCGAAGCAGCGCTTTGGAGATTGCGAGCGGGGTCATGTTGAGCATCCTGCCACCGTGTTTCCGCAAGCAGAATCAGCATCTCTCCCAGATCTGCCGACGTCGCCGCCTGGAGTTCCGCAGGCAGGCGTGCGAATGCTCCTTGCGAACGCCACTCGGGATCATCAGGCAGCCCGAAGGACTTCAGACTCGATTCGGCGTTTCGGATTCCACGCTGGCGATGGGCCTCGTTCGCGAGTGTGAGATCGAGGCGGAGCGTGTGCATCGCTGATTGTGTGGCATGGGCCTGGTCGATCGCAGCGATTTCCGCTCGTGCCGACGCCTGGCGTTCCACCCATAACCCACCGAAAATCAGAGCCAGGACCATGAACAGCATGCTGAAACGACGAAGCAGGCCGGGGTTGCGGCGGCGCCACTTCACAAGTTGCTCGCCAAGCGATACCTCGGCAGCGTGGCGGAGCGGTCGATTCGCCAGCTGGCGATCAAGGTCTTCCTGCAATTCCTCCGCGGATTGGTAGCGGTCATCCGGGTTCGGCGAAAGCAGTTTCCGCACGATCGCTTCCACGGAGTAAGGCACAGCTGGGTTCTGGTCTCGTAGCGCTGGCAATGGCCGAGTGCGTGCTTCGATCAAGCTCTGGTAGGCATCGGGTTTTCGCGAGGAGGGCGCTGGGAACGGGACGCGTCCAGTCAGCATCTCGTGAGCGAGCACACCGAGGTTGTACAGGTCCGTTCGAGCGTCGATCTGGCCATGACCATGGGATTTCACATCCGCCAGTTGTTCAGGCGCCATGTACTGAGGGGTGCCGCCGATGATGTCACGCGCCGCCGTTGTCTGATCGAAGGAAAGGTTAAAGTCGAGCAGCATCGGCTCGCCGGTATCGGCAATGAGCACGTTGGCGGGCTTGATATCGAGGTGGAGAATCCCCCGGCCATGCGCGTGCGCCAGGCCACTGGCGAGTGCGGAGAGAGTCCGCAGGACCGCATTCACCTCACCGATTATTGGTGCGAAATCCGGGCCGGGCTCTGGTGCATCGAGATGATCGGGCCGTACATACCGGCTGGAGTGCTGCCCACTCAGAGGCTTGGACGTCAGGACGGTGGTGACACGGGAACTCGGGACCGGTGAGCCACGCAGTGACGAATAGCGACCGCTGTGAAATTCCTTCAGCCCATCCACGATCGTCCGGCGACCCAGGAATGGCATGCAGATGGCCTGGATCGGTGCCGCGTTGTGCACGGAGTAGACTGGAACAATGTTAGTGTGTTGGAGCCGCGCCAGTTTGTCAGCCTCATGAGAGGGGCGGCGCGTCACTTTCAGGGCCACACGACGATTGGAGAGGCCGGTTTGCTCGGCCAAGAATACGCGGGCAAAGGCACCTCGACCCAGTTCCTCGATGAGCTTGAAGCCCAGAAAAACTTCTCCAGGCCGCGGCATTTTGACCACCGGTTCGTCCGGTGATGAAGAGCCAATCGACAACGACTCCGTCGAGAGTTTTTTCTCCGAGGCAGGCGGGGGTGTCGTGTAGGGGCAACGCGTCGGCGGAATCCGCAGCGTCGGGGGTAACTCCGGAAGGGACGACCGGTTCCAGAGTTGGCGAGCACCCGGGATCGGAATTGTCGGTGTGGGCGTCACAGGTCACCTGGAGGGACAGCTCGGTGCGGCAAGCGAGTCGCGGCTCCATCCGTGACGCTAATAACGATTATCGCGGTCGTGAGGTAGGTGAGATCGTCTAGCACACCCGGAATCGACTTGCAAATCAAGAAATGGAGTTTGCGCCTCCGCTGAATTCGACTGAGGTGCCAGCGCGAAACACTCATGTCCGGGATCAGGATTGAGGTTTGCGCAGGAATGAATGCAAGGAGCCGCATCCCGGGAGATGCGGCTCGAGGCTGTGATCCGGAGCATCGATCATGGCCGGATTTGCGATCAATCACTGAGGTTGGCCAGGTAGTCTTCGAGCTGCTTCTTCGCACTGAACTCGGCACCCATGAGTTCTTTCTGCTTTGCAGTCAGCGTGTCGATTTCCTTCTCCTGATCGCTCAGCTTCTTCAGATACACCTGATACACGTCTGCTTCCTTCGGCGTGTTGGCCAGGTTCTTGCGGATGCGGTCCTGGTCCTGATTCAGGCGGTTCAGATCGGCCACGACCTGGGCGAGTTCGCGGCGGTGCCCATCCCAGCTCGCCTTGAGCGTGAGCACTTCGCCGAGCTTCGCCTTCAGGGCCGGAGTTGCCTCGTTCAATGAGATGAAGTGGCGAATCTGCTGATCACTCGAGTTCGAGAGAGCAATCGTCGTGTTCACATCGCGTTCTTCATTCACGACGAATGTCTTCTCCTCGCCAGCCTTCACGGGCACCTGAAAGCGGTAGACATCCTTGGTGTCCTCGATCGGCTTTTCTGTCTCGACAAGTTTGAACTGCTGGTTGGTGCGGTTGGGGTGCTCGATCACCAGCACGCGGTCCGTTTGCGAGCGGTTCGCAATCCGGTACTTGCGCTCCTCGCGGATCTTGGTCGTGGTGGTGACGAGTCCCTTCACGGCCTTGATGTTTGTGAGTCGGCTGGTGCTGGGGCCGTTCTGCGGATCAACCTCGGTGCCGAGATCGATGGCGAAGGCGACCAGGCGTTCCTCGTTGGGTTGCACGTCGAGCACGCGCGTGTCGCCGGCATAGGTGCTGCCTTCGAAAACGGTGATCGGCCCCTGGTTCAGGTGCAACCCAGTGGTATTCTTCAGCCGCATGCCGAGCAGTGGATGCTTGGCCTGCACGCCGGGGTTGTAGATACTGACGCGCTGGACCTCGACTTCCTTGCCCACGATGGGAAGCATGGCACTCTTCTGACGGGCGAGTGAAACGGGGTGATCGATGACATACTGGAAGTTATCGCCGAGTTTCCCGGCTGTGGCCGCGCTGCCGACGGCACCGAAATCCATCTGCTCATTCAACTCTTGGCCCAGCCCCGCGGCATATTTTCGGCGGGCGTCCAGCGTCGTGCCATCGGCATTCTTGGCGAGTTCAAGTCCACGTTCCTGCAACCCTTGACGCTCGCGCGCCGCTGAGGCTGGTTTGCCGGGGTCTGCTCGAAATTCGTACGTATCCGACTTGAGACGTGTGGCTCCGTTCCGGGGCTCACCGGCCATGGGTGGTGTGTCCGCGAAGAATTCGTGATTGCGGTTAAAACCACCTGAATAGGTTGGCGGCCGCAAGGAGGCGAACAGTTCGGGTTCGACGGTGGGCCGCGGCACGAAGAGCGGGTTATACAGGTCCATCTTGAAGCTGATTGGTCGGCCGGACACCAGTGCCATCTTCACGCCGGCCCAGTCTTCGTCCGTGGTGTTCTCCACCATTGCCCAGCCTTGCAGATAGGGCTTGCCCTTGTTCTCGCCATCGAGCACGAGGCGATAACTGGTCTTCCACACGGGGGCTTCCACCACGTAGCCCACCTGCACGCGGCGCTTGCCTTCCCCGGCGAAGTGCAGACTCACGGCCTTCTTCTGGCTATCGTGGCTGAGCGCGACCACTTCCAGTGCCCGGCGGAACTCGGCCTCGATCACGGGATTGCTAAATCGCAGTTGCTGCACATCATTGAGCTTCACGGCTCGCAACCCCTCGGTGCACCAGAGGTTCAGCACCTCGGCATCGGTCACCGTACTGCCCGTGGCAACCTTCTGCACCTCGACGCCGACCACGGTGCCGACGAGCTTGCCCGGCTGGTTCACCGCGGTTGGCACCACAGTCACTTCGACACGTTCCCCACGTGCTTGCTGCACGATGTTGGCAAAGGTCGGGGTGCCGTTCAGATCGATGGCAAAGCTGGAGAGCGTGCGGCTGATCGGTTCGCGGCTATCGTAACTGACGGCAGCGATGCGCCCGCCGTTGAAGTCTTCCAGGACCATGCTCTTGAGCAGATCGTTGATGTCGTCTTCCTGGAAACTCAGGTCGACGCGGGCTTCGTCCTGGATTTCGCCGCCACGGGTGAAGTAGCCCACGCCGCTGTTGAAAAGCACAACACGGGTGACGGGCAAGGAGACCGCCGGCTGCAGGTCCTGCTTCTCCGCAGCGGCGGCACCCAGGCCATCGACCCAGACGCCAAGCCCAGCGGCTCCGAGCACGGGAAGACCCCACATCAATTTGCGCATTTGCATCGAACGCACCTCGAGGAGAATTTGCCCAGGTGAGCCCGGGGCAGAACCGGCGATGGCCGGATCGTACTCTTCCCGACGAACGACGGATAGCCAGCGTTCAGCACGAGCATACCCTTGTTACAAACTCGTGATGTTCGCACGCCTCTTGAGCGCGTTTCGATGTTTCTGGACAAAATCCGGGAATCTTTGTCCGTTCGGCCGGGCTCAAACGAATATCCGGCTACGTTGCAATCCGTCTCACCCCGCCAATAGCTTGAAAAACGATGTAAGAACGATGAGTGCTGGCAGCCTGGAAGAGAAGTTGCATTGCGTTTCGTTCCCCTCGACTTAGATTGAATAAGTCGCTGTGTGGTGGGTGAATTCGGCTCAATCGAGGCATCGCGGCAGGCCAGGAACGGATTGCTTCAGAATCGCGTGCTGAAACGATTTGGCTGATCGACGCGTCTGACTGGTACGGGAGGATCGCACACCAAGTTCGGAGGAGAAGCCGGGTGCCGTCGCGATCGTGGATTCGCATGCTGTTGACTCGAGCGTCCGTCGGGGGAATCCGTTCCACCGAGCGGCGGCTTCCTCGCGCGCGGCTCCGAGTGGAAGCACTCGAAGATCGCTGGGTGCCCGCATCGTTTGTCGTGGGCACGCTCAGCGACGACGCCAGCAACCCTGCCTCGCTTCGCTATGCCGTGGCCAATCTGGCACCTGGCCCAAACGACATCACTTTTGCCCCCACCCTCGCATTCCAGACACTCACACTGCTGCCTTCCCAGGGTGGAGAACTGCTGCTGTCGCATGATGTGGTGATTCGCGGCCTCGGTGCCGATCTGCTCAGCATCAGCGGGAGCGAAAGCTCTCGGATCTTCAATGTCGCCAGCGGCGTCACGGCGTCGATCTCCGGGCTCACAATCACGGCTGGTTCCGCACCTGATGGTCTGGGTGGTGCGATTCGGAATGCGGGCGACCTCACGCTCACGGCGGTGGCCATCACGAATAGCACGGCCCGCGGTCTGGATGGAAGCCTCGGCGAAGGCGGTGGCGGTTGCGGTGCTGGCGCGGGTGGCGGCATCTTCAACAGCGGCACGCTTCGACTCATGGCCAGCACGCTCAGCGGCAATCTCGCCATCGGTGGAAACGGCGCTCGCGGCGGCGTCTCATACGATGGTGGAACGGGTGGCGGACCTGCGGGTGGTGCCGGTGCCGTCGC
>JBGSZR010000089.1:0-2945 GCA_041750275.1 Gemmataceae bacterium
AAGTTGAGGCCGCCCGCGATGCCAGGGTTGCCGGCCATGGCACCCGCCGGGGCTCCGCCACCGAGGCTGTTCGGAGCCATGTACGGGCTCGGCCCATTCATGCCCTGAAGCTGCACGTTGCCGCGGTTCAACGGGTTCGAACCGAGCATCTTGTCCAGGTTGGCGTAATCCGGCAGGGCGAAGTTCGGAATCGGCGTCACCAGGTCCGCGACCGAGAAGACCTTCGTGAAGAGCCGGCCCTTCGAACGCTTGATGGTGGTGATCTTCACCATGTCGTGCTCGATCACATAGCTCATGCCAGCCTGTTCCAGAGCAACATGCAGGATGTTGCGAGCCGAGATCGAAGCACCGGGCTTCAGCGTGATCGGCTTGGCGGCACTGAGCCCCTCGGCATCCAGGGCCGCCTGATCGAACATGATCGGCAGACCGGTCAGCGAGCGGAGGTTTTCCACGGCCAGTTCCAGCGGAGTCTGTGTGAACTCCACCGTCACCGGCTTGTCGAGTTGCAGTTCAATCTCGAACTCACGCGGGCTGCGGCTCCGCAGATAGACATCGTCCAGGCTGCCGCGGCTGCGGGCGTTCTTCATGCGCTCGATCTGGATGGCCACCGGCTCATTGGTGTCCACGTAGGGGCCGGGCTGCTCGGCCCCGGTGAGCCCGTTGTACACCATCTTTTCCTTGGCATCCTTGAGCATCTCCTGCTCTTTGACGCGGCGCTGCATCTTCGTCATCGTGGCCAGCATCACGACCGCTTCGTTATCCGGGTCGAGTTGCTTGGCCTGAAGAGCCGTCTTCTCGGCCATGGCGTAGTCGCTGGCCTTGAGGTAGCGATTGCATTCACGAACCAGCTTGGCCACCTCGGCCTTCCGCTGTTCCTCGGCGGCACCGCGACCGACAATCAACTCCTTCGCATCCTGCTTCTCTTTCTTCTCGCGGCTAAGGGCATCCGTCTGACCCTTCATCACCCGGAACATTTCGAGCCGATTCTCGACCGGACGAAGCAGCAGGGCCACGCTCGCCGGTTCGATGTCCGAGGTGCGGACGCGGTTCGAGAAATCGACCAGCATCTGAATTGCGACATCAGTGTCGCCACGGCCGAAGGCAGACTGGGCATCGGCCTGTGTCTTCAGCCCCTCACTCCGAAGCTTCTGAAACGTGACCCGACGCATGGCCTCGACCTGGTTGGCGAGGTTGTTTGGATCATTCGACTGACCGCCGACGCGAGCCGAGCCAGGTGGGTTGCTGCCCATCGGGTTCACGGGCGGCTGGATGCTTGGCGTCACGGGATCGAGTGCCGACGGAGGCGTGGCCATCGGCAACTGTGTGGCACCCGTGGCCACGACGCCCGTTTCTGGCTGGGCCGTCTTGTCCAGAGCCACCTGGCAGGCAGCCACCAGGTCCTTCATGCGGGCTTGCTTCTCGGCCGGGAGCAGGTTCGGATCAATCAGCACGAACACGCTCAGTGCATGGCCGAAGTCGTGCTGGGCATGAGCTTCCACCGCCGCCTCGAACGACTTTTCGGCGGCGCGCTTCTTAAACGCGAACTTCTCGGCATCGATCGAATTGAGTAGCGAGGTGGCATCCGCTTGCGAGCCGAGGTTATACGCCTGGCGTGCGAGTGTGGCGGCCATGTCGAAGTCGCCAGCCTTGTAGGCCATGGCGGCCTGGTCGAGCAGTTGGCGACCCTCGGCGCTACCCGTCAAGGGCTTGGTCGCACTCACGACCGCGGAGCCGGGCGGCGAACTCGGATTCACATTCGAAGGAACCACCACCGGCAGCACGGGAGTGTTGACACCGGCCACGGGAGTGACGGTTGCCGGCATCACGACTTCCGAAACGGGCTGGCCGCTATACTTGCCGCCACTGACCGACTTCAACGCCGTGCAGGCTTCTTCGACGGGCCGTGGGAACAGGCCCAGTGCCTTCACGATTTTCGAAGCTGTGACGAGTGAAGCGTTGGCCTTCTCGAAGTCCTGCTTCACGATCTGCTCGTGAGCTTCGCGGACCAGTGTGTTGATGGCCGAGGTGCCGCGGGCGTTCATTTCCTGAATCGCCAGGCCCGGGTTCGGCTCGTGAACTGTGAACACAGCGCCAGCGCGGTCGGCTTCGAGGAACTTCTCCTTGGCCTCGGCAAACTCGGCACGGTCAGCATGGGCTTTGCCTTCAGCCATGAGCTTGAGGGCATGCGCCTTTTTCGCATCCACCGGGGCCGGCTTTACGGGTGCCGGCGGAGTCGCAGGCGTGGTCGGCACAGCCGCGATCGGCATGACCGGCATCGTCGGCGTGTTTGCTGCGGGCGGCTTCACCGTATTCGCCACTGGTGCCACTGGCGTCGGCGTGGTTGCACCACTGGCTGGCTTTACCGGAGTCGTTGGCACACCGAGATTCGGCGGGCGAACCGGTGTCGGTGCGGAAGGCAGCAGGTTTGCCACCGTGGAAGGGCCACTCACTGGCGGCTTCGACGGAGCGGGGTCCGGCACCTTCGTGGCGATCATTTTCGCCCTGGAAATCTCCAGATCCTTGACCAACTTGTCCGCACGATCACCCAGATCCCAGACCGAGTACGGTCCGTGAAGCTGATCGGCCTTCCGTGCCATCTGTAGCGCGTTATCGAGGTTATACGCTCGCTCCGCATCGTTCGCACACGGCTTGGCGAGCAACTCCTTCGCCTGATTGAGCAGGACTTCGGATTGCTCCTTGTCCGCCTTGCGGCGGGCGGACTGAACGTCCTTGAGTAACGAGTTCGGCGTGTCGTCGAACAGACCCCACTTGCCCGTGGGGTTGTTCGCTGCCGCGGACTGCGCCAGATCCTGAGCGTCATTGAAACGCCCCTCGGCCAGCGCTTTGCGGCCGTCCTTCAGGATTTGCTTCGGATCGCCGGGTCGACCGGCGGGTGCCTGAGCCGTGGAACCGGCGTTGCGTGCCGGCGAGCCGGGCACCTTCGC
>JBGSZR010000090.1:0-15233 GCA_041750275.1 Gemmataceae bacterium
CGGCGGCTTCCTTCGCGGCCCGCAAGGCCTCTGCGGCCCGCTGGTGCTCGAGGTGCCGTGTGAGTGTGCGAGCCAACCCCTCCGCGAAGCGGCGCATGGCGGGGAAGTCCTGGCCGCGCGGCCGACTGAACAGTGCCACCACCGCCACGCAGGCTCCTTCGATCCGCACCGGGATGCCAACCGCGCACCCCAGTTGAGCCTCATCCGCCAGGGTCTTGCGCTGGAAGAACGCTTCACCCGCCAGGTCCGGCATCCAGACCGGATCACCCGCATTCCAGGCCAACCCGGGCAAACCCTCCCCCGCGGAAAAGTGCCAATCCGCACTTTGTTCCAGGAATCGCAGCAACTCGGGGCGCGGTCGAGAGGAGGCATGCACCCGCCTCAGCAGAGTGCCATCCAGCCGCCAGCACTCGGCCACTTCCCAGCCCAGTGAGGCACCAATCACATCGACCAGTCGTTTCCAGAGATCGCACTCGGCGGGCATCTCGGCGAGCAATAGCGAGAGGCGATTCTCGGCAAGCAGCAGCAACTCGGCACGCTTGCGCTCGGTGATATCGAAGAGAATGCCATCCCACGCCACACCTCCTGTGGGCATGCGTCGCGGCCGGCTCCGCATCAAGGCCCAGCGCACTTCACCCTGCGGGCCGAGAAGACGCATTTCGCAATCAACCAGGTGCAAATGTAATGCGGACTCTACAAGCGACGCCAGAAGCGGATCGCGGTCTTCGTCGACGAGGCGGGCGAAAAACGCGTCTGAGTTGTTCAGAATGGTGTTCGCAGTTATTCCGCTGAGTTCCGCAATGCCGCCGCTCATCGAGGTGAACGCGAGCCGGCCTGCGGTGTCTCGCTGCAACTGGAACACGGCACCGTTGGGGAGATTATCGGCGAGTTCTCCACACACAGTGTTGTCATCGAGGTGCATACTGCCGGGCTCCTGCTCGAGAAGTTGCCACTGGCCAGCGGTGTGTCACATTCATTGGCAATTTTTCTGCCAGCCGTGCCCACGATCGCTGCAGCCCGGGCATTGCCGCTTCAGATCGCAATCCGAGACCATCACAAAAATACGCTGGAAAAATAAGCAATTTCAGCGGTTGATGCGGGACTTATCGCAATTCTGTAATGCGTTGGCATCCGGTGTGCTTGATCTGTTGCAGACAACATACCATGTCCCACTCTCCCGGGACTCCAGGCACGCGCCCTTCTCCAGGGCGTTCGTTCTGTCCGGGAGATTCCGTGATCCCACACCACGATCAGAAACGGCAACGTCTCGTCGTCATCGGTAACGGCATGGCCGGGGCACGGTTCCTCGAAGATATCCTGGCGGCCGATCCCGGGGCCTTCGACATCACCGTCTTCGGCGACGAGCCCTACGGCAACTACAATCGCATTCTCCTCTCGAATGTCCTGAATGGCTCCCAGGACGCAACGGAAATCTTCCTGAACCCGCTCGAATGGTACGAAGAGAACGGCATCCGCCTGCATGTCGGACAACGCGTCACGAAGGTCGATCGCGAGGCCCGCATCGTTTATTCCGATGGCATCGAAGAGCCGTACGATGTGCTCGTCTTCGCCACCGGTTCGAAGCCATTCGTGCCACCCATTCCCGGCAACACGTTGCATGGTGTGTTCGTTTTCCGCACACTCGATGATTGCCGCCACATCGCCAACTACGCCAAGAATTGCAAGAAAGCCGTGGTGATCGGCGGCGGCCTCCTCGGGCTCGAAGCTGCCAAGGGACTGATGACGCACAACGTCGAGGTGACGGTTGTCGAGATGGCACCCTGGCTTATGAGCGTGCAACTCGATGAAGCCGGCGGCAAGGTGCTCGGCCAGACGATCGCGAAGCTCGGCATCAACGCCCTCACCGGAGCCAGCACCAAGGAACTGCTCGGCCACACCGAAGTGACCGGCGTAAAGTTCGGCGATGGTTCCGAAGTCGCCGCGGACATGGTCGTGATCTCGGCCGGCATTCGCCCCAATGTCGATCTCGCACGCGAAAGCGGCATCACGATCGATCGCGCGATCGTCGTCGATGACCAGATGCGCACCAACGATCCACACGTCTTCGGCGTCGGCGAATGCGTTCAACACCGCGGCATGATTTACGGCCTCGTTGCCCCGCTCTGGGAACAGACCAAGGCACTCGCCCGAATGCTCACCGGCGTCGATCCCGATGCCGCCTATCTCGGTTCGAAAATCGCCACCAAGTTGAAGGTGATGGGTGTCGAACTCGCGAGCATGGGCCGCATCGGCGATCTCAAGGACACCGATGAAGTCGTGCAGTTCAGCGAGCCGGCCCGGCAAGTGTACTGGAAGGCGATCGTCCGCGATGGCAAGGTGAACGCCGCGTGCTTGCTCGGGGATCTCGGCCCGGCTGATGGCCTGATGGAGATGTTCCAGAAGGGCACACCTGTGCCGGAGCGCCGCCTGGAGATGTTCTTCTCGGTCGGGGCGAACGGCCATTGCGAATCGGCCGGTGCCGCCACGCTCGCAGACCTGCCCGATTCCCACCAGATTTGCGATTGCAACGGTGTCAGCAAGAAGACTGTGTGCGATGCCATTGCCGCTGGCAAATGCACTGTTGGTGCCGTCGGCAAGGCCACCCGTGCCGGCACCGGCTGCGGCTCGTGCAAGAAACTCGTGAAGGGGCTCATCGAGGCCGTGGCGGGTGGTGTGAAGGCCGATCCCTCGGAATCGTGGTACGTCCCTGCCGTGCCGATGGACAAGCCCACCCTCGTCGCCGAAATCCGCAACCGCGAACTCAAGAGCGTCTCGGCTGTACTTGCCGAACTCGGCACCAGCGAGGATGAGAAGAGCAAGAATGGCCTGGCCTCCCTTCTCAAGAGCATGTGGAACGGCGACTACATCGACGAACGCGATGCCCGCTTCATCAACGATCGCGTTCATGCCAACATCCAGAAGGACGGCACCTTCTCCGTGATCCCGCGCATCTACGGCGGCGTCACATCGGCGGACGATCTCATCCGCATCGGCGAAGTCGCCAAGAAATACGCCGTGCCGATGGTGAAGTTCACCGGCGGTCAGCGCATCGACCTGCTCGGCGTCAAGAAGGAAGACCTGCCCGGCATGTGGAACGATCTCGGCATGCCCAGCGGCTACGCCTACACCAAGGCGTTCCGCACCTGCAAAACCTGTGTCGGCTCCGAGTTCTGCCGCTACGGCACCAACGATAGCACGGCCCTCGGCATCGCCATCGAACGCCGCTTCCAGGGCATCGAGTTTCCCGCCAAGGTGAAGCTCGGGGTCAGCGGCTGCCCCCGCAACTGTGCCGAATCGACCGTGAAGGACATCGGCATCATCGCCACCGAGGGGGGTGAGTGGGAAGTCAGCGTCGGTGGTGCTGCCGGGGCGAGCGTTCGCAAGACGGATGTGCTCTGCCGCGTCAAGACACAGGAAGAAGCGCTGAGCATCATCGGCCGCTTCATGCAGTACTATCGCGAGAATGCGAAGTGGATCGAACGCACCTACGACTTCGTGCCCCGCGTCGGCATCGAGAAGCTCCGCGACATTCTGGTGAACGATTCGCTCGGCATCTGTGAACGCCTGGATGCCGAGATTCAAGCCTCCATCGATGACTATGTGGATCCCTGGCTCGAACGCAACAACCCGGTCTTTGCCGGTCAGTTCGATGAGCCGCGATCCATTGCTCTGCCCGTGTTGAATTCCTGAATTCTTGCTTCTCACAACGCTGTGGCCGGTCTCGCTGCGGAGCGGAGGAACGATCTCTCCCCCTCCCACGCAGCGGACCGGCCCGGGGGAGACTGCGCGCCATGATTGCACTTTCCGAGGCCGTGACCTTTGCCGCGGTCTGCCGTTTTGACGAATTGCCGGTGGGTCTGGGCCGTGCCTTCATCGTGGGCGGCCAGCGCATCGCCATCTTCCGCACGCGGGCCGGCAAGGTCTTCGCCGTGGCCAACGAATGCCCGCACCGCGGCGGCCCGCTCGCCGATGGCATGCTCGTCGGCGAACAGGTCGTGTGTCCCATGCACGCCTTCCGCTACGACGCCACGACGGGTGGATGCGACCAGGGCGAAGTCTGTGCAGTGCAGACATTCGAAGTCGAAGTCGTGGGCGACCAGGTGAAGGTTGGCATTCCCGCCGCGTGAATGAATCGGAGAAGCACGTGTCGCTTGCACTGCCACAACTGGAAGCACCTGTGAACACTGTGCGGACGCACTGTCCGTACTGTGCGTTTCAGTGTGGCACGCTGCTTACGCCGGGCAGTGACAGTGGCCTGTCACTCACGGTGACTGGCGACAACGACTTCCCCGTGAACAACGGCAAGATGTGTGTGAAGGGCTGGACTGCGGGCGAACTCCTCACCTCGGCCGGCCGGCTCTTGCAACCACTCATCCGCGGCAACGGCGGCGAACTCCTGCCCGCCAGCTGGGACGCGGCCCTGGACCGCATTGCCTCGGAATTCGCACGCATCCGCAAGGAGCACGGAGCCGATGCGAATGGCCTCTTCGGTTCGGGTGCGCTGACGAACGAGAAGGCGTACCTGCTCGGCAAGTTCGCCCGCGTCGCGCTCGGCACGCCGCACATCGACTACAACGGCCGGTACTGCATGTCGAGCGCCGCGGCTGCGGGCAACAAGGCCTTCGGCATCGATCGCGGCCTGCCTTTTCCCGTGAGTGACATCGCGTTGTCACACACGATTCTCGTGGTCGGGGCCAACTTCGCCGAGACGTTGCCACCCATCGTGCAGTGGTTCGAGCAACAGAAGGCGGCCGGTGGCCGGCTCATCGTGGCGGATCCGCGCCGCACCGCCACGGCTCGCCTGGCGGACCTGTATTTGCCCGTCACACCGGGCTCCGATCTCGCACTCGCCAATGGCCTGCTCTTCATCGCGATTGAAGAAAAGCTTCTCGATGAAGCGTTTATTCGTGAGCGAACCACGGGCTTCGATGCCGCTCGCCGCACCGCGCTGATTTATCACCCCGCACTCGTTGAAAGCCTCACGGGCATCCCGGAAGCGCAACTGCGGCAATGTGTCCGCTGGCTGGCTGCGGGCCCCTCGATGGTGCTAACGGCTCGCGGTCCGGAACAGCAAAGCAAGGGTGTGGATACGGTCCTGGCGTTCATCAATCTTGCGCTGGCGCTCGGGCAGGTGGGCAAGCCCGGTGCAGGGTATGGCTGCCTCACGGGGCAGGGCAATGGCCAGGGCGGCCGCGAACATGGACAAAAGGCGGACCAGCTTCCGGGCTATCGCCTCATCGAAGTGGAGGCAGATCGCCAGCACGTTGCGAAGGTGTGGGGTGTCGCACCCGAATCGTTGCCACGCAAGGGCCGCAGTGCTTATGAACTGCTCGATTCGCTGGGCCGGCCCAACGGCATTCATGGGCTGTTTGTGATGGGTTCGAATGTCGCCGTGGCTTCGCCGAACCTCGGCAACATCGTGGAACGCCTGCAATCACTGGAGTTCCTCGCGGTGTGCGATCCCTTCCTGAACGAGACCGCCGAACTCGCGGACGTGGTGTTGCCCACGGCCCAGTGGGTGGAAGAAGAGGGCACGCTGACGAACTTTGAAGGGCGAGTCATTCGCCGCCGCCGCGTGCAAGCGGCGCCGCCCGGTGTCCGCACGGACCTGGAGATTCTGCACGCGCTCGCAGAGCGGCTCGGCTGCGGTGAGAAGTTCGCTTTCGATTCGAGTGAAGCCGTCTTCGCCGAACTGGGTCGGGCCACAGCCGGGGCCATCGCCGATTACTCCGGCATCACTTATGAACGCATCGATGTGGAACGCGGCGTCTTCTGGCCGTGCCCTTCGGCGGATCATCCGGGCACACCGCGACTGTTCGCGGAGCGTTTCCACCATGCGGATGGCAAGGCTCGCTTCCATGCGGTCGAGCATCGCCCGGCCGGTGCGGAGCCGGATGCGGAGTTCCCGCTCATCTTCACGACGGGCCGTGATCTCGAGCACTACAACTCGGGCGCGCAAACACGCCGTGTGGCCAAGCTCGCCGACGCGAAGCCCGTGCCGCGGCTGCAACTTCATCCGGAACTCGCCGAACGCCACGGCATTGATGATGGCGGGTATCTTGCCCTGGAGAGCCGTGCCGGCCGCGTCGAGTTTCTGGCGGAGATCACGAGCAGCATTCGACCGGACACACTGTTCGCCCCGTTCCACTGGGGAGGCAAGCATGCTGCCAATCTGCTGACCTCGGCCGCACTCGATCCCACCAGCCGCATGCCCGAGTTCAAGTTCACGGCCGTGCGCATCGCATCCGTTCGTTCACCCGAGGTGAAAGCGTGACACGTCGGCACCTGGCAATCATTGGTAATGGGATGGCCACGGGCCGCCTGCTGGACGAACTGAATCGCCGCGGCGCTCTCGGTGCCTTCGAGGTTAAGGTGTTCGGTGAGGAACCGCACGGCTGCTACAACCGCATCCTGTTGAATCGCGTGCTGCTCGGCGGCGATGTGGATGAAGTCACGCTCAAGCCGGCCTCGTGGTACGCCGAAAAGGGTGTCCACTTCTATTCAGGAAGCAAGGTCACACAGTTCTCGCCCGCCTCGAAGCGGCTCTGGACGGCGGACGGACAGGAGCATTACTTCGACCTCGCCGTGTTCGCCACGGGCAGCTTGCCGCGCATTCCGCCGCTCACGGGGCTGACACTTCCCGACGGTTCGCGCAAGCCGGGAGCGTTCGCGTATCGCACCATCGCCGATGTGCAGCGCATGCGGCAACACGCCAAGCCCGGTGCGAAGGCCGTGGTGATCGGCGGCGGCTTGCTCGGGCTCGAAGCGGCGAAGGGGCTCGCCGATCTCGGCATGTCGCCGACCATCGTGCATCTCTTCGACACGCTGATGGATAAGCAGGTCGATAAGCTTGGCGGCCAGTTCCTGCGTCGGGCGGTCGAAGGGCTCGGCATTCGCGTGAAGACGAGTGCCACCACCAAGGCGGTCCTCGGAAAGAAAACGGTGGAAGGAATTCAGTTCGGCGATGGCACTTCACTCCCCGCGGACATGCTCGTGTTCGCCATTGGCATCGTGCCGCGCGTTGACCTCGCGAAAGAATCGGACATACCCACGAACAGCGGCATTCTCGTGGACGACACGCTGCAATCGCGTGTCGATGGCGTCTATGCCGTGGGGGAATGTGCCGAGCACGCAGGCCGCGTTTATGGCATCGTGCAGCCGATTTACGAGCAGTGTGCGGTGCTCGCCGATGTGTTGAGCGGCACGAATCCGAGCGCTCGTTACGAGGGTTCACAACTGTACACGCGATTGAAAGTGGCCGGTGTCGATGTCGCCAGCATGGGCGACACGGAGCCCCGGCAGGTGGACGATGAAGTGATTCAGGTGATTGAGGAACGCCGCGGCATTTATCGCAAGCTCATTGTTCGGAACGACCGCCTCGCTGGTGCGGTGCTCGTGGGCGACACCTCCACCGCAGCCGGACTCGTGCGACGCTTCGAACGCGGCGATGCTCTCCCGGCGAACCGCCTCGATGTGTTCGCCTCGCCCGATCGTTCGACACCGAGCGCGGGCGGTATCGTCTGCCAGTGCCACCAGGTGAGCGAGCCCGCCATCAAGGACGCCATCCGCAGCAGCTGCCGCACGCTGCAAGAACTGTCGAATCAAACCGGAGCGGGCACAGGCTGCGGTTCGTGCCGCGGCCAACTGGCGGCCCTGCTGTTGAAATCTCCCGAGCCCGTGGCGGAAGCCGCCGCGCGGTGATGCGTTAGCTATTGCCAGTAACTACACGTTAACGAAGGGGAATCATGTCCGCTCCCGTGATCGACATTGATAACGAACCCGCCGGGCCGCGCCTGCGCGTGCTCTGGATCTCGACGTTTGCCTTCACATTGCTCTTTGCCGTGTGGCTGATGCTGGGCGTACTGGGCATCAAGATCAAGGAAGAACTGGCACTCTCGGCTTCGCAGTTCGACTGGTTGCTCGCCGTCGCCATCCTGGCCGGGGCATTGCCGCGATTGCACTTCGGCATCCTCGCGGACAAGTTCGGCGGTCGGAAGATGATGATCGGCACCTTGCTCTTCACGGCCATCCCCACGTACTTGCTCGCACACGCCACCACGTACCCGCAGGTGCTGGCGTGTGCTGCTCTCTTCGGCCTCGCCGGCAACTCCTTTACCGTCGGCATCGCCTGGAACTCGGCCTGGTTCCCACCCCGCAAGAAAGGCACCGCGCTAGGCATCTTCGGCGCCGGCAACGTCGGGGCGTCGGGAACGAAGTTGCTCGTGGTGCTGGTCCCCGGTGTGCTCACGCTTGTGCCCATCAGCGGCTATCTCGGTGGCCTCATCCCCGGCGGCTGGCGTTTCATCCCAGTCTTTTACAGTGTCCTGCTCGTGCTCACTGCAATGCTTGTGATGTTCGGCTGCCCACGCAGCGATCGCATGCCCGGCCGCGGCCGGCCCACACGTGAGATGCTTCGACCGCTGCAGTACATGCGTGTGTGGCGGCTCAGCCTGTACTACGTCGTCGTCTTCGGGGCGTACGTCGCACTCTCGGCCTGGTTGCCGAGCTACTACAAGAACACCTTCGGTGTCAGCCTGTACACGGCGGCACTGCTCACGGCGCTGTTCATCTTCCCGGCCAGCTTGTTGCGACCGGTGGGCGGTTGGCTTTCCGATAAGTACGGACCCCGCATCGTCACCTATTGCGTCTTCATTGGCATGTGCCTCGCACTCGTGCCGCTCTGCCTACCCACCAATTTTGTGAACCTTGGCGTCGAGGGATTCACAGTGCTGCTATTCGTGGTGGCCTGCGGCATGGGCATCGGCAAGGCTTCCGTTTACAAGTACGTCCCCGATTATTACCCTCAGGATGTCGGTGCCGTGGGCGGCCTTGTCGGCGCGCTTGGCGGCCTGGGCGGCTTCCTGCTGCCGCCTGCCTTCGGTGCGCTCGGCCGCTGGACCGGTTCGCCGCAATCGGCCTTCCTCGCACTTCTAGTATTGACTCTGGGCAGCCTCGTGTGGCTCCATCTTGTGGTGTTGCGAATCAAATCGAGCCGCACCGTCGCCAAACCGGAACTGGCGACGGCGACCGCTTAAGATGATAAATTGAGCGAGTCTTCCATCCCAGGCTTGCACAGGTGGACACACCGATGGCACTCCCGCTCGAAGGTCGAGTCGTCGCGCTCGCCGAGACACGGCAACTTGAAGAATTAGCTGCCCTGCTGGTGAAGGAAGGGGCCACGCCTCTGCGAATTCCGATGGTGGGTATTATTGATGTGCCCGATCCGAAGCCGGTGATTGATTGGCTTCGCCGATTGATCACCGGCGAATTCACCTACGTCGTGATCATGACCGGCGAGGGCGTTCGCCGCTTGCTGAGTGTTGCGGAATCAGCTGGGTTGCGCGACGCCACAATCGCGGCGCTGGCCGGAACGAAGACCGTGATCCGTGGCCCGAAGCCCGCGGCCGCGCTGAGAGAGATCGACGTGAAGCCGACGATCGTGGCCTCGGCACCCACGACCGAGGGGCTCATTGTCACGATGGCGAAGGAGTCGCTTGCAGGCGTCTCGGTTGGCGTCGTTCTGCATGGTGTGGAGAACCCGCCACTCGTCGCGGCTCTTGAAGCTGCGAACGCTTCTGTCGCGACCGTGCAACCGTATGTATACACACCCTCCGCCGATGCCGAAAAGGTTGCGGACCTGATCCAGAAGATGGCTGCGGGCAGCGTGGACTCGTTCGTGGTCACCAGTTCGCCGCAGGTGGATCGCCTCTTCGAGGTGGCCCAGGAACGCGGGCTGGAGGCTGAGTTGAAAGCGGGCCTCGCGCGGACACGCATTGCTGCAGTGGGGCCGATCGCTGCGCTGAGTTTGGAGAAGCATGGTGTGAAGGTTGATATCTGCCCCGATCAGGGCTTCGTAATGAAGAAGTTGGTTCAGTTGCTAGCTCGAAGTTCGAGTTAAGGCATGAGTGAGATTAAATGTGTTGGGCGGATTGTGCGGGCTCTAACGATTATCCGGTTGCGAACAGTTTTCCATGCGTGCGGTCTGGGGGGTTCGTAGTGGGTTTCCCGCGGGTGCGGGTCGTATGATTTCCGACGCGGATACGGCTGAGGCCGCATCGGAGATTCCTCATGTTCGACCCAATCCCACCAAAGCTCTCGCGCCGGGCGCTGCTCGCGTGCGTGCCGGCTGTGCTGACCGCTCGAATTTCCGCCGCCACTCTCCCGCTTCCGAATCGTGAAGGCTTCACCTCCGAAACGCTCATCGAGGCCCGCAAACCGAACGGCATCCATCTCGTCATTGCCCCGGAAGGTTTTCAAGAAGCCGAGCGAGTGCAGTTTCTGAAGCACGCCGAGAAGTGCGCTCACGCCATCCGCGAGCAGGAACCGTTTGCCTCGCACTGGGAGCGCGTGAAAGTGAGCGTGGCCTGGTCGGCATCGCGCGAATGCGGCATCGCGCGAACCATGGAGTACGACGCTCAAAACGAGAAGTGGTTCAGTGCTACTGCGGATAAAGACACGACTTTCCAGACGGTGCTTCACAGCGGCCGCTACGTGGTCGAAGTAGGCGATTTTCATGCGCTGCGCGGCGTCCGTGCTGCGATCGCGGAGCCAATCGACAACCTCATCGTGCTCGTGAACGATACCCGCTACGGTGGCGGAGCCCGTCCCGCGATCGACATGCCCTCCGCCGCTTACCATGCCCACCGCACGCATCGACCGATCGCGTACGACGACGCAGTCGCAGAGTTCACATTTGGTCTCACGGTGGTCACCTGCGTACCGCGCGTCGGTGGTCGAGTGCTCATCCACGAACTCGGGCACAGCTTCGCGAACCTGGGTGAAGAATACTTCGACCCTTCGGCTGCGTTTCGACCCACAGTGGATCACCCGGCGTTGAAGAAGCCAAACGTGTCGCTGTGGGCCGAACCGGAGAAGGTGAAGTGGAAGGAGTTGCTCGGACGCGATCGCGTGGGAGCCTTTGAAGGTGCGGAGGGCTTCGGCCGTGGACTCTTTCGACCCTGGGATGATGGCTGCGTGATGCGGCGTGCGGAGCACAAGCGATTCTGCCCTGTTTGCCATCAGGCCATTCTGGCCGAGATGGAACGATTGATCGAGCAGCGAGCGAAGTAGCACAGCGTGAGCAACGCGGTTCCGATCATTGCGCAAACTCTTGCGCACCCGTAATTGTAAGGCTATAATTCGCAGCTACAAATCGGCTCGCCTGGTAATTCGTTTCGTTCACTTCGTCCAACGGCACAACCTTCGCATCTCATTCTTCGTCGCTCGTTCCGAAGCGGCTCACGGCACAATCTTCCCGGAGGAATCGCGATGATGCGACTCACAATGATCACGTTGTTTGGACTCTCCAGTCTTGGGCTCGCTGCGGCGCAACCGCCCAAAGATGAACCCAAGACCCCAGAGCCACCAGGCGGGCTGATGGTGGCACCGTTCAAGGAATGTGCGAAAGCGTGCGACGATTGTGCCCGCGAGTGCAATGCCTGCATGGCGCACTGTGCGAAGCTCGCCGCGACAGGGCATCCCGAACACCTCACCACGATGAAGACTTGTTCGGACTGTGCGGCACTGTGCAATGCCGCCTCCAGCATTCTCTCGAAGCAGGGGCCGTTTTTCGATATCGTCTGTCTGGGTTGTGCCCAGGCCTGTAAGCGCTGTGGCGACGAATGTGAGAAACACGCCGCCCACGATCCGGTGATGAAGGCCTGTGCCGAGGAATGTCGTCGTTGCGAAAAGGCCTGCCGCACCATGCTGGCGAACAGTGGCTTCAACGCCAACGAGAAACCCATCAAGTAATAGTCCACATCACCATCCTCTCTCTACGAGCCGTGCCGGCCTGGCACGGCTCGTTGCATGACCGATCTGGCTTTTTCGAATCGGCTCCACATCGCTCTGTAGACTAACCTCAAGCTAAATGGAAACACTTCTCTTGATCCCGCGAGGTTCCTGTTCATGGCTGCACCGAACGCACTTGCTGCATCCGCCTGGAAAGCCCTTGAAGATCATCATGCCAGCGTGGGCAACCTGCAGCTTCGCGCACTCTTCGCGGAAAACTCGGACCGCGCTGGGCACTTCTCGCAAGAAGCCGAGGGCCTGTTGCTCGATTACTCCAAAAATCGCATCACAAACGAGACCCGGAAATTGCTCGTGCAACTTGCCGAGGCGAGTGGTTTGCGATCGCGGATCGACGCCATGTTCGGCGGAGAGAAGATCAACATCACCGAGAATCGCGCCGTGCTGCACGTCGCGCTGCGAGCCCCGCGCGATGCGGTGATCCATGTCGATGGCGAGAACGTGGTGCCGCAAGTGCATGCTGTGCTCGATCGCATGGCAGCATTCGCCGACCGCGTCCGTAGTGGCGAATGGCTCGGTCACACCGGCAAGCGCATCCGCAACGTGCTGAACATTGGCATCGGCGGTTCCGACCTCGGCCCGGTGATGGCGTATGAAGCCTTGCGGCACTACAGCGATCGTGGCCTCACCTTCCGCTTCATTTCGAATGTCGACGGCACCGATTTCCTTGAAGCCACGCACGACCTCGATCCGGCCGAGACGCTGTTCATCGTCGCGTCCAAAACGTTCACCACACAGGAGACGATGACGAACGCCCACACCGCGCGCGAGTGGTTGCTGCGCGGGCTCGGTGATGAGAAAGCGGTGGCCCGGCACTTCGTCGCCGTCTCCACCAGTGCCGAAAAGGTGACCGCGTTCGGCATCGACACCGCCAACATGTTTGGCTTCTGGGACTGGGTCGGCGGCCGCTACTCGATGGAATCAGCCATCGGCCTCTCCACCATGCTCGCCATTGGGCCCGATCAGTTTCGTGCGATGCTCGCTGGTTTCCACCGTATAGATGAGCACTTCCGCACGGCACCGTTTGCCGAGAACTTGCCCGTGTTGCTCGCGCTCCTCGGCATCTGGAACACCGATTTCCTCGGTGCCGAGACGGTTGCGGTGCTGCCGTACGATCAGTATTTGAAGCGTTTCCCGGCGTATCTCCAGCAACTCACTATGGAGAGCAACGGCAAGAGCACCACGCTCGATGGCCAGGCCGTGACGCGTGAAACAGCACCGATTTACTGGGGCGAACCCGGCACCAATGGCCAGCATTCCTTTTACCAGTTGATTCACCAGGGGACGCGACTGGTGCCCTGCGATTTCATTGCCTTCGCACAACCGCTCACACCTTGTGGCCGACACCACGATATCCTGAATGCCAACGTATTCGCCCAGGCCGAAGCACTCGCCTTCGGAAAAACCGCTGAAGAAGTGAAGGGGGAGGGCACCCCGGATTGGCTCGTGCCGCACCGCACCTTTGCCGGCAACCGCCCCTCGAACACCATCCTCGCCGAACGACTTACACCTGAAGTGCTTGGCAAACTGGTGGCGCTCTATGAACACTGTGTGTTCGTGCAGGGTGTGATCTGGAACCTCGACTCGTTCGATCAGTGGGGTGTCGAACTGGGCAAGGTGTTGGCCCAGCGCATCGTGCCAGAACTGGAAGCCACGACAGAACCGAATCTGAAGCATGACAGTTCGACAAATGCATTGATTCGGCGCTATCGGATGATGCGACAACCAAATTGAATCAGCCAGTCAGAGACGCCCGGCCCGAAGGCTTCTGAATCAAGCTCAATAGCCCCGTATCTCGCTCTGATCGTGGGTTCTTGCAGGTTCGAAGCAAGTGGCTCGAGGTTGCGCTTCCTTCACAGAATGGCCGTGATCGGCTCACCGCGACAGATGGGCAAGGGCCGGCCGAGAGTGTCCTGAATCTCGGTGCCCGCGGGTATTCCAAGGCAATGATAGACGGTGGCATGCAGATCCTGCGGCAACACGCGGCCATCTTTCGGATAGGCCGCCAGCCTGTCACTCGCACCGTGCACCGCACCACCTTGCACGCCGCCACCTGCGAGTGCGACCGAAAAGACTTGCCCCCAGTGATCGCGACCGCCCGCACCGTTGATTTTGGGTGTGCGTCCAAACTCTCCCGTCCAGACCACAAGCACATCATCGAGCATGCCGCGCTCTGCAAGGTCTTCGAGCAAGGCTGTGTAAGCTGCATCAAGTGTCGGCATCAGGGCGCGTACGCCGGCAGTGTTCTTCGAGTGCGTATCCCAGTGGCCATTGTTCGGGGCACCGGCAATCCGCACCCAGTTCACGCGCACCAGCGGAATGCCTGCCTCCACCAGGCGACGCGCGAGCAGCACACTCTGGCCGAAGCGATTGCGGCCATAGCGGTCTCGCGTCTGAACGCTCTCCTGATCCAGTGCAAACGCCTTGCGTGATGCGGTCGAAGCGATCATTTCGAAGGCACGTTGGGTGTGCGAATCCTGGCCAGGTGCAACATCGAGGCGTTCCAGCAGTGTTCGCCGCTCGTCGAAACGGCCAAAAGGTACTTCGCCTGGCAGCGACAGGCCGGGGATTTCGAAACGGTTTTGTGAGGGATCGCAGGTGAGCAGCCAGGGATCGGCGGAGCGGCCGAGGAAGCCGGCATCCTGCCCGGGCCAGGTGAGGTTGCCATCGTTCGCCGATTGCTCGGGGAGCGTGACCGCTGCGGGAAGCGTGCATCGCGGCTGTGTGACCCGGCGAACCACGGCACCAAGGCTCGGCCAGTCGTTCGGCGCACCCGGCTTCGCGTTTTCCACACCCCGCGGCTGATGCGGATAGCCCGTCGTCATGTAGTAGCCGGAGGACGAGTGGGCGCTGTCATTCGTGCTGCAGGCTCGCAACACTGCGATCTTGTTCGTGTGTCGTGCCGTCTTCACCATCGTTTCGCCAATCATCAAGCCCGGCGTCGCTGTGTGAATCACACCCATGTCCCCGCGTGCTTCCGCCGGGGCTTCCGGCTTGGGGTCCCACGTCTCCTGTTGCGGTGGGGCACCGAGCAGAAAGATCATGATGCAGGCCCTGGGTCGCCGCCGTGGTTCGGGGGCGCGTGCAGCCAACAACTTGGGCAGTGTCAATCCAAACGCACCAAGGCCGCCAATCTGCAGAGCTTCACGGCGTGTCACACCGTGGCAGAGCGGTGCGGAATCGGAGGAGAGCAAGGAGAGCACGAGAGGTGTCCTCATGGTGAGGCTGTCAACGGGCGTGAACAAAGCACGGATGGCAGGAACCGATCTTCACTTTGGCATGTCGAACTAGTGCTCGGTCTAGACTAAATTTTCGGGTAGAGCCGCTTCAATTTCACCCTCGCTTTACCGACCGTGAATTGCCAATCGACGGCTCGTTGCTTCTCGTTGACGCGGGTGGACCAGGCGGCAATTTCCGATTGCAGT
>JBGSZR010000091.1:0-63748 GCA_041750275.1 Gemmataceae bacterium
GCGACTGCGAAGGTCGGTCCATTCATGGCCAGCATCCGTTGGCAAGTCGAAAGCTTTCGCTCCCGAGTTCACATCCGTGTGAAGTCCCGGGCGAATCGCACATTTACAGGTGCGGTTCGCCGATTTGAGGCGGTTCCACGACGAGCCGCTTGAGACACCAGACTTCGAGACCCAGCAGCATCATTCCGACGGGCATCATGAGCCAGCCGTGGAAGTCGTGGAGAAACTCCAGTGTGCCCTTATCCGTGAAAGCGACGTAGCTCAGGCCCGTGGCGGTGATGCGGAGCACATTGGCGATGATGGCGATGGGAATGATGCCCAGGAGCACCATCAACTTCTCGAAGCGACTCCGCCGCATCAAGAGCGCTGCCCCCACCGAGAAGGCTGCAAACGTCACCATCATTTTCAAGCCGCTGCAGGCATCGACCACACCCAGGCGGATCTCGTCGATGAGGATCAGATTGCCATCGCGGATGGCGGGCTGGCCGAAGGTTTGCAGCAAGAACGTGCTGCTGACGGTGGCGGCCGTTTTGAGCGGCTGGCCGACATTGCGTTCGAGTTCGTAGGGCAGCGGCACCATGAAGCCAAGGAAAAGCAAGGCCGGGCCCGTGGTGCGGAGCAAGGACCAGCCACCCGCAGCAAGCACGAGCCCAACCAGTGAGAGCAACAGCGAGGCGGCATCGAGCTGATAAAACAGCAAGCTGCCCGCGAGGGCCCGCATCACCAGGCCGAACGCGAGCAAGGAGCAACCGAGCACCGGCAGCGGTGCCGGCGTGGGTGGAGTGGTCTTCCAGGCACGCCACAGCAGAAATGCCGAGAAAAAGGGCACGAGGAAGCCGTGCGAATATTGCGGATCATTCGCCCATTTATCAGCGAAGACGCGAAGCATCGGCAGATAGGCCCAGCCCACAAGTGCGGCCAGTGACACGATCTGCCACGGTGCCACGCGTAGCGCAGCCGGGCTCGAAGCAAGTTCAGGTGGTGCAGTGCTGATCGACATCCATGTCCCCGCGAAGACGGGTTCCGAACGGGTCCATCCCTGGGCGAGCGTTCGGCGAAGGGGGATTGTTGCAAACATGCGTCGGGCGGATCAAGCCCAATTCGGCCGACTTCTTCGATCCGCTGCGAAAGCACGAACGCCTGCTGTTTACGGACGCTTCGATTCTGCCTAAAATCTGCTCACATACTTGAGAAAGCAAGCCATGCGTTTCACGAAGATGCACGGGATCGGCAACGACTATGTCTACGTCGATTGCGTGCGCGAGAAGCCCCCACACGACCCGGCCGCACTGAGCCGGGCCATCAGCGATCGGCACTTCGGCGTGGGTGCCGATGGCTTGATCTTGATTGGCCCCAGTGAGCGAGCCGATGCGCGCATGCGCATGTTCAACTCCGATGGTTCCGAAGCCGAGATGTGCGGCAACGGCCTCCGTTGTGTGGCAAAGTTTGTGCACGATCACGGCATCGCCCGGAAGCCAAAGCTGGCCATCGAGACAGGCCGCGGCGTGCTCACGGTCGAACTCGAAGTGCAAAACGAGAAGGCCACGCGCGTTCGCGTGAACATGGGCGAGCCGATCCTGGAATCGGCCAAGATCCCAACGACATTGCCCGGCGATCCACCCGTGAATGCTCCGATCGCCATCTCGGGCCAGCGATTTGAGGTCACCTGTGTCTCGATGGGCAACCCTCATGCCGTGGCCTTTGTGGGTCAAGAGTTCTTCCTCAACGAACCACGCGATCTCGTGGTGGAACTGGGTCCGAAGTTTGAACATGCCCCGGAGTTTCCGCGTCGGGTGAACATGCACTTCGTGAAACTGCACTCCCGGGGTGAGGTTACGATGCGAACCTGGGAACGCGGCAGTGGCATAACCCTCGCTTGCGGAACCGGAGCCTGTGCGGTATGTGTGGCGGGAGTCTTGGCTGGCCTCACGGATCACAAGTTGCTCGCCCACCTGCCCGGTGGCGATCTCGAACTTGAATGGAACGAAGCCGATCATTGCGTCTACATGACGGGACCAGCTACGGAAGTCTTCTCAGGAGACTGGCCGGATTGATCAAGCGTTCAGCACGGAGGCCGTATGAAGATTCGCAATCGTCGACTTCTCGCCGCGGCCGGCTGGCTTGGCACCGTCGGCGCCAGGTTGCTCTTCCGCAGCCTGCGCTTCCAGTATCAACCACTCGGCCCGAACTGCGCCCCGGCCCATCTCGACGCCACGGCTCGCCACATCTACTGCATCTGGCACGAGAACCTGCTGCTTCCGACCATTTACTTTGGCTGCCCCGAGATTGCCGTGCTCATCAGTCAGCACGCCGATGGCAAGTTGCTCGGTTCACTCATCACTTCGCTCGGCATGGGCATGGTGGAAGGGTCCACAACCCGGGGCGGCTTCGAGGCGGTTCGCAAGCTCACGCGGAGCGACAACCCCTGGCGGCATCTTGCGGTCACACCGGATGGTCCTCGCGGTCCACGCCGGGTGGTGCAGGCCGGCATCACGTATGTTGCTTCCCGCACGGGAATGAAAATCGTGCCCGTGGGTGTCGGTTACCATCTCCCGTGGCGAATGCAAAGCTGGGATCGATTTGCGTTGCCGAAGCCGTTCTCGCGAGCACGCATCATCACGGGCGAACCGCTCCTCATACCGGACGGGCTCTCTCTGGCGAAGTTGGACGCTCATCGCCTCCGCGTCCAGGCCGAGATGGACCGCGTTCATGCCCTCGCCGAAGCCTGGGCCGACACGAACCGCCTTACGCTCCCCTCGAGCACCTCGCCGCTCAAGTTGGCCTCTTGAATCGGAGTTTGGAGTTTGAGAGTTGAACACGGCACCTCCGCTCGCATAACAGCCCCTGTCTTGATTTCGAATTCCGCATTCATCGACCGGGGGCGTTCGTGTGGCAGAGGGCACCTGGATTCCCCAAAGGTACTGGTCCTGGATTGGCTCGCGCCGCAGCATTGCCGTGATGCTCTGGTTGGTTGCGCTCGGCACCGCGGCGCACCATTTTCACCATGCTCGCACCTGGTTTGCACCGCGGCCGAATACACCCGATTACCTTCGCCGGGTGGATGGGAATGAGGGTCATGCGCTGATCGATTTCGGTGGTCAGTGGGTGATGGGCCGCATGCTCGTGCTTGGCCATGGTCGCGAAATGTACCACCGGGATCGGCAGCGTGAGGTTGTCGCCGCGGGCTACCCGCTTGAATGGCAGGCTCCCATTCAGCGAGACCCAGCCATTCGCGCCGAGCATCGTGTCCCGTTTACTCATCCCGAGGACGACGACATTCGCTTGAAGCCGGACGTCGAGCGCATGATGTACTGGTTCATGGGTGAAGGCGATGGCATCGGTGGGCCGCTTTATCCGCCCGTTCACGCCTTCTTCTATGCACCCATTGGTCTGTTCGAACATCCGAAGGACGCGTACCCGATCTTCCAGGCCGTGGCTCTCGCATTCGCGTTCGCGGCTGGGCTGGGGCTCAGTGCTCTCACGGGTTATCGCATACCGTGGTCCGTTGCCACGCTGGCGGTGCTGCTCTTTCCCGGTTGCCGCTCCGGGCTTGACCTCGGGCAGAATCCGACGATCTCGTTGACGATTGCCACCTGGGGCTGGGTGCTGGCCGCACGCAATCGCGACATCGCGGGCGGCATGGTCTGGGGCCTGTTCGCCTTCAAGCCAGTGTGGGGGCTGGCGTTCTTCCTCGTGCCGCTCCTGATGGGCCGCTGGCGATTCTGCGTCAGCATGGTGGGCACGGGTGCCTTTCTCGGCTTGCTCACGCTGCCCGTGGTGGGCTTGCAGACGTGGTTCGACTGGCTGCAGGTCGGACGCGAAGCGGCGGCCCTGTACAACGTGAACGAGAACTGGGTCTTCCTGTGCCGCGATCTCCAGGGCATTCCGCGTCGCTTCCTGCTCGACTTCACGCAGCCTGAAGCCACCCGCGATACCTTCACAGCCAAGGCCGCCGCCTGGGGGTTGTGGTCCCTCGTCTTCGCCTCCACAGTCCTGATTTACCGCCTGCGTGCGGATCGCCGAGCTACCGGGCTCGGTGCGGGCTTCCTGCTCCTGGGCGCGTTTCTGACCTGCTATCGCTTCATGTACTACGACACGATCCTGGCCCTGCTCGGCATGGCCGCGCTGTTTGCCCAGCCGGGCCGCTTCTTTCGAACGCGCGTCTTCCACATCCCTTGCGAGCTAAGCAACCCACTCAACTCAGAACCCGGCAGTGCCCGTGCCGATGCCCTCGGTCCGCGACAGATCGGGTACGTGAATTCGTTCCCACTCACCGTGCTCGCGGGTCTGTTCCTGATCGATAATCTCTTCCACACCTGGGCAGTGGAAGCGACAGTGGCCGTGGGAGGGTTGACGCGAAGTGTTGTCAATGAGGATGGCACGTTATCGGAGGTGGTGCCGCGTGTCTCGGCCGCCTTCAGCCTGGATTACCCCTGGGATACCTTCGGCGTCTTGCTGCTCTGGATGTGGTGTGGAGTGCAGTTGCTGCGGCGACGGACCACCGAGGAATAACACTCTTCTCACGCGAAGCGGACGGGTTGCCCGGTCGATTCGAGGACGGAGAGCCAGAGGTCGCCGTGCGGATCGACGCAGTGGCGATCACGAATAGCCAGCGGGATCGGCAGGAGCACGAAGCGGCCATGCCAGCGGCTCACGACCACATCGGTCTTGCCCGCCATGGCTGCATGGACTGCGTTGTAGGCCAGTCGCAGACAAAAGACGCTATCGAAGGGGTTCGCTTTGACGCTGCGGATGCTGTAGCTGGGATCGAAGTATTTGAGATTCAGTTCCAGGTTGGCCCCGGCGAAGGCCTCACTGATGCGTGATTTCAGGAAAAGGCCGATATCGCCCAGCTTGGCGTTGCCCGATGCGTCTGTGCCGTTCACATGCCCGCCCATGTGCTCCTGCCCGGCTCCCTCGGCCACGACCACCACCGCGTGTCCGGAGGCCTTGACGCGCTTGATAAGCACGTTCAGAAAGCCGCCTTCCCCATCCAGTGCAAAGGGCACTTCGGGGATCAGCACGAAATTGGCGTCGTTGTGGGCAAGCGAGGCATAGCAAGCGATGAAGCCGGAGTGTCGGCCCATCAATTTCACGAGGCCGATGCCGTTGGGTGCGGCCTTCGCCTCGATGTGGGCGGCACGGATTACGGGCCCCGCCTCGGAGAACGCCGTCTGGAAGCCGAAGCTCTGGTCGATGAAGCAGATGTCGTTGTCGATGGTCTTCGGGATGCCGACCACGGCGATCTTCTCACCGCGGGCCGCGACTTCCTCGGCAATGGCGTGCGCTCCCCGCAGCGTGCCGTCTCCCCCGATGACGAAGAGCATGTCGATACCCATACGATCGAGACAATCGACAATCTCGGCCGTATCCTGTTCGCCGCGCGAAGTGCCAAGGATCGTGCCGCCGTGCTCGTTAATCTGGCTGACGTATTGCGGAGTCAATTCCAGGGTCGCCCGCTTGTGCTTCGCGATGAAGCCCTGGTAGCCATTGCAGAAACCGACGATTTTGCGGACACCGTAGTGGTGGTGGAGTTCCATCACAATGCCGCGGATCACATCATTGAAGCCCGGGCAGAGGCCGCCGCAAGTGACAATGCCGGCACGTGTCTTGGATGGATCGAAGTATATCTTGCGGCGAGGCCCAGCGGGTTCGAAACCTGGAATCTGATCAAGTGGGAGATTGCGAGCCTGAATTGCAGAGACCGTGTCATCGAACAGCACGCGGTCATCTTCATCGACGTTGTAGTAACTGCGTTTGCGATTCGCGAGGGTGTCGGCCAGCGGCGATTCAATTCGACAGTTGCCCAGAGTGCGGACGACGAGTTCTTCACGGGTGACCACAGACAGCTCCGCTGGAGAGTGAAACAAGTGGATGCCAGTTTGCGCTGCAATTGTTGCGCCACGCTGCACGCCGATCAATCCGGATGGATGCGGATCGCCGCTGCGCGGCTTGTGGGCAGCAGATGCTTGCGAATTGAGCGAGCCGCTTATTTCTCGATTCGGCTCATCTTCAGAATCTTCACAGGTGGTTTGAGCGTTTGCCCGTCGGCAGGTGCTTTCTGAATCTTCTTGACCACGTCCATCCCTTTCACGACCTTGCCGAACGCCGCAAATCCCTGGCCATCGGGGTTGCGCTCGCCGGCGAAGTCGAGTTCCGGCTGGTCGCCGATGCAGATGAAGAAGTCTGATGTGGCGGTGTCCGGGCCGTCGCGGGCCATTGAGATGGTGCCATTCTTGTGCAGGAGCCCGGTGTCCTTTGTGCGTTCGAGCTTGATGGCGGGGAAGCCATCCTTCTTCTCGGGACTCATACCGGCCTGGATCACTTCGATTTTCACCTTGTTCTGTGGCTGGTTGTCCGGTGTGACCGTGCGATGCACCTGGCCGCCGTCGTAGAACTTGCCATCCACGTATTTCAGGAAGTTGGCCGCGGTGTTCGGTGCTTTCGCGGCATCGAGTTCCACCACGATCTCGCCCGCATCCGTTTCAATCAGGACGCGAACCAGCTTCGGCTCTTCAGCGGTGCCGAGACAAAGTCCTGCGAATAGCAAGGCGTTCATGCGATTCTCCACGATCGGGTTCTGGTGTCAGCCCCAGCGACAATGTATAGTCGCCAGGGCGTGCCACACACCGCGAGCAATCCCGCCTGCCTGAACCCCCCCACGAGTTCCTGACATGATACGCCTCTCCGCCTTGCTTCTCATGCTGTTCACCGCGATGCCGGCCACGGCTCAGCAACCGAAACTGGTTGTGCCGGATGATGTGATCTTCGAGACCGGTATCGAATACACCAATCCGGATAATCAGCACCTTCAGCTGAACCTGGCTCGACCCAAGACCGGTGATGGCCCGTTTCCGTGCATCCTCTGCATCCACGGTGGCGGCTTCCGTGCTGGGAGCCGTGAAGGCTACAACGGCCTTTGCATCCGCCTGGCCCAGCAGGGGTATGTCGCGCTCACGATCAGTTATCGACTCGCACCGAAATACCCATTCCCCGCAGCGATCCACGACACCAAGGCCGCGATTCGCTGGGTGCGGGCCCACGCGGCAAAGTTCCACATTGATCCTGACCGCATCGGCGTCACGGGCGGCTCGGCGGGCGGGCACCTCGCCCAGTTCCTAGCCGTCACCGGTGATGTGGCGGACTTCGAGGGTGACGGCGGCAACCCCACGCAGTCCAGCAAGGTGAAGTGCGTGGTGAATGTTTATGGCCCAAGCGATTTCACGAAATCGTACGGCAAGAGCGTCGATGCCGCAGAGGTGTTGCCGTTGTTCCTGGGTGGCAATCTGGAGACGGCGAGGGCGAAACATCTGCGAGCCAGCCCGCTCTACTGGGTGACGCCAAATGCGGCCCCGACACTGTGCATCCATGGCACAGAGGATAAGTACGTGGCACATGAGCAGGCCGTGTGGCTTGTGGACAAACTCAAGGCCGCCGGGGTGGAAGCGGACCTGCTCACACTCGAGGGAGCCGGCCACGGCTTCAAGGGCAAAGATGCCGAGACCGCCGAGGCTGCACTGATTGCCTTCTTCGACAAGCATCTCAAGAAAAAGTGAAGCGTGAATGCCAGGCATCTTTGATTGGTGCTTGCAAAGACTCGGAACCGCATTCTAAGATCGAAGCATCGCATCCTTTGAACTTGTCCACGAATTCGCCAATGCCGACGCCGTTTTCACTCGATCCGGACGACGTTCCGACCGCAGCCATCGATGGCGTGTTCGAGGCGTCTGCGGAAGTTCGGTGTCGGCGTTGCGGTGATCCCGTGGCCGCGTGGCGAAGGCTTTGCCCTTCTTGCGGTGCCGCACTCGGCGCACCTTCGCGGGCTCAACGTGCCATTCCGGTCGCGCCACCTTCAGATGAAGAACTGCCCTTCGCGCGGGAAGTGGATGTCGATGATCCATTCGATGTGCCTGTGGCCGAGGTGATCACGGATCGATTTGGCGTGCCGCTGCCACCGCGTCGCCGCCGTCGCCTTCGCAAGCCTGCCACCGTGGGATGGCACCGCCTCGTGCCGATGCTCGTGGGCTATGGCGTGATGATGGCCGTTTCCGTCGCCTTCGGCGTGCTCCTGCTCGTTCGCATGTTCTCGATAGGTGAAGTTTCCGAGGAAGAGATCAACTGGGGCACCTTCGCGATCGAAGCGATTGATGCTGTGATTGTGCTTTGCGTCGCCGTCGCCATTGGCAAGTTCCCCTCGCCACCGATCGAGATGAGTCGTCGCTTCACCGCCTGGATCACCGGTTTCCCACTTCTTTCCGTCCTGCTGGCATTGAACATCGGTTCTGTTTTGCTGTTGCGGAAGGCTTTTGACGTGGAAGGTGAACTTGGCCCACCGATCACGGCGGTCACGCTGTTGCTGATTTGCGTTCAACCCGCCATTGTCGAGGAGTGGTTTTTTCGCCACCTCGCTCTGGGTTCACTGCGTGAGAAGTTCGGTACGCACTGGGCCGTGTGGATCTCCGCTGCGATGTTCGCCGCTGCCCACATCTACAACCCCATCGCCATGCCGTACCTGCTACTCCTCGGCGTGTCGCTTGGCTATTTGCGCATTCTGTCAGGCGGCCTGGCCCTGCCGATGCTGCTCCACTTCCTGCACAACCTCGCCGTGTTGTACGCCAATCGCGTCCTCTAAGGCGGCGGCCAGCGATACAATTCCTGCATGGTCAACTCCACCAAGCCCGAACTCCTGGCTCCTGCCGGCGACTGGGAAGCTCTCCGCGCCGCTGCTGCCAATGGTGCCGATGCTGTGTATTTTGGGCTCTCGAACTTCAACGCCCGGGCACGTGCCGCCAACTTCGAGCTGCGTGAATTGCCGGACGTGATGCGTTTCTTGCACGATCGCAACGTCCGCGGCTTCGTCACGCTGAACACGCTCATCTTCTCGGATGAACTCCCCGCCGTCGCGGAGTTCGTGAAGTCGATCGCGGCGGCAGCTGTCGATGCTGTGATCGTGCAGGACCTCGGCCTGGTGAGGCTGATCCGCCGGCTCGCACCGACTCTGCACGTCCACGGCTCCACGCAGATGACGCTGACGGATCCCCGCGGCATCGCCTTCGTTCAGAAACTCGGCGTGGAACGCGTGGTGCTCGCCCGCGAACTCGCACTGGAGGACATTCAGAAAGTGACCGCAGCCTCCACCGTCCCCGTCGAGGTTTTCATCCACGGCGCATTGTGCGTGGCTTACAGTGGTCAATGCCTCACGAGCGAAGCCCTCGGCGGCCGCAGTGCCAATCGCGGCCAGTGTGCCCAGGCCTGCCGGCTGCCCTATGAAATGATCGTCGATGGCCAGAAGCGCGAACTCGGCGATAAAGCCTACCTGCTCAGCCCGCAAGATCTGGCGGCCTTCGACCTCATCGACCCACTCATCGAAGCCGGCGTCATCTCCTTCAAGATCGAAGGACGTCTGAAAGGCGGCCCTTACGTTGCGGCCACCACCCAGACTTACCGCAAGGCCATCGACGCCAAACTCGCCCAGCAGCCCTTTCACTTGCCCCGCCACGACGAACTCGACCTGGCCCAGACGTTTAGCCGGGGCTTCACGCCCGGCTTCCTGGAGGGCGTCAATCACCAGCAACTGGTCCGTGGCCGCTTCCCCAAGAGCCGCGGCATCCGCATCGGTCAGGTGCTTGCCATTACCCGGCAAGGTGTGCAAATCGAGTTGTGTGAGGCATTCGACGATCTCGTGAAACCGGGTGATGGCGTCCTGTTCGACATCGGCACACCAGAACTGAAAGAACCCGGCGGCCGCGTCTGGGAGTTGCGAAAGCTTGCAGTGAGCCCGGGAGAAACTCGCCAGGTCGAGCTTCGTTTCGAACACGACACCCTGGACATTGCCGCCATCCACATCGGCTGCGATGTCTACCGCACCGATGCTCCGGCGCTCCGCAAACGCCTCGAACAGTCGTATGGGCAGGACAAACCCGCTCGCCGCACGCCGCTCAGCGCCAGCCTCAGTGGTTCACTCGGCAATACGCTGGCACTGACGCTGACGGACTCGAACGGCAATTCAGCCTCGGCGACCTGGAACGGCCGTCTCGAACTCGCGCAGAAGCGTCCGACAACTCATGCCGAGGTTCGCGAACAGCTTTCGCGCCTCGGCGACACGCCCTTCGAACTGGGTGAACTCACACTCGACATACCCGCGAACGCCATGCTGCCACGAAGCGTGCTCAACGACCTGCGTCGCCAGGCCTCAGCGGAACTCACACAACAACGAGTGAAGCAACAGACGCACCCCATCGCAGAACCGGACGCACTCAACACGCTCCGAACCGCCAGCGCTGCCGTGCCGAACTTTGCACTTCAAGAACCTCGCATGACGGTGCTCGTTCGCAACTTGGAGCAGCTTGATGCCGTGCTCGCCTGGTCGCCCCCGAGGGAGTTGACTCGCCCAGCCGCGATCTACTGTGATTTCGAGGATATGCGACGCTACAAGCAAGCGGTGCCCCGGGCAAAGGCTGCCGGGATTCCGGTTGGCCTGGCGACGCTGCGTATTCTCAAACCCGGCGAGGAAGGCTTCCAGTCCGCCATCGTGCGAGCCGAACCGGATATGGTGTTGGTTCGCAATCTCGCATCGATTTCATTCTTCCAGGAACACTTGCCGCACACCCGGCTCATCGGCGACTTTAGCCTGAACGTGGCCAACGAACTTACTGCCGATTTGCTCATCCGCGAAGGGCTCGAGCGCCTCGTGCCGAGCTACGACCTGAACTGGGACCAGTTCGCCGCGCTGCTCCAGCGATCAACCCCACAGTGGTTCGAACCGGTTATCCATCAGCACATGCCGATGTTTCACATGGAGCATTGTGTCTTCGCGGCGTTCCTGAGCACCGGCAAGGACCACCGCGATTGTGGACGACCCTGTGATTCGCATCGTGTGGAGTTGCGCGACCGCGTGGGAGCGCATTTCCCGGTGCACCCCGATACAGGTTGCCGGAACACGGTGTTTAACAGCGTGGCTCAGAGCGGTGCGGAATACGTGAGCCGAATGAAGGAACTTGGTGTGCGGAGTTTCCGCGTTGAGCTTTTACGCGAGACGCCGGCACAGATCGGGCCGCTGCTTGAACAATATGCCCGGGTGGTTGCCGGTCACGATGATGGCCGACACGTCTGGAAGCAGCTCCATGCTCTGAACCAGCTCGGCGTCACCCGTGGCACGCTGCAAATGGCGTAAGTGAGTCGCGTCACCGATCATGTTCAGCGATAATCGTTCGGTTCGATTTCGAAGAGTGTGAAAGGATAAATGATTGTTCCATATAATCTGCCATTTTTCGCCATGATGAGTGACATGTGTGCGTGAAGAGGTGTGAGGGTTTTGTCCGGCAGTGTGTGGTAACCGTGCGTCCAGGGTTTGGGTTTGCCATCCTGGCCGGGGCCAAAATCGAAGAAATCGGGGTTTTTGATTGCCAGCACCCCGTGATCGCGGCTCTTCTTCGTCACGGGATTATAACTCACGAGGTGGTGCAAATAGCCTTTGCCAAACATGGTGGTGTTGTCGACGCGCATCAGGGCATAAACGTTTTGATCGTGTCCGACGATCAGCGAACCGCGAGAATCATGGTGCTTGCCTTCGAGGAGTGAGCCAGATTCCACCACCGGGATGGTGGGCATGTCGGCTGTGAGATCGATGCGAAACAGTGTCGGGTCCGACATGCGAATGAGGTAGGCGTGTTTCGCATCCGCCGTGAGAGCCCAGCAAGCCGGGCCGAGTTTGTCCCCCGCGGTGCCGATGGCTTTGCCATCCGACTTGAAATCGGAGATGGTGAGTGCATTTGTCTTCGGCTCGTACCGGGCCAATTTGAAATCGCGTGTGAGCACAACGGCCCGGCCCTTTGCATCAATGAGTGTCTGGGCATAAGCTGTCACACGAAGATTGGGGTCGGGCTCACGGAACGTTTTGGACTTCATGTCGTAAATCACCCAGTGATGATCTTCGCACGTCACAACATAGATGAGGCCGGCTTTTTCGTCGGCAGTCACGTCATTGACACCTTCGCCCTCGTAGGGGATGCCGTAGTTCACAACCTTCTCAGTTGCGGGGTCATACGACATGACATAACCGCCCGGATAATCGGCCATGTCTTCCTTGCCACGACGGTAGCCCTGCTTGCTGCCGACATAGATGGTGCCGCTTGGGCCCACGAAATTGCGTGTATGGATCTTCGATTGGGCGGCATAGGTGGGTGTGGTTGGTGTTGCCAGGCCGCAGAGCTTGTTCACATCCAGAACGATACGCTGCTTCCTGGTCTTTGGATCAAATTCGATGAGATAGGCATTGAGGCCATAAGCAGCCGTGCCGACGTACATTTTGCGATTCTTTCCCTCGCAGAGTGAGAAATAGCCCGATTCATCCGTGTGTGTGCCTGGCATGACGTGATAGGCCGTGGCAGGCACATACTGAAACGGGGCTGTCTGCGCCAGGAGTGGTGAAGATGTAATGAGCAATACACCGGCTACAAAGTAACGAAGCATTGTTGTGCCTCAATCTGTTGACGAATGCGAAACGAACGTTATGCACGAGCCCGCCGTGCGCGCAGGGCGTCTTCCATGTGAGCGCCCTCATCGATCGATGAGCAGCATATCCGCGGCATCGAGAGGCATTTGAATCACCAGATTTCCCTTATTCAGGGTGTATTTCAACTCGCCTCGCTCGACGCTTCGTACACGCGACACCTTGTCGATGCCACGAATCGTGACGGTGAGGCTGGTCTCGGGAAAGCCGGACCAATTGATCAGTGGCACGGCCAGGCGGGCGGGTTTGTCATTGATTGCAGGTGTATCGATGCAAGTCGTTTCCACCAGCGTGTTCGTGGTGACAACGGGTCGGACCTCACGCGAAGCACCGAGAAAGTCATCAACAAGCCGTGCCCGGAGATGATTATTCATGGCGGTTGGGAGAGCATGGGCATAGCTCTCAGGCGATGCTCCGCGATCAACCGGCCGCAGTTCGAGGCCGCTTTTCAGATAGGCTTGGCCAGGGAGGAACCCGAAGATGATTGCTCGGCCTGCCCCGTGTTTCTTGCTCACAATGGCAGCCGAGCCGTCCTTGAATTTTCCGATCACAGTGCCATCAGTGACACTGATTGGCTGCCTCCAGATCATTACGGGAATATTAAATATGTGGTTGGGCGACGGATTCGCGACGGGTTCCATCTTTGGCAGGCCTGCCGCATTCCACTGCACCGCATCCATCGGCACATAACGTGGAAGATCGTGTTTGGACAGGAACGGCACATTCTCCTTGGTGAGGTATTTCGAGACGAGATTCGGATCCGTGTTGATGGTGGGGCCAGTGGCACCATAGAGCCTTGCCGCGTTGGGATTGGCTTTCTGAAATTCATCGTACATGCCGCCTCCGCAGAGGGCGACAACGGTGCCGCCTGCTTCACACCATTTCTGGAGTGAATCGATACACTTCGAATGCACGTGTTGTTGTGTGACATAGATGAGTTTATAGTCCTTGGCTCGGCCCTCAATGATGTCGTCTTCGCTGAGGAAATCGACTGGCACCTGCGAGTGCCTCAAGGCATAGTAAATGGCTTTGCGCTCGTTGTTGTGGATGGCCAGGGAGAAATTATTGACACCCGTCACGACCTCATCGACACTCGACAATAATAATCCAACTTTCGCAGGCCGCACTTTGCCATCCATCACGTAGTCTTCAAAAACGCCGGCTTCGTGGGTGCACGTGTGGATTTGCTTCCACATGGCGAGATCGTAGCTGTCGACGTAGTTTTCGGTGGAGCCGACGGCTGAGGGGGAGGCGCAGAAGTAGTTGATCATCTTCGCGCCGTGGGCCACGGCAGTGTAAAAGCTCTGGCGGAACTCGTTGGGCAACTGGCCCGGCGAATGCGGCATCACATACATGTGGATTGGCAGATCATCATATTTTGCCCCCGCTCGTAAACCCGAAGTGAGATAGCCCATCACTTGCGGGCTGAATTCGGCAATCTGCCAGGCGTAGTCTTCCGCCCAGGGCATGCTCATCGCGCGCAGCTTGAAGGGGCGAATATAATCGAGTTCCGATACCAGAAAATTCGCATGGGGTGAATAATTGGCACCTGTGACGATGCCCTTGGTCTTGTAGTAGGCCGTGCCCGCAGCATAGTGTTTGCCGCCTTTTTCCTTGGCCGCGACCTGTGAATAGTACCAGAGTGGATGCTTCTTCATTGCCGCGATTTCGTCCGAAGTCATCTTGGGTTTTGCTGTGATGAATTCGAGCTTGCCCTCGTATTTGACGCCGCGATCTATGAGCCAGGAGGAGAACTCTTCATCGGTGAGATTCATGGCAGGAAGGTGGATCTCATCACCATAACTTACAATGTAGATGTCATCGAATCCGCCCTTGCGACTCGCCTCCTGCTTCTTGATCCAGTCAGGAGTCGGGTTGCCCCAGTGGGCGACGAGAGCGCGTTTCTTGCCCTCTGTGTTTATAGCCGTGTTGTCGCCGAGCGCAAGGGCAAGCTGCTTCGCCTCCGGGAAGGCATTGAGGGCGCCACTAAATCCCATGATGTTGTAGATGAGGAAGCGTTTGGGCACGGGGCCCTTGTTCGGGAATTTCGCCACCTCGGCATTCAGCCAGTCGAGCACTTCTTTCTGTGTGCGAATCGTTGCCGGCCAGAATCGTTCGGCTCGAATCTGTTTCAATGTCGGATTCGGATTCGCCACACCCGGAATATCGAAACACACTGGTGAGAGATTGTTAGCCGGTCCCTTCACGGTGATATCCTTCACCACGGTGATGCCGCCCTTTCCATCGGGGATGCCAAACTCGAGTCTCAAATGGATGCCGGACACCTTCGACTTGTACTTGGCCTGGGGAAACCATTGAGAATCATTGAGGGCATCCAGCACATTGCCGAGCGACACCCATCCCGATGTTTCTCCCGGCATGAGATACTCTGAATCGGCAATCTCACCCTTCGGTGCCTCGATTATGGGCATGAGGTGATCCTCTTTCACCTGTGAAGTTCGCGGGCCCGCATTTTGATAAGTTGTCGGTGTCGTCGCCCGGCCGGACTTCAATACCTGTGTGGATTTGGGCCAGTCGCGGATATGAATGTAGTACGGTGAGTGCTGGCCCTGTTCAAATGGTGCAATGATGGGAATGCAGGGCCCGAGGCCGTCCTGCGGGTTCGTGATTCGCACGAACAAATCCCCATCCTGGACGAGCCAGCCATCGAGTTCCAGGTATCGAGCCTTCTGCTGCGCTTCAATTCCCGCGTGGTCGTTGGTGAGGCAGAGCACATCGATGTGGCGCCTGGCAGCGGCCTCAAGTGCCTTGCCATTCTCCATCTGAGCGTCGGCAATCAGCCGCAGTGTGGCCGGGCCGGCTGAGAGTTTCACAGAACCCGGGTTCTGCCAGACGATGTTGTCTGTGCCGCTCCAGGTGTAACGTTCCATCGGCACGCGCTGGTGATTGTTGAAGGCCCAGATTTTGGAGTCCTGGAGCCGGCCGCAGGGAAAGCGAGCCACGATTTTGCCGGCCTGCTCCACTTCAACGGTAAACTCTGCAGAAAACTGAAAGGGCTGTTCGTAGCGTGCGAACAGTTCGAAGGTATCCTCGTAAGGGATGTTCACAACCTGTTCCGCAACCGCGGGCCCACTGTCACCCTGTTCGGGTGCACCGAGGCAAGCCATGCGCGAGAGAAACGTCACGGCGAAGGTGCCTGCGTAGTAGTTCTCGCGGTAGGGCACGACCTTCCAACCTGACTTGATGATGAAGTCTTCGCCTTCCGCGAATAGCCGCACGGGGCGTCTGTCCTGTGCCGTGAGCATGGGAGTGAGCATGAATATTGCGAGTGTTGCGAGCAGTGTACGCATCATGATGTGGGTTCTGCGGCGGGATGGCGGGCGGATGAGAAAATGATGGTAACGAAACAAATCGGCGAGGGAATGGTAATTCCTTTACCGCCCGGCCCGAATCCGAAAAAGCGATGAGAAGCGTCGCAGTGGCACTCGAGTTGGGGTTTAATTGTGGAACCAACGCACAAGCACACCCACGGGGTTCCGGCATGAAACGGCGATTCCTGGCAGCTGGCTTCTTCGTCGTCGCCATTGCCCTTGTGCAATTGGCTTCACCGGGTCGTGCCCAGCCACCTGGCAAACAATTCCCATTCAAGAAAGGGCTGCCACAGCCAGGCAAATCCCTTCCCACAGCCGCTTTGGGCTTCAACGATCAACCCAGTGCCGAGCAGGTGGCATTTTTTGAGAAGAAGATTCGTCCCGTGCTAATTGATCAGTGCGCGAAGTGCCACTCCAGCACCTCGGAGAAGCTCAAGGGTGGGCTTGTGCTCGACACTCGCGACGGCCTGCGCAAAGGCGGCGATTCGGGGCCCTCGATTGCTCCGGGCAGTCCCGAGCGTAGCTTGCTGATCAAGGCGCTGCGTTTTACCGATAACTCGATGCAGATGCCGCCGAAGGGGAAGCTGCCAGACGACGTGATCGCGGACTTCGAAGCCTGGGTGACGATGGGTGCACCTGACCCGCGTGGGGCACTCAACGCCGGTGCCAAAACCAGTGTGATCGACATCGCCAAGGGTCGCGAATTCTGGTCCTTCCAGAAGCCTGTGAGTGCACCTGCACCTGGCGTGAAGAGCGCCGACTGGGCATACACTGATATCGATCGGTACTTGTTAGCCGGCCTGGAATTGAAGGGTTTAAAGCCTGTTGGCGACGCGGAGCGGGCAACGCTGATTCGCCGTGTGTACCTCGATCTCGTGGGAGTGCCGCCAACGGCTGACGAGGCGAATGCCTTTGTGAACGATGCCTCTCCCAAGGCGTACGAGAAGGTGGTGGACCGACTTCTGACTGATCCGCGCTTTGGCGAACGTTGGGGCCGTCACTGGCTGGATGTAGCTCGCTATGCCGAGAGCAGCGGCAAGACCGCCAACTTCAACTATCCGCACGCCTGGCGGTACCGCGATTATGTGATTGGTGCCTTCAACGCGGACAAACCTTATGACCAATTCGTTCGCGAGCAGATTGCAGGCGACCTCATGCCGACGAACGATCCCAAGCTGAAGGCCGAGCGGAGCGTGGCCACGGGCTTCCTCGCGATTGGGCCGAAGGCACTGAACGAACGCAATGGTTTGCAATTCGAACTCGATGTCGCGGACGAACAGCTCGACGTCACCACACAGGCGTTCCTCGGCCTCACCGCCGCGTGTGCCCGCTGCCATGATCACAAGTTCGACCCGATTCCGCAAAGCGATTACTATGCACTGGCGGGCATCTTCCGCAGTACGGAAACATGTTACGGCACGGTGCGTTTCGTGCAGAGTCAACGACCATCGGAATTGATCCTACTCGCGCCGGGTTCCGCAACCTCGGCCATCAAGAACAAGCTTACGCCGGTTGAGCGGGAATCGCTGAACAAGCAGGTGACCGCTCTTCAGAAGAAGATGGCCGAGAGCGATCGGCTGATGAACATCTTCAATGCGGCCCAGCTTTCGACGGTTCGCAGCAAACTCGATTCTTACGAGGCTGATGGCACGCCGAAGCTGCTGGCCATGGGTGTCCGTGACAAGCCCAGTGGCGGCTTCGGCGGCCGACCGGGGTTCGGCGCACGGCCTGGCGGGCCGGGTGGCTTTGGCGGGTTCGGCGGCTCACGCACCGCTGCGGACAGCCCCATTTACATTCGCGGTGAAACGGACAAGCCCGGTGCGGTGGTGACGCGTGGATTCCTCCAAGTTCTCACCACCGATCCCGTTCGCATTCGCACGGGCAGTGGCCGCAAGGAACTTGCCGAGTGGATCGCCAGCCGGGATAACCCGCTGACCGCTCGCGTCATGGTCAACCGCGTCTGGCTGCACCTCTTCGGCCGGGGCATCGTGCCGACACCGGACAACTTCGGAGCGGCCGGGCGTCTTCCGGACAACCCGGCACTGCTCGATCACCTCGCCGTCACGTTCATGGACGACGGCTGGAGCGTGAAGAAACTGATTCGACGCATTGTGCTGAGCCATGCCTATCGGCTCGATTCGAAGACCGATCCAAAGAACCTCGAAGCCGATCCGGACAACGTGCTGGTATGGCGCATGAGTCCGTTGCGGCTGGATGCCGAGGCGTTCCGCGACTCGGTGTTGGCGGTGAGCGGGCAACTCAATGTCAACGCACCCGTCGGCTCCGTTGTCGCCCAGGCCGGCGAAGGTCCAACCACCCGCCCCCGAGTTGGTGGGGACGGCATCACCCAGGCGCTAAACGATCCGCGCAACACAGCCCGCTCGGTGTACTTGCCTGCCATTCGCGACAACATGCCGGAAGTGCTCTCGCTCTTCGACGCGGCAGATCCGAGCCTTGTCGTCTCCGAACGCCCGGTGACGACCACACCGGCACAGGGGTTGTTCCTGCTGAATAGCCCGTTCGTGATGCGTGCCGCGGATGCGGCTGCCGATGACTTGATGAAGAGCACGACCACGGACAGCGAGCGTGTGCGAGCGGCCTATCTGAGCTTCTTCGGGCGACCGCCCACCGACCAGGAATTGAAAGCAGCCAGCGGCTTCTTGAAAGCCTATCGCGCTACTGCGGCGAGAGACCGCATTCCCACTTACCGTGCCGAGAAGGAAGTGTGGTCCACGTTCTGTCAGGCACTCTTCTGTAGTGCGGAATTCCAGTACCGCAAGTAAACAAGGCGAGCGGCCCCACAGAAGTGGGCTGTTCCTGAACTAAACGAATCACACGTAATTGAAAACTCAACAGCCGGTTCACACCGGCCGCTCGCCTTAAACATTCACGGAGCGCACCCATGTTCAGCCGCCGTTCTTTGCTCAAGTCCACTGCGTCCGGGTTCGGCTATCTCGCCTTTGCGGCTCTCGCTGAAGAGCAAGCCGCGAAGGCACGGGCCGCCGACCTCAACAAGCCACTCGCACCGAAGGCTCCGCACTTCGCTGCCAAGGCCAAGCGCGTCATCTTCCTGTGCATGGAGGGTGCGCCCAGCCACGTCGATACTTTCGACTACAAGCCGAAACTCACGGCCGATGACGGCAAGGCCTATGGCAAAGGACGGCTTGCGGGCGCCAAGTTGCTTGGTTCACCCTGGGAGTTCAAGCAACGCGGCAACAGCGGCCTCTGGATCAGTGATTTGTTCCCTGAACTGAGTCAGCGTGCGGATGATCTTTGCATCATCAATGGCATGCACACCGATCTCCCCTCGCATCCGCAAGCCTTCCTGCAGATGCACTGCGGCATCTTCCAGTTCCCCCGGCCCAGCCTCGGAGCCTGGGTGCTCTACGGCCTCGGGACGGAGAACGCGAACCTGCCCGGTTTCATCACACTTGGGCCGCCCTCAGGCAATGGCGGCCCCGCGAACTACGACAGTTCGTTCCTCCCCGCCATGTATCAGGGGACCAAGGTCGGTGGCCGTGGCGGCTTCGGTGGCGGCGAGCAGATGAGCAACCTCAAGAACCCTCGTCGCACGGCGAGCAGCCAGCGTGTGCAACTCGACTATCTGCAAACACTCAACCAGAATGCGCTCGAACAGGGCGGTGACAGTGCCGGAATCGAAGGCATGATCGAGTCTTATGAACTCGCCTTCCGGATGCAGGCCGAGTTGCCCAAACTCATGGACATTTCCAACGAGTCGCGAGCCACGCAGCAACTTTATGGCATCGGTGCGAACGCAGGTCCCAGACCGGGCATGGGTGGCGGCGGATTCGGCGGGCCCGGCAGCAACTTCGGCCAGCAATGCTTGCTCGCCCGCAGGTTCATTGAGGCTGGCGTCCGCTTCGTCGAAGTCACCGCACCTGGTTGGGACCAACACCAGAATCTGCGCGAAGCCCTGGCCCGCAACTGCACCGCCATCGATAAGCCCATCGCCGGCTTGCTCACGGACTTGAAGCAGCGTGACTTGCTCAAGGACACGCTTGTGGTCTGGGGCGGCGAGTTCGGCCGCACACCCACTGCCCAGAACGGCGATGGCCGCGACCACAACAATAAGGGCTTCACCATCTGGATGGCCGGAGGCAGCGTCAAGAGCGGCATCAACTTCGGCAAAACGGATGATTACGGCTTCGAGGCCGTCGAGGATCGTGTGCACATCCACGATTGGCATGCCACCATGCTGCACCTGCTCGGGCTCAACCACGAGAGACTGACTTATCGCTATGCCGGACGAGAGATGAGGCTGACGGATGTTAAGGGCAATGTGGTGCAGGGCCTCCTGGCGTGAGTGTCGCCGCACGTGCGGAGCGACGCAGCGCCGCACGGTCTGGTAGATAGAGATCCTGGATCACCAAGCCGCAAAAGCGAGCAGCACAGAATCGCAATGCGCGTACCAGTGGTTTCTTGCTTCTCGGATCATGGCTGGATCGGTTCTCAAATCGTGCGGCTGATATTGCCAACCTTTCCGACTGGCTCGAGCAGAAAACCGCACAGCTTGAAACCCACGGCGGATCGGTGGGTATGCTTCCTATCTCCGGTCTCGTTGCGAAATCGAATGTTGTCCGGTTCTTCATCGTGCGGCTGGCTTTCTCCTCAAACCGTGCGGCTTTTTTGGGGACGCATCCATGCGAATGTTGGCGATTGTAATTCTCGTGGGGTTCGTCACAGTGCTGGTGGCGGATGAGCCGAACCGGAATCCATTCCGCGATGGGACAGGCAAGGCGTCACCCGCGGTTCCTGCGACACCAAAATCAACGCCCGACGTGAAACCCGAACCAATCAAGCCCGACCCCATTCGCCAGGGGCCTCGCGTTGTGCGGGCGTCTGAAGTCGGCGTGGGTCGACTCGTCCCGGATATTGCGTTTGCCGACATCACCGGCAAGGCAGGCCAACTTTCGGACTTCAAATCGAGCAAGTTATTGGTGATCGCCTTCACCGAGGATGGCTGTCCGCTCTGCAAGAAGTATGCGCCCACACTGGCCGCAATCGAGAAGGAGTTCGACCCGAAGGGCGTGGAGTTCCTTTTTGTGAACCCCAGCGCCGACCGCCCGAAGCAAAGCCCGTTCAGCGGTCGATACATTCACGATCAGGAAGGCAAATTGATCGCTGCCCTGGGGGCACGCACCAGTACGGAAGTCTTCGTTCTCGATTCCTCACGCACCATCGTTTATCGCGGGGCCGTGGACGATCAGTACGGCCTTGGATACGCGATTGATGAACCAAAAAACAATTACCTCAAAGCGGCACTCGCCGAGGCACTCGCTGGCAAGCCGCCTGTGATCGGAGCCACCACGGCCCCGGGTTGCGAGCTTTCCAGCGAGGCGAAGCCCCTTCCCACGCCCCTCACTTACCACGCTGCCATCGAACGAATCATTCAACAGAACTGTGTGGAGTGCCACCGATCGGGAGGGCTCGCACCATTCGCGCTGGAGACCTACGAACAGGTGGTGGCGAAACGGGCCGTGATCAAGCGTGTCCTGGCAGATCGAACGATGCCTCCGTGGTTCGCAGCCCCACCGGAGCAGGGCCAGCATTCACTCTGGTCGAATGATCGCTCACTCACAGATACCGATAAATCGAACATGCTTGCCTGGCTGGCAGGCGACTTGAAGAAGGGAAATCCTGCTGATGCTCCACTTCCCAGGACGTTCGAATCGGGCTGGCTGATTGGCAAACCAGACGCTGTGTTTCAGATGCCAAAGCCCATCGCAGTCAAGGCCACGGGCACCATGCCCTATCAGGTCGTGAGTGTGGACACAAACTTCGACGAGGAACACTGGGTGCAGGCCATGGAGGTGCAACCCTCCGCCCGCGAAGTGGTTCACCATGTCCTGATCTTTGCAACTCCCAAGGGGGCTCCACGCGGTGCAGCCGAGGCGCAGGGCTTCTTCGCTGCCTATGTTCCCGGCAACAACACACTCATTTATCCCGAGGGTTATGCCAAGAGACTCCCCAAGAACGCGACTATTACATTCCAGATGCACTACACGCCCAACGGCAAGGCGACCGAGGATCAGACGCGGTTCGGCATGATCTTCGCCAAGGAGAAGCCACAGCATGAGGTCAAGGTGGCCGCACTCGCCAAGCAGCGATTCTCAATCCCGCCGGGTGCTGATAACTACAAAATTGAAGCGAAGATGCCGTTCGTTCCGTGGAACGCGCGCGTGCTGGCGTTCTTCCCGCATGCCCACCTGCGGGGGAAGGCCGCACGTTACGATGTGAAATTCCCGGATGGCACCACGAAGAACCTGCTCGAAGTGCCACACTACGACTTTAACTGGCAACTGATGTACCGCCTCGCCGAGCCCGTGAGCATTCCACGAGGTAGCTCCCTAACTTACACCGCCTGGTACGACAACAGCGACAAGAATCCTGCCAATCCCGACCCGAAGCGAGCCGTGCCATGGGGGCCGCAAACCTACGACGAGATGCACCTCGGCTATCTGGAATACGTGATCGATTGACTTACAAAAGCCTGGCCGGACTCGGGTGAATTCCACTGGAGTCCGGCCCACCATTTCCGTTGCGGGGTCTGTCCGTTAGAATCGCACTTCATGCAAGAAGCCATCGATCCCATCGCCTTGATTCGCGCCCGACGGGCCATCACCGGCATGTCCGCCATCCTCCTGCCATTCGAAGAATCCGGTGCCATCGACTGGCCCGGTTTCTCGGCACACGTCGAACGCACAGCCGCGGCCGGACTCACGCCTGCCGTGAATATGGACACCGGTTATGTGAATCTTCTCGATGCCGAGACGAAACTGGCCGTGCTGGATCGAACCCGGGCCATCCTCGGCGGGCAATCCTTTGTGGCGGGTGCATTTGTCGGTGGCCAGCCCGGTGCTGCCTTTGCCACGGACGAATATGCCCGGGCCATTGACGCCATTGCCGAGCGTGGTGGCACGCCCGTGATCTTCCAGAGCCACGGGCTCACATCGCTGCCGGATGCGGAGTTAATCGCGGCCTACGAAGGCTTTGGCCGTCACTGCGATTCATTCATTGGCTTTGAACTCGGCACCATGTTCGCCCCCTTCGGCAAAATCTATTCTCTCGCAACCTATCGTGGTTTACTCGCTGTCAGGAAGTGCATCGGCGCCAAGCACTCGTCGTTGAGCCGCGAGCAGGAATGGCAACGCTTGAAACTCCGCGATGCCGTTCGCCCGGACTTCATGGTGCTAACGGGCAACGATCTCGCCATCGACATGGTGATTTACGGCAGTGACTACTTGCTCGGCCTGAGCACCTTCGCACCAGATCTCTTCGCGAAGCGAGATGCGTACTGGCTGGCCGGCGACCCGCGTTTCTTTGAACTCAACGATGTGTTGCAATACCTCGGTTTCCTCGCCTTCCGTCAGCCGGTGCCTGCATACAAGCACACAGCGGCGATGTTTTTGAAACTCCGTGGCTGGATTGGTTGCGATGCCACGCACCCAAAGAGCCCATCGCGCCCCACCTCCGATGTCGAAATTCTGCGAGGCATCGTGGAACAACTTGCTGAACACGCAGGATGAAGAGTGGGCTCGCCCCAGTGTCGGAGGTGTCCCATGATCGACGGAAACGCCGTGGTCGCAGCGTTTGAGGCAGCCGGGTTCACGCACCTGGTCTGGATCCCCGATAGCCACCTCGGCACCTGGGATACGGCGGTCACGCAGTCATGCCTCACGGTGATCCGGCCATGCCGGGAAGGCGAAGCGATCGGGATCGCGGTGGGTCTGATGCTCGGAGGGGCGAAGCCGCTCGTGGCGATCCAGTGTACTGGTTTCTTCGAAGCGGGTGACGCGCTTCGCAATGCCATTCACGATTTGAAACTGCCTCTGAAGATCATTGTGGGTGTCCGCAGCATGAAGGCGTGGTTCTCGCAGAACACGGCCGATAACTGCCCACGTTTCACGGAGCCGCTGGTGCGTGCCTGGGATTTGCCGTGCACGCCCTTCGATCCAACTTCGGCCTCACCGGAAGACACTGTGGGCCTGTTCCGGACACTGAGTGAACGCGACGGACCGCATGCGATCCTCTGGGCGGAGTGACTCAGCATGATGACGCACCGTGAAGCTCTCGAAACGATCGCCAGGAACCGCCGCGATTGTGTTGTGGTCACCACGATGGGATCGGTCGGCCTCTGGCCCTCACTCTCGGACACAGCGCGAGACTTCCACTTTCTGCCCTCGAGCATGGGGCAGGGTGTGCCGCTGGGGTTGGGGCTCTGTCTAGCGAAACCCGGCCTGGGTGTGATCGTGCTTACTGGCGATGGCGGCTTGCTGATGAATCTCGGCTGCCTCGTCACGGCGACTTCATTCGAGGTGCCGCTCTTCGTGGTGCTGATCGATAATGGACTTTATGAAGTGACGGGCGGGCAGGCGGTCCCCGGCAGTGGGCGAGTTGATTTTACCGCACTGGCTCGTGGTGCGGGCTTCCGTCGTGCCTATCAATTTGTCACGCAGAGCCAGTGGGAAGCAAGTGCCGCCGAGGTGCTCGCAGGTGACGGTCCCGTGTTTGCATGGCTCAAGGTTGCAGGCGAGAAAGGCAAGGCCACTCCCGCCGCCCCTCGCCCCATGGCCGAGCAGATCGTTCGCCTGCAGACTGCGATTGGCGTGAACTGAGCGGGCTCACTTCTTCCAGTTCTGCTTCAAGATATCCCAGGCTTTTCGGGCACCTTCCACAACCTGCGAGCCGAGCCGGCGGTACTGATCAGCAGCCCCTTCGGCTTCGAAGGCTTTGAGCACTGCCGCACCACGAGCATCATCGAGGTTCAGGGCCACAGCGGGCACCATCGCTTCGACAATGCCAAAGGTCTCACCTGCCCGGGCACAGGTCGGCACCACCTCGGCCACCCGGCCCGCAAGTTGCTCCTTCACCGCCACCAGACACTCGCGAATGTTTGCTTCCTTGGGCTTCATCCCCGTTAGCCAGTTGTAAGGCGGGTTCCACTCGGCCTTGGGGCTCAGGAGATCCACCTGGTTCACCACCGCGATGACCGGCGGCAATTTGCGATGCGGCCGCAGTGCAAAGTACGCCTTCAGGCGATCGAGCAAGTCCACGTCCACCTGCCGGCCGGGGTTATTGGCTGCCGTCACGAGTAGGATCAAGTCGGCTTCCTGTGAGGCGTCTGCCGCGAAGGCGAATTCCTCCTCGCTGGGTCCATCCTGACCGTAGCCCGCCGTGTCCAGGAGTGTGACAGGTTGGCCATTAGGTAGCGTGAGGTTGTAGCGGACGCCAACGTGCTCGATGGGAAGTGTGTCGACCGTGGCGGCCTGCTGGCCGAGCAGTGCATTCACAAGGCTCGACTTGCCCGCCTTCACGGCACCGAGCACGGCCAGATGAATCGGCTTCGGGCCCGTGCGAATGGTAGGCGTTTCATCACCCACGAGCAACTCCGGGGCCTTTGAGGCGAGCGCCGGCGGTTCCTTGTTCTCGTTAAGGAGTTCACGATAACGCTTCACGCCCACCTTCAGCCGACCACTGTTTAACTCGACAAGGTAGTGTCCGAGTTGATGAATGAAGGCTGTGTGGAACCACAGGATAATGTTGTCCTGTAGCTTCTCGAAAAGGTTGCCGAGGATGCCGCGTGAAGCGAAGAACCGCATTGCGGTTTCGACGGGATTGATGACGGCAGAACCGGCCCAGTAGACGTTCTGCCCGGTCTTGTACCACGCTGTCGCTTGCTTCGCACGCTTGGCATCTTTGATGCGAAGCAGGTGCGAACCAGGGACGTACTTTTGCACCATCTCGTTCAGGTCCGACGACGCCAGTTCAATGCAGGTCATCACCTCGGGCAGTGTGAGCAGATCGAAGGCCTGCGTGGCGGTCGTGGTGCCCCCAGGGCGGTACTCAATGGCCACTTGCACGGCGAGGTCCAGGGCCAGGTCCGTGTAGTGCTTGGGATCGGCGAGTTGGTCGCTCGTGATACGTTCGAACGACTTCGCTTTCGCGAGCACTTTCTCCCAGGCCGCCTTGTCGCGAGCGGTCCAATAGTTCTGGGTCGGAGTCTCGGTGGGTGGCAGCAAGCCGGTCCCGCGCGTCCAGCGCCAGGCGAAGAAATACGAGAGCGCAATGCACAGGAACATGGGAATCCAGGCCCAGCGCATCCACCCTTCGTGCCAGAGGTAGTAGCTGCCGAAGCCCATCAAGGCGAACCAGGGGGCCATGAAGAGCACGATCAGAATTCCGACGCGAACCTTGGACATCGGCAAACCTCATGCGATCCAGTGAGCGGCTTCAGGCGAGCGGCCCAGGTGAATGGGCTGTTTGAAGAGACTTTTATAACAGCCCATTCCGATGGGCTGTTCGCCTATTCTTGTTTCTCCGAGTTGCTGGCTTTCCAGCCCTTTTCCGCAGCAGTGAACTGCTCCTGATAATACCTTTTCAAGGCTTGCGGGTCGGGCACGTGGCCCTCGCAGACGGCCTGGTAGTAGTAGCAGAAGGCCCGGCCAAGTGCGTAGGTCGAGGCCCAGGCGACGGCGGCACCTGCCACGGAACCAACGTATGGAATGAACTTCACCACCTCGCGCACAGCTTGCCGTGCAATCAGGCCGATGCCGAGCGAGGCCGCGACTTCCTTGAAGCGTTCTCCCGTCATCGGCTGACCATACACCGCAGCCAGTTGTGTCACCATCCTCCCCTGGATACCGGGGATCATGAGTAGGTCCACAAACGGAATCGGGATCGCACCGGCGGATGCTGCCATCGAGGCGTAGCCTTGAATGAGCGGGATTGCGTGCTTCAGGTGCACATCCTTGAGCGTGTCCGTCGCTTCCTTCAATCGCAACAGCGTCTGACGATACGCGGCCGGGAGCATCTTCAAGAGTGCTTGCTTGAGTTGTTCGCCACCGTAGTCCGGATCTTGGAAGCCATCCTCCATCTTCGTGATGTCGATGGGCACGCAGGCATCGAAGAGCCCACCGAACGCCCGGCGGTGCTCGTCGATGGCCCGCCGCAGTGGTTCAGGCACTTCGGCCGGCACCGGCGCATTGTGAAGTAACGCTTCAAAGGGATAGGGGTGCGGGTGGGGTTGCCGCGGGATCGCCTCATTCAAGCAGGTCACCACGAGCAACACAGGCCGCGATGGGCTCGCGCGCCGAATCGGCTCCAGGGCTGCCCGAATATTCCCCTGAGCGAAGTCCGTGGCCTTCGCGGTCACGATCACAACGTGGGCCATCGGATCGATCGTCGCGATATCCTCGCGTGGATTGTAACCCGGTTCATCGACGCCGCGTGTGTCGAGGAACGAGAGCAATGGCGCTTCCGGTGACGGGAACTCAAATTGCCGCGTTGTCTTCGTGCACGGCCGGAAGCCCGAACCGATCACGGCTTCATCCGCACCAGTCAGGAAACGGATGATGGTCGACTTTCCGGATTGTGTCTTGCCTAGCAACCAGAAGACCGGCGAGGGCGTCTTGGCCCGGAGTTCTGCGAGCGTGGCTTCGAGGTCCGGCGGCGGGCCATCCGATTTCGAGATCATGCGTCGAAAAACATTCCAAACTCGGCTCATCGCTCTTCCCTCAGTCGGAATCATGATCCGCTGTCCTTTGTTGTAGCGAGCCGCGTGCCAGCCTGCCCGGCATCCGCTCAGGACCGGACAGCGGAGCCCCATCATCTCGCAGCGAGTCGAGCGATAAGAGAGCTTGGACTTGACCCGTCCTGCGAAGCCGGGTAAGCCCCGCGAAGGGAACACGGACGACGCCATGTGATCAGCCAGAGTGGATGGGCATGGAAGGGACATTCGGCAACCTGAGGCTCGCCCCGATGCACACCTCCGACCGCGACGAGGTGTTCGCCGACCACACCCCGTTCCCCACGTCCATTGTGACCACGCCGCGGCCTTTACACGAGGCCATCCACTTTGCCAATCGTGAATTGCTCCGCCCACCCACACACCAGCGTGCCGCCCGTGGGCTTGAACCGTACTCGTCTGCCTGGTTCGATGAACTGGAGCAGAAACGCTACACCCGCCATGGGGCCTGGCTGCCGACTGCACTCGAGCTTGGCCGGCACCCGGGTGAATCCGTGCTCATGCTCGGCCCCGGCCTCGGCAGCGATGTCATCCGCTCTGTGCAGCAGGGCACTGAAGTTACCATTGGTATAACGCCTGCTGATTCGCCCGAACTCATCCGCCTTAACCTGGCCCGACACGGACTCGATGTCCGCATGGTGAATCTGGACGACCACGAACTCCCATTTCATTCCGGTGAATTCGATGTCGTGGTCTGGAATGCACTTCACAGCTTCCCCAGCGAACCGGAGCGACTGATCGATGAATTGTTCCGTGTGCTCAAGGCCAACGGCAAGGTAATCGGCTTCTTTCCCGCTCGCTACGATACTGGCTTCTGGCAGGATGTGCTCCTGCCGCTTCAATGGCTGTACTGGCGGCGTTCACCAGATCCGACCACGGCTCCGAAGCGCTCGGCCCGCGAACTTCGTCGGGTGTTTGCGCAGTTCACGGACCACCGCGTCGCCAAGCGCCACCTGCGCCGCTCGGAATTGCCCCACCTGTGGCGAACGTTGCCGTTGATTCTCCTCGAGCGCATCATTGGCCGGGTTCTGGTGATGAAGGCGTTTAAGCCGCTGAATGCAAGCAAGGCGATGCCGATCAAACATTCGCGTGCCGCTTAATGGTATTGTTTACGTTCGTCATCGATTCACTTCTGTTGCGTCACTATTGATTCCAGACCATGCCCACACCCCAGTCAGGAATCATCTCCTGAGTCTGGAATCAAGAACGATAGTTTGTCGTAAGGCTCCGCTTTGTATTCAACAGGGGTAGAATGATCGGGCTTTGGCTCTGCGAGACTACACGTTTTGGGCCCGACAAGCAGACCCGTTTCCAGCCAGTCGGACCAATCCTGAGTGATAGGACCTCAACCAACCAGGGAGTTGAGCCTTGAAAATTCTAACTCGGCAGCGTGGTTGCCTCCTGGGGTTGGCGTGCGGCGATGCGGTAGGAACCACTGTGGAGTTTCAGCCGCGTGGCACCTTCCCACCTGTCACTGACATGACCGGTGGCGGTCCGTTCCGTCTGCCCGTGGGGGCCTGGACCGACGACACCTCCATGGCCCTTTGCCTGGCGACCAGTCTCGTCGAGAAAGGACAGTTCGACCCGGCCGACCAGATGCGCCGCTACTGCGACTGGCATGACAAGGGTTACCTCAGCAGCACGGGCCGCTGCTTCGATATTGGCATCACGGTGCGCGGAGCACTCGCGCGTTTCCAACAATCGGGCGAACCGTTCAGCGGCGGCACCGATCCGCACTCGGCCGGCAACGGCTGCATCATGCGGCTGGCTCCGGTGCCGATGTTCTTTCATGCGAATGCGGATGCAGCGCTACACTGGGCAGGCGAAAGCGCTCGCACCACGCATGGGGCCCAGGAGTGTATCGAATCGTGCGAACTCATGGCCGCCATGATTGTCACGGCGCTGGCGGGCGGCACCAAGGATGATGTGCTCTTTGGGTGCGATGCGAGCCGCCTTCAATCGCCGAAGGTGCAGGCCATTGCCACGGGTGAGTATCGCAAGAAGCAAGCGGAAGCCATTTCGGGTTCAGGCTACGTCATTCATTGCCTGGAAGCATCGGCCTGGTGTTTGTGGCAGGCCAACTCCTTCCGCGAAGCAGTTCTGCTCGCCGTGAACCTGGGCGACGACGCCGACACAACCGGTGCGGTCTGCGGCCAGCTGGCGGGAGCGTTTTACGGCGAGGAAGACATCCCCGCGGAATGGCGTTCGCGGCTGGTGATGCACGACGAAATCCGCACACTGGCGGACCGCCTGGCCGGAGCAGAGTGACCACAGATAAAGGGAGAATGCCGACGGATGAGGTGTTATCCGTCGGCATTGGAAGAGATCATCGTTTCGCGGGCTGGCTGGCATCGTAGTCCAGGAGCCAGTGGCGGATGCCGGAGCGGGTGCGTTTGACGGCGCGATAGTACGTCCCGATCAGGATCAACCAGCCGAGCAGGATCGCCGCGGCTTCGAAAAGCAGCCAGTCCGAGGCCGCGGGCGGATTGCGTGGTCGGCCGCTCCACTTCGCATACTCATCCCAGCCGACCAGTTGAATGATCACCACGATTCCGACCAGGAGTGCAACGCGACCGACACCGCGAACGGCCGAGGGGTGATTCATGGTTGCACCCGTTGCAGCCAGTGCGATGAGGAACCAGAATTCGGCCAACACCGCCCCGACAAGGAAGCCGACCCAGGCATAATCGCGGGCTTCGCCGAAGCCGAGTTTCTTGCAGACGATGTACGTGACCAGGGCCGTGACACCGAGCAGGGTGAACATGCCGCTGAAGGCAAAGAGCCCCTTGGCACCGCTATCACGCGGTGCAGCCCCGGCTGTGAGGCGGCCGAGCGTGAGGCATAACCCGCCGAGGATGAACGGGACGCCGTAGCCGAGAATGTCGATCTCTTCGATCTGGCTGATCTGCACGGCATTCGTATCGGGGGTGTTCACATAGCCTTCAATCTTGACCTTTCCGGGATCCTTCATCGTGGGTAGGTCGCCAACGGCTCGCTCGTAGACTTTCTTGCCGAAGGGGACGAAGCCAGGGATCGCGAAGAGGAACAGGCCGAGCATGACCCACATGAGCCCGCCCTTGGTCTTGCGCCAGCCGGGTGCGGCGAGTTGCTCGGGCGTCTTGGCAGCAGCGGCGTCGGCCTTGGTGGATTTCTTGCCACCGCGGGTTTTCGGCGGTGCCGGAGCTTCATCCAGCTCCACATGCACGGGCCGACCAGTGCGAGCCGAGGAACGCGGCGCGTCGTACTTCGGCTCCGGGGGAAGGTGCAGCGGTTCGCCACCGGCACCCCATTCGTCCGGGCTTGCCACAGGCACGGAGGATGGTGGTGCACTCGGACGGGCTGGAGGCATCTTGGGAGAGGAAGCCGGCATCAGAAACGGCGAGGGCTCGGCCGGCACCACTTCCGTCGGAGCGCCGGCATGGGCGGATTCATCTGACGAAGGGACGGGCACGGCAGCTTGACAGTAAGGGCACTTCACCCGCTTCCCGGCGGATTCATCACGCGCTCGGAAGCGCTTTCCGCACGAGGGGCAACCCAGTGTGATTGGCATCGGCAAGACCTCTCATGTACCCGGTCCGCGGCCAACCTCTTCGGAGAGGACGGGCAGGCCATTCGGTGCCGCGGCTGCGAGTCGGGTGATGGTGTGTATTCCAGGCCGCGTTCGGAGAACGCCCGGCCGGCGAACGACATGGTAAACATCGGCACGCTCAGGCGGAACCCCGACCGTGCGGATTCTGCCGGAAAGCAACCGTCTGACAACGGAACGTTCAGAAACGCGGTTGCGGCTTGACCCAGGCCGGGTCGTAGTCGAGCGAGAAGAGTTTCTGTATCTGCTCGGCCTTGGCGGGTTCCGCGGAAAGCAGCACTTCGAGTGCACCTCGGATGCGAGCCAGACGGGGATCATTCGCGGTATCATCTTCAGCCGAACCGCGATCGATGCGATCGAGTGTTGCGGCCAGGTCGAGCAAACGACTCCGCGCATCAAGATAAAACTGATCCAGCGCACGTATGGCAGGCAATGGTTGCATGGAAGAAATCCTCGGATGAGCCGTACGATGAAGACCGATCACATTTAGCGAGCGATACACGCTTCAATCTCAAGTGATCGTGTTCTGGATGTCGCATTCTGACATTGTCGTGGCCAGGAACAGGTTCGATTGTGACGCGATCTGTATGAATTGAGATCGGTACGGGTCCAATTTTATTGTGTGGCTGGACGAACTTCGTCGAGCGGCACATTCCGGTATTTTGCTTTCAATTCCAGTGGCACGAGGTCGTTCAGGCTGCCGGTGCGGAAACCGTCCAGGTCGAGCGTGATGAACGTGAAACCGAGTGTGTGGAACTTGCCTGCGAGTTCGGCACGAAGAGAGTCGCTGGCCAGTTTCGCGATAGCGGCGATCGGCACCTCGATACGGGCGAGATCGCCTTCATGATAGCGTACCCGGCAATCGCGTAGTCCGAGGGTGCGCAAGAAGGCTTCCGCTTCCTCGATGCGGCGGGTGCGTTCCGGTGTGACGGCAAGGCCCGGCGCGAGCCGACTTGAGAGGCAGGGAGCAGCCGGCTTGTCCCACGTCGGCAAGTTCCAGTGCTTCGCCAGCGCTCGCACGTCTGCCTTGGTGAAACCCGCTTCCTGCAGCGGGTGTCGCACGGCATGCTCCGCGGCGGCGATCAACCCCGGGCGATAGTCGCCGAGGTCATCAAGATTCGCCCCGCTGACCATGACGGGCACGCCCAGCGTCGGGAGCAAGCGTTCGACCGTGGAATAAAGCTCCGTCTTGCAGTGGTAGCAGCGGGAGCCATCGTTCTTGAGGTAATCGGGATTCTCGAACTCCTGCGTGCCGACGATCTCGTGGCGAATACCAATGAGCCGGGCGATGTCGCGTGCCGTTTCGAGTTCCGAACGGGGGACACTGGCACTATCCGCGGTGACGGCGATCGCACGCTCACCCAGAGCGAGGAACGCTGCCTTGGCGACCACGGTGCTATCGATGCCCCCGCTGAACGCGACGGCGACGCCGGGCATCGCCACGAGCACAGCCAGAAGCTTCTCACGTTTTTCCAGCATCGCGGTGGTGAGTTCGAATGGGGTCATGATGGCATTTTAACAGAGATCCGTGTTCCGATCGTGGATCGCTGAACTCATGAGGTCGGGCGCACAGTCAGGACCGGACACTGAGCGTATCGGACAATCTTCTCGGCGACGCTGCCCAGGAAGAGGTGTGCAAGACCGGTGCGGCCATGGGTACTAATGCAGAGCAGGTTTGCGTTCAACTCCTTGGCGGCGGCCACGATCTCGTCAGCCGGAACTCCGATACGCACTTCGAGGGTGGGTTTGAGTCGATCGAGATCAAGATTGCTGACGAGATGGCTGAGGCTGGTGCGGGCCGCGGCTACCAGTTCGTTCAGATCCGAGGCCACCATCGGCGTGGGCATCACCGCATCCGGGAGCACGAGCACGCTTTCATGCACGATGTTCAGCAACACGAGTTCCGCACCAAACTTCTCGGCCAACTCCGCGGCATAGCGGACCGCGGCTGCGGAGTTCTCCTGGAAATCGGTCGGGGCGAGGATGCGGTTGATGGTGAGCATGGTGCACCTTCTCTTTTCCACTCATTGTATTGTGAGTCGCCGATACGCCTCGCGAATCTGCCGGGTGATTGGCCCTTCAGATCCCGCCCCGATGGGCGTGCGGTTCACCTGAACGATTCCGATGACACCACAGGACGTGCCTGCCAGGAAGGCTTCCTCGGCGGCATGAAGATCTGTCAACGTTGTCGATTTCTTGTCCACGACCAGACCCAGATCACCTGCCAGGGCGGCGACTGCAAGACCGGTCGCATCCAGGAGTTGTTCATCCGTAGCGAGCACGGTGCCGCCCGCCACGAGAAAAAGCATGCCTTCGGTGCAACCGCGCACCGCGCCGGAATCGCTCACAAAGATCGCTTCGAGGCAGCCCTGCTGAAGCGCGTGCCGTTTGGCGAAAACCAGATACGGTTGACCAAGTGTACGGCTGCGTGCGAGGGAATGGCCGGGTGTGAACGGGTGGGGTGTGGTCGCAACGTGCAGACCGTGTGCGTAAAGCTCGCGCGGGAAAGGCTGGTATTCTTCGGCGATGATCAGGACCTGCGGGGCGATCTTGCGTGGATCCGGACCAAGTGTGCCGGGGCCGCGGGTGACGATCACGCGAATGTAGCCATCCGCGCGTGCGTTGTCCTGCAGCGTGGCATCGATCGCGCCCCGAAGTTCTTCCGGTGATAGTGGAATGTCAATGCCCAACATCTGGGCTGCATCGAATAGCTGGTGCAGATGCTCCGCTGCGTGAAGGAGCTTTCCACTGGAGACGCGGAGCGGTTCCCAGACACCATCGCCGTACAGGAGCCCGTGGTCGAATGGACTGACGTGGGCAGCAGACTTATCGACGAGTTCGCCGTTGATCCAGAGTGTCGACATGGTTCGATTGACGATTCCGGATTGACCGAAGAATACCCCTTCATTGGTCTATCGAAAATCGTCAATGACTAGACGGCAATCAGCTTCGGGGAGGGGATGTGCTTTTTGGTGTCGTCGGTCACCACGCCTCCGACCATCTTCACGACGCGATCGGTCACGGAGACGATTTCCAGATTGTGCGTGACCATGACGATGGTGACGCCTTCATCACGATTGAGGTTTCGAAGGAGTCGGACGATCTCACCACCGGTGTCCGCGTCCAGGTTGCCGGTGGGTTCATCAGCGAGGAGCACGCGCGGGTTCGTGAGCAGTGCCCGGGCCACGGCGGCTCGCTGCATCTCGCCACCCGAGAGTTCGCGCGGCTTGTGCTTCATGCGGTGCCCGAGCCCGACCTTCTGCAGCAGTTCATCGGCTCGCTTGCGCCAGACGCTGCGCTCGCGGAACCAGCCGAATGTGGAATGGGCGATGTACGCGGGCATCAGCACGTTATCGAGTGCGGTGAGTTCGGGGAGCAGGTGATAGAACTGGAAAATGTAGCCAAAGGTTTTGTTTCGCAATTCGTCGCGGTCCCGGCTGGGCAGGTTGTCGATGCGTCGGCCATCGAGAAATATCTTGCCCGAATCCGGTGCGTCCAGTGTGCCAAGCAAGTGCAACAGCGTGCTCTTCCCGGAACCGGACGCCCCGACGATGCTGAGGAACTCGCCGGTCTTCACCTCGAGATTCAGGCCATTGAGCACCCGCACCTCAACGGCATGACGGCGATAAGCTTTCGTGAGATTCTCTGCGATTAACATAGTTCCAGATTCCTGGTTCCGAGTTCCAGATTCATCGAGACATCATTTGAAGCTTCCACGCTCTCGAAACGTGGAACGTGGAACTTGATACTATTCGAACCGCAGTGCCCGCACGGGGTGGAGGCGGGAGGCACGAAAGGCCGGGAGCAGGCTGAAAACGACGGCGATGGAGATCGCACCCAGGTTCACCGCGAGGACGCTGAGCGGGTCCACGTTGGTTGGGATTTCCTTGAAGTAGTAGACGTCGCGTGGGAAGACCGCGGTGCCGGTGAGCTTCGTGAGGAAGGCTTCAATCGCGTTAATCTCGGCCGTGATATAGAGGCCGAAGGCGGTGCCGAGCACGCAGCCCACACTGCCGAGGAGGAAGCCGTAGCCCAGGAAGATGCTGAGCACGCCGTGGCTCGAAGCGCCGAGCGATTTCAGGATGCCGATATCGCGGAACTTCTCGGAGACGATCATCGTGAAGATGGCGAGGATGCTGAATCCCGCCACGCCGACGATCATGAACAGAAGAATGTTCAGGATGCTGCGTTCGACTTCGATGGCGGAGAGCAGCGGACCCTGGTGTTCCTCCCAGGTGGCGATGTTAATGTCCGCATAGGGGTAAATCTTGCGCACCTCGTTGCAGACGAAGAGCTTGTCCTGCTCGTAGGTCTTCAGTTTCAGTTGCAGGGCCGTGGCACGATTGTTCATGCCGCGGAGTCGCTGCAGCTGGTCGATGGGGACGTACACGAAGGTCTGGTCGTACTCGCTCATCTCGGTGCGGAGATAATCGGAAACCAGGAAGTTGCCCCAGACGGGCTTGAGGTCGTTGCCGCCGACGGTGGTGATGGTGACATCATCGCCTGGCTTGAGGGCTGCTTCCTCGACGACTTCGCCCTGATCGTTGCGATAGCGGAAGTGGGCCAGTGTGTAGCCCGGGACGACGCCATAGAGTTTAAGTTCCGGTGTGCCGACGCCGATCTCCATGGCCGGTGCCGGGAGTGCATTCGGTTCCGGGATCAATGGCCGCACGGAAGGCACAGCCAACGGGTCGGGTAGATCGAGCGGGTTCGCAACCTCGGCTCGCTTCACGTTCCAGTCGTGTCGCTGCAACGCCTCGGGTGTCAGTTCAAAGGCCTTTTCGGGCGTCGCATGGTTCTTCACGAGGTATTCGGAGAAGCCGCCGACCGATGCGCGGCCTGCGGGGTCGATGCCGATGAGCCGCACGGGCTTGGTCATCAGCTGGCCCCGGAAGTGGAACTGCAGAATCGCGAAGACCTCCAGGGTGGGTGTCATCGCCTCGATACGATCGCCGGCCGGGCTCGCCTTGATCTTCGCCATCATCACTTCAGGCGAGTCGGGGAAGCCTTCCATGCGGTCCGTGTCCACGACGACATCCGAGAGCACACCGTGCAGGCGGTCCTTGAGTTTCGTGCTGAAGCCGCTCATCACGGCATTCACGACGATGAGCGTGGCAACGCCGAGCATGACGCTGACGATGCAGATGAACGCGAGGTATCGCGTTTGAAGATAGCGGAGGCAAAGGAGCAGCTTATACACGGGACCGATTCCTTCCGGTCGAGTTCTGCGCGCACGCCGGGTTCGGGGCCGGCGAGGGGGTTGTAGCAAGATTCACAGAACAGGAAAAGCCGAAGTGTGAAGTTGCGAGCTTCGGGGTGCAACCAGTTTATCTGAGGGTGGCACGAGGACAATAGCGGCGGTTTGCTGGGTCTTTCATTCCGCACTCCGCATTCCGAATTCCGCACTGCAGAACCAGCTTCCTGCAGAGGAATTCAAAATCCCCAGAGAATTCGGATACGCCCGAGCTTCACGCATCCTGGCAAAGGCCCGTGACGTGTCGGAGGATATCGCGGACGGAGATGACGCCGACGGGCTTGCCATCCTCGACCACGGGCAAGTGTCGGTAGCCGCCTGCATCCATCTTGCCGAGCACGAAGGCGAGCTTGTCCGAGGTGGTGACGGATTCCGGATTGGCAGTCATGAAGTCGCGAACGGGCAGGGCTTCAAAGCCAAAGTCGCCGGACACCTTCATCAGGAAGTCGCGTTCGGTGAGGATGCCCGCGAGGCCGCCACTGGCATTGGTCACGAGAACCGCACCGACCTTGCGATCGGTCATCATGCGAATGGCCCGCCCCAGGTCGGCGCTCTCTTCCACGGTCACGGGCAGTCGTGGGTTGAGCACGGCGACCGAGTCGTTCATCAAGCTGCGCTCGACACGATCGTTGGCGGTGGGGTCGTCCAGACGCGAAAGCGGGAACTCGCACTTCGCACAGGCATCGACGCCGGGAATATTCTGGTGACCGCAGGTGGGACAGTACATGATGCGAGCCATCAGCTATCAGTCATCTGCTTTCAGCCGGAAAGCGAAACCGGGAAACCCAGGGTTTCAATGAATGTTCTATCAGTCGAGTCGTTTACCAGCAGCTATCAGCTATCAGCTATCAGCCAGACTGGAAGTTGCTGAGCAATGGGGGTTCAGCGTCCAGTTGACGATAGCTGGCAGCTTGCAGCTATCAACCGACAGCTATTCCACGGTCCAGACATCCTCGGCTGTGAAGAGATCCTCGACCTTCCCCTTGCCCTTTTTGGCGATCGAATCGGCAATCTGGCCGTCGAGTTGTTCTTCGTAGGTCGGCTTGCGCACCTTGCGAATCACGCCCATCGGCTCCGGGAACGACGGAGAACTCATGCGGCTGAGCAAGTACGCGAGTGTGGGTTCATCGGCTGCTTCGTCGTGGGTGAGCACATCGTCCAGCTGGCAGTCCTTGCCGATTTCCACGACTTCGGGCCGCAGTCCGTTCAGGCGAATGCCCTTGTTGCGATCCTTGCCGAACACCATCGGCTTGCCATGCTCGACGTACAGAATGTTGTCGCTCTTCACGCTCTTGTCGGTGGCGTATTCGAAGACGCCATCGTTGAAGATCTTGCAGTTCTGATAAATCTCGACGAACGCGGCTCCCTTGTGCGCGGCGGCTTTCGTCAGGATGCTGACCATGTGCTGCACATCAATATCGACGGTGCGGGCCACGAACGTTGCCTCGGCAGCCAGGGCGACGGACAGTGGGCGAACAGGCGTTTCGAAGGAGCCACCCGGGCTGGTCTTGGTCTTGGTGCCGAGCCGACTGGCGGGCGAATACTGCCCCTTGGTCAGGCCATAAATCTCGTTATTGAAGAGCAGCACCTTGATATCCATGTTGCGGCGCAAGGCATGCAGCAAGTGGTTGCCACCGATGGAGAGGCCGTCGCCATCGCCGGTGACCACCCAGACTTGCAACTCGGGGTTGGCGAGCCGCAAGCCAGTGGCAAAGGTGGGTGCCCGGCCGTGGATGGTGTGGAAGCCGTAGGTGTTCATGTAGTACGGGAAGCGGCTGGAGCAGCCGATGCCCGAGACGAATGCCATTTTCTCGCGTGGCACGCCCACCGTGGTGAGTGCCTTCTTCATCTGAGCGAGAATTGAATAGTCCCCGCATCCGGGGCACCACCGGACTTCCTGGTCGGTGGACAGATCCTTCGTGGTCAGAGTCGGGAGAGCGGTGGTCGCGGCCATGAGTGAGTCTCGGGTATGTCGTGTGAAGCAGGTTTCGGGAATAAATAGCCAGCGGTTCTCAATGTCACATTCACAGCTATCAGGGCCAATCGTGAGAGAGGCCCTGTTAGCGTTGCTTATTCAGTTCAAGCGTTCGCGACTTGCAGCTTGCGATCGCCGCTTTGTGGAGGTGCCTCGGGTTCGGCGTTCGACCCGGCTTGTGTGCCCACCATCTTCTCGATGGCCGCTTCGATCTCGCTGATCAGGAAGGGGCGGCCCTGAATCTTGTTGAGGCCCTCCGCCGGAGCGAGGTATTTGGCACGCAGCAGCCAGGAGAGTTGCCCGGCGTTCAACTCGGGCACGAGAATCTTGGGATACTTCTTGAGCACCTCCGCGGTGTTCTTCGGCATAGGGTTGAGGTAGCGGAAGTGGGCCTGGGCCACGCGAAGCCCGCGCTTGCGGCACCGCTCGACCGCCGTGGTGATGCTGCCGTAGGTGCCGCCCCAACCGAGCACGATCAAGGAAGCCTCGGCGTCCCCGGTCACTTCGAGGTCCGGGATGGTCAGGGCAATGTTTTCGATCTTCTGGGCGCGAATCTTGGTCATGTGCTCGTGGTTGCCGGCTTCGTAATTGATGTTGCCAGTGACGTCCTGCTTCTCGATGCCGCCGATGCGGTGTTCGAGCCCAGGGGTGCCCGGCACGGCCCAGGGGCGGGCGAGGAATTCATCGCGGCGATACGGCAGGAACTTGCCTCCGCCATCACCCTCGGAGGCACCGGCTTCGTGGCTGGCACCGGTCCAGCCGGCGCTGTTGGGCTCGGTGGCGTTCTTGATCTCGATCTTCGCCAGCTTGTCGACATCCGGAATGTTCCACGGCTCGGAGCCGTTGGCGAGATAGCCATCGGAGAGCAGGAACACCGGGCACATGAAACGTGTCGCGATGCGCACGGCTTCGTACGCCATGTCGAAACAGTCGCCAGGTGAACGCGGGGCGATGATCGCGGCGGGGCACTCGCCATTGCGGCCAAACATCGCCTGGAGCAAGTCCGCCTGTTCAGTCTTGGTGGGAAGCCCGGTGCTGGGGCCGCCGCGCTGCACATCGACGATGATCAGCGGAAGCTCCGTCATGACGGCGAGTCCGATCGCTTCGCTTTTGAGGCAGACGCCCGGGCCGCTGGTGCCGGTGATGCCGACAGAGCCGCCATAGCTGGCACCGATGGCGACGCCGACCGCGGCGATTTCGTCCTCCGCCTGGAAAGTCTTCACGCCATAGCGACGCATCTCGGCGAGCCCTTCCAGAATGGACGAGGCCGGCGTGATGGGATAACTGGCGTACACCAGTTGCTTGCCCGCGAGTTGCGTGGCGGCGACGAGACCAATCACGATCGCTTCGTTGCCGGTGATCTTGCGATAGGTGCCCGGTGCGATCTTGGCCTTCGCGACCTTGTATTGCACCGGCATCACCTCGACGGTGTCGCCGTAGTTGTAGCCTGCCTTCAGGGCCGCGGTGTTGGCATTCACGTACTGCGGGTTCTTGCCGAACTTGTCGCGAATCCACTTCAGCGTGGGTTCGAGGCTGCGTTCGTACATCCAGTACACGAGGCCGAGGGCGAAGAAGTTCTTGCAGCGATCCGCTTCGCGTGGCGTGAGCTTGAACTCGGCGACCGATTCGCGCGTCAATTTCGTGACGGGCACGCGGATGACCTTGTAGCCCTTCAGCGTGCCATCTTCGAGTGGGTTGATCTTGTAGCGAGCTTTATCGAGATCGGAAGCACCGAAGCCTTCTGAGTTCAGGACGAGGATGCCACCGGGTTGCAGGTCGCGGAGATTGGTCTTCAGGGCGGCCGCGTTCATCACCACAAGCGTGTCGAGGGCATCGCCTGGCGTGTGAATATCGGTGGAGGCGAAGTGGACCTGGAATCCGGAGACACCAGCGAGGGTGCCGGCTGGTGCGCGAATCTCAGCGGGAAAGTCCGGGAAAGTCGCGATGTCGTTGCCCGCGAGGGCGGAGGTGTTGGTGAACTGGGTGCCGGCCAGTTGCATGCCGTCGCCAGAATCGCCCGCGAAGCGGATGGTGATCGATTCCACTTCTTCCGTGCGTCGGACACGGCCATTGGCATCAGACAGGTCAGCGGAGTGGGTGGGTGCAGCAGGAGGGGCGGTCACTGCCCCGGCGGAGCCGTTCTCGGAACTCATGAAACCCGTGCCTCGGATCGAACGAAGGAGAAGTTCGCGGATAAGTCGGTGTGCGTTCCCAGACCTTATCTGACACTTTATACCGGACCGCCCGTTTGGATAGGGGTGGCTGGTTCACGCCGAATGAATCGATCGCGCCAGGACTCGGCTGAAACCGAACGGAACGGTTATGCCGACAGGGAACGGCTGGACCGCGTGCAAGCTCGCGCGGAACAGTTAGCGGGAAGGGAGGTTTAACGAGAATAAGGCGGTAACGCAAGACCTGAACCCGAACCATTCGTCAAATCGGCGGCATCGCTATAATCTCACTATCCCAACAACTGCTGTGAGCCCCGCTAGCCATGAAGATCGTCAAGTATCCGCATCCCGCACTCCGCGTCTCGGCTCGCCCGATCACGGCGATCGATAAGGACGTGCAACTCGCCGCCGCCGGGATGATCGACCTGATGTACTCGCACGAGGGGTTAGGGCTTGCCGCACCACAGGTGGCACTGGACATCCAGCTTCTGGTGATGAATTTCGCGGGAGATCCGGAGAAGAAGGACCAGGAATACGTGGCCATTAACCCCGTGATCGTCGAGAGCAAGGGCATGCTGAACGATCGTGAAGGCTGTCTCAGCTTCCCCGGGCTGTACCAGAACATTCGCCGGGCCAAGACGGTGAAAGTCCAGGCTTATAACCTCAAGGGCGAACTCTACGAAATGGTCTGCACGGATCTGCCCGCCCGCGTCTGGCAGCATGAAATCGACCATCTCCAAGGAGTGTTATTCATCGACAAGATGAGCCCCTCCGGCAAACTTGGCAGCAAACGCGACATCGACAAGTTCATCGCCGACTTCGAGAAGGACAGGCGGAAGGGCGACCTGCCCGCAGACCTCGACCCCAAGTTTTAAGCCGTCGGCGATCCGTCATCAGTTTTCAGCCGAAGACTGATGGTTCGACACCGACGATCTGGCTGATAGCGGAAAGCTGAAGGTTCATGCGAATTGTGATGATGGGAACGGGCACGTTTGCGGAGCCGACATTCGAGGCGATTCTCGAAGCGTTCGGCACGGATGTCGTCGGCCTGGTCACGCAACCCGAACGCGACGGTGGCAACAAACGCGGCAGCACCCGCCAGACGGGCAAAGGGATGAGTCACATCGCCCGGGGTTCGCAACGGGTCGCCATCATCCAGCCCGAGAGCATCAATACCTCAGAAGGCGTCGCCCAGCTTCGCGAGATGCTGCCCGATCTGCTCGTTGTCGCCGCGTATGGACAGATTCTTTCGCGCGAAGTACTCACGATTCCCACACTCGGCACCATCAACGTGCACGCCTCGCTTTTGCCAAAATATCGCGGTGCGGCTCCGGTGGCTTATGCCATTCTGAATGGTGAGAAGCAGACCGGTGTCACCATCATCAAGGTGACACCTGGCCTCGATAGCGGCGACATCATTCTTCAAGAATCGCGTGCGATTCACGCAGATGACACAACCGGTTCGCTGGAAGCCCGCCTCGCAGGGCTGGGTGCCCGCCTCGCCGTCGCCGCAGTCAGCCAGTACAAGGCTGGGCCGGTAGCGGGCACGAAGCAAGACCCGGCACTCGTCACGAAGGCACCGAAGATTACCAAGAACTTCGGCCTGATCGACTGGAGCCAGCCCGCGGTGTCCATCGAACGATTCGTGCGTGCGATGCAACCCTGGCCCACGGCTTACACCTTCCTGCACCGGCCCGGCAAGGAACCGATGCGGGTGATCGTGAATCGAGCACACGTGAGCGAGTTCGAAGGTATGGTCCGTGGCGACATCACCACAGGCTTACTCTGTTCAGGTGATCTCGTCGGAACGCTCGGAGTCGCTTCGCCAAGTGGCGATCTTCTCATCATCGATGAACTCCAACCGGCAGGGAAGAAGAAGATGACAGCCGAGGAGTTTATCCGGGGCTATCCCCTCACTGCTGGCATGCGTTTTGGCCCGGAGACACTCTCGTGATCACTGCCAGGCAAGTCGCGGCCGATGTCCTGCACCGCTCGCGCGAGCACCAGGGCTTCGCGGCGGAGTTGATCGACACCGAACTGAATCGTGTCACCTTTGCGAACCCCGCCGATCGCCGCTTCGTCACGCAGTTAGTCTTCGGCGTCATGCGTCGCAAGGGCACACTCGATGCAGTGCTGAAGCCGTTCATTCGCGTTCCGCAGCACGCCATGGAGCCGCGTGTCTGGGATGTGCTGCATCTTGGGGCGTTCCAACTCACCTTCCTGACGCACGTGCCCAAGCATGCGGCCGTGAACGAGACCGTGGAACTCGCCACGCACATCGGCAGCCCGAAGGCGAAGGGCTTTATCAACAGCATTATGCGTCGCGTCGCCGAACTCGTGACCGACGACTTCACCAATGCGCCTGGCCCGGATGCCCTGCCATTCGAGGCCGAGTTCCTGCCCGCCTCGCTCCCGGAGGGAGAGGGGATGGGGGTGAGGGGGAAGAAACACTCGCCGCATTCAGCACGCAAGGCGTTGCCACCCGCTTCTTCAAGGGGAGAAGGGCGCTACACCGCTCGTTTCCGCAAGCTCACGCAGCCAATCCTGCCCGATCCGCTTGCGGAACCCGCGGCTCACCTCGCCGCCGCGCACTCCTGGCCGCTCTGGCTGGCCTCGCGCTGGATCGAGCAATTCGGCGTGGAGGAATGCCACCGACTCGGCTTCTGGTTTAACGCACCGCCTCCACTGTGGATCCGCACGAATAAGCTGCACAATGATCGCGAGTCGTATCGTCTGCGACTGGCCGCGGAACTTATCGACGCCGAACCCGGCGAGCATCCGCAGTCACTGCGGCTCCTTGAACACCACGGCATTCGCTCGCTCCCAGGCTACGACGATGGCGACTTCGCCGTGCAGGATCATTCGTCGCTCTTGCCGGCCACCGCACTCGCCCCGCAGCCAGGCAATCGCATTCTCGATCTCTGCTCCGCACCCGGCGGCAAGACCACGCATCTCGCCGAACTCATGGATAACCGCGGCTCCATCATCGCCTGCGACATCGACCCGAAGCGACTCGAGACGGTGACAGCCCTGTGTCAGCGGATGCGAATCAAGGGTGTCGAAACAGTGAGGCTGAAGGAATTCGACGAGCCGCCACGGGGGCCATTCGATGGCGTGCTCGTCGATGTGCCATGCAGCAACACGGGCGTGCTCGGGCGAAGGCCAGAGGTGCGTTGGCGCTTGAAACCGGGTGAGTTCGAATATCTGATTCGTCTGCAGACAAGACTTCTCGTCTGGGCCGCGGAGCGTGTGAAGCCGCGGGGTGTGATCATCTATTCGACGTGCAGCATCGATCCGGATGAGAACAACGGCGTCGTGAGTGCCGTGCTTCGCGGCTTCCGCGGGTTAACGCTCGAAGCGGAGCACACCTCCATCCCCGGCCAACCCTCGGACGGCGGCTACTGGGCGCGACTCCGGAAGCAGTGAGCCAGAACATCAAACTCACGGTTTCGACTCGCCGGCCATCGCGAACGCCACCGCCTGGATGTGGCGTTCCGCCTTGTGCGTCTCCTTCCACTTCACACCATCCGTTGACGCGAACAGGCGACCTTTCCAGGCGGCACCGATGAACTGGCCAGCGCCGAAGGCCGCTACTTGCGGAGCATTCTCGTTCGGCTGGCGATCCCAGCTTTTTCCATCGTTGGAAAAGTAAGTCGCCCCGGCACCGACCGCGACGAAGCGATTGCCAGCGAAAAGCACGCTGTTGAGGTGTTCGCCTTCCTCGCCGCGGAGGGGTTCACTCCAGGTCAGGCCATCTGTGCTGGCCACGCGCAGTCCGTGAAGGCCGACACCGACGAAGGCACTATTGCCGAATGCGACATCGACGAGCGTGTCGATGGCTCGCGCCTCGGCAGCGTCCTTCCACTCTTTCCCATCCAGTGACATGGCTCGCCGGCCGCGATCGCCAACCGCAACGAAGCGATCCTTGCCCCACACGGCGCGACGAAGGATGTGTTTGCCCGATACCTCGAAGGGCCCTTCCCAGTCGAGTCCATCCCTCGAGTGCATCGTGAAGGGCTTGGAGCTTCCCACCGAGCCGGGATCGCCGCCGAGGCCGAGGAAGGAGCCATTGCCGAAAGCGAGACCACGGAGATAACGGACGTACTTCGCTTCCTGCTTGCCGGTTTTCCAGGTCTTGCCATCAGCCGTGGCTGCAAGGATGTTGTCTCCACCGTAGCTGCCCACGGCCACGACGAGGCCATTGCCCGCCACGGTCGCGCGGTACGTCTCACCTTCCTTACCGAGTTGTGTGTTGGTCCAGGTCACGCCATCAGCGGAAGCGAGACGCAAACCATCCTGACCAACAGCGATGAAGAGTGGCGAGGCCATCAGCAGAGTTCCCGGGCGGAGTGTTACACGAGGTCCGGCAGGCGGCCATCATACTGGCGGTGTTGGCTGGTGAGGTTCTCGCCGAACTTTTTCACCTTCACGCCCATGCGATCCAGCAATTCTACGTAGAGATTCGCGACTGGCGTCTTCGGTTTGTATTCCACGTGTCGGCCTGTCTTGAGTGTGCCGCCCGCTTTGCCGGCCAGGAGAACGGGATAGTCCTTCGTGCCGTGGCCGCCGTCCGCCATGTACGACGTGTAGAGCATCAGCGTGTTATCGAGCAGCGTGCTGCCGCCCTCGTCGATGGACTTCATCTGGCGAACCATCTCGGCGAATAGTTGCGTGTACCAGACGTGAATCTGCCGCAACGCTTCACGTGAAATGGGGTCCGCATCCTCGACGCGGCCGGCATTGCCCTGGTGTTCCAGTGTGTGGCAGTGCGTCTCGTAGCCGACGGTGACGACACCGGGGAAGTGGGCCTCATCGCTGCCGCACGCAAACGTGCAAACTCGTGTGGTATCCGTCTGGAACGCAATCACCATCAGGTCTGCCATCAGCCGAATGTATTCTTCGTGCCGTTCCGGATCGCGCGACACGGGGTGCGTGATTTGCCAGATGGGGATATTTTCCTTCGGCAGGTTATCGGGCAATTTCAGCCTGGAAGGGCCCGGGTTCAGGGCGTCCATTGCCTCGATGCGCTGGCGACATTCGGCGAAGGCGATGCGCTTTTCAATGGCTCGCACCGAACCGAGATACTGATCGAGCCGGCGCTGGTCTGCGGCACCGAGGCCGCGGCGCAGGTCGTTTGCTTCTTCGCGGACGAGATCGAGCACGCTGCGGTTGGGGTCCGTCGTTGGAGTGGTGAGCGGCGTGGGGGCGAGGGTAGCATCCGCGTTCTTGGCACGGCTCGCCCAGTTCGGCACGACGGGTTTGCGGCCGCGGAACATGCGATCGAAAATCAGGCGCGGGTTCGCTTCGAACGGCATCGGCACGTCGGCGGAGCGAAAGGAATACTTGTTTTCTCCCCCAGCCAGACCGATTTCGAGCGAAGGCAAAAATGTCTGGCCACCCACGGCTCGCGCGGCCACCTGATCGACTGAAGCGGATGTGACAAACTTGCCATCCACTTTCTTGACGATCTCGGAGCCCGTAAGGTGCATCAGGGCGCAATGCTCGTGGGCGTTGAGCCCCTCGCTGCGGCCGTGATGGCAGAGGCCGGAGAGCACGAGCAAATCGTCGCGGTACGGTTCGAGCGGCCGCAGAATGGAGGGAAGCTTGCCGAGTGCACCGGTAGCGGCGGGCTTCCACGATTCGAGCACGGTGCCGCCCGTGACTGTCCAGATGCCCATGCGCAAGGGTGGCGTCCCGGCCGCGGCTGGAGGCGCAAGCTGTTCCAGGAAGGGCAATGCGAGCGCGGCCCCGGCCGAGCCGAGAAACGCCCGGCGGCTCAGCGAATGGCGGCGGACGAGCGGCGTCATTTCTTCTCCAGTTGCTTTTGCATCTTCGTCAGCATCTCGGGTTCCGGTGCGGTGTGCTCGATCTTCACACCTGGCAACGCGGCCTGCAATTGCTTCACATCCGTGCCGCGGAGTTCGGTCTTCTCGAACTTCAGTTCTTTCAAGCTCTTCAATTGCTTCAGGTGTTTCAGGCTGCCGTCGTGCGTGAGAATCGTTTCGCTGAAAGTGATGCGTTCGAGTGTCGGGATGGTGGCGAGCGTGGCCAGGCCAGCGTCACCGAGTTTCATCGAGAACTGCGGCCCGACGTTGATGCTCTTGAGGTTCGGCAACTCCTTCAGGTGCAGCAAACCCGTATCGGTAATGCGTGTGTGGTAGCAGCTGAGATGCTGCAGCTGCTTCACCCGGGTGAGCGCCTTCAAACCGTCGTCGCCAATCGTGGAACCCGCAAAGCCGAACGACTCGAGCTTTGTGCAATTCGCGAGTTCGGCGAAGCCTTCTCCCGTGATGGGCACCTTCTGCCAGCCGAGGTGCCAGAAGGTGAGCCTGCGGAGATTGGCGAGCTTGCCGAGCGGCTTGAAGCCCGTGTCCGTGAGGGCGGTGCCGTTGATGGCGAGTTCTTCGAGAGTGGCGAGCCGGCCCACGTGTTCGGCGTTCGCGTCTGTCATTTTGCACGTGCCGTAGAACGTCAGTTGCTTCAGGTGCGTGAGCTTGCCGAGGCGTTCATAGTCCGCATCGCTGAGATTTTCGGACTTGGCGAAAGTGATGCCCGTGAGTGAGCCGTCCTTGTCCACTTTCACCGAGTGGCCAGCGGCTTTCAGTTCATCCGCGTAGGCACGATCATCGGCGCGCAGGCCGGGTGCAAAAAACAGCACGGCACCGAGTGTGAGCAATCGGAACAACATGGCAATTCACTCGTTCTCATCGGGCAGGTGGTTCCGGCGGTACTGGAAAGCATAGCTCGTTGTGATGCCCAGAACCAGCGTCGAGAAGCGGTAATCGTGCGACACCAATTCAGCCGTGATGGCTTTCACGGATGCGGTGTCGCTCGATTGCAGCTCGCGGCCCAGGGCATACACGAACAGCTTCTCTGTGAGGTTCTCGGCAAAGCGGTCCTTCCGCTTGAGGAGAACCTGCTTCAACTCGCGCGGACCATTGAAGGTATCGCCACCGGGCAGCTTGCCGGTGGCATCGACATCCGCACTCGACTTGCGGAACCGGCCCACGGCATCGAAGTTCTCCAGACCGAAACCCAGCGGATCAATCTTGGCGTGGCAGCCCGCACAGGCTGGTTGGGTAGCATGTTGGCTCAGCAACTCGCGGAAGTTATTAGCTTCTTTTCCCTTCTTCGATTCATCAATCTGGCTCACATTGGGCGGCGGGGGCGGCGGAGGCGTGCCAAGCAATACATCGAGCACGTACTTGCCGCGGAGTGTGGGGCTGGTGCGGTTGGTGTGCGAGGTCACGGTGAGCATCGCGGCCATGCCGAGCAACCCGCCGCGGTTGGGATCGCTGAGCTTCACCCTGCGCATCTCGTTACCGCTGATGCCGGTGATGCCATAGTGCTTCGCGAGATCGGCATTCATGAAGGTGTAGTCTGCGTCGAGCAAGTCGAGAATGCTGCGATCGTCCGTGCGAAGGCCATCGAAGAAGAGCATCGCCTCCTCGCTCATGGCACGACGCAGTGCGGGCGTGAACGTGGGAAAGAATTCCGTGCTCGGCCGTGCATCGGGCAACTTGCGCAATTGCAACCATTGCGAGGCAAACGACTCGGTGAGCGCCCTCGCCTTCGGATCGGCGAGCATGCGGCGGACCTGCTTCCCGAAGACCTCCGGCTTTCCGAGTTCACCCGTTTCGGCAAGCTGGAAGAGTTCATCGTCCGGCATCGTGGACCAGAGGAAATACGAGAGACGCACGGCGAGTTCGTGATCGCTGACCCGGTACGCGGCATCGGCTTCCTGAGCACGGTTCGCCTCGATTCGCAGCAGGAAATTCGGCGAGACGAGAATCGCCTTGAAGACAGGCTTGAGCGCCTCCTCGTAGCTGAGGCCGCTGGCGATGCAGGTGTCGAACAGGCCGAGCAATCGCTCGATTTCGCGTTCCGCCACGGGTCGGCGATAGGCTCGGCGGGCCAGCTTCGCGACCACGTCCCTCGCCGCTGCGCGTGGCGGAACGCCGGGACCAGGGGTATTGAAGACCACGAGTTCGAACGCGGCGGGTGGCACACCCGGCTTCGGCTTCTGGTTCTTCTTGGGAGCCGTGCTGTAGAGTTTCTCCAGGATCAGATCGGCCGCGGCAAAGTACTTTTCCATCAGGCTGTCCGAGAAGCTCAGGCCGGCCGCGAGGTTGTCGAATGCTTCGCCCACCGTCTCATCTGGCATACCCACGGCCCCGGCCGCATCCATCTCGATGCCAAGCAGATCACGCACGCTGCGGTTATATTCGTAACGCGTGAGCCGTCGCACGACACTTCGGCCCGGATCGGGACGGGTGCGGTCGCGCACATCCGCGGCATCCAGCGTGGCGGTCAGCCAGTTGACGAGGGCGGCCCGCTGCTCCTTCGTCGGTTGTTTCTGCCCTTCGGGCGGCATTTCGCCGGACTTCAGTTGCTCAATGACGCTACGCCAGAGCTTGCGGTCACGCAACAGCGCTTTCTCGTCCTTGAAGATGGCGAAGTTCACGCCGGCTTTTTGCACCTTCTCGCCATGGCACTTGACGCAATACTCGCTGACCAGGCCATTCATATCCGTGAAGGTGGGCGGTGCCGATGCGGGCGCAGGTGTCGCGATGCCGAATGGATACGCGAGCACCACGGACGACAGCATCGGAACACAGATGACAAGGCGGGACACGAACGAAACAGGCATGACGAACCCGGCTGGAGTGAGGCAGGTGAAAACGATGACCAGTATAGCAGCACCGGGCGCATTTCGCAGTCGAAACGCCCGGCCACTTGTCTTCGCGCGCGATCTGGGTCACAATAGCCGCGTCCTCACATGATCTTCACTGGCGACCGTGCCCGGGCGGGCGGAACGCATGCACATTTACCCTGCCATCGATCTGCTGCACGGCCGATGTGTCCGGCTTCGCCAGGGCGATTATTCCCAGGAAACCATCTTCTCCGACGACCCTGCCGCAGTGGCTGCACAGTGGGTGGCACTCGGTGCGGATCGGCTGCACATCGTCGATCTCGATGGGGCGAAGGCCGGCAAACCCGTCAATGGGGCCGTCATTCGCCAGATTGTGGAGGCGTCGAAAGTACCCTGCCAGCTGGGCGGTGGGCTCCGCACGGAGGATGACCTCCGCGCCGCATTCGACTGGGGCATCCGCTGGGCCGTCCTGGGCACGCGTGCCCTGCAAGCGCCGGACTGGGGGCGCTCGGCCGCGGCTCAGTTCCCCGATCAACTGGTGCTCGGTGTCGATGCGAAGGACGGCTTCGTGGCCACCGAGGGCTGGTTGAATGTCTCGAAGGTGAGGGCCGTCGATCTGGCGAAGCAGGTGTCCGATTCGCCGCTCGCTGCGGTCGTGTACACGGATATTGCAAAAGATGGCATGATGAGCGGACCGAACTTTGAGGCGCTCGCCGAGATGCAGGCGGCCATGCCGTTGCCGGTGATTGCGAGCGGCGGCGTCTGCACACTGGAACACGTGGCACGGTTGGTGGAAGCCGGGACGCCCGGCTGCATCATCGGCCGGGCCCTGTATGAACGTTCGTTGGACCTGTCCGCCGTTCTGGCCCTGACCCGGGCTGCCGCGATTCGTCCCGATAGGCGACTCCTCTGACGCGCCTCCCCGCGGCGAATTCTCGCCGCGAGCGCACGCCGCCGAGCCACCTCGTTCGCGGGATCGATGCGACCCCGATGGGCCATCCTTTCCCCAACTGGAGGCCGCACATGGCCGTCAAGCACCTCGTGGAAAACGTCCGGGACATTGCACTCGTGGGGCACCGTGCCGCGGGCAAGACCAGCCTGGCCGATGCCCTATTGTTCGAAGCACATGCGGTCGATCGGATGGGCAGCGTCGATGATGGCACCTCGGTTGCGGACACGGATGAAGAAGAGCACCGCCACCACTTCTCGATCGATACACACGTCCTGCACGCCGACGTCGATGGCAAGCACCTCAACATTCTCGATGCCCCCGGCTCGCCGGACTTCATCGGTGCAGCACTCGAAGCACTCAGTGCTGTCGAAACGGCCGTCATCGTGATCTCGGCGGTCAACGGCATCGAGGTGAACACGCGCCGCATGTTCAGCGAGGCCACCAATAAGGGCCTCTCCCGGGCCATTGTCATCAACAAGCTCGATGGTGAGAAGACCATCGATTTCCAGGAATTGATCGGCACCATTCAGGCCACGTTCGGCAAGAACTGCGTTCTCTTTAACGTGCCCGATCGCGTGGGTCCCGGCTTCCGCGAGGTGTTCTGCCTGCTCAACCCCGCCACCATCATCCCGGCGACCTGCCCTGCGGATGTGAAGAGTGCCCGCACGCAACTCATCGATGCCGTGGTCGAAGCCGACGAAGCGCTGATGGAAAAGTACCTGATGGAAGGCAAGGTGTCGGTCGCGGAACTGGAAGCGGACATCACACAGGCGATGGACGCCGGCACGCTCATTCCGATCTTCTGCACGGCCGCGAAGAAGGACATCGGCGTGAAGGAATTGCTCGCCGCGCTGAGCACATATGGCCTCTCACCCGTCTTCGCTCGCAAGCGGCTCGAGGGTTTGCTCGTCGGTGCCAACGGCTCCACGCACCAACTCGAACCCACGGAGCAGGAAGAGTTCATCGGGCAGGTATTCAAGGTGGTGAACGACAAGTTCGTGGGGCACCTCAGCTTCATTCGCGTGATCGCTGGCAAGATTCAGCACAACCACAACGTGGTGAACCTCCGCACCGGCCACACGCTGCGGGTCGGCCACTTGCTCGAAGCGCAGGGCAAGAACACCTCCCAGGTCCCGGACGCCGGGCCGGGCGACATCGTGGGCATCGCCAAGGTGGAAGGGCTCGAAATCGGCGACACCATCGCCTTCGCCAACCACGCCCCCAAGTTGCCGCACCCGGCCTTCCCCACGCCGATGTTCGGCCTCGCCGTCGAGCCCAAGAATCGCGGCGACGAACAGAAAATCTCCATCGGCCTGCACAAGATCGCCGAGGAAGATCCCACGGTAAAGGTCACCCACGACACGCAGACGCACGAACTCGTCATCAGCGGCGTCAGCCAGTTGCACCTGGAGATCATTCGTGAACGGCTCAAGGACCGCTTCGGCGTCGAGGTGAACACCAAGGAGCCGAAGATTCCGTATCGCGAAACGATTCAGGGCGAAGGGGCTGGCGACCACAAGCACAAGAAGCAGACCGGCGGCCGCGGCCAGTTCGCGGAGGTGCATCTACGCATGTACCCGCTCTCGCGCGATATCAAGGACCTGGCTCAGTGCGAGGCCGAGTTCGCTATTAAGAGCCGCTTCGAAAAAATGCGGGCCGTGCACTACGACCCGGCACTCAACTTCGCCTTTATCGATCACATCGTGGGCGGCACCATCCCCAACAATTTTCTCCCTGCGATTGAAAAAGGTTGCAAGGAAGTGATGGAACGCGGTGCCCTCGCCGGCTACCGCATCCAGGACCTCGCCGTGGAAGTGCACTTTGGCAAGTATCACGATGTCGATTCTTCGGAAGCGGCCTTCAAAACCGCGGCCCGACATGCCTTCCGCAAGGCGTTCTCCGTGTGCCATCCCACGCTCCTCGAACCGATCGTGAAGCTGGAAATCACGGTGCCAAGCAAGTACACCGGGGCTATTCTTGGCGATCTGCCCACGAAGCGTGCGCACGTGGAGAACCAGGACAGCCTGCCCGGCGACATGACCGTGATCTACGCCCGGGCCCCGCTCGGCGAGGTGGCACGCTATGCCGCACAACTCGGCGGCCTCACGCAGGGGCAAGGTTCGTATTCCATGGAACTCAGCCACTACGACATGGTGCCGCCGAACGTGGTGCAGCAGATCGTCAGCAAGTCCAGCCTCAAGGCGGACGAGGACGAGTAATTCCTGCGGTGCACGTTCGCGCTCCTCCTGCGGACTCGGCCGCGCGGCTACGCGATGAGGGGTGCGGTTCGTAAACGTATTCCCATCGCATCACATCCCGCGTCACGGTGGAATCCGTATGCAAGCGGTCCAGGACTTCTTTCTCGGCGAGTGGTACTTCGCTGTGCCACTCGTCATCATGTCGCTCATCGCCGCGGCTCTCGTCATCTGGCGGTTGCTGCTCAACGGCTCGGCCCGCACGGACATGGACGATTTTCTCCCGGATTTCCAGGAGACGCTTCGCAAGACGGGCATCAAGGGTGCCATCGCCCTGTGCAAGGAGGAGAAGGGCCTTGTGCCGAACCGGCTGTTCGTGGCCGGGCTCGAAGCGGCGGACCAGGGAGCCGCCGCCATGCGCCGCAGCATGGCCAACGAGACGGAGCTCGAGATCGTGCCCCGGCTCAACTTCCTGCTCGCCCCCATTCTCGCACTCGCCAAGATCGCCACGATGGTCGGCCTCTTCTTCACCGTCATCTCGATGATCAACACCTTCGATGCCATCGGCCAGGAAACCAAGACCGGCAACGTGAAGGGCATCGGCGGCCACTCCAGCAAGATCGGGCTGGCCCTGTTTGCCACGGCGATGGGCTTGTTCACCGCCATCCCGCTCGTCTTCAGCCACGTGCTCTTCAAGGAATGGATCACCCGTTTCGAGACACGCATGAAGGCCGCCTCGCAAAAGCTCATCACGCTGGTGGTGAACTACAAGCGCGACCCGCGATTGCTCGAACGCCAGGAAGAAGCCGAGGAAAAACCTCCGGCCCGGAGGCCTGGCCGTGGCTAAGGCTCCCAAACAATTCGATGTGTGGTTCGTGACGGCGAACACCGTGTACAAGGGTGTGCCGTTCAGCGTTGTTGCGGACTGGGTGCAGGAGGGCCGGCTCACATCCACGGACCAGTTACGATCCGCGAGCAGCACGGACGCCTGGCGGCGCGTTGAGGAGTTCACGTTCTTCGCGGACTACCTGCCGCGGCCGATGGTGATGGCCGCGACGACACCGGAGCCGACCGAAAGCAGCGATGTTGAACCCGACGAGATGCCGGAACTCGACCACCGGCCCCGCCGCCGCCGCGACGATAGCGATGATGACGTGGACATGATTCCGCTCATCGACATCAGCATGGTGCTGCTCGTGTTTTTTATCATGATGCGGGCCACGGGTGCGCTCTCGCCCGTGGATGTGCCCGATATGCAGTATGCCGGCGAATTGAGCAGCGATCCGAACGCCATCACCCTGGCAATCGAGAAGAAGGATGAGACGACGGTGGTCTACTCGTTGCGTGTGGGCGAGCAACCACCACTGGCAAGCGACGCGAACCTGACGAGCCAGCGTGAGACGCTCGAACGGCTCAAGGAGATGGTGGCCAAGATGGAGTCGCCGCCGGAGGTGCGTGTGGCCTGCGCGAAGGACTTGCCCAGCCAGCGTGTGTTTGAACTGATCCCCGATCTGAAGACGTTGAAATCGCAGCGGAAGATTCGCGGCTTCAATGCCGAGGTGAACGAGGCGAGCCGCAAATGAGTCAATGGCTGGTTCGGCCCGAAGGCTCGCACACCGCCACCGCACTCCGCTCGGAGGCCGAGGTGCTCGCCGGGCTGCGCGATGAAATCTTCACGAGCACGGATGAGGTGAAAGGCCCGGCTGATCGCGAGTGGGTGGCCATCGAGACGCATCCTGCGTTCGCGGAGGCGGCCGAGGATCTTGCCGAGCCGCCCGCCGAGCCCGCGGATGAGACGCACCTGGATATGAACCCGCTGATCGATGTCTGCCTGGTGCTGCTCATCTTCTTCATCCTCACGATCACTTACGACTCCTTGCGGCGAGCCATCGAGATTCCGCACGATTCCACTGAAGAAAAGGGCAACCCCATCCCGCAGGTGAACTTCGAGGATATCAAGGACAAGATCTTCCGCGTGACGGCCCGGATGGATGGCGAAAAGACGGTGGTCCGCGTCGAGGAGAAAGTGGTGCCGATGGACGGATTGCAGGCCGAGATCGAGCGTGTGATGAAGGCCACGGGCCGTCGGGAGATGTTGCTCGACGTGGATGGCAATGTGCCCTGGGGTGTGCAGACTGGCATTCTGGACGCCGCCAAGGGTGCGAAAGTTCAGAACATCCTCGGCCGCGTGAAGTGACGCGATTGGCTACAACAACGGAACCGCAGATTCACTCTCCTCATTCGGACCCATTCCATGATTGCACGCCTCGCACTCACCTTCTTGCTCACTGCATCGTTCGCTTCCGCGGCGGAACCGCCTCCCGGTTTCACGGCGCTCTTCGACGGCAAGGACACCAGCGGCTGGCACGGTTGGGCCATTCACGATAAAGGAGCCAGCCCGGATGCCTTCGGTGTGCTATCTGCTGAGGAGCAGGCGAAGAAACTTGCTGCCTGGAATGCCGATGCGCAGCAACACTGGAGTGTTCAGCAAGGTGAACTCGTCAACGATGGCAAGGGGGCTTATCTCGCCACGGACAAGGATTATGGCGACATCGAGTTGCTCCTGGAATACACGACCGTTGCCAAGGCCGATAGCGGCATCTACCTTCGCAACACCCCGCAAGTGCAAATCTGGGATACCACCAAGGAAGGCGGCAAGTGGGATCGCCACGCGGACAAGGGCTCTGGCGGCCTGTTTAACAACAGCAAGGGCGAACCCGGCCAGCTTCCGCTCGTGCACGCCGATAAACCGTTCGGCGAATGGAATCAGATGCGGATCATCCAGGTCGGCGAACGCACCACGGTTTACCTGAACGGAAAGCTCGTAGTCGATCACGCCCGCATGGAGAACTACTGGGGTCGACTCGCGAAGCAGAACCCCGTCACGCCGCTGCCAAGGGTCGGCAAGATTCTGCTGCAGACTCATGGCGGTGAGATACGCTGGCGCAACATGTTCATCCGCGAAATCCCCACGAAGGAAGCCAACGAAATCCTGGCAAAGCATGGCTCCGAGGGGTTCGCATCCGTGTTCAATGGCAAGGACTTCAGCGGCTGGGAAGGAGCGCTGGAGAATTATGCGGTTGCGGACGGGACGATTACCTGCAAGCCCGGGAAGGGTGGCAACGTCTTTACGAAGGAGCGATACGACGACTTCACAGCACGCCTCGAATACCGCCTGCCACCGGGCGGCAACAACGGCCTCGCCCTTCGTTACCCCGGCACCGGCCACGTGGCCACGCTGGCGATGTGCGAACTGCAGCTCCTCGATGACACGGCCAAGAAGCACGCGGAACTCGATCCCCGGCAATACAACGGTTCCGTCTACGGCATGATCCCCGCCCAGCGCGGCTATCTGCGGCCCGTCGGCGAGTGGAACTTCATGGAAGTGACCGTGAAAGGGCCTCGCATCCAGGTCGAGTTGAACGGCACTCGCATTCTCGATGGCGATGTGAGTCAGGTGAAGGAATTCAAGGACAAGACGCCGCACCCCGGCAAGGATCGCACGGAGGGCCACTTCGGCTTTGCCGGGCACAACGAACCCGTCGCCTTCCGCAACATCACCATCAAGAAGCTGAAGTGAAACCCATTTCACCAGACGTTGGCGTGCTGACCGAAGCGGCTGCGGATGGCTTGCTCTAGCGGTGCACTCACCTGGGATGCGCCGAAACTGCGAAGACCTGCCAGCCGGGGGCTATCGAGCAGGGCCCGTACACCCGCGTTGCCCAGCGGGTTGCCTTGCAATTGCAGGGCCTGCAAGTTTTTTGCATGAGGCCAGGCAGCCAGGAGCCGGGCCCCCTCGGCGTCGATCTCGTTCTGAATCATCCAGAGCGCCGGGGGACAGCGTTTCCCCAGTCCCCGTGTCACTTCGCGAACGGCCGAGTTTCCCAGCTGGTTGCCATCCAGATCGAGATACCACAATTCATCGAACCGTGGGCTTCGCGTCAGGGCACGCACGTCGGCCACGGTGAACTGGCAATCGTGCCCGTGGAATACACGCAAGCCACCCGCGGGAGCGGTAGCCAGGCGCTTTGCATCCAGCGAGCGGACGGGGTTCGACATGAAACTGATGAACGCCAGTGATTTCAGATGAGGTGAGGCGAGAAGGGCCGTCGCACCCGCACCACCGATGGAGTTGTAGCCGAGATCGAGCGAGCGCAGGGAGGCGAGTTGGGGCATAGACGCCAGTGCCTCAGCGTCCGCGTCATCCAGGCTCGTTCGCCTCAGTGTCAGGTCCACGAGCGAGGTGAAATGGCTCCGTACAAATCCATCGAGACTGTTGATCCCCCACGCGCCACCGGCAAGGCTCAGTCGCTTCAGGCCTTGCAGATGCGAAGCGTGGTAAAGTTCCTGGGCCGCTTCATACGGCATCCAGACATTACTCAGATCAAGGTTTCTTAACCCTCTCCAGTGGGATGAGCCGGCCAGGAGTCCGCCAATCGCTTCGGCCTCCTCGATGGTGCTGTCGTGAATCTTGAGTGTGTGGATGCCCGCTGCGTCTGGAGAGCGGCTCAGGACGCGAAGCCCGGCCAGCCAGTGCCCGGACAGTTTCAGGCCGCAGATCGAGCGAAGCACACCTCCCTGAACGATGGCATCCGCGAGTGCTGCAGTGAGGCTTCGGGCGGATAATGTGAGTGCGGGAAGGGCGGTCTGCTCGCTTGCACACCTCAGAATGAATTTCTCGCGATCCTCGGTGAGGCTGGCCTGACCGGGGAACCCACGCGCGAACGCACCCCACTGCAGGCCGCATTCTTTGGGCAGCCATTTGGTCCAGTCCTGATGGTGCGCCTGATAGAGTTCGTTCGTTCGTCTGTGCAGTGCCAGTCGGTGTGCCATGCCGGGATCGAGCGTAGACCAGTCGATCGCAGCAAGCGTCTCCGTGTCGCGCTCCGCGAGAAATTCATACACCGATTGCGTGTCGGAGCCATCGTCCTCGAGTCGGCCCATCTCGCACTGCAACCGGATGAACTCGGCGTATTCTTCCTCGCCATCGGCCTCGATGGCGTCGGCGAATATCAGTCGCGGCAAGTCTTCATCCGGGTTCGCCACAATCGCCCGGAATAGCGCATCGCGATCGCCCATCGGAGTGCACACCGCAAGGGAAGGGGATGTCCCATCATACGCACGGAGAGGAGGCGAAGCATGCGTCAGCGTCGTTCGTAGTAGTTGCCCGGAAAGCGGCGAACGATGCGTTTCATCTCGAGTTGCATGAGCACACGTGACAGTTCGGAAACGGTGAGACCCGCTTCGCGTGCCAGTTCGTCGCCATGCCGACGCGAGGCGAGAAGTTCGTAGACCGTCTTCTGCGCTCCTTCCAGTTCAGGAGGCGTGGGCGGGCGGGCAGGTTCACGCGGTTCTTCCACACCTTCGAAGAGATCGCGCGGGCGGGTAGCGGGTTCCACTTTGCCGTACTCTGCCGTTGCGAGGCCCTTCAGATCGTCGAGCACATCTTCGACGCTCCGCACGAGCCGGGCACCGTTTCGCAGCAACTCCAGGCAGCCGGCACTGGCAGGGCTGTCGACGTTGCCGGGAACGGCGAAGACTTCGCGTCCTTGCTCGGCCGCGTGGCGTGTGGTGATGAGCGCACCGCTTTTCACGTTCGCTTCCACAATAATCACGGCTCGTGAAAGGCCACTGATGATGCGGTTGCGAGCGGGGAACATGCCGGGTTGGGGTGCGACCGTCATGGGCGTCTCGGTGACGAGGCATCCCTGTGACGTGATCTCGTTGGCGAGTTCCAGATGCTCGGGTGGGTAGATTTGCGAGAGACCGCCGGCCAGAACCGCGATGGTGCGTCCACCCGCATCGAGGGCCGCACGGTGTGCGACGCCATCAATTCCGCGGGCCAATCCCGAGACCACCGTGACACCGGCGCGAGCCAGCCCGCGGGCCAGTTGCTCGGTCATGCGCTTGCCATAGGTCGTGCAATTGCGCGAGCCGACGATGGCCACCGCATTTGTGTCCGCATCAACCCATTCACCCCGGAAATAAAGGAGCGGCGGCGGCCCCACGAGACCGGCGAGAGGTGCCGGATACCCCGCGAAACCAAGCGGCACCGGCGTGACGCCATGCTTCTCAAGCAGCTGCAACTCGGGTTCGATGTTCACGGAGTGCATCGCGGCAGCGAGCGACGCAGCGAGCTTCTCCCCAATATGCGGAATGGCTCGAAGCTGGCTGGCCGTGGCATGAAGAGCTGCCTCGACCGAACCAAATGCGTGCAGCAAGGCCGCGGTGAGTTTCGGGCCAAGCCCTGGGATCAGCGCCAGGGCGAGGTGAGAGCGGACATCTGTGGGAATCACAGGCATCGGCGAGGCCGCAGTGGTGTGCGAAGCAAACGGCAACTGAGCATACCAAATTCGGATTCGATACCAGCGATTCTTCTTCCGATATTCCGCCTGGCACGAATCACGATCTTGGTGATACGGTGCCTGGGCCGTTGCTCTCGCTTCATCACTCCCACATAATGCCCCTGTCCGGCAAATCACGGGAGGCACGGTGTGTTCGGCAACGGGAACAATCACAAGTTGAAGATTTTCAGCGGCCGGGCCAATCGGCCGCTTGCCGAGAACATCGCCAAGCACCTCGGAGCGAGCCTGGGAAACATCAACCTGGGCAACTTCCCTGACAAGGAAACGATGGTGCGCATCGATGAAGATGTGCGCGGTCGCGATGTGTTTGTGGTCCAGCCGACTTGCCCGCCTGTAAACGAAAACCTGATGGAGTTGCTCATCATCCTGGACGCGTTCAAGCGTGCCAGCCCCGCCCGCATCACAGCCGTGATACCGTACTATGGCTACGCGCGCCAGGATCGCAAGGACATGGGCCGCGTGCCGATCTCCGCGAAGCTCGTTGCCGATCTGCTGACCACGGCCGGGGCGAACCGTGTGCTCTGCCTCGATCTCCATGCCGCCCAGATCCAGGGCTTCTTTAACATCCCAGTCGATCACCTTTATGCTTCAAAAGAAATCACCGCTCACGTGAAGAGCCTTGGCATTCCCAAGGATGAACTCGTCGTGCTCAGCACGGATGAGGGCAACGTCAAGAAGTCGCTGAAGTATCAGCAGGCGCTCGGTGGGCAGATTGCCGTGGTGGACAAGCGCCGCTCCAGTGCGACCGAGACGAAAGCGGCACACCTTATTGGAGCGTCGGTTGAGGGCAAAACCGTCGCGCTCTTCGACGACATGATCTCAACGGGCGGCAGCATGGTGAACGCCATCGAGCTTGCCCGCAAACATGGCGCGAACAAGATCTACGTGTTCGCCACGCACGGATTGCTTGTGGATAAGGCCGTCGAGAAACTCAAAGACGCCAAGGTCGAGCAGATTGCGGTGACGGACAGCATTCCCATCTCGAAGGACAAGCTCGATCAATTGCCGAGTATCAAAGTGATCTCGGTCGCGCCGCTTCTGGCCAACGCGATTCAGCGCATCCACGGTAACGAGTCGATTAGCCGGCTCTTCGAGGAGGAAAGCCCGGCTGTCACCAAGTGATGCTTGAAGCATCGAATCCCTTACTTGCAATTCGGCGTGACGAAATGCAACCCGGTGCGCGGAATCGCACCCTCGCCCGGCTGGCACCCAGGCGGCGTCACTCGCCAGGCCGGTCCGCTGGTCCCCATCTGATAACCTACCTGATACATCTGCAGCGCTTCATCCAGGTGGAACGACATACTGCCGCCCGTTGTCTTGAGTGTGGGTGGCATCGAGATCAGGTGAAACTTTGAACGTGTTGCCGCACACAGTGAGTACAGATTCACAAGATCGGCCCGAAAGAGAGCGTCCAGCGAGTCCGACACACCGCGTGAAACCAGACCGAAGAAGCCGGGCCGCTCGGTGCGTGGCGGGGTGTGCAGATAGCCCGCACAGATGACGTACACATTTGAGCCGGGTGGCAGGCCGTTTGCGGTGCGAATGAAGCCCTGGGTCACGTTTCCGGCATCGCCATGCAGTTCGTGGTAGCAGACCCCATTGACGGTGATGTCGAACTCCACTGGCGGCAAGAATCCAGGAATGCTGCTGGCAGCCATGATCACCTTGCGAACCATGTCAGTGGAATCCGGCCGGCAACTGGCTGCAAGCGCCGTGAGGTCCCACACCGTCAAGCGGTGCGTCATGAGGTTGGTGGTGCCCACGAAGAGGCGGCGGCCTTCACGGTGTGCCTGAGCCAGGTCGGCCACGAATTCATCGTTAATCTGGCGGTCGATGATCGCCTTCAGCTTGGCTGGATCGGCCAGGGCATCACTTTTGCGGATGCCGCGGATGGGTTTAATATCGAATAGATCTTCACGGACGTACAGCGTGAAGTAGCTCTTGAGGGCCTCGTCATATTTCGGGCCAAGAAAAACCAGCGGTGCGATGATGGCCCCGGTGCTGACGCCCGTGGCGATGTCAAATGTGGGACGCGTGCCCGTTGCCGTCCAGCCTGCGATTACGCCTGTGCTATACGCGCCAAATTTGCCACCACCCGAGAGAATGATGGCGTTGAGTGGCCGGCCCGTGGGCGGTGCCTGCGGCGGGGTGTTCCCAGCTTCCGATCCCAGCGCAGCGGATAAATCTCGCACCAGAGTTTGCTCGGGAATCGGGTACGCATCGGCGGATGGCTGGTCGGCATTCAGCCAGTCCTGCTCGACAAGTTCGAGGCTCGGTGTCGTGATTGGTGGCTGGCTTTTGCAACCGACCGCGATGGCAAGCATCACGAGCGCAAGCTTCGGGAGCACGCCCCGTTTGAAGGTTGGCATGGACATCGCCTCGCGCAGATTCTATCAATTCGAATTCGAGGCAATAACCAGGGCTACCCGGGCTGTCAACCGTTAACTGTCATTTCTCGCAACTTTTTCTGCTTCGGCAGTTGATCAACCCAGGCAGTGAGATGCGGAGCCAGCGGCGGAGTGGGTTCCAGCGTGTAGTCGATCGTGGCGTCGTTCGCGGCGCGGTCGTACACCCGTTCGACGGCCTTCTGCAGTTCGAGAGGCGCGTCGGGATCAGGCGATTTCAGCGGGATGCCGACAACTGGAAGTGGTTGCTCAAGTCGGATGGGCCAGGCCTTGCCGTCGGGTCGCAGTTCCGTCGGCGACGAATAGACGAAATACTCGCAATTGAGGAATCGCTTCTTGCTCGAAAGCGGGATACCGTCACGCAGCAGATCAATCTCGAACCAGTTCGCCGTGCTGCTGAGGATCTCTCCACGCTTACGCAGAAAACTTTTTCCGGCCCGCGGCACCGCTTCGCTTGTCGCTCGGCTCAAAAACTCAATGACGGTGACGACCTCTCGCGAGGCCACCTCCATGATCTCGACCCGCGCTTCTCGCACGAGATCGTGCATGCGGATCAACACTGGCTCTGCAATTGCTCCGTTCGTTTCAGATGCGGTTGCGGTGTCGTGCCTGTGAAAGGCTGCGACTCAACGTTGACATCCGGCATCCAGGTGAATCGATCTGGTTCGTCCTCTGAATCCATGTACACACGCTCTTCAACCCTTGCAACGTACCTTGGCCGGATCTTTTTGTTAAGTAGTTCCTGTATTGTCGTGATCAAACCGTGATGCGCGTCCGGCCACAGTTCCGGGACTTCAAGGAACGGGTCCATTCCAGGAAATGGCGAGGGCATCGTGTGGTCTCCGTCTGTGTCCAATCACTCGATTCTAGCTCTTCGTTACTGGTGTGCCGATGGCCATTCACTTCACGAGAGCATTCACGGTGCTGGCGATGTAGTCGCGATTCAGCTGGGCGATGAACTCGACGCTGATTTCCTTGGGGCAGGCTGCCTCGCATTCATTGATGTTGGTGCAGTGGCCGAAGCCTTCGCGATCGTGCTGGGCCACCATCGCACGGACGCGCTGGTGTTGTTCAGGCTCGCCCTGAGGCAAGTTGCCAAGGTGCCCGACCTTCGCGCTGAGGAACAACATGGCACTGGCATTGGGGCACGCTGCCGCACAGGCTCCGCATCCGATGCACTCAGCTGCGTCCATCGCCAGTTCCTGCGCCACCCGCGGCACCGGCAACGCATTGCCGTCCGGTGCGCCGCCGGTGTTCACACCCACGAAGCCACCCGCCTGGATCATCCGATCAAACGCTGTGCGATCGACGCACAAATCCTTCATGACGGGGAACGCCTTGGCACGCCAGGGTTCGAGGTAAAGGTGCTCGCCATCCTTGAAGCTCCGCATGTGCAGCTGGCACGTGGTGGTGGCACGCTCCGGCCCGTGGGCCAACCCGTTAATCATCATGGCACAACTGCCGCAGATGCCCTCCCGACAATCGTGGTCGAAGGCCACGGGTTCCTCATTCTGTTTGATCAGCGTTTCGTTGAGCGTGTCCAGCATCTCGAGAAACGACATATCAGGACTGACGGCATCCAGCGAGTAAGTCTTCATCGCGCCGGCATCGGTGCGGTTCTTCTGTCGCCAGATGTGGAGGGTGAGTTTCATGGATGGTGCGGTTGGTTGTGGGGCATGCATCTGGAGACCAAGGCTGAATCCAGAATGAAAGTTTATGAACGCGACACGCGATGCGTTACAGCAGAAGCCACTAACTCGCGTTTCGTAGTTATGGTAGGCGGAATCGCAGATGGGATTCGAGCCAATCAATCCAAGATTTTGCCTCGGATCTCGCCTGTTACTTCCTGTTACCAACCCGTTACCCACCTGTTGCGTCTGACTGGTTAGACTGCCCGCACGGTGAGCCGAATGCTCTTCTCACCGAGTGCCCATTTGGAACCCCTTTCCCGGTTCGCTCTACTTAGGAGATTGGCGATGAAGAAGCTGATCCGTCCTCTCGCTCTGACCACGACGCTCGGCCTCGCCGGACTGTGTGGCACCGGCGCTCTGGTCGCCGAGGATCCGAAACCGGCCATTCCAGCCGCTCAGCCACCGGTTGTGAAGCCCGATGAAGCACCCATGATTCCGGTCAAGGTGACCGATATCAAGGTTGAAACGAAGACCGCAGTGACACCCAAACCACTCAGTTCCACGGTCAAGAGCGGCCTGACGTACCTCGTCCAAACGCAGCAAGAAGATGGCGGCTGGAATCAGGGCGGCGGCTGGCGCACCGGCGTTCAGGGGAACGGCGGCCGGGTTGAAGGCAAGGACGTCGAGGACCCATCCGACCTCGGCAACACCTGCATCGCACTTCTTGCACTCATCCGCGCGGGCAACACACCTGACGAGGGTGAATACAAGGAGAACGTGAAGAAGGGTTTGATCTTCGTGCTCAATCGCGTGGAGAAGTCGGACACCGATTCGCTCCTCGTGACCGATGTGAAGGGCACGCAACTTCAAAGCAAAATCGGGCCGTACGTCGATACGTTTCTCGCGAACCTCGTGCTGGCCGAACTCAAGGGCCGCTCGGGCTCGCACGAGAAACGGCTCATCGCGGCACTCGAGAAGACCATGAACAAAATCGTGAAGCACCAGAACGCAGCCGGCGGCTTCGCCAATAACGGCGGCTGGGCCCCCACACTTTCCCTTGGCATCTGCAACAAGGGCCTTGCGCGTGCCAAGCAGAACGGTGTGCAGGTCGATGATAAGGTGCTGGCCCGCGTTCTCGATCAATCGAAGATGGCCGCGGCTGGCACCGCACCG